>JAFRHL010000006.1 GCA_017433295.1 Eubacterium sp.
AATATCTGTTATCCCGGATCTCGATTTCCCCCTCACTTACAAGATATTCCAGATGGGCCATGGCTTCACCCATGGCAAACCATTTCTGCTGCTTGGGAGCATCTTCCCATTTTTTTCCCCGCAGGGACCAGGTGAGAAGGCCCGCAACCTGATAAGCATTTATTCCGGGATGGTCTTTTAAAACAGATAAGACCTGATCCAGCCTTTTTCGATGATGGTTCCTGATCTCCTGGATCCTGGTATATACGGTTTTATTACTTAGATTGCGATGACCCGGAAGGGCTGTTTTGATCTCGTAGCGGGAAATTTTATCCAGATTATCCAGGTACTTTTGCAGACAGTTTTTTGTCAGAGGCCAGGTTACAATGTTGGGAGTAATGTCAAAAAGGATATGATCGCCCAGAAACATGATTTTTTCATCTTCCAGATAAAAGCACATCTGGCCGGGGGTATGTCCCGCCACCTCGATTGCCTCAAAGGTCAGGTCCCCTATATGGATCCGGTCCCCGTCCTTTAAAGTATGTACATGAAATTCCTTTGCGGGAGCATAGATGATGGCCGGATTCTCAAGCTTTGACTGGGCCAGCTCTTCCTCGGGCATACCCGCCTCAATGAAGATCCTGTCCTGTATCTCCCAGTATTCTCCGTGTATATGCATCCTGTAATAGTTGTATTCGGTTTCGCTCATGAAGATTTTGGAATCAGGATAATCAAAGTATTCTGCCAGGCCCATGTGGTCCGAATGGAGATGGGTCAGGAGGACATGGGTGTGTCTGGGTGAAATGTTAAGACTCAAAAGAGCATCCATAAGGATCTGCCGGCATTCTTCCAGGTTAAATCCTGTATCTATGATCACACTTTCTTCTCCGCTTTTCATAATATAACAATTCAGATTCTTGAGGGCGGTACCCGGCAGAGGAATACTTGCTTTATAGATGGTCGGAAACTCATGAATTATTTCTGTCATTTATGTCATCCTTTCTCGAAAAAGGGTTTATTATATCTATCAATCATTATACAGAAGTCTTTGCCGGCCATCCAATCATTTTTACTTTGGTCCGTTTTTTATCTCATCATAAAAAACTATAGGTTCAGCCGGGCTTTTGTCATGAAAAGCAATAGGAAAATAAACTGGTTTAGAGAATTAATGTCTGATACAATGAAATCAGAGATGATACAAAACGCATCGGTAAATCATAGCTACACGATCACATGAGGAAAAGGAAGAAAAAGCAGAAAGGAGCATATGATCATGGCAGAAAGAATTACAGGACATACTGAGCTTATAGGCCTGATGGCCTATCCCATCAGACATTCCAGTTCCCCCGCCATGCAGAACGAAGCTTTTGCAAAGATGGGCTTTGACTACGCTTATCTGGCCTTTGAGGTGGATGCCGATGAAATTGAAGATGCAGTAAAAGCGATCCGGACCCTGAAGATGAGGGGTTCTAATGTTTCCATGCCCAATAAAACCATAGTGGGGCAGTATCTGGACGAGCTTTCTCCGGCGACCAGGCTCTGTGGAGCAGTGAATACCATCGTCAATGACGGAGGGCATCTGACCGGACACATAACGGATGGGATCGGCTTTATGGCCTCTCTTAAGGACAATAACATCGATCCGGTCGGGAAAAAAATGACCATCTGCGGATGCGGCGGCGCGGCCACGGCCATTGAGATTCAGGCTGCTCTGGACGGTGTGGCGGAAATATCCATTTTTAACCTGAAGGATTCTTTCTGGGACCGGGGACTTGAAACGGTGGAAAAGATCAATAAAAACACCGGTGCCAGAGCAGCCCTTTATGATCTGTCGGATAAAGAGCTGCTGAAGAAGGAAATGGATTCCAGTTACCTGTTTGTCAACGGCACTGGTGCCGGAATGAAACCCCTTGAAGATGTTTCCGTGGTTCCGGACATCTCCTTCTTCCGCCCGGAACTTATTGTTGTGGACGTGCCTTATTCTCCGGCAGAGACTAAGATGAGAAAAATGGCCAAAGAGGCGGGCTGTAAGACCATGAACGGACTGGGAATGATGCTTTTCCAGGGCTCGGCGGCCTTTGAGCTCTGGACAGGAAAGCCCATGCCCATAGAATATATGAAGGATATCCTGCACATCTCCTATGATGATTAAAGACAGATCTTCGCAAACCGGCGGCCGGGCAGACATAAGCTGGCGCAGCCGCATTTAAGGATAAGCCGGAAGGAAAGGATAGTAATATGACTGTTGTAAAGGTAAGAAATACTGTAATTGGTGAGGGAATTCCAAAAATATGTGTACCCGTAGTGGGAGTCAGCAGGGAGGATATACTGGAACAGGCTGCCGGCCTTAAGGGTCTGCCGGTTGATCTGGTGGAGTGGAGAACTGACTGGTTTGAATCCGTATTGGACCGGGAGAAGCTTCTGGGTGTCTTAAAGGAGCTCAGGGAACTTCTGGAGGACACTCCTTTGCTGATGACCTTCCGTACCTCAAAGGAGGGGGGAGAAAAGGAAATTGACCCGGAAACCTATGCCCGGATCAACATGGAAGCGGCCCGTTCAGGCTATGTGGATCTCATTGATGTGGAAGCTTTTACCGGAGATGAAATCGTGGCTCATATTATAGAAGAAGCCCATAAAGCAGGGGTGAAGGTGGTGGCTTCAAACCATGATTTTGATAAGACCCCCGGCAAAGAGGATATAGTGGGCCGTTTAAGAAAAATGCAGGAGCTGGGTGCCGATATCCCCAAGATTGCCGTAATGCCCCGGAGTAAAAAGGATGTTCTCACACTTCTGGCCGCCACAGAGGAAATGAGTTCAAAGTATGCGGACCGTCCCATCATAACCATGTCCATGGCCGGAACCGGCGTCATCAGCCGCCTTTGCGGAGAGGTGTTCGGATCGGCCCTGACCTTTGGTGCTGCGGCAAAGGCTTCCGCTCCCGGACAGATGGGCGTGGAGGAACTTAATACAGTTCTTAAGTTACTGCATATGGCCTTGTGATCGGTAAAAATGTGTTCTTTTATCCTGTTTGTTACCCTGAACCTTTTTAATTTATAGTTTTTTGCTATGAATTGTGAAAAATGACAAGTAAGAAACGATTTGTTGCATTTGCACTGTGCAAGTATAATAGAATCAGTGATGAATCTATTCACTTACCATCTAATAATTAACAAAGCGACAGCCGGCATCTTGGACTCTTGTGATTTTCTCTGAAGCAGATGCCCGCGGTTGCAAGTAGGGGAAAAGGAGGAACAATATGAAATTAACAGAACAGCAGTTTCAGGATTATTTAATTCAGATCCGTGAGTTAGCTGAAGGTCCTTTTGATGAGATGCAGAAAGAGATCGAGATTACTAACACATTCCCGCAGGAATTCTATGACACAGCAATTAAGAACGACCTCTATCGTTTCGCTCTTCCGGAAGAGTACGGCGGATTCGGATTAAGCGAAAAGCAGATCCTGATGGTTCAGGAAGAGTTCTCCCGCGGACCTGGTGGAATGCGTATGCACTTACATCATGCTGCTGACCTTGACTGGAGAATTCTTGATGACTTCGGAAGTGATGAGTTAAAAGCTCAGTACATGGACAAGTTCCAGGACAAGACAATCTATGTTAACTTCGCTCTGACAGAGAGAACCGGTGGTACAGGCGCTGACCTTCATACTATCGCTCTGAAAGATCCGGATGATCCTGATTACTACATCATCAATGGTGAGAAGACTCTTATCTCCCATACAGACTGCTCCGACTTTACATACCTGATCGTAAAGACAGATCCGGATTCTGATAAGGATGAGTCTCTTTCCGCATTCTTCGTAGATGTTAACACACCTGGATTTGAGATCATTCCGATGTCCCATATGATGGGCTGCCGTGGTGCAGGACATGCTGACCTTAAGTTCACAAACATGAGAGTTCATAAGAAATTCATGCTTGGTAAAGAAGGACAGGGTCTTGAAGTAGCTATGCATTCTCTGGCTGTTTCCCGCGCTCATATTGCTGTTTCCAACCTTGGTATGGCTCAGCGTATGCTTGAGATGACAATCGCACGTTCTCATGACCGTGTAACATTCGGCAAACCTCTTTGCAAGAGACAGAAGATTCAGCAGGATATCGCAGACATGGGCACAAAGATCAACGCTCTTCGTCTTATGATCTGGGATTTCGCTGAGGATTATGATGCAGGCAAGAACATCGATATGAAGGCTGCTATGTGCAAGCTCTTTTCCATCGACACAGTTCGTGAAGTATCTGACGCTATGCTTGAGATCTTCGGTGGTATCGGCTACTTCGAAGACAACAATGGCGTAAGAAGACCTGACGGATCCGACTATGGCCCGGTAGAACGTCTGTATCGTGACTGCCGTGCTATGTGGCTTGAGGAAGGTCCTCGTACCGTTCAGAGACTTACTGCTTTCCGTGGCCTTGACAAGTGTGGCGGACGTATCGAGTATATTCACAAATAAGATCTGCGTATTGAAAAGTATATGATGGAAGTGAGCATGATGTGGTCCGGCCTGGCCGGATCAGGCTCGAGTTTCCTGAATTATAGTTGGAAGTAGATAAAAAGAACATTTACGTCCATTCTGAAGTGTTTCGGGATGGACGTAAGTTATATCTGAAAGGAAATGTTGATATGAAACCATTAGAAGGCGTTAAAGTTGTTGACCTTACTACATTCCTTGCAGCTCCTACCTGTGCCCGCGTTCTTGGTGAATGGGGTGCCGATGTCATTAAGGTGGAGGCAGGAAAAGGTGATCCCGGACGTACTCAGGGCGCGGTATTTGGCATGCCCTATACAGATGAGGAAAACCTGGGATTTGATATGTCCAATATGAATAAGAGATTCATGACGATCAACCTGAAGAACCCGAAGGGTATGGAGGTCATGGATAAGCTTCTTAAAGATGCTGATGTTTTCATTACCAATATCCGTTCCAAATCCTTAAAGAAGCTGTGGCTGGATTATGAAACAGTTTCTGAAAAGTATCCCCAGGTGATCTGGACCCAGTGCCTTGGCTATGGTGAAAAGGGACCGGAGAAGGACAGCGCGGGATTTGATGTTACCTGTTATATGGCTCGTGGTGGTGTATACGGAACCACTGTTAACAAGGGCAGTGCTCCCATGATCCCTACCAATGGTTTTGGTGATTTCCAGGTATCCCTTTGTCTGGCATCCGGTATCTGCGCGGCACTCTTTAACCGCAATCGTACCGGTAAGGGCGACAAGGTTACAGTAAGTCTCCATCATGCCGCTGTATTCTTCTTAAGTACCGGTATGGTATCCGCCCAGTATGGAAATCCCTATCCCAAGAGCCGTTTTGAAGTAATAGCTCCTACAAACAACGTATATCGTACAAAAGATGACAAGCTGCTGGCCATGTGTGCACCGGAGTATGACCGTGATTACAATAAAATCATGAAACTGGTGGGCCGTGAGGACCTTATTGATAATCCGGATTACTGTAACTGTGACCGGATGAATGAGCTTGGAAAGAACCGTGAGGTTGTGGAAGCCTTAGACGGAGCCATCGCAAAGTTTGATCTTGCGGATATCATCAAGATCTTTAAGGATAATGATGTTCCATGCGAAAGATGTATGGAGCCCAATGACATCTATGAAGATGAGCAGGTATGGGCCAATGAGGTTATGACCAAGCTTGACTGTCCTTCCGGAAAGAGAAATATTCCGACCAATCCGGTTAAGTTCGGAAGCTTTAAGCCTGATTTTAAGGTGACCAGAGCCCAGGGTTCCGATACAGAGGAAATCTTAAAGGAACTCGGATATGATGATGGCCAGATCGCTGAGTATATTGCAGAGGGCGCTGTGCAGGGCAAGAAGGCTCTGGGACAGTAAGCTCATACATAGTTGGGAGTTGATTTCGTGAAGAATTATACAAAGGTAATCATCGCGATTCTGTTCGTCGTGAGTACCATTGTGGCGGGAAACGAGATCTATAAGGTGATACACTCCTACACCGCAGAATATCCGGATAATAATATCAACGGCTATGTGGCCTGGGGGGCAGGCGGGCCCACCGATACGGTGAGCCGCGCCCTGGCTGTCTATGCGGCTGAAGAGCTTCATACCAATATTATCATCCAGAATAAAACCGGTGCTACGGGAAGCGTGGCAACAGAGTTTGTAAAGAGACAGGATGCCAATGGATATTCCATTCTTTTTAATTCGGAGAATCCCCCATTATATAAGGTAATGGGTATCTCCGCCATCGATTATGATGATTTCTATCCTGTCATCATTGCGGGACAGCAGACGGCAGTTCTGGTTGTTGCGCCGGATTCCAAATACAATACCATCGAGGAACTGTTTGCGGATGCCGATGCCAGGCCGGGCAAGATCAACCTTGCCACCACCGGTGCCGGAGGTCTGACTTCCAATGTGGCTGCCATGCTGGAGGCCACCAGCAAGGTGAAGTTTAACCAGGTCCCCTATGATGGTGATTCTGCTGTATTGACAGCCATTATTGGTGGGAATGCAGATGTAACGATTGTTAATTATTCTTCCGCCGTAGATTATGTTGCGGACGGAAAAGTTAAAATTTTAACGGTCTTTTCTGATGAGAGACTGGCAGGTGAGCCTGACAGTCCCACCATCTGCGAATCCTACCCGGAATACAAGGATTATTTCCCGTGGGGAACCTTTGTGGGTGTATTTGTTGACAAAGACTGTCCGGACAAGGTAAAAGAAACCCTGTCTGCCGCCTTCAGGAAGGGCTGGGAGAAGGAAGGTTTCCAGCAGTTCTTATCAGAGCATTACATCACACCTCTGGGTATCTCCGGAGACGAGGCCTCTGCCTACATTAAAAAATGGCAGCAGACCACCTGCTGGATTCTTTATGAAGCCGGTCAGACCATGTATTCGCCGGAGGACTGCGGTATTCCGAGAGCGGGAGAGGAGGAATGATCTATGAAAGGTGAAAAGAATTTCAGCTATATTATTCTTGCTCTGTCTGTTCTGTTTCTTATAGGTTCATTAACGATCCTGCCATTTAAAGAGATCACCATTACATCACCTGCAGGCTATGCCATCTTCATGTCCATCCTGTGCGTGATCGTAAGCTGTGTGATCGTTTTCGGTAAAAAGTTTGAGACGGACATAGATGATTCAAAGCATGTGTTTGACTCCACCATCGTGGCTTTCATCCTCATGCTGATCCTGTATGTTGCCGCCATCATGTTCCTTCATTATACAATTGCGACGCTGTTGTTTATATTTGCCGCTGTCTTCTATCTGAGAAGGGACAGCTTTAAGCAGGCAGTGCTGATCTCTTATATCAGTACCTTTATGATCCTGCTGGTATTTAAATATATCTTCAGTGTCATCATGCCCTAAAGGAGACCAAAGCTATGACAGTTATTTTGTACAAAATTCTATTTGTGGCCCTTGGTGTCTTTGCGGGAATCTATGTAGGAGCGATACCGGGATTATCCGTAACCATGGCTGCCTCCCTGCTGATCTCCATGACCTACAGCTGGCAGGTGGACAATGCCCTGGCCCTGATGATGGGAGTCTGGGTAGGCGGAGTTTACGGCGGATCCCGCGCGGCGATCCTTCTTAATATTCCCGGGGCCCCGGCAGCGGTGGCTACCACCTTTGACGGTTATCCCCTGGCACAGAAGGGTGAGGCAGGAAAGGCCATTGCGGTCAGCACCATCATGTCTGTTCTGGGCGGTATGTTTGGTCTTGTGATCATGCTGATCGCCGCCCCCTATATTTCAAAAGTAGCAGTAAAGTTCAGCCCCAAGGATTATCTGCTCCTGCTCTTAATGGGCCTTATGCTGGTGGGCAGTCTTGGAGGCAAATCGGTCTGGAAGGGAATCCTCACTGCCCTCATCGGCCTTATGCTGGCCGTAGTGGGTACAGACCCCATTACCGGACTCAACCGTTTTACCTTCGGTATCTCTGATATGAGAACCGGTCTGAGCTATATCAGTGTTATGATCGGTATGTTCGGTATCGGTGAAGCCCTCTTCCAGCTTCTCCACAGAGACCGTCCCATTGTTAAACAGGATGTCTTAAAGATCCGGCCACCTAAGGAAGTCCTGATCAGGATGCTTCCCTTAAGTCTTCGCAGTGGTCTGGTGGGAACCGTAGTAGGTGCCCTGCCGGGAGCCGGCGGCGACCTGGCAGCATTATTATCCTACGACTTTGCCAAGAGGACCGTGAAGAATCCGGAAGTGCCCTTTGGAGAAGGAGCCTATGAGGGAATCGTAGCTCCCGAATCAGCCAACAACGCGGCTGTCGGCGGCGCTTTGATCCCCATGCTGACCCTGGGTATTCCGGGAGACTCCGTCACAGCCATCATGATCGGAGCTTTGTCCATACATAATATCAAGGCCGGCCCCACACTGATGAGTACCATGCCCGAGATTTTCAGCAATCTGGCCTGGCTGCTTCTGGCAGCCAATATCTTCCTGCTGATCTTCGGCCTTACCGGCATCAGGATCTTCAGTAAGCTGGTGGAGCTGCCAAGAGAGATCCTCATGCCGCTGATCATGGTCATATCAGTTATAGGAAGTTATTCCATCGGCGGCAATGTGATCGATATTGTGTGGACCGTGGTATTCGGTATCATCGGATATTTTATGAAGTGCTTTGACTATCCGGTGGGACCTCTGGTTCTGGGACTGATCCTGGGACCCAATCTGGAGCTTTATTTCCGCAGAGCCATCATGAGCGCGGGATCTGTGGGCGGAATGTTTGTGGACATCTTCACAAGTCCCTTCTCCCTTGTCCTGGTGGTACTGCTTGCATTAATGATCGTTTCTCAGGTCAGAATGTCAAAACCGGAGAAATGACAGAATGTATTTTTATACATTTATAATAAGAATAATTGTATATACGGGTGGAGATTACGGCGTCCGTTATATAATTATATAAAAAACATTTTTTTAAGAAAGGAAACAAATCAATGAGAGCGAAAAAGTATTTCTTAACACTCGCTGTTGTATACCTTGCTTATTTTACACATGGTATGCAGGCTATTTTGCTTTCCCAGAATAACGTGCACTTTGCGGCCCAGTGGGGATTTAACATGTCTGATCCCGCATCTGAGGCTTATGCGGCAGGTATTGCTGCTGTTGCCAGTGTTATCGCTTATACTGGTTTAGCTAAGTTCCTCACAGTATGGATCTGTGGTGAGATTTCCGATAAGATCGGCCGTAAGATCATGGTTATGATCGGTGCCATCATGTATGTAGCTGCTTTCTTCGGATGTCTTTATACCCACAGTATCACCGTAGCGAAAGTTTGTGCATTCTTAATGGGTGCTGCCACATCCTTCTTTGATGGTTCTCTTTATGCAGCAGCTCAGGAATCCTGGATCAAAGCTCCGGGTGCAGCAACTATCCTCATCAAAGGATTTATCTCCATCTCCGGTATGGCATACCCGATCCTGGTTGCATCCCTCGGTGCTCAGGGCGGAGACGCATGGAAGATGGGTATCTTCTTCCCCGCAATCTGCGCAGTAGTTCTCTGTGTCATTGCCTTCATTGCTCCCTATTCCTACGACGAAGAGCTCAAGGAAAGGAAAGCTTCCGGTGTTGTTGAGAAGAAGGAGAAAGGTGCTCTCGATGCAGACGCTCAGTTAGCAGCAGACCGTTTCAAGGTTCCTGCTCCCAAGTGGCTGGTAGTTCCGCTGGCTCTTATGGGATTTATCAACATGTCCACCATGTATTCTGCTCAGCAGTTCTTAAAGACATACGGTATGGAGTACTGTGGTCTTACTGAGATGAAGGCAGCTTCCATGTCTTCCCTGTACACATTTGGTTCTCTTGCAGCCGTTATCATCTGGGCTATCGCTCTTGCAGCCCTCCGCTGGAGAACTCTTAAAGTGCTGGTAATCGACCTTTGTGGTTCTATCTGCTGTTATGCACTTGCCGTACTTGCTACCAATACAGCTCTGATCATGCTTGCCTGCGTAGGTATCGGTTTCTTCGCTGCCGGCGGTGCTCTTCAGTGTGGTGTTACTCTTATTCAGGAATTCCATCCCGGTCCTAAAGGCCGTAACCTTGGTATTTACTATACCTTCATGGGTCTTTCCGGATATGTAATGCCTTTGATCTCCGGAGCTCTTACTGCTTCTCACGGAGCCGGCCAGGGTGCCAGATTATCTCTTGGAATCAACCTGATCTTCGCAGCCGTAGGTCTTGCCTTCTGTCTGTATCTGGTTGCAAATTACAAGAAGTGGTTTGGTGTAACAGCCTTCTCCAAGAAGGGACCGGACGACATCTATTAATCTTTAAAAAGTAATCTTTAAAAGCATAAAAGAACCATGCTTTTGAAAAGATGACATAATACTCCTTTTTAATCCCTCCGGGCAGTTCCTGTTTCAGTACAGGGGCAGTCGGGAGGGGTTTTTTATTTATAAGTCCAGTCGCAATACAGGGACATCGGACCGCTTACGTACTTTGTTTATTAACCTGTTGATTTGAAATATGAAAAGTAGTAAAATAAGGAGAAAACCATTAAAGAAAGAATTGAGGAGGTATTCATATGGTAAGAAAACCGATTCTTGAGATCAGAGAAGGTATAGGAAACGGAAAGGGTCCTGCCCGGCTGTATCATATTGTTCCTAAGGAAGATCTGTATGGGCATGGACGGATGTATGCCAAGGTTGAACTGCCAGCTGGGTCCAATATAGGCTGGCATCAGCATGTGGGGGAGACAGAGCCTTACTTTATTCTGGAGGGTGAGGGAATCTTTACTGATAATGACGGAACTAAGACCCATGTATTCCCCGGGGATGTATGCACTATCCTTCCGGGTCATTATCATTCCCTGGATAATGCGTCAGAGACAGAGCCCCTTGTATTAATGGCTTTGATTTATAATGACTAAGGAGATTCCGGTTGAATAACCTGAAGAACCCGATTGAGAAAAAAGCAGGAGAAAAGCTTTGCAGAAAAAGAAAAAAACAAAAATAAACAGGGGAGCAGGAGGAAAAAAGACCTTAAGCCTTTCTGACAAAAGCCTGAGATATATATGCCTTGCCTTTCTTCTGCTCCTGTTGTTTTTCTATATAAGAGGCTTTCTGTATTATAGAAATCACTTTCACAGAAATACTTATATCAACGGCGTGTCCATGAAGGGAAAGACTGTGGAGGAGGCAGAGAGGTATTTTAATGAGGATTTTGCTTCCCATGATATAAAGCTTGTGGAAAAGGAGAGGACAGAAACCATCAGGGCCAGGGAGGTTGTGGAGGAGATATCCACCAATGGGCAGGTTCAGAAGATTTTTAACAGACTTCATGCCTGGAACTGGTTTACAGATCTTTTTGGCAAAGAAAAGTATACGGTGACCCTTGAGGCAGATTATGATGAAGCCAGACTTCGAACCATCGTTAACGGTCTTGACTGTTTCAAACCGTCAAATGTCACTGAACCCCGGGATGCTCATATTGTGCCGGGGAAAAAAGCCTATAAGATCGTTCCGGAGGTAATCGGCAATCAGGTGGACAAGGAGGGACTTTTAAAGAGTCTTGAGACTGCCATCAGCCAGAATATCACAAAGATCGATCTTGAGAAAGAAGATCTTTATGTGCTGCCCCGGGTCTATGCAAAGGATAAGGCTATCAAGAAAGCTCTTAAAGAGGCGAATAAGTATGCTCTCTCGCAGGTCATCTATGATTTCAACAGAAAAACAGAGACCGTAGATTACGCCCTTTTTAAAGACTGGATCGTCTTTTCAGAGGACCTTAAAGTATCTGTGGATGAGGATAAGATATCAGAGTACATTCTCGGCCTTGCCGCAAAGTACAACACCATGGGAAGGGCACATCATTTCAAGACCTCATCAGGAAAGATCATCCGGATCGATGATGGGGATTACGGGTGGAAGGTCGATACGAAAAAGGAGAAGAAACAACTGGCTTCGGATATACAATCCGGAAAAAAGATAAGCCGGAAACCTTTTTATTCCTATGAAGCCATGGGTTATTATTCCAAAGTCGATGATATAGGGAATTCCTATGTGGAGGTTGACATCCGCAGCCAGAAGCTCTGGCTCTATATCAATGGCAGATGCAAGATGAGGTCGGCGGTAGTTACCGGAGATGTGAAGAGACATTATGACACGGAGAAGGGGGTTTACAGTATAACCTATAAAGAGTCCCCGTCGACACTTACCGGTGTCAATTCCAACGGAAGCGCCTATTCCTCGGATGTGAAATACTGGATGCCCTTTAACGGCAACCAGGGACTGCATGATGCTCCCTGGCGCATGACCTTTGGCGGCTCTGAATACGAAGGGAACGGTTCCCACGGCTGTGTAAACTGTCCTGTAAAGACCGCGAAGGTTCTTTATGATAATGTAAAGGCAGGTTTTCCGGTGGTGATTTACTGATAAAAGATCGTCTGAGTGAGGTTATTTGAGGATGAGTACAGATCATATGTCAGAAGAGCTGAAGCGCAGCCCGAGCGAAATCGCTGAAGCGGTTTCGATTGATAAGAAGGGAGGCAGGAGGCGTCCTATTCGCTCCAGGGTAAACAAGCTGGGGTCGGACGTCATTTCAACGCCTGAGTTTCGGGAAACCTATAACCGGAGACATCATTTAACTACCAGCGTGGCCAGACACAGCATCCGGGTAGCCGGAGTCTGTGTGGTTTTGTCTGCCGGTGCCGACGTTCTTGGAATCAAGGTGGACAGAAAACTGCTGATCGTTGCTGCCCTGTGCCATGATCTGGGTATGCTGAACAGGGATACTTACCGCACAGCCAGGGAGACATACCGTCAGCATCCGGTGGATGCGGTACCCATCATAGAAGAAAGTCTGGGTATCCATGATGAGAAGCTGAATAATGCAGTGGAAGCTCATATGTATCCATTAAATGGTACCAGACCCAGGAGTAAAGAAGCGGTGATGCTTATCATTGCGGATAAAATAGGAAGCGTGATGGACCTGTTTGCATTTGATCATATCCGGTCATCGGGGAAAGGATCATAACTAGATTATATTGGAATCATTTGATGGTAATAACATTTATAAGGAGAATATCATGGCAAAAGCGATAATGGTACAGGGAACCATGTCCAATTCCGGAAAATCCTTTGTGACAGCCGGCTTATGCCGGGTATTTAAGCAGGATGGCTATAAGGTAGCCCCTTTTAAATCCCAGAATATGGCATTGAATTCTTATATTACGACAGAAGGGCTGGAGATCGGCCGGGCCCAGGCAATGCAGGCAGAAGCCGCTATGGTGGAACCTACCCACTGGATGAATCCCATCCTTTTAAAGCCCACAAGCAATATGGGCTCCCAGGTCATTGTAAATGGGGAAGTCTATGATAATTTAAGTGCTCAGGCTTACTATAAGATGAAGGACAGTCTGGCTCCGGAGGTAAAGAGGGCTTTTGATCATCTTGCTGCGGAGAACGATATTATTGTGATAGAGGGTGCCGGCTCACCGGCGGAGATCAATCTGGCTGAAAATGATATCGTCAATATGGGCATGGCAAAGATGGCGGATGCCCCGGTCATCCTGGTGGCAGACATTGACCGGGGAGGTGTCTTTGCCTCGGCCTACGGTACCATCAAGCTGCTTCCCCCGGAGGAGCAGGACCGCTTCTGCGGTATTGTCATAAATAAATTCCGGGGAGATGTGGAGATCTTGAAGCCCGGCCTGAAAATGCTTGAAGACCTTACGGGAAAGCCGGTGCTGGGCGTTCTTCCCATGGAAAAGATCGATATTGATGATGAGGACAGCCTGTCAGACCGGCTGAACCAGAAGACCATCACTGAGGGAATCGATGTGGCGGTGATACGTCTCCCCCATATTTCCAATTTCACGGATTTCAGTGTATTTGAACTGATCGATGGGGTATCCCTGCGATATGTGACTGACAAAAGAGAACTGGGTAATCCGGATCTGATTTTACTGCCCGGCACAAAGAATACCATGTCTGATATGGAATGGTTAATTGAAAGCGGGCTGGAGGGGGCCATTATCCGGGCTGCCGGGACCACCAGGGTGATCGGTATCTGCGGAGGCTTCCAGCTTCTGGGAAAGGAGCTGCATGATCCTGACGGGGTAGAACACGGGGGTGATATGAGGGGACTTGGCCTTCTTGATATTTCCACCGTTTTTCAGGGTGATAAAACCCGGACCCGGATTCACGGCAGTATGAAGGCAGAGCATAACCTTTATAATCTTAACGATCGTGACCTGACGGGTTACGAGATCCACATGGGCACCACCACCAATCTGGGAGATGCGGTGGCCCTGATCGATCTGGAAGATGGCAGAACAGATGCCTATATGACAAAGGACGGACGAATCTGGGGCAGCTATCTGCACGGTATCTTTGACAATGAGGAGCTGGTTTTTGCCCTGGTAAATGATATAATGAGAGAGAAGGGTATCGACCCCTCGGATAATCGTTTAAGCATCGCAGAATATAAAGAAGTCCAGTATAATAAGCTGGCGGATATGATCCGGAATAACCTGGATATGGAGAAGATCTACCGGATCCTGTTCGGTCAGGAGAAGGCGGACGAGCCGGGGGAAATGGAGCTGCGATGCGGCGGCAGGCCGGACGATACATCGGGCCGGGGCTGTGTCCACATTTACTGTGGAGACGGCAAAGGAAAGACCACCTGTATTATGGGGCTTACTGTCAGGGCAGCGGGCAGCGGGAAAAAGATCCTGCTCCACCAGTTCTTAAAGGATGACAGCTCCAGTGAGCGCCGCATAGTGGATGAACTGCCGGAGGTCACCGTGATCCCCGGAGGGAAGATGGACAAATTCACCTTCCAGATGAATGAGCAGGAGCTGTTTGAACTCCACGCGGCCAACGATGATATGCTGGACCAGATCACAGAGCTGGCGGGTGACTTTGATATGGTGGTACTGGATGAAAGTATTTATGCCATTGATAAAGGACTGCTGACGGAAGAAAAGCTTCTGGAATTTCTGAAAAACAGGCCCCCGCACCTGGAAGTGGTGCTTTCAGGGAGAAATCCTTCGAAGGCCCTCATGGACCGGGCAGACTATGTCTCGGAAATCCGAAAGATTAAACATCCCTTCGACCGGGGATTAAGTTCCAGAGTGGGAATTGAGCTGTAGCTATGGCGTATTTTCCATTGTTTATAGATATAAAAGAGAAGAAATGTCTTGTAATCGGCGGAGGGAAGG
This sequence comes from Eubacterium sp., assembly GCA_017433295.1. Lineage (GTDB taxonomy): Bacteria > Bacillota > Clostridia > Lachnospirales > Lachnospiraceae > Anaerobutyricum. The sequence goes on from JAFRHL010000006.1 coordinate 15,136, forward strand.
TGGCTAAGAGAAAGGTGGATACCCTTCTCATGTATGATGCCCATGTGCATGTAGTCAGTCCGGAGATCTGCCGGGAGATTCGGGAGGCGCTTGGCGGGGAGGTGCATGAAGGCTGTATCTGCCGGGAGGCGGTCCTGTCCCCCCCGGAGATGGAAGAGGAGATCCGGGAGTCGGTGCTGGTTGTCGCAGCAACGGGAAGCCGGGAAACCAATCACCAGGTCTCCGGGATCTGCCACAGGCTGGGGATACCGGTAAATGTAGTGGATGCTCCCTTGGAATGCACCTTTCTTTTTCCGGCAGTGGTCAAAAAGGGAGAGATCAGTATCGGGATCAATACCGGAGGCTCCAGTCCTATTGTATCATCGGTTATCCGCCGGGAGACGGAAGAAAATGTTCCGGATTATTACGCGGATATCGCACTGCAGCTGGGAGAACTGAAAAGCAGACTTAAAAAGACTGTCCCGGAGGTTGCTCTGCGGCGGCATTATCTGAAAAAAGCAGCAGCCATGGCATTTATTGAGAGGAGAACACTGTATAAGGAAGAACTCCAGGAGATTTTGAAAGAAGAGACAGGAAATAAAACATGATTGAACTGGTTGAGGATAAGCTTGATATCGACACTTATCTCAGACTGAGGCATGCCGTAAACTTTCATCCCCTTACAAGGGACCAGGCAAGACGGGCTCTTGATAACAGTCTTTATACCCTGGTGGCTTTCAGGGACGGAAAGGCGGTGGGCATGGGCCGGATCGTGGGAGACGGAGCGGTGATCTGCTATGTGCAGGATCTGATCATTCTCCCGGAGGTCCAGGGACAGGGCATCGGCAGTCTGATACTTGAGACCTTAAAAAGCTTTGTAATGAATATCGGTTTTCCCGGCACCATGATGATGTTTGATCTGATGTGTGCCAGGGGCCGGGAAGAATTTTACCGGAAGCATGGATTTATTTCCCGCCCCACAGATACCCTGGGACCGGGAATGATCCAGTATCTGGAATTATAGTCAGTATGCTGCTTTCGGGCGGTATTACATAAAGCACATTACTGTGAGGAGGTATTTATCATGATACGAAGAAGACGTTTACGTTCCACACCTGGTATGAGAGCGCTGGTAAGGGAGACATCCATAGGGGTCAATGACCTGATTTATCCCCTGTTCGTCCAGGAAGGGAAGGATATCAAGAATCCGGTTCCTTCCATGCCGGGAATCTATCAGTACAGTATTGACAGGCTGGATGAGGAGCTTGACCGTATCCGGGAAGCCGGTATTAAGGCGGTGCTGCTCTTTGGTGTGCCCGAGCACAAGGATGAATGCGGTTCTGAGGCTTATAATGAGCACGGGATCATCCAGGAAGCCATCCGTTATATCAAGAAGGTATTTCCTGAACTGGTGGTGATCGCCGACATTTGTCTTTGCGAATATACATCTCACGGTCACTGCGGGCTGATCAAGGACGGGGAGATCTTAAACGACGAGACCCTTCCGCTGCTGGCAAAGACGGCTGTTACCTGCGCCCGGGCAGGAGCCGACATGGTTGCCCCCTCCAACATGATGGACGGGCATGTGGCTGCCATCCGGGAAGCCCTGGACGAAGCAGGACTGGCCACCACGCCAATTATGGCCTACAGTGCAAAAATGGCTTCCGGCTATTATGGCCCCTTCAGGGATGCGGCTCACTCCGCACCGGGCTTCGGCGACCGTAAAACCTATCAGATGGATTATCATAATGGAAGAGAAGCGATGCGTGATATCTGGGATGATATCGACGAGGGTGCTGACATCATCATTGTAAAACCGGCCCTGGCCTACCTGGATATCCTGAAAACGGCTTCCATGGAAACCAATATGCCTTTATGTGCATATAATGTAAGTGGTGAATACTCCATCGTAAAGGCAGCAGCGGCCAACGGCTGGGTAGATGAGAAAAAGCTGGTCATGGAAAATATGATCGGCATGAAACGGGCAGGAGCCCACATGATCATCACCTATCATGCCCTGGATGTGGCAAAATGGCTGAAGGAGGACTATAATCACTGACTGTAATTACAAATATTTAACAATATATTAAATATTTGTAATTATATTGACTTCTTTCGACAAATGATATATAAAGTGTAGCAAAGGATGACAGAAGAAGTTATCTTTCCGGCTCGAGGGCAGCCGGACACTTATAAAAGGGGGTGTACATATGATAGTGTTTTACTGGCTTATAGCGGCAGCCGTTTTTCTGGCAGCGGAAGTGCTGACTCTGGGGCTAACCAGCATATGGTTTGCGGGAGGAGCTCTTATGGGTGCGGTCATGGCCGGACTTAAGTTTCCATTATATGTGCAGCTTTTGGTATTCGCACTGGTATCAGGTGTATTATTGCTCCTGACCAGACCTCTGGCCCAGAAGTATTTAAACAGCAAAACCATCCGGACGAATGCGGAGAGCCTGATCGGGGAAACCTGTATAGTGACGGAACCCATTGATAATCTTAAAGCGGAAGGACAGGTGAGTATCAATGGTCAGACCTGGACAGCCAGAAGCTTCTCAGACGAAGTCCTGCTGCCCAGGGACCAGCTGGTCAGCGTGGAAAAGATATCCGGTGTCAAGCTGATCGTTAAGCCTCTGTAGGGCTTCCCGCCCGGCCTTAATCTCAGATAACAATGGGAAGGCCCGCGCGAAATCGCCGGGCGATTTCGATGGATACTCACAGGCAAAAATTATATAACAGGAGGAAAAAGTATATATGAGATTCGTAGGTTTACTTTTACCGATGATCATCATCATCTTGATCATCTATCTGCTGACATCCTGTGTAAGGATCGTTCCCCAGGCACAGGCTTATGTTATTGAGAGACTGGGTGCCTATAATGGTACATGGTCTGTGGGACTTCATTTCAAGGTGCCCTTTGTTGACCGTGTGGCAAAGAAGGTCCTGCTTAAAGAGCAGGTGGTGGACTTCGCGCCCCAGCCCGTTATTACCAAGGATAATGTTACCATGAGGATCGATACGGTAGTTTACTACCAGATCACCGATCCCAAACTCTATGCATACGGTGTGGATAATCCCATCATGGCCATTGAGAACCTGACTGCTACGACCCTTCGTAACATCATAGGTGACCTGGAGCTGGACGCCACCCTTACTTCCCGTGAGACCATCAACACCAAGATGCGTTCCACCCTGGATGTGGCTACAGACCCCTGGGGTATCAAGGTAAACCGTGTAGAGCTTAAGAATATCATTCCGCCTTCAGAGATCCAGAATGCCATGGAGAAGCAGATGAAGGCAGAACGTGAACGTCGTGAAGCCATCCTTCGGGCAGAGGGTGAGAAGAAGTCCTCCGTCCTTCGGGCAGAGGGTCACAAGGAATCCATGATCCTTGAAGCCGAGGCTGAGAAGGAAGCGGCCATTCTCCGGGCTGATGCCAAGCGTGAGGCCACTATCAGAGAGGCGGAAGGTGAGGCCGAGGCTATCCTTAAGATCCAGCAGGCCACCGCAGATGGTCTTAAGGCCATCAAAGCAGCAGGCGCTGATGACTCTGTCATCAAGCTGAAGTCCCTGGAAGCATTCCAGAAGGCTGCTGACGGAAAGGCAACCAAGATCATTGTGCCTTCCGAGATTCAGGGGCTGGCAGGGCTCGTTACCGCTGTGAAGGAAGTGGCCATCGAGCCTGAACAGGGAGAATAATTGAAGGAGAGGGAGACAGGGAGACAGGGGACGGTTCTCTGTCTCCTCTTTTATCATGATTTAGATAGCGGATGAAATGGAAAAAGAGAAGGAGGAGACAGAGAACCGTCCCCTGTCTCCCCTTTTTCTGCAGTTTTATATCGGTGACTCCTTTTTCTTCCTGAATTTGATGCTGGATACTATCAGTGTGATCCCAAATATGAAGAATACAATCCCAAAGGCAATGGGTGTTGTGGGATCGTATTCTTTGGTACTGAAAAGCCCTTTGGTGACCTTGATGGTGTCCCCCACCCCGGGAAGAGAGTTTTTGCTGCTCCGTTTGATCCGTACATCGGTGGCTTTTTTTGTCTTTCCTTTACTGTCCACATATTTTACCGTTACCTTCTGGTTATACTTCGTTCTTCTGCCGCTTTTTCTGTTGCCGCTTCTGGTGGTGTAGACATCTGAAGTGATCTCGGTGATGGTTGCGGTGTACCGCTTGGTTCTGGCAGTCATAAAGATGATCAGGACACTGGCAAGAATCAAGGCAAAGCCCACAAGGAACACGATGAGTCGTCCGTTTTTCTTTCCTTCCATAGAATTTCCCCCTTTAATTATAATTGTCTTTCTATTTACTTAAAAATAGCATATTTACAGAATGTTTGCAAGAGAAGAAGGGGAGGAGACAGAGAACCGTCCCCTGTCTCCTCCGGAGTGATTGATGAAGATGAAACATTTCTGGCCTCTGGCCTATTTATTTATTATCTTAAAGACCTTTATTTTCTACTGGCAGACGGACCGCCTGGATATGATGGTGGTCTATGAAGTGCCTTTGCTGACCCTGTTATTTCTGGTAACTGTCTTCGAACTGTTTTCCATTACAGATAATAAGACAGGCAGGATCGCCTTTTATAGCATATATATACTGATCACGGTCATCATGTTTGGGGATGCTGCTTACAGCAGTTATTTCGGGAAATATGCTTCGGTGAATCAGTTATTTCAGCTGGGCAGTCTGAAGCAGATCGCCGAAGACGGGGGAGTGATCGGGGCGACGGTGAATCCCGGATGCCTGCTTTTGTGGCTGGATGTTCCTTTTGTCTTTCATTATTACAAAGAGAGGATGAAAGACAGCATTCCCTTTAAAGACAGGTCTGTCCGAAAACTCCTTATCTGGGCGATCCCCCATGCCATATTGTTTATCGCAGCCCTTGGCGGCTGGATCTATTATGGTTTTAATCCCGACAATTACCGTGCTGTCCAGAAAGTCAACCATATTGAGATTTTTACATGGCATACCAATGATATCCTGGTAAATGTCGTGGGCAGACTGCACCGGGGGGAGGCTGATGAGGAAAAACTGAAAAAGGCAATGGATGAGAATGTGCCGAAATCCCGCGGGGATAATTATAAAGGTGCTGCAAAGGGGATGAACCTGATCTTAATCCAGACGGAATCCCTGAATGATTTCCCCATCGGGGCCGCCTATAACGGGCAGGAACTGACACCCAACTTAAATGAACTGAGAAAGAAGGACACCCTTTATTTCAACCATTTTTATTCCACCACAGGGGTGGGTAATACTGCCGATGCGGAGTTCTCTGCCTTAAACAGCCTTTATGCAAATGATGAGAGGGAGTGCTACCGCAAGTATGTGGATAATACCTTCAACGGTCTGCCCTGGCTAATGAGGAAGCAGGGTTATGAGGCTATGGCCTTTCATGGTTATATAAAAACCTTCTGGAACAGAGACGAGGCATACCGGAACCAGGGCTTCCAGCATTTTTATTCAGAAGAGGAGCTGGAGCTTACGGAAAAATCCGGCTTCGGACTTACCGACAAAGAATTGTTCCGTCAGTCTGTGGATATTTTAAAGGAAAGGAAAAAGCCCTTTTTCAGTTTTATGATCACCCTGACCAACCATATCCCCTATGAACTGGATCAGGAGCTTGCCAGCCTGGAACTGAAAGAGGAGGATAAGGATACTACCTTCGGCCGGTATCTGCAGACCGTCCGCTATACGGATGAGGCTTTTGGAGAGCTGATCCGCTATCTGAAGGAGGCGGATCTCTATGAAAATACCATGATCGTGATCTACGGAGACCATCAGGGTATGAACAAGGAAACCGTGTCTGTGTATAACCAGATGACCAGATTTCTGGGAAAGTCCTATGACTTTGATGAAATGCTGAATGTACCGCTCTTTATCCATATACCCGGCCTGAATGACGCTAAAACATATACAACTGTAGGAGGGCAGGTGGATATTCTTCCCACCATTGCCAATCTGATGGATTTTGAGATCCCCCAGCCCTATGTGTTCGGCCATGACCTGATAAATGCCGAGGAAGGATTTGTGGCGCAGATCTCATATATCGGAAAAAACTCCTTCATCACAGATGACAATGACATGCTTTTTGCCATTGGAAAAGACGGGACGGTGGAATCCGGCAGAGTGATGGACCTTTCCACAGGAAAGGAAATGAATCTGAATGTGCCCCTTTGCCAAAAGTATTCTGACCGGGCCGAAAAGCTGCTTGACACCTGCAGAGAGGTACTGGATTATAACCTGATCGCGGAGTATGTGACACATTGACCGGTTTCTTGATGAGGTCAGGAGGATTCCGGCGGAATATCCTTTGTTTTCCTTGACATTTTCATGAAAATTTGATACAAATTTTCCATGTTAACAGGTGTCATCGGGACGGTTTGCCGTTACGAATAAAAGGAGGTCGGAGAAATGGATCTTAAGGGCCGCAGCTTTTTAACGCTGCTTGATTTTAATAAAGAGGAAATCCGCTATATGCTGGATCTGGCTCATCAGCTGAAAAAGAAAAAGAAGGATGGGATAAGAGGAGAAGAACTGAAAGGAAAGAATATCGTTCTGATCTTTGACAAATCTTCAACCAGGACCCGGTGTTCCTTTGAAGTGGCCGCTGCAGATGAAGGTGCCCATGTGACCTACCTGTCCAATTCCCATATGAATAAGAAGGAGTCTCTGGAGGATACAGCAAAGGTGTTCGGGCGGATGTTTGATGCCATTGAGTACCGTGGCTTCGGCCAGGATATCGTAGAGGACCTGGCTAAGTACTCAGGGGTGCCGGTGTGGAACGGCCTTACGGATGTGGATCATCCCACTCAGGTGCTGGCGGATTTTATGACCATCGAAGAACACATTGATAAACCCCTTGAGGAGATAAACCTGACCTTTGTGGGAGACCTGTCTGATAATGTGATGTATGCCCTCATGTACGGCAGTGCCATTATGGGGGTCAATTTTAAGGCAGTCGGCCCTGAAAAAACAGTCTGTGATCCGGAGGTCCTTGCAGTTTCCCGCAGGCTTGCCGCCGTCAGCGGGGCAAAGATCACCATCTCCCATGATCCGGAGGATGTAAAGGGCTCTGACGTTATATATACAGATATCTGGGTGAGTATGGGGGAAGCGGAAGATCTGTATCCCGAGAGGGTAAAAGCACTGACACCCTTTAAAGTTACCACGAAGATGATGGAAGATACAGGTAATGATCAGTGTCTCTTTATGCACTGCCTTCCGGCCTATCATGACTTTGAGACCAGTGTGGCAAGGGATATGCGGGACCGACTGGGCCTGGATATACGGGAGGTGGAAGATACGGTATTCCGTTCGGAAAACTCGGTAGTATTTGATGAGGCTGAAAACCGGATGCATTCCATCAAGGCCGTGATGGTGGCGACACTGGGACGATAAATATGAAAGAAAAGATTCTGGCATTTTTGAGAAACCGGGACGGTTTTGTATCCGGTCAGACAATTTGTGAAGAGCTGGGAGTATCAAGAACTGCCATATGGAAATACATCAATGTCCTCAGAGAGGAAGGGTATGAGATAGAGTCGGTAACCAGAAAAGGCTACCGTCTCCTGCAAAGCCCGGATGTCGTTACCCGGGAGGAATTACTGGGATATCTTCCCGCCCATGTTCTTGCCGGGGAGATCCGCTATTATAATACGGTGGATTCTACCAATGAAGCAGCCAAGAGGGCAGCTTCCGCCGGCATTTCCGCAGAAAGCATCTTTATTGCCGACCGGCAGACCTCCGGCAAAGGCAGGCGGGGGCGGGTATGGAGTTCACCCGGGGGAGAGGATGTATTCTTTTCGATACTCCTCCGCCCCGATCTTTCTCCGGAGGCCGCTCCTTTGCTGACTCTGGTGGCCGCCCTGGCGGCTGTGGAAACCGCCGGGAAACACAGCGGGGAAGCCTGTCAGATCAAATGGCCCAATGATATCGTACTCCATGATAAAAAGATATGCGGCATTTTGACGGAAATGAGTGTGGAGATGGATGAGATCGACTGTGTCGTTGTAGGAGTGGGATTTAATCTCAACCGGCTGCAGTTTGACAGCGAGATTGAGGATATGGCCGGCTCCATCAGGAAGGAGACCGGGAAAAGGATCATCCGCGCGGCTTTTCTGGCAGATTTTATCCAGATATTTATGGATAAATATCACCGTTTTCTGGAAGAAGAGAGTTTCTCTATGTTTGTGGAAGCCTATAATGATCACCTGATCAATAAAGGCCGTCAGGTCAGGCTTGTCCGCCGGGGTCAGGAGCTTTTAAGGACCGCTCTGGGGATCAATGAAAAGGGAGAGCTGATCCTTGAGGATGAAAACGGCACAATAGAAACAGTCCTCTCGGGAGAGGTCTCGGTCAGAGGACTGTACGGATATGTTTAGGAGGAGCCATGACAGAAGATAAAAGGATTCTCTGTGGTGCCAGCAGCTATAAAGAACTCTTCTACTTCAATCCGGAGTTTGATTCTCTGCCTGATGCCGTAAAGGATGAACTCAGGATCATGTGCGTGCTCTTTACCTCTGATGTGGGAGGTATTCTGCGTCTGGAGTTTGATGCTTCGGGTAATCTGAATTTTGCTGTGGAGTCGAGGGAAGATGATTTTTTCTTTGACGAGATCGGCAGTGTACTGAAAATAAAGCAGCTGCAGCGGGAAAAGACGGAACTGCTGACCAGTCTGGAGACATATTACAAAGTCTTCTTTTTAGGGGAAGACATGGAGGAAGATCATGCTAATAGGGATTGATATCGGCAACACAGACATTACATTCGGTTTATTTCAGGGGAAAAAGCTTTGCGATACCTTCAGAATGAGGAGTAAGGTTAATCGTACATCGGATGAATACGGTATGTTTATTCTCGATGAACTTCTTTATAAAGGATACAGCAAAGAAGAAGTAAATGCCGCCATCATAGCTTCCGTGGTGCCTGCCGTCAATCATTCTTTCACCAGTGGCATTATTAAGTATTTCGGAGTAAAGCCAATCATTGTGGGGGCGGGAATCCGCACCGGAATTAAAATAAAAACCATGAATCCGCAGCTGACCGGAGCAGACAGGATCGTAGATGCCGTAGCCGGTTATGAGCTTTACGGAGGTCCCGTGATCACTGCGGATTTCGGCACAGCCACCACCATAGACCTGGTTACCAAAGCAGGAGAATTTGTCGGAGGTGTTATAGTGCCGGGGATCCGGACCGCCGCCAAAGAGCTCTCCCTGCAGGCAGCCAAGCTTCCTGAAATAGAAATACGGAAACCGGATAATATCATTGCCAAAGAAACGGTCAGCAGCATGCAGGCCGGCCTTGTATACGGTTATATCGGACAGACTGAATATATTATCAGGAAAATGAAGGAAGAATCCGGCTATGACAAGGTAACTGTTGTGGCCACAGGCGGCCTGGGAAAAATGATTGCAGAAGAGACAGATTGTATTGATTATTACGACAGCAACCTTACCCTGAAAGGGCTTCAGATCATCTATGATAAACAGCGGTGAGACCATGTCCGGAACTGAAACAGCCGTTAAGGAAATATACGGATCTGATTTTCCCGTGATCCTGGCCCCCATGGCAGGCATCACTGACCTGCCCTTCCGCCTTCTCTGTAAAGAACAGGGGGCAGATGCCATGATCACAGAGATGATCAGCGCCAAAGCCCTGTATTATGGCAATAAAAATACGACACCTCTGATGCAGACCCTGAAAGAGGAAGCACCTGTGGGTGTGCAGATATTCGGGTCAGACCCCGAACTGATGGGCCGGATGGCCCATAAGATCGAAGATAAGGGTTTTGCTTTCATTGATATCAACATGGGCTGTCCCGTCCCGAAAATCGTGAACAATCATGAAGGATCGGCCCTGATGCTTGCCCCCGAACTTGCCGGTAAGATCGTCCATGAGGTGGCGGGATCTGTTTCCCTTCCGGTCACCGTCAAGTTTCGTGCCGGCTTTGACGAGACCCATAAGAATGCCGTGGAATTTGCCCGGATTCTGGAGGAAAACGGTGCTTCGGCCCTGGCAGTCCACGCAAGGACCAGGGAGCAGTATTACAGCGGGAAGGCTGATTGGGGCATCATAAAGAGAGTAAAAGAAGCAGTTTCGGTGCCGGTGATAGGAAATGGCGACCTGTTCTGCGGCAGGGATGTTCTTAAGATGAAAGAAATCACCGGATGTGACGGAGTGATGATAGGCAGAGGGGCAAAAGGAAATCCCTGGATTTTCAGGGAGATCAGGGCGGCTTTAAATGGGGAGCCCCATCCTGCGGCGCCTGATGCCTCCCAGGTTATCGAAATGATTCTGCAGCAGGCCCGGCTGGGGGTACATTACAAAGGTGAGTATACAGCTATTCGGGAGATGAGGAAACACACGGCCTGGTATACCACAGGCATGCCGGGATCTTCTAAACTCCGAGCCGCAGTGAACCATGTATCATCTTTTGAAGCTCTGGAGAATTTGCTGCGGTCAGGTGTAAATGTTATAGAAATGACTTAAAGGACAAACAGAATGAAAAAGGCTTTTTGCTTTATTGACATTGACTCCTTTTTGTCCTATAATAGTCTGACGCAGGAAAATAAGTTGAGAGAGGTGTATAGTAATAATGGTTGATACCAAGAAGCATATCCTTACAGTTAAGGGGATGAAAGCTCTGGAGGATGAACTGCAGGAGCTGAAGGTGGTTAAACGTAAGGAGATCGCTCAGAAGATCAAGGAAGCCCGGGAACAGGGAGATCTTTCGGAGAATGCGGAATATGATGCAGCCAAGGATGAACAGCGCTCCATAGAATCCCGTATTGAAGAACTGGAGAAGATCATCAAGAATGCGGAGGTCATCGACGAAAGCGCTATTGACAGCGATACCGTGAGCATCGGTTCTACCGTGAAGTTCCACGATAACGAATTTGATGAAGATCTGGAGTACAGGATCGTAGGATCTACAGAGTCGGATATATTAAAGGGACTGATTTCCAATGAGTCTCCTCTTGGAAAAGCTCTCATCGGTTCAAGGATCGGTGAGGAGATAGAGGTGGAAGGAGCAGACGGCTACAGCTCCACATACAAGATTCTTGAGATCTACAGGGCAGAAGATATTTAAACGAACTGATACGAGAAAATAAGCAGAGAGTACGTTAAAAAGTATTCTCTGCTTTTGTTTTGTCACATGAGGCTGATAAATTATTAAACTTATTTAATATTTTATTCATGGTTTTTTCCTGTAATTCCTCAGACTTTCATGGTATACTAAAAATGTTTGTGGAGTTTACAAACCCGGTTCTTGAAATGCCCCGAGTGTTTCAATGACCTTATAAACAGATGTACCGGAGGCAGAATTTGATAGACACAAAAAAGGTCACCATGATGACCGGACTTGCTATATATGAACAGGGTCAGGGGAAAGAGGAGAGAAAGCTGCGCAGGTACAGCCGGAGAGTATATCTTGATATCCGGCGTCTGATTAGCTTTTTATGCCTGACAGCAGCTTATATCCTGACAGCGGGATTATTCTGTCTTCGCTATATAGATGACATCTTTTCCCAGGGCTTCGGATATAATTACAGATCATTATTGCTGCGCCTGGGCCTTATCTACCTGCTGACTATTGCTGTCGGTATGATAATAATGGAACGCATCTATAAAAGAAGATACGATACGATGATAGAGAATCTGAAAAAGTATGATAAGGATCTGTATGAGCTGGACAAATACCTGAAGGAACAAAAGGGGCCGGGAAAGCATACAGGATCATAATTCTTAAACAGCAGAAAACGACAATCAGGCATATTAACAGGAAGCAGGATTATTATGGCACAGTTAATCGATCTGAAGGAGAATATATTCGCATTTTACAGGAAGAATGGTGTATATATACGGCCGGCGCTTAAAGTAGTATTATCATTTTTACTTCTCCTGTTTTTTTCAAAAATGTTCGGATATAACTCCAGAATAAACAAAATATACATATTTGCGGTGATTTCTGCCATGCAGGCCGTTATGCCCATTTCTTTTATTTTCTATGTATCGGCCATCCTGATTGCCGGAAACCTGTGGATAGTATCGCCGGAGATCATGTTTGTTTTTCTTGCGGTCATTGCGGCCTGCTGGCTGGCAGTGGCGCGCATGGACCGCAGATATACGCTGCTGGCAGTACTGACTCCGGTTCTTTTCTTCCTTAAAGTGGAGTATCTGCTGCCTGTGGCAGCCGGCATGGTAGTGGGGATCGGCGGCGTCCTGCCTGTGGCAGGCGGCATTATGATCTATTATATCAGTCTGTATACCCGTGAAGTGAGCAATCTTCTGGCGACCACCAGCGGTAATGAGACCGGACTGGGAATGCAGAGGATGATCCAGCTGCTGTCGATAGACAGGGGACTGCTGGTTATAATGGTTTCTTTCTGCCTGGTAGTGTTTATTTCCGCAGTTTTATACAGAATGTTCCATGAGAGAGCCTGGGTTTTTACTGTGATAATCGGCAATGTGGCCCTGGCGCTGCTTCTTTTATCCGGCCGTTTGATCTTTGAACTGGATTATACCATATGGCGAGTATTCCTGGAATGCATTCTGGCAGTAGGGATAGCCGGTATATATCAGTTTTTCCGGGGAATCGGCGATGTCAGCAGAATGGAAAAAGTAACATTTGAAGATGACGAGTACATATACTATGTAAAAGCAGTTCCCAAGATAAAGGTTTCCCTTACAGAAAGAAGTGTTACCCGGATCCAGCCCGAGGAGTCCTCTTCCAATGAAGAGGACGATGGAGGCCGGAAAGCAGGTCAGGAAACCGGGGAGCAGGACGGCACAGGTGAGACATAAGGAGCAATAATGAATATCGAACATCTACAGAAAATGATTGAAAAGTATTTATATTGGTTGTCCCTGCCATCCATTGGTTTTACGGATATTCTTGAGATCATTATTATCAGTGTCATTATATATCAGGTTATTAAATGGGTACAGCTTACCAGGGCCTGGACCCTGTTCAAAGGGATCATTGTCCTGCTGCTGTTTGCTTTTTTTGCCGCTGTTTTCCAGCTGAACACTATTTCCTGGCTGCTGTCGAACTCCCTGGGGGTCGGCATTACTGCTGCCATTATTATTTTCCAGCCTGAATTGCGGCGGGCTCTGGAACAGCTGGGAAGACAGAATATTGTTACAAAGTTTCTGTTTACACAAAATGATTACCGGGACACCGGTTCTACCATCACTGACAGGACCATAAATGAGATCGTCAGAGCTTCCTTTGAGATGGGAATGGTTAAGACAGGAGCCCTGATGGTGATCGAACAGAAGGTTGCCCTGGGTGAGTATGAAAGAACAGGGATTACGATAGACGGCATGCTGACCAGTCAGCTGCTGATCAATATATTTGAGCATAATACACCTTTACATGACGGCGCTGTCATTATCCGGGGAAACAGGATCATTTCCGCAACCTGTTATCTGCCTCTTTCTGATAATATGGATCTGGGAAAGGAATACGGGACCAGGCACCGGGCGGCACTGGGTATCAGTGAAGTCTCGGACAGCCTGACCATCGTTGTTTCCGAGGAGACCGGCGCGGTATCTGTCGCCCTGGACGGAAGGCTCTACCGGAATCTCAGCAGGAAGGAGCTTTTGGATAAGCTGGCTCCTCTTAAGACGGAAGATGTAAATATCGATGTATTCAGGAAATGGAAAGGTCTGTTGAGAAATGAAAGACAAAATGATGAATAATACCGGCATGAAGATTCTTTCCGTAATGATTGCTATTCTGATTTGGCTTCTGGTGGCCAACACCAATGATCCGGTGGTGACAAAGAAGTTTTCTGATATTTCCGTGAAGGTGATAAATGACAATGTACTGACAGATGAAGGATATGCCTACGAAATAACCGAAGGAGAAGCGGTTACCATTACTGTCAGGGGGAAGAACAGCATTGTCGGAGGTCTTTCCGCATCGGATTTTCAGGCGGTGGCTGACTTTTCCAAGTTATCAAAGGTGGATGCCATTCCCATTGATGTCACTGTGAAAAAGTATTCTGACCAGCTGGAGCTGTCTCTGGGCAATGTCAACACCATGAAGATCCGGGAGGAAAAGGTCACCAGCACCAGTGTACCTGTAAATGTTGATGTGAAAGGAGAAGCTGCTGAAGGGTATGCCATCGGAAAAGCCTACGGGACACCTAACTTGGTTAAGGTTACCGGACCTGAGAACATGCTGAATAATATTAAAGAAATTAAAGCAGAGGTCAAGGTAGATGGTATTTCAGAGGATGTAACGACTACGGTCAAACCTGTACTGTATGATAAGGAAGGCAATGTGGTCGACAGCAACCAGATCGACATGGATGCTTCTACTATCAGCGTTTTTATCGAGGTGTGGAAAACGAAATCCGTTAAGGTGAACCTGGATGTCTCCGGGAAACCTGCATCGGGACATGTCCTGGTGAATTTTGATTATGAACCCAAAAAGATAACAATTGCCGCACCGGACAGCATACTTAAAAATCTGGAGGAGATTGATCTGGGTAATATCGATCTGGATGGTCTCACAGAGAACTATGAATCTGATTTTAATATTACAGAACACATTCAGGAGGATGATGTTATCCTGGTGGATGAGACATCTGATATTAAAGTAAAAGCCACCATCGAAAAGATCATTAACAGAACACTGGGCTTTACCGCCAAAGATATAACCATAAAAGGTAATAATAATAACAGGGAAGTTACTTTTGATAAAGCCAACAAATATTCCATGACCATAGAGGGGGCATCTTCTGTTATCAATAATCTGAGGATCTCGGATTTTGATCCCTGGATCAATGTCGAAGGTCTGGAAGAAGGGGAACATGAGCTGACTGTACATGTAAAAGAACTTGAGGGAGTTACCGTGGAGCAGACAGCGATAATAAAAGTTACTCTGGGAGAATAAAATATGAAACAAAAGACAGAAATACTGTTGTGCAAAGCTTTTATGGAGCTTATGAAGAAGTACCCGTTTCCCAAAATAACCATTCAGAAGATCGCATCTCAATGCGGTGTGAATCGTCAGACCTTTTATTATCATTTTGACAATATTTATGATCTGATGGCGTCTTCTTTTGAGTATGAACTGATTTATGAATGTCATATGTATGATGAGGATTCCTGGGAGGGGGTAATGAAACGGTTCCTGAAATGGATGAAAGAAAACCGTGTCATCATTAAAAATATCCTGACCAATATTGAGTCCCGCTATCTCAGGCAGGCAATGTATCCTATGATCAGAAGATGCCTGGAAGATAAATACCGGCCTAATATCATCATCCGGCATGATTCGGACATTGATGATGAATTTATGCACCGGTTTCTTACCTATGGCATAACGCAGTATATCATGGAGTGGGCAGAAAATGACTTTAAAGAAAGCATCAATTCGATGACCGGTCAGTTTCTTCTGGTCCTTAAGAAGCTCTACAGCTGAGAGGCGGTTATGATTTCAAGTATTTCAAATGAAAAAATAAAGAATGTGGTTCATCTCAGAAAAAGCGCAAAGGCCCGAAGGA
This sequence comes from Eubacterium sp., assembly GCA_017433295.1. Taxonomy (GTDB): domain Bacteria; phylum Bacillota; class Clostridia; order Lachnospirales; family Lachnospiraceae; genus Anaerobutyricum. The sequence goes on from JAFRHL010000006.1 coordinate 30,640, forward strand.
TCCAGGAGTGTTTTCTGGTGGAAGGTCCCAGGATGTTTTTTGAGATACCGGTTTCACTGCTGCGGGAGGTCTATGTTACGGAAGAATTCAGTCGTAAATATGCAGATAGACTGAAAGGGTATTCCTATGAGCTGATCACGGAGAAAGTGTGCTGCCACCTTTCCGATACTAAAACCCCCCAGGGGGTGGTTGCTGTGGTGGGGCGCAGGAACTGTTCCCTGGAGGATATGACCGGGAGAGATGGCAAAGCCTGCATCATAGTCCTTGAGAACCTTCAGGACCCGGGGAATATGGGTACAGTCATGAGAACCGCCGAGGCTGCCGGTGTGACCGGGATCATTATGAACAAGGGGACGGTGGATCCCTATAATCCGAAAGTAATAAGGTCAACAATGGGTGCGGTTTTCCGCATCCCTTTTCTTGAGACGGAGGATCTTGCCGCAGATATAGGTTTCCTGAAGGAAAGAGGCATTGCCGTATATGCCGCTCACCTTGAGGGAGATGTGTTTTATCATTGCGATTTCAGCAGGCCCTGTGCCTTTCTGGTGGGAAATGAGGGGAACGGACTGACAAGAGAAACAGCTTCCCTGGCTGACTTTAAGATAAGGATTCCCATGGAAGGAAGTATCGAGTCTCTTAATGCCGGTGTGGCCGCTTCGCTGCTGATGTATGAGGCCTTAAGACAGCGAAGATGGAGCTGAAGCTTTTTATTTGTATGAAATGACGGAATAATATAAATGTGATAGAAATTCAGTTATATAATGTGTCCAGAATAGCAGTGAAAATATCTTCCTATGCCATACAAAAAGACCATAAAAACACGACAAACATCCGGAATTGTATAAATACATATATTGGCGATTATGTTATTATATATACGGTAGCCGGATAGAAGTTTTCTGGCTAATTAACGGTTTATTATTTTAAGGAGGTTTTACTTATGGCTAAGTACATGATGGCGTTAGACGCTGGAACAACAAGCAATCGTTGTATCTTATTTAATGAAAAAGGTGAAATCTGCAGTGTTGCTCAGGAAGAGTTTACACAGTATTATCCGCAGCCGGGCTGGGTTGAGCATGACGCAAAAGAGATCTGGCATACACAGCTTTCCGTAGCTCGTAAGGCTATGGAGCAGTTAGGCGTAACAGCTGCTGATATTGCTGGTATCGGTATTACCAATCAGCGTGAGACGACAATCGTATGGGATAAGGAAACAGGAATGCCTGTTTATCATGCTATTGTATGGCAGTGCCGTCGTACATCCGAGTATTGCGATTCCTTAAAGGAAAAGGGACTGGTTGAGTCCATCAGAGAGAAGACAGGTCTTGTTATCGATGCTTACTTCTCCGGCTCCAAGATTCGCTGGATCCTTGAGAACGTTCCCGGTGTTCGTGAAAGAGCAGAGAAAGGTGAATTATACTTCGGTAATGTTGATACATGGCTGATTTACAACCTCTCCGGTAAGAAACTTCATGTAACAGATTACTCCAACGCAAGTAGAACCATGCTGTTCAATATCAACACTCTTCAGTGGGATGATGAGATCCTTGCAGAGCTCAATATTCCGAAATGCATGCTTCCGAATGCAAAACCGAGCAGCGAGATCTATGGTATGACAGATGAGTCCTTATTCGGTGGACGTATCCCGATCGCAGGTGCAGCAGGTGACCAGCAGGCAGCTCTGTTCGGACAGACCTGTTTTACAGCCGGTGAAGCTAAGAATACATACGGAACCGGTACATTCATGCTGATGAACATCGGTACAGAGAAGAAATTATCCGAGAACGGTCTTGTTACCACCATCGCATGGGGTGTTGATAACAAAGTTGAGTATGCATTTGAAGGTTCTGTATTCGTAGCTGGTGCTGCTATCCAGTGGCTCCGTGACGAAGTGAAATTAGTAGATGCAGCTCCGGATTCTGAGTTCTTCTGCAACAAGGTTAAAGATACAAACGGCTGCTATGTAGTTCCTGCCTTCACAGGCCTTGGAGCTCCCCACTGGGATCAGTATGCACGTGGTGCTATCGTAGGCTTAACTCGTGGATGTAACAAAGCTCACATCATCCGTGCTACAGTAGAATCTCTTGCATATCAGACCTATGACATTCTTGAGGCTATGCAGGCTGACGCTGGTGTTAAGCTGGCAGCCCTTAAGGTTGACGGTGGAGCCTGCAAGAACGATTTCTTGATGCAGTTCCAGGCTGACATCATTGAAGCTCCGGTTCTTCGTCCTCAGTGCGTAGAGACAACAGCTATGGGTGCTGCTTATCTGGCAGGTCTGGCAGTTGGATACTGGAACAGCAAAGATGACGTTATCGCTAACTGGGCTATTGATAAAGAGTTCAAGCCTCAGATGGACGCTGACACACGTGAGAAATTACTCAAAGGCTGGAAGAAGGCTGTTAAGCTTTCCTATGGCTGGGCTAAAGAGGACTAATTCTTATCCCGAAGCGATTGCGTGATATATCGTATTTAGCTTATAATCCTGTAAAGGATGAAACAGGGCCGGCAATTATTTGCCGGCTCTTTTTTTTAATTTATCTAATGTTTGTCATAACAACCTCCTGTAAGGAAGTGCAATATTTAGTATGAAGCACATAACAAATGTCTTTATTGACTAATTTTTACAGGCTGGTATATAGTATATCTTGCCCAATGAACCCAATGAAGATAGCATGGATCGTTCTGCTTAAAATCAGCTTCCGCAATCCTGTATATCGTCATAGTATAAATAAGAATAGACCGGGAGGCTTTGTTATGAATCCACAGGAAAGTAAAAAGATTGCCATGCACATTTCCAATATCAGTATTGCTACCAATGTTGGATTGTCTTTACTTAAGATGATCGCCGGAGTCATTGCCCACTCCAGTGCCATGATCTCCGATGCAGTACATTCACTTTCTGATGTCCTAAGTACCTTTGTAGTTATGATCGGAATTCATATTTCCAGTAAAGAGTCAGACCAGGGACATCAGTACGGGCATGAAAGGTTCGAATGTGTGGCATCCATCATTCTTTCCAGTATGCTGGCCCTTACCGGGGCAGGTATCGGCTATTCCGGCATTAAGACTATTATCAGCGGAACCGGCACCCTGAAGGCTCCGGGAATGCTGGCCCTCATTGCTGCTGCAGTATCTATTGTTGTAAAAGAACTTTTATTCTGGTATACTAAGATTGGTGCGGAGAAGATCAAATCAGGAGCCCTCATGGCAGATGCCTGGCATCACAGATCGGATGCCCTTTCATCAGTGGGCAGTTTACTGGGTATCGGCGCCGCCAGGCTGGGATACCCCATCTTTGATCCGCTGGCAGGTATCCTGATTTGTTTGTTTATTTTTAAGGCAGCTTATGATATTTTTAAGGATGCGGTAGATAAGATGGTTGATGCCTCAGTGGATGATTCCATCATTGAGGAGATGAGGAAAGTGATCCTTGCCCAGGAAGGGGTTATGGGAATCGATGTCATAAGAACCCGCATGTTCGGATCCAGATATTATGTGGATGTGGAGATATCCGCAGATCCCGACCTGAACCTGGAGGAAGCCCATGCCATTGCTCACAGGGTCCATGATAAGATAGAAGACACATTCAAAGAGGCGAAGCATGTGATGGTACATGTGAATCCATGTACGCAGGGATCATAAGTCCTTTGGAAGAGAGGTCATTTTTGATAAGGGGACAGATATGGATAAAAGATGTATTGTAACCTATATTAAGCACAGCGGCGTTTTAGTGGAGACAAAAAGCAGTTATCTTCTGTTTGATTACTGGGAAGGAGAATTGCCGGACCTTGATTTTGGAAAGGATCTGTATATATTTTCATCCCATATACATCGTGACCATTATACGAAGAGTATTTTTAAGCTGGAGAACAGGTGCATCAATGTTGAATATATTCTGTCTTCCGATATCAGGAGAGGAAGCAGGGAATGGCGGAAAGCAGAGAATGTAACCTTCATCGCTCCCTGCAGCCGGAAAAAGTCAGGCAGACTGGAGATTCGGACCTACCGGTCAACAGATGCCGGTGTTGCGTTTCTGGTAAAAATTGACGGATTGACCATCTATCACGCCGGGGATCTTCACTGGTGGTACTGGCCGGAGGATCCCAGGGAGGATAATGAGGGGAGAAGAAAGAATAATTATCTGAAGGAGATTCATAAGCTGGAAGGTGAATCCCCTGATATTTCCTTCGTGGTACTAGACCCCAGACAGAAGGATGCGGGAGGCTATGGCATGGACCAGTTCCTGGCCCATGTACACAGCCATTACGTTTTTCCCATTCATTTCTGGGAGAATTATGAGTATGTGAGAAACTATATAGATAAAAATGAATCTAAATATCCTGCGGTATGTCTGAAAATGATCAGCCGGCAGGGAGAAAGATTTGAGATAGAGTTTTGATTGATTATACAGCCGGCCTGAACATAGAAACGGTTTATTGTTCATCGGGATGAGAGGTATGCTTTCATCCCTTTCATACGAAGCTTGCAGGCCGGGCAGCTGCCACAGCCATCCCCCCGGATTCCATTATAGCAGGTCAGGGTCTCATGGCGGATGATGTCAAATACTCCCAGTCGGTCTGCCAGAGCCCAGGTCTCTTTTTTGTCGAGCCACATCAATGGAGTGATGATGTCAAAGGGATAATCCATGGCAAGATTTAGGGTTGTGTTTAAAGACTTTATAAAAATATCCCTGCAATCCGGATATCCGGAAAAATCACTTTGGGACACCCCGGTGATAATATCCGTGATACCCCTCTGTTTGGCAAAGACAGCAGCATAGGATAAAAACAAATGATTGCGTCCGTCCACGAAAGAATTCGGGGTTCCCGATTCCGGGGCATTCTCATCCACCGGGATATCAGCTCTGGTAAGAGAATTGGGAGCCAGCTGATTTAAAAGGCTCATATCCATAATATAGTGTTCCACATTATGATTGCGGCAGATCTCCCGGGCGCAGTCCAGTTCTTTGATATGTCTTTGTCCGTAGTCGAAGGAAAGGGCAATGACAGACTCATATCTGTCAAGGGCCCAGAAAAGGCAGGTGGTACTGTCCTGTCCTCCGCTGAATACAACCACAGCATCTTTGCTGTTTTTTCGTTCCTGCATTTTTACGATCCTTTCTGTAAACCGTTGGATGTCAATCTCAGTCGAGGTGATTTCGATTGATTTGACAGCAGCGGCCTGCTTCTCCATTACTGGTTTATCATCATATAGAGCCGGTTCTGTAATCCGGGATCCGTCTCAAAACGCCCTCTTAAAGTTGTCGTGACAGTAACGGCACTTTCTTTTTTTACTCCTCTGGCAGCCATACAGCTGTGGGTCCCCCGGATAATGACAGCAATATCTGCGGATCCGGAGGCCTCCTCCATGATCTCTGCGATGTCCAGACCCAGTCTTTCCTGCAGCTGAAGTCTTTTGGCCGCCATATCACAGATCCTTGCGATCTTGCTGAGACCCAGGACCCGGTCTTCGGGAATATAGGCTACGGAAACTGTCATGTTATACATTAAGGCGATGTGATGCTCACAATAGCTGAAGACAGGGATATCTTTGACCATTACGATATCCTTGCTATCAGGCGTCGCTGCCAGATCATCTTTGAAAGATTTATTAAACATGGCAGCAATCTCATGGTTGGAATAATTCATGCCTTCAAATACTTCTTCATACATTCGGGCTACTCTTTCAGGAGTATCCTTCAATCCCTCTCTGTCAGGATCGTCACCCAGGGCAATGAGAATGCCCCGGATATGCTCCTGTATTGCTTCTTTATCGATTGCCATAATACATTCTCCTTATTAATATCAGACACCTCTCCGGTCCGGAGGCCAGATAAATTTATGCAGCTGCAGCTGCAGACGGGCATCGTTCCAGTGATGGCTTATCATGTAGTCTACGATCTCTGCCGGTTCAATTCGTAAGAAAACAGGACTCAGGTAAACCCGGCATTTTTCCGCAAGACGGTATCGCTGACATATTTCAAAGGCTTTATCGAGATCTTTGCGGCTGCTCACCACAAATTTTACCGTGTCCTTATTCGTAAGTAAAGAGTAATTCCCGGTCAACATATAGGATTCCATGCCGCTTTCCGGACATTTGTAATCCAGAGTGAAGGAAGGCCTGGGTTTCAGCAGATGAAAGGGGGAAATGTCCACACTGCCGTTTGTCTCGATCTCCAGCTCCATTCCCGCTGTACCCACCGCTTCAATCAACCGGGAAATCTCAGGAACAAGCAGGGGTTCGCCCCCGGTCAGTGTAACATATTTTACTTTCTGGTCCAGCAGCCAGTCAATAAGCTCCGGAAGACTGCAGGACATGACAGGGCAGTTCTTCTCATTGGCCCAGGAAGTATCGCAGTAGCTGCAGGAAAGATTACATCCCTTCATGCGGATGAAAGCAGCAGGGAGACCGGCTTTCCTTCCTTCGCCGTTAATGCTGACAAAACGTTCCGCCACCGGAAATGTAACAGGAGCTTCTCTGTCAAAAGTCATAGCCCGGCCTCTTCCCAGGTGGCGCAGTTCTCCGGTGTCTCATAGACAGACACGCTGATCACCGGAAAGCCTCCTTCTTTAAGCTTTAGAAAAAAATATTCGGCAAAGCGCTCGGCAGTGGGACGAAAAGGAAACTCCCGGATGGCGAAGGCCTCTTCTTTAAGGGCCTTAAGAGTTTCCGGCTTCAGGGATCCTTTTTCTATGATCAGGGTATGGTCCATGGTGTCCGTCATCTTTTTCAGAGAATCTTTAAAATCCCCAAAGTCCAGGACCATGTCCCGGGTCTGTCCGACCCTGTTTAGCTCTTTGGCGCCGATCCTTGCTATGACCCGCCATCTGTGTCCGTGCAGATTACGGCATTTCCCCTCATAGCCGCTCAGGAAATGGGCGGCATCGAAGGAATTTTCTGTTTCTAAAATATACATTTTCTATTTTCTCCTTAAATAAAAAAGATGCTGTAAGACCACAGCATCCCCGAATTTTAAAATAAAGATTGTGCAGTCCCGGTTTTATTTAAAGACAGGAAGGTACAAATGAACTGTCTTACGGATGAGAGTGTAGCATGATTAAAGTAGTTTGTAAAGATTTAAAAATAGTGGTATACTGATAAAGGAAATTGCCGGGGCCATTCCGGTTCCTCTTCGCGGCCGGCCCGGTAAATCGACATTATAGAAGATCGGAGATAAAGATGGATTTCTTGGGACATTTAAAAACAATTGATCATCATAAATATTTAGTAACAAAGATGTGCTTTCAGGTGGGCTTGTATAAACAGGGGATACTCCATGACCTGTCAAAATATCACCCGGTAGAGTTTATCCCCGGGGTCATTTATTACCAGGGGGACCGCAGTCCCATCGCAAGGGAGAAAGAGGTTAAGGGACTGTCAAGGGGATGGCTGCATCATAAGGGACGTAATCCGCATCACTTTGAATACTGGATCGATTACACCGTAGTAAAAAAGGGGGCGGTCCTTACAGGTATGAAGATGTCCAGAAAATACGTGGCGGAGATGGTCATTGACAGAATATGCGCCAGCAAAAATTATCAGAAAGAGAACTATACCGACAGGAGCGCCCTGGAATACTATATGAAGACCAGGCCGGCCATGATCATTCACAAAGAGTCGGATTTCCTTGCCAGATACCTGATGACCATGCTGGCCGTAAAGGGAGAAAAGTATTTTATCCGGTATATGAAGCATGTACTCCTGAAGAATAAAGAGGGGGATTATCATGTGGTGGACGGACACCTGATACTGGATTAGTCCTCTCTTCTGATGTGGGCATAAATTGCTTTGCAGATTCCGGCTGAATGATATATTTTTTTCTTGAAATTTATATATATTTACGATATAGTAATCATATAAATAAATAGCCTGGGATGTTCGAGAACCCCTGCTATTTTGAACCTACATTTTTGAATTTGGGAAACTGATATCTGTGGAAGGATGGCAGGCCTTATTTTTACTTTACTCACAGAGGAAGTCAGAGGGCCACATGTAGTTACCCACCTGGCTTGGGCTAGGACTCAAAATTGCAGGATACGGCATTTTGGGCATTCATTATAAGCCGCCTCATTTTGTGGGGCGGTTTTTTTGAATGTATTTATTATCGGAGAGGAAACCATGAGTATCAGAAGTAAAATTGAGCAGATCTATGAGCTTGTGATGGATTTTATAAAAAAGTGCAGCGATGATCATGTCACAGCCTTTGGTGCCATGTCGGCATTCTTCATTCTTCTGTCCATTTTCCCCTTTTTGATCTTTTTCCTTACATTAACCAAGTATGCTCCTTATACCAAGGAGGATGTTATTAATATTCTGGTTAATATCCTGGCCTTTGAACGGAAAGGCATGATTGTATTAATTGTAAATGAGATTTACAGTAAAACCGGGGCTTCCGTATTCACTCTCTCTATTATTGCGGCACTATGGTCATCCTCCCGGGGTGTGTATTCCATAGTAAAGGGCCTGAATTCGGTCTATGACATTGAAGATAACCGCAATTATATTATTGTGCGGATCTTCAGTATGTTTTGTACGGTTATTTTTGCTGTAATGATCATAGCAATGCTGATCCTGTGGGTTTTTGGTAATGTACTTTACCATTATATCTGCAGTAAGATTCCTGTGCTCTCCTCCGTGGCGCGATATTTTTTCAATGAAAGGGTGTTCATGTCTTTAATTGTACTGACCATCATTTTTATGATCATATACAGATTTGTCCCTGACCGGAAATCTTCATTCTTAAGACAGTGGCCCGGGGCCCTCCTGGCATCACTGGGCTGGATTGGTGTGTCATTCCTCTGCTCTCTGTATATGGACGGATTCACTTCATTTTCTTATGTTTATGGAAGTATGGCCGGTATCATGATCCTGCTTTTATGGTTATATTTTTGTATGTCCATGGTTTTTTACGGGGCAGAGTTCAATTATTTTCTGGAAAATAAAAAGAACTATCATAACCTTGTCCTCATATTCAGGCATGACAAAAGGGCTTCTGTAAGAAAGCGGAAAAAAATGAGACGAAAAAAAGAGGATGAACAAATACACAGTTGAAAGGGATCAGGAAGGACATGTATTTATTAAATAAAAAACAGATTGATGATATCACAGATTATATTTTTCTGGAGGATCCTGTAACAAAAGCAGATGCGATATTTATTCCCGGCTGCGCCCGGCCGGACCACACCGAGGAGGCTGCCCGGCTTTACCGGGAGGGTGTCGCTCCCCTGCTGCTTCCTTCAGGAGGTTATACAAAGCTGGAGGGAGGCTTTCGTGGTGTGAGATCAGGTGGAGACCGTTATGGCAGTGACTTTGAATGTGAGGCAGATTTTCTGAAAGCAGTCCTCATGGCCAATGGGGTTCCGGAAGCTGCCATTCTCACGGAAAGAGAGGCCACTTATACGCTGGAGAATGCGGAAAAGACCAGAGTGCTTCTGGAAGAAAAAGGCCTGATGGATAAGATCCATAAAGCAGTCCTCTGCTGCAAAGCCCATCACGCCAGGAGATCTTATCTCTACTATAACATGGTATTTCCTGAACTTACGATCCTGGTCCACCCCGTGCCGGTGGACGGCGCAGACCGGGAAAGCTGGTATAAGACAGAGAAGGGACGAAAGCTGGTTTTCGGAGAGCTGTCCAGAATGGGGCAGCAGCTTTTGATGATGGAAGGAAGAATTAAATATTAAAGTCCGGGAATGATTTCTCTCTTGACATTGGGGACCGGGTTGCGTTAGAATGTTTCTATTCGGGGTCATTATCTCAGGAATCAGGGTGGTACCGCGGTTTATTATCGTCCCTTTTGTTATATGACAAAAGGGATTTTGTTTTATATTATAAGGAAAAGGAGTAAAAGAATGAAAGAAAAGCTGGAACAGATCAAACAAAGGGCTCTGGAGGCGATCACGGAGGCAGCAGATTTGGATTGCCTGAATGATATCAGGGTTTCTTTCCTTGGAAAAAAGGGTGAATTATCCAAGATTTTAAAAGGTATGAAGGATGTGGCTCCTGAAGACCGTCCCAAGGTTGGACAGATGGTCAATGAAGCCAGAAATAAAATCGAAACGGAGCTGGAGCGGGAGATGGAGATCATCCAGAGACAGATCCGGGAAGAGAAAATGAAGGCGGAAGTAATCGACGTCACTCTGCCTGGAACCCAGGTAAACGTGGGACACCGTCATCCCAATCAGATTGCCCTGGATGATCTGGAGAGAGTATTTATCGGCATGGGCTATGAAGTGGTGGAAGGCCCTGAAATCGAATATGACAGATATAATTTTGAGCTGCTCAATATCCCTGAGAACCACCCTGCCAAGGATGAGCAGGACACCTTCTATATCACAAAGGATATCCTTCTGCGTACTCAGACCTCTCCGGTTCAGGCCCGTATCATGGAAACAGGCCGCATGCCCATTCGTATCATCGCTCCGGGTCGTGTGTTCCGGTCTGATGAGGTGGATGCCACCCACTCTCCCTCCTTCCATCAGGTAGAAGGACTGGTGGTGGACAAGGGGATCACATTTGCTGATCTTAAGGGAACTCTGCAGCAGTGGGCCCAGGAATTCTTCGGCCCTGATACCAAAGTAAAGTTCCGCCCCCATCATTTTCCTTTTACCGAGCCAAGCGCTGAGGTGGATGTATCCTGCTTCAAGTGCGGCGGCAAAGGCTGCCGTATGTGCAAAGGCAGCGGCTGGATCGAGATTCTCGGCTGCGGCATGGTTCACCCCAAGGTGCTTTCAGACTGCGGAATCGATCCGGAAGTATATTCCGGCTTTGCCTTCGGTATCGGTCTGGAGAGAATTGCCCTGCTGAAATATGAGATTGATGATATGCGCCTTTTATATGAGAACGATGTACGTTTCTTAAAGCAGTTCTGACCGGCTGGATCAGGAGAGCGAAAGAGCGCTGCAATCTTAACTATCTGTAAACATCCATGTTTTCATGCGTCCCCATGGCCGCATGACACCGGATTTATATCATATAATTATAATATTGAAGGAGTAAGAGAATGAATACACCTATTTCATGGATTAAAGCCTATGTTCCTGATCTGGACTGTTCTGTTCAGGAATATGTTGATAAAATGACCCTCTCCGGTTCCCATGTGGAGAATGTCGTATATCTGGATAAAAATCTGGAAAAAATTGTGGTGGGAAAGATTGTAAAGTTAGAAAAGCATCCCGATGCGGATAAGCTGGTGGTCTGCCAGGTGGATGTGGGCGCAGAAGTAACCCAGATCGTTACCGGTGCTCCCAACGTGTTTGAAGGCGCTCTGGTGCCGGTGGTCCTGGATGGCGGCAGGGTGGCAGGAGGCCATGACGGAAGTCCCAATCCGGAAAACGGAATCCGGATCAAAAAGGGCAAGCTGAGAGGTGTGGTCTCCAACGGAATGATGTGTTCTGTGGAGGAGCTGGGCAGCAGCCGTGATATGTATCCCGAGGCGCCGGAGAACGGTATTTACATTTTTGATGAGAAGAAGGGCGTTAAGCCCGGCGATGATGCGGTAGCAGCCCTGGGACTCAGGGATGCGGTGGTGGAATTTGAGATCACCTCCAACCGTGTGGACTGCTTTTCCATGATCGGTATGGCCAGAGAAGCAGCCGCTACCTTTGAAAAACCCTTCTATCTGCCGGAAGTAAAGGAAAGCGGCAATCAGGAGGATGTCAATGACTATATTGCCGTAGAGGTTTTAGATGAGACTCTGTGTCCCCGTTTCTGCGCCAGAGTTGTGAAAAACATCAAGCTGGCTCCTTCACCCGAATGGATGCAGCGGCGTCTGGCTGCCATGGGGATCCGCCCCATCAATAATATCGTGGATATCACCAATTATGTAATGGAGGAGTACGGCCAGCCCATGCATGCCTATGATCTGGATACCATCCGGGGGCATAAGATCATTGTGAAACGCGCTGAGGACGGGGATGTATTCACCACCCTGGATGGTCAGGAAAGACATCTGGACCACGATGTGCTGATGATCAATGATGCGGAAGGCCCTGTGGGTATTGCCGGAATCATGGGCGGAGAAAATTCCATGGTGACGGATTCCATTAAGACCATGCTTTTTGAGGCGGCCAATTTTGACGGGACCAATGTTCGTCTCTCTTCAAAAAGGATCGGTATGCGGACAGATGCCTCCGGCAAATTTGAAAAGGGCCTTGACCCGGAAAATGCACTGGCTGCCATCAACAGAGCCTGCCAGCTGGTAGAAGAGCTGGGTGCCGGACAGGTGGTCGGAGGCTGTGTAGATGTTTATCCAAACCCGGTTAAGCCTGTGGCCCTGCCATTTGAACCGGACAAATATAACAGACTTCTGGGAACTGATATCCCAAAAGAAAAAATGCTTGAATACTTTGACCGGCTGGAGCTTATATATCATGAAGACAGCAACATGATCGATATTCCCTCTTTCCGGCAGGATCTTCGCTGCCAGGCCGACCTGGCCGAAGAGGTGGCAAGATTCTTCGGATACGATAACATTCCTACCACCCTGCCCAGGGGAGAGTCCACCATCGGTAAGAAATCTTTAGGCGGAAGAGTAGAAGAGATCTGCCGCATTGTGGCTGAACAGAATGGTTTCTGCGAAGGCATGTGCTACTCCTTCGAGAGCCCCAAAGTATTTGACAAGCTGCTCATACCGGCAGATGATCCGCTTCGCAGGGCCATTGTGATTGCCAACCCGCTGGGCGAGGATTACAGCATCATGAGGACGATTGAGCTGAACGGCATCCTTACATCCCTGGCTGCCAACTACAATCACAGAAATAAAAATGTCCGCCTCTATGAGCTTGGAAATGTCTACCTGCCAAAAGCTCTGCCCCTTACAGAGCTTCCGGACGAGAGGAAGAAGCTGACCCTGGGTATGTACGGTGATTGTGATTTCTTCCTGCTGAAAGGAGTGCTGGAAGAATTATTCCTCAAGCTCGGCCTTCATGACAGAGTCAGCTGGGAGCCGTCCAAAGAAAAAACCTTCTTACATCCGGGAGGGCAGGCCCTCATCTATGTGAACGGCCAGTACGCCGGTTTTATCGGCCAGGTCCATCCGGAGGTCTGTGATAATTATAATTTGAAATGTAAAGCATATGTGGCGGGTATAGACCTTGTATCTCTGCTTGACAAAGTCAGCTTTGATTACAAATATAAGGGTGTGGCGAAGTATCCTGCCGTGAACCGTGACCTGAGTCTGGTCATGCAGAAAGAAATCTTTGTAGGACATGTGGAAAAGGTTTTGAAGGAGCAGGGCGGAAGACTCCTTGAAAGCATTCAGCTCTTTGATGTATATGAAGGGGATCAGATTGCCGAAGGTTATAAATCCGTTGCCTTCAGCCTGACTTTCCGGGCCGGGGACAGAAGCCTTGAGACCGGGGAGGTCAACAAGATCGTGGACAGGATCCTGGCGGAACTTGAAAAGATGGGAATTGAGATCCGGTCATGATGAAAACCAGTGATTTTTATTTTGATTTACCCCAGGAGATGATTGCCCAGGATCCCCTTGCCGACCGGTCTTCCTCCAGGCTGATGGTCCTGGACCGGGAAACAGGGGAAGTCACCCACCGGATTTTTAAAGACATTACAGAGTATCTTCGGCCGGGTGACTGCCTGGTCATCAATGACACCAAGGTGATCCCGGCCCGCCTCATCGGCGTCCGGGAGGGCACCGGCGGGAAGGTGGAACTGCTTCTTTTAAAGCGCAGGGAAAATGATATCTGGGAGACACTGGTAAAACCCGGTAAGAAATGCCGTGCCGGTGTTCGTCTGACTTTTGGAAACGGAGAACTGGAAGCTGAAATCCGGGAAGTCCTGCCCGACGGCAACCGCCTGGTCCGGTTCTCCTATGAGGGGATCTTTGAGGAGGTCCTTGACCGTCTGGGCCAGATGCCCCTGCCGCCCTATATCACCCACAAGCTTGAGGATAAAAACCGATATCAGACTGTATATGCCAGGTACGAGGGGTCTGCCGCGGCTCCCACCGCGGGTCTTCATTTTACAGAAGAGCTGCTGGAGGAGATCCGGCAGAAGGGAGTATATATTGCCAGAGTGACCCTCCATGTGGGACTGGGCACCTTCCGGCCGGTTAAAGTAGATAATGTCCTTGACCATCACATGCATTCAGAGTATTATCATGTCAGCAGGGAAGCCGCGGATATGATTAATGGGGCAAAACGGTCAGGTGGCCGGATTATCTCTGTGGGGACCACAAGCACCCGGACCCTGGAATCGGTGGCCCTGCCGGACGGAACCATTGTTCCCGGCAGCGGCAACACGGAGATATTCATTTATCCCGGCTACCGTTTTAAAGCCATTGACTGCCTGATCACCAACTTTCACCTTCCGGAATCCACCCTGCTGATGCTGGTAAGTGCCCTGGCAGGGAGAGAACATGTGCTGGCTGCCTATGAGGAGGCAGTAAGGGAAGGCTATCGCTTTTTCTCTTTGGAGATGCCATGTTTATAAAATAGTGAGTGAGGTTATAATATGAGGAATTATAAAAGACCCCTGAACCGCAGTATCACTATAGGATGTATTATTTTCATCATAGCTCTCTGCATTCTCCTTAGTGTGGCAAACCTGTCTCTTTACAGGACATATGTCTACAATGATTATCGCGTTTATATAAGAGAAATACTTGACTATACCATGTCCCGGATCGATGGGGATGATCTTAAAAAATGCATTGATACCCGGCAGGAAAGTGAGAAATATAAAGAAACACTTCTGTTTATGGATAACCTTATGGACCACTTTAAGGAAATTCACTATTTCTATGCTGTACTTCCCCTCAACACAGAGGATAAGGGAAATGTGATGAGTGTTTTTTCCGCGGAGCGGTATCACGACAGATATGTGGATACGGAGGGAAACCTTTATCTGGGCTGGATCTCGGATACGGAGTTCGATTCAGAAACAGCCGCCCAGTTTTTTGAAATTTTAAATGGGGACGGTATCATTTTCTTTGAGGAGGAGACTGAATGGGGGACCGATTATACCGGAGCTGTGCCGATCAGGGATTCTCAGGGAAAGGCGATAGCAGTCCTTGCGGTTGACATAGATATATCTTTCATTCATGACATGATCCTCAGGTATGCAGCTGTCAACATTGGCATTATCTCCTTGGCAGGTCTTCTCTTCATCACTGTCTTTCTGCTGTGGGCAAGGAGAAACATAACAAGTCCGATCAGAGAACTGGAAACGAGAGCAGCCGGTTTTGTCGGCCACAGTCACGGACAGAGGGATGTTGAAGCACTGACATTTGAAGCACCTGAGATTAAGGAAGACAATGAGATAAAAGCCCTGTCCGAGGCTGTTGTCAAGATGGTCCAGGATATGCGTGATTATGTCTCCGATATCATTAATGCCGAGAACAAGGCAGCAAATATGCAGGAGCTTGCCAATCGGGACGCTCTTACCGGAATCAGGAATAAAACTGCCTATGATACGGAAATCCATCGTATTGAGAAATTGATGGAAGAGGGAGATACAAAGGTTGGTCTGGCCATCATAGATCTTAATTTTCTTAAAAGGATCAATGACAGCTATGGACATGACAAGGGTGACATCGCGATAAAGAAGCTCTCCGGGCTGATATGCCGGACTTTCAGTCACAGTGCCGTATTCCGTATAGGAGGAGATGAATTTGTTGTCATACTCCGGGGCAGTGATCATGACCGGTTCGACCAGCTGATGGAACAATTTCACCAGGAACTGGCTGAGATGAATGAAGATGACACGTTAATGCCCTGGGAGAATATTTCAGCGGCCATAGGCGCTGCCTTCTACGACGAGACCCTTGACGATGATATATACAGTGTTTTCAAACGTGCGGACCAGAATATGTATGATCACAAAAAGGTAATGAAGGCAGTACGTGAAGATTAAGAACCGACCGGAGCGTAGATTAGAAAACGGAGCACTATCATATGTGCTCTTTTTTTTATGTCCTGAGACCATGTATATCAAATCGCAGACCTCGCTGCAGGATTGTTATTATGGCCTGAAATGGAAAATAATATAAAAAATACTATTTTTTGTTGACAAATATATAAAGAGTGTTATGATAAGAATACGGTGATGATTTCGATTGATTTGATTATTCATAAGCGCGGGGTTAAAGAGTGCTTTTAAGATTGGAGGGAATATGGTCTGGAAATTAACGACGTTGATTGAGAATCATGGAGATAAAGAAGGAGTACTAGCCTGTGAACATGGACTCTCGGTACTGATTGAAGGGGAAGGCTTCCGCATGTTGATGGATACCGGCCAGAGCGGTGCATTTTATGAGAATGCGGAAAAAATGGGCCTGTCCCTTGCAGATCTTGACTGTCTGCTGCTGAGCCATGCCCATTATGACCACACCGGGGGCCTGTTCCGCCTTATTAACAGAGGATCCATGCCGAAAAAGGTCTATGTCGGACGTCATTTTTTCAGGAAGTGTTATCACAGAAAGGCTGATGGACACATGAAGTTTATCGGCATGAAGTTCGACCGGCAGATCCTGCATGAGCTTGGAGTTCCTGTAGAGGAGATCTGTACGGATTCCCTGGACATTGCCGGGGGAGTCACGTTATACCGGAATTTTGAGCAGATTACTGACTATGAGAAACTGAACCCGGATTTTTTCTACCAGGAAGAGGACTCTGTCTGTGCTCCCTTTGGCCGCTGCGCAGACAGCCTGAACTATATACCGGACTCCTTTGAGGATGAGACAGCGGTGGCTCTTGATACCGGAGAAGGACTTTTCGTGGTGGCAGGATGTTCCCATCCCGGCATTGTGAATATTCTCACCACAATATCCGCAAGAAGCGGCAGGAAGATATGCGGAGTGATCGGAGGAACCCATCTGGTGGATGCTGATGAGACCAGGGTTCGAAAAACGGCAGAAGATTTTAAGAAGCTGGGTATCCGTTATGTGGGGGTATCCCATTGTACGGGAGATCAGAATCTGAGGATCCTTAAAGAGTGTTTCGGTGAGGGGTTTGTTTTTAACTGCACCGGGAATGTAATTGAATTATCATGGCAGCTTTCCGGATTATCCTGACCCTGCTCTGGCTGACTGCCCTCATAAGAATTGCCCTTACCGACCTGAAGACCCTGCAGATCCCTGACCGGTGGAATCTGATCCTGGCAGTCGCAGGCATACTGTCCTCATTTGTTAATATGGACAGAGGTCCTGCAGAACAAGTGGCGGGCGCTTTTATTATCAGTTTACCTATGCTGATAACGGATCTTGTTATTCCCGGCGGCTTTGGGGGAGGGGATATAAAGCTGATGGCGGCGGCGGGACTGTTCCTCGGATGGAAGAAAGAAGTGCTGGCGGCGCTGCTGGCATTTTCGGCTGCAGGTCTTTTTGCAGTTTATCTGCTGCTGACGGGGAAGGCCGGGCGGAAGGACTGTTTTGCCTTTGGCCCTTTTCTCTGCGGCGGTCTTGCCTTTTCAGCCCTTGCGGGAGACAGGGTGGTTATGTGGTATATGAGCCATCTTTTGTATTAGCTTTTGAACATGTGCAATTTCCCTTTACTTTGAAGATGATTAATGTTAAAATTATGTCGGATTATTAACCAAACTTAAGTAACCTTTCAAGCCCTGTCCGGGTGTTTTCGGAGGCTTTCAAGGGATTACAATTATTTTTTAAGGAGGAATTATCATGCCTAGAGCAAAACAGTCCATGGATGGTAATACCGCAGCTGCTCATGTTGCTTATGCTTATACTGAGGTTGCAGCGATCTATCCTATCACCCCATCCAGTCCAATGGCAGACTCTGTTGACCAGTGGGCAGCAGCAGGTCAGGAGAATATTTTCGGCAATCAGGTTGTTGTTAGTGAACTTCAGTCTGAAGCAGGTGCAGCAGGTGCTGTTCACGGTTCTCTTGCCACAGGTGCCCTTACCACTACTTTTACTGCATCCCAGGGACTTCTTCTTATGATCCCCAATATGTACAAGATTGCTGCAGAGCAGTTACCTTGCGTATTTGATGTTTCCGCACGTACAGTTTCCACACACGCCCTGAACATTTTTGGTGATCACAGTGACGTTTATGCCTGTCGTCAGACCGGTTTCGCCATGCTGTGCGAGACCAATCCTCAGGAAGTTATGGACTTAAGTCCCGTTGCCCATCTTGCGGCACTGGAGGGTAAGGTTCCCTTTATTAACTTCTTCGATGGTTTCCGTACTTCCCATGAGATCCAGAAGATTGAGAAATGGGACTATGCAGATCTTAAGGAAATGTGCCCCATGGACAAGGTTGAAGAGTTCCGTGCCCACGCCCTGAACCCGACCAAGCCCACCATGCGTGGATCTCACGAGAATGATGATGTGTTCTTCCAGCACAGAGAGGCATGTAACAGTGTTTACGATGCGCTTCCTGCTGTTGTTGAGAAGTACATGAACAAGATTAATGAGAAGTTAGGTACAGACTACAGTCTGTTTAACTATTACGGTGCTCCGGATGCTGACCGTGTCATCATTGCCATGGGCTCCATCAATGATGTGATTGAAGAAGTCATTGATTACCTGAACGCAAGAGGCGAGAAGGTAGGTCTTGTCAAGGTACGTCTGTACCGTCCGTGGGTACCGGGTGCCCTGGTTAAGGCTATTCCTGCAACCGCTAAGAAGATTGCCGTTCTTGACCGTACAAAAGAGCCCGGATCACTGGGTGAGCCTTTATTCCTTGATGTTGCCGCTACACTTCGTGAAGCAGGCCTTAATGACATCACCCTGATCGGCGGACGTTACGGCCTCGGTTCCAAGGATACACCGCCTTCAAGTGTATTTGCAGTTTACTCCGAACTGGCCAAGGACGATCCCAAGGCACGCTTTACCATCGGTATCGTGGATGATGTGACCAACCTTTCTCTTGACGAGGTTAAACCCGCGCCCATTACTTCCGCAGAGGGTACTGTTGAGTGTAAGTTCTGGGGTCTCGGCGGAGATGGAACCGTTGGTGCCAACAAGAACTCCACCAAGATCATCGGTGACCATACCGATAAGTTTATCCAGGCTTATTTCCAGTATGACTCCAAGAAGACCGGAGGTATCACCATCTCCCATCTTCGTTTCGGCGACAAGCCCATCAAGAGCCCCTACTACATCAACCAGGCTGACTTTGTTGCATGTCACAATCCATCCTATGTTGTAAAGGGCTACAGGATGGTTCAGGATGTGAAGCCGGGCGGCGTATTCATGATCAACTGCCAGTGGTCTGATGAAGAATTAGACAAGCATATGCCGGCAGAGGCCAAGAAGTACATCGCGGATAATAACATCCAGTTATATACCATTAACGCTATTGACAAGGCAATCGAGATCGGTATGGGCAAGCGTACCAATACGATCCTTCAGTCCGCCTTCTTTAAGCTGGCCAATGTTATGCCCATCGATGACGCTGTAGAGTTTATGAAAGCAGCAGCCAAGAAGTCCTACAGCAAGAAGGGCGATGCAGTTGTTGAGATGAACTACAAGGCTATTGATGCCGGTGTAGACGCCACTCATAAAGTAGAGATTCCCGAATCCTGGAAGAATCCTGAAGCAGATGCTCCGGCTCCCGAGAAGACAGGACGTCCCGCCACTGTCAAGATGGTTACAGAGCTCCTTGACCCCATCGGAAAGATGGATGGCTACAGACTTCCCGTATCTGCATTTGCTGATAAGGCAGACGGTCAGTTCGAGATCGGTGCTTCCGCATATGAGAAGCGTGGTACTGCTGTTACTGTTCCCACATGGGATCCTGAGAAGTGTATCCAGTGTAACCAGTGCGCATTCGTTTGTTCCCATGCAACCATTCGTCCGTTTATCTTAACTGATGAAGAAGTTGCTGCAGCTCCTGCTAATATTAAGCTGGCTGATTCCAAGCATCTTGCAGGTGCAAAATACACCATGTCGGTTTCTCCGTTAGACTGTATGGGATGTGGTGAGTGTATTACCGTATGTCCCAAGGCTGCCATTTCCATGGTTCCGCAGGAATCCCAGGCAGCAGAGCAGCCGGTATTTGATTACCTGGTAGCCAATGTAGGAAAGAAACAGACCAAGTTTGCTGATAACACAGTGATCGGTTCCCAGTACAACCAGCCGCTGCTTGAGTTCTCCGGCTCCTGCGCAGGATGTGCAGAGACATCCTATGCCCGCCTGATCACTCAGCTTTTCGGTGAGCAGATGTACATCAGTAACGCTACAGGATGTTCCTCCATCTGGGGCGGACCTGCAGCTACATCACCATATACAGTAAACAAAGACTCCTTACAGGGTCCTGCATGGTCCAACTCCCTCTTTGAGGACAATGCCGAGCATGGTTATGGTATGGCTCTGGGCCACAAAGTATTAAGAGAGCATACCATTGAGAAGGTTGCAAAGATGGCTGAGTCTGACAAGGCCACAGCAGAGTTCAAGGCAGCTTTCGAAGTATTCATGGAAACCAAGGAAGATACCAAGGCCAATGCTCCTGCAGCCAAGGCTTTGATCGCCGAGATTGAGAAAGCAGCAGCAAATGGCTGCCCGGATGCTCCGGAAGTTCTTGAGATGAAGCAGTATCTGGCCAAGAAATCCATCTGGATCTTCGGTGGTGACGGATGGGCATATGATATCGGTTACGGCGGACTGGACCACGTACTGGCTTCCGGTGAGAACGTAAACGTTATGGTATTTGACACAGAGATGTACTCCAACACCGGCGGACAGGCCTCCAAGGCTTCCAATATCGGTGAGGTTTGCCAGTTCGCGGCAGCAGGTAAGGAGATCAAGAAGAAGAGCCTTACTGAGATCGCCATGACCTACGGTTACGTATATGTTGCCCAGATCGCTCTTGGTGCTAATCCTGCCCAGGCAGTTAAGTGCATCGCC
Source organism: Eubacterium sp. (assembly GCA_017433295.1). Classification (GTDB taxonomy): domain Bacteria; phylum Bacillota; class Clostridia; order Lachnospirales; family Lachnospiraceae; genus Anaerobutyricum. The sequence goes on from JAFRHL010000006.1 coordinate 51,467, forward strand.
GAGGCTGAGGCATATGACGGACCATCCCTCATCATCGGTTACGCTCCCTGTGAGCTCCACGGTATCGCCAAGGGTGGTATGAACCATTGCCAGGATGAGATGAAGAAGGCAGTTAAGGCCGGTTACTGGAACCTCTTCTCCTTCGATCCCGCCAAGAAGGCAGCTGGTAAGAACCCGTTCACACTGACAAGCAAGGCTCCGGACGGAAGCTATCAGGATTTCCTGAACAACGAAGCACGTTACACCCGTCTGATCAAGCCGTTCCCGGAGAGAGCAGAAAGACTCTTCGCCGCTTCCGAGGAAGCTGCAAAAGAGCGCTTCGAACATCTCCAGAAGCTGGTTGAGCTTTACAAATAATAGTCGGGAGACAATTATCGTCTGCTGATTAAAAGGATGGCCCGGGTTATTCCTTGCGGGGATAAAGGGCAAGATCCTTTAGCATAACATGATTTAAGAAAAAGACCATTTCCATGGAGTTTTCTTCTGGGAAATGGTCTTTTTTTTCGTGAGAAACCATGATATAATAAATAACATAAAGTGAGTACTGAGTTAATTATCCATCTTGATCTTACAAAAGGAAAGGAGGTAGGGCTGCCGGCAAAAAATATATAAAGTTTCAATATTAATGTTGACTAAATAAGAGGGGGTATTTATATGAAAAGATCATCATATCTACAGCTTAAGCTGACCTTATTTTTCCTTTTTTTCTGCCTGACAGCGTCTGTTTCAAGGCCTTGTGCTGCCGCATCATTTACACGCACCAGACCGAAGCTGAATATTCTCAGTGCATATATGAATAATGCGGTTTACCTGAAATGGAATAAGGTTAGGGGTGCAAAAAAGTACGAGATCCAGAGAGCTAAGATCAACCCTAAGAAAAGGAACACCGTGGGGAAATGGAAAAGATGGGCAGTGACCAGGAACACAAGTATCAAAAAGAGAGCTGCCGGTGATTTCAGGTACAGAGTTCGGGCGATCAGTGGTAATAAGACGAGCCTGTGGTCTGCATCAAAGAGAATTTTCGGCGCTAACGGAGTGATAACGAACGTGGTTTACGAAAAGCCTATGTTCTATATCTTTGGTGGGACCCTGAATTTCCGTGTATTAATAACTAATAGAACTCAATCGCAAATGGGATTCGTAAAAACCGGATCACAGAGTACGATTTATGCAATTGATACAAGTACAAACAAGGTTGTAAAATCATGGCCGGGCCATCTGTATATAGCCGAAAGCTATGGCTATGCAAAACAGGTTAATCCGGGAAAGAAGCAGTCGGTATATTTTTATTGCAGCATGGATGAAGATGAATATGAACAATATAAGAATTACAAATTCATGGTCACTGCCAGTTTCTACCCCAATCCCTGGGTAGAACCTATATCAACTGTTATGGCTGTTGCATGTACAACAAATGTGGCAGAATCCGCTATTGCGGGTAAGTAAAAAGAGAATGGGGCTGCCCCATAAAACAGTGATTCCCACACTGTCGGGATTCCATGTGTTATACATGAATACCTGACGGTGTGGGAATCACTATTCAGGGCGTTGTCCCATTTTTATATTATCGGGGATCCGTGTATCTGGCCCCTTCCCATTCAATGCCCTTATCCTCGGTAATAATCCGTGATTCCGACATGGGAAGCGGTTTTGAGAAGTAGTATCCCTGGGCTCTCTCACAGCCGATGGCCTTGAGAAAATCAAAGTGTTCTTTCGTCTCGACCCCTTCCTGCAGCGGCTGGGCTCCAAGGCTTTGTGCCGCCCGTACAATATAGCGGATCAATTCTCCTGTTTTTGGATGGCGGTCATAGGTTCGTAAGAATTCCAGATCCATCTTCAGCACATCAAAATCGTACTCCAGCAGATTCGTAAGAGAGGAATAGCCGCTGCCGAAGTCATCTACCCAGATGTTATAGCCAGCTTTGCGGAATTTTTCCACCCCTTCATGGAGCAGGGATGAGTTTTCGATCAGGGCGCTTTCCGTGATCTCAATATCCAGAATATCTCTGGGAAGGCCGTAGCGGGACCGGAAACGTTCTGTCAGCTCAAAAACATCACAAAGTTCAAAATCCAGCCGGGAGAGGTTGATGGATATGGGAACGATGGGTTTTCCCTCTTCCATGAGGATATAGAGATCTTCACAGACCTTCCTGATCACGAAAATATCCACCTTGTGGATCATATGATATTCTTCCAGGGGAACAATAAACTGGGAGGGAGAGAGCATTCCCATCTTCGGGTCATCCCATCTGGCCAGAGCTTCGTAGCCGCAGATTTTCCCGGTGGAGACTCTCACGACAGGCTGGTAGAATACCTTCAGGTATTCCTTTTCCACGGCAGTATCAATGTTGTCCAGGACATACTGCTGCATACGCAGACGTTCATGAATTCCCGGCTCATAAAAGTCATATATTTTATCATAGCGCCGTTTGATCATGTTGCAGGTCAGCCTGGCGTAATCACAGGCAAGGCCTGCTTCTGTGCAGTCTTCTTCCAGTATGTAAATTCCGGCTTTGATCTCTATCCGGATCCCATCAAAGATCTTAAGCAGGGCATCATGAATGCGTTCCACGTGTATTTCCACATTCCGGGCATCAGTGCATACTACAAAATGGTCATTGGAGAAGCGGGCAATGACAGCCTGGTCAAATTCTTTTCGTATGGTATAGGCCGTCCGGCAGAGAAGGTCATCTCCCTTTTGAAAACCGTAGTTTTCATTAAACATTCTGAAATTCACAATATCAAAATGTACAAAAGCAGGCTTTCCTCCGTTACAGAGTCCTCCTTTTTCAAAGACTTCCTTCTGGACTGTCTCGTAAAAGGCTGTCATATTTAGAAGGCCGGTAAGCTTGTCAGTATTTCTGTTCATGGTTAACAGCTGGGCTTCTGCGAAGCTGTTGCGTCCCCGGTTGTAATAATCGTCCTTATCCAGGTCTACGATGTAAACATAAAAATACCTCTTCCCGTCCTTCCCATGGAGTAAATGTCCGAAATCCTCCACATAGCGGATCTTGCCCTGCTTTGTTACGATCCGGTAGCGGACATAGTCATGTATTTTCTGGCTGTTAAACACCTGGGCAAGGATATCATTTTCAATCTTTATATAATCCTCAGGATGAACCATCCCGCGAAAGCTGTTGCCTGTAAACTCCCGGAATTCCTCCATTGTGCTGCATCCGTACAGTTCGATGATGTTCTGTTCCGCAAAAAGTATCTCCATATCCCCATCGGCATTGTAGATGAAAAAGCCGCCGGGCAGGCCTGTCGGGATATACTTTTCATCCGGCTTTACAGTGAATTTATTATCAGTGTTCATTCAAAAACCTCCTGACATTATGATATCACTCTCTGTATAAGAAAAAGATCTGTGTAACAATAAAGAAATCCCCGATAAAAATAATTATAGTCATTCACAGCAGTTTTCGCAAGTAGGGACAGAATATAAATAATAGTAATAATATATAAATGTGGAAAAACCGTGTAGAACATGGTATAGTTATAAGACGATTTGTTGATATTTATTTCTGTTAACCAGCACTCCGTTAATTTATAACGAAATAGAGGGAGGGTACATATTTTGAATGAAATAATACTGGTGGCTGCAGCGTTATTTCTTACTCTCTTCTGCCTGATCTGCACTGTTATCGCACTAATTTACTGTTGAACAGACGGCCTGTTCAGAGGACAGATGTACTCTGCGCTTCATAATGGAAGATACCGGGATCGGCATGGATCAGGACTACATTCCCAAACTTTTTGAAGCCTTTTCCCAGGAAGATCTGACATCCACCAATCAATATGGCGGAAGCGGTCTTGGAATGGCCATTACCAAAAATATTGTTGAGATGATGGGCGGGGAGATCAAAGTGGAAAGTGAAAAAGGGCTTGGTTCAACCTTTATAGTTTCCGTATCACTTACACGGGTTCCGAAAGAAAGCATCCCCATGCCTGTGAAAGAAGAATTGCCGGCAGAAGCGCTTTCTCTTGAAGGGCGGCACCTGCTGGTCGTGGAGGACAATGATCTGAACGCCGAAATACTGATCGACCTGCTGGAAATGGAGGATATCAGTACTGAGTGGGCGGAAAACGGGCGGATCGCGGTGATGCAAAGACCGTTCCCATCATTGCCCTCACGGCCAACGCCTTTGAAGAAGACGTGCAGCAATGCATTCAGGCAGGCATGGATGCCCATCTGTCCAAGCCTGTAGATATTGACAAGCTTAAGGAAACCCTTTCCCGGCTGCTGGCTGATAAATAAATATACAAAAAGCCGGGATTTCATGCAGTAATACATGAAGTGCCGGCATTTTTGGCTTGAATTATCCCTTTAATTGTTGTACAATTTTAACAGTAATTTATTGGTTTTCAGTTGTTTGTTGAGCATTTTATGAGGAGGAGACTTATGAAGAAATTAATTGCTCTTACATTATCTGTTCTGCTTGTCCTCAGCTTCTGCGCAGGCTGTGGCGGAGGTGGTGCCGCGGATTCCGGCGATACCATCCGGATCGGTGTATTTGAACCTGCTTCCGGAGACAACGGTGCCGGCGGCAAGCAGGAGACTCTCGGTATCCAGTATGCAAATAAGGTGCAGCCCACTGTTACTATCGGGGACAAGGAGTACAAGGTTGAACTGGCCATCGTTGATAATGAGTCCGATAACTCCAAGGCTGTTACGGCAGCCCAGAACCTGGTTTCCCAGGACGTATCCATCGTACTCGGCTCCTATGGCTCCAGCGTATCCATTGCTGCTTCCGATGTATTTGCAGATGCCGGTATGCCCGCTGTTGGTGTTACCTGTACCAATCCGCAGGTTACAGCTGACTGTGAGCAGTATTTCAGGATCTGCTTCCTGGATCCCTTCCAGGGTACGGTTCTTGCCAACTATGCCTATGAGAATGGTATGAGAAAAGCATACTGTCTCTCCAAGCTTGGTGATGATTACTCTGTAGGTCTCGTTAATTACTTCGTGGAGGCTTTCAAGGGCCTCGGCGGCGAGGTAGTTGAAGAGCAGTTCCCGGACAAGAACTCAGACTTTACATCTTACGTTGCCAACGCAAAGAAGGCCGGCTGTGATGTATTCTTCAGCCCTGTATCCACAGAAGCCGCAGCCCTCATCATTGACCAGGCAGAGGCCCAGTCCCTGGGTATGCCCATCCTGGCAGGTGATACCTGGGATTCCAACGTTATCACAGGCGCCGCAAAGGGCAAGAATGTAGAGATCGTTGTAACCACCTTCTATCAGGAGGGCGGTAATCCTGAATTTGACGAAGGCATCAAGGCATGGTTTGAGGAAGACGCAGATGCCAAGACCAACAATGGAGGCAATACAGACCTGGCAGCGGTTACAGCCATGGGATACGATGCTTATTTCGTAGCCCTTGAGGCCCTGAAGGCTGCCGGATCGACAGACCCCGCCGACGTACTTGCCGCTCTGCCGACACTTAAGGTAAGCGGACTTGTTTGCGGAGACGTTTCCTTCAATGAGACAGGCGATGCCAACAAGACCGAGGCTTTCGTAAAGAAGTGCAATACCCAGACAGGTGAATGGGAATTCTTAAAGAAGCAGTCTGCTGAATAGTCGTTATTTGTTGCCGAATGAATTAAAACACATAGCGGGAAGCTTCGATGCTTCCCGCACTTATTATTAAAGAAAGAATAGTATTATGGGATTATTACATACATGGCTGCCTTATATACTGGCGGGAATTGCCGTCGGTGGACAATATGCGCTGATTGCCATCGGATATACAATGGTCTATGGTATCCTGAGACTGATCAATTTTGCCCACGGTGATGTGTTCATGTGGTCCGGACTTATCATGGTATATCTGATCACCGCCCTGCCTCTGGGGGTTTCCGTTATTCTTGTTATCCTTTTTGCCATAGTCCTGGGAACAACAATCGAGAGGGTGGCTTACAGACCCTTAAGATCGGCCCCCCGTATGTCCATCATGATCTCCGCCATCGGAGTCTCCTATCTTCTGCAGAATTTTGCCCTCTATATCACAGGTGGCCTTACAAAAACTTACCCTTCCATCAGCTGGCTGCAGAAGACCGTTACAATCGGCTCGGCGACCACAAAGATGGTTACCCTCATTACCCCGGTGCTGACTATAGCCCTTGTTTTCCTTCTGGTAATGCTGATCAAACATACCAAGATCGGTATGGCCATGCGGGCTGTTTCCCGCGATTTTGATACATCTTCCCTGATGGGAATTGATATAAACAGGGTAATTACCGTCACCTTCGTGATCGGCTGCGGACTTGCAGCCATAGGATCCGTACTCTACTTTTCCAATTATACCGGCATCAATCCCATGTCCGGAGCCATGCCCGGACTTAAGGCTTTTGTTGCCGCGGTATTCGGTGGAATCGGATCGGTGCCGGGAGCTGTTTTGGGCGCTTTTGTTATAGGTATCTGTGAAAACCTAATCAAAGGTGCCGGATGGACGACCTTCTCGGATGCTTTTACATTTGTACTCCTCATCATAATCCTGATGGTCAAGCCGACAGGTTTATTTGGTGAGAAGAACCTGGACAAGGTTTAGAAAGGAGGGCTTTATGGAAAACAAAATTGGCGGCAAAACAAAAACAGCCCTCTCTATAGCCTGCATAGCCGTATTTCTTATTTTTGTATATGTGGGAGATATTATGATATCTCCGGGTTCCAGTATGAAAATGTTGATCACTGTGATCGAGAAAGGCTCCATATTCGCCCTTGTGGCAGTATCCATGAACCTGTTAAATGGTTTTACGGGACTGTTTTCTCTGGGGCAGGCAGGATTTATGCTGATTGGGGCATATACCTACGCAATATTCACTATTCCCGCCGGCTCACATGACTCTGTATATCAATATTTCAACGGCGGTATTATCAAATGGTCCATTGTTGAGATTCTTGAAAATAAACTGGGTCTGTTCGGACACTATCTGGGAATGTTTATTCCCATGCTTTTTGCGGGGGTCCTGGTGGCGCTGATCGGCTTTCTGATCGGTATCCCTGTGCTCAGACTTAAATCAGACTATCTTGCCATTGCCACTCTGGGTTTTGCGGAGATCATCAGGGCTTTCTTCCAGTGGAATACCCTGGGACCGGTGACAAACGGGTCCAATGTACTTCGTAAATATACTACTTACAAAAATGCCATATTCCCTGTGGTGATTGCGGGCATTTCCATCGCCATCATTTTGCTGCTCATCAACTCCACCTACGGAAGAGCCTTCCGGGCCATAAGGGATGACGAGATAGCAGCCGAAGCAATGGGTGTCAACCTTTTTAAACACAAGGAAATGTCTTTTGTCATTTCCTCTTTCTTTGCCGGGATCAGCGGCGCCCTGCTGGCCATGTTTCAGACCACCATCAGCGCCACACCCTTTACGACGGTAATGACTTACGAGATTCTGCTCATTGTTGTAATCGGCGGAATCGGGTCCATCACCGGATCCATAATAGGTGCCTTCCTCTTTACGGCAGCCTCCGAGTGGTGGCTCAGAGGACTTGACGCAGGAAGATGGCTGGGCATATCCTCCAGGCTTATGCGACCGGGATTTCGAAAAGTTGTCTTTGCCATCCTGATCATGCTCATTGTACTTTTTTATTCCCGTGGAATCATGGGAGACAGGGAATTCAGCTGGGATGGATTTATCAACTGGTGGAAGACCCGCCCTGCCGCAATCAAAGCCTGGCCTGAAAAGAAGGCTGCTGCCAGAGCCGCCAGGAAAGAAGCAAAGGCTGTCAAAACTGCAGCGAAAGCAAGAGCAAAGCAGGCCGACCGGGAAAGCGCAGCTGCCAAAGCTTCCGGACAGGCACTGTTTACTCCTCTGCCTTTGGCCGATCATGTAGTTGTATTCGATAAGGAGGGCAGGTAATGGACAATAGACAAGTAGTACTGAGGCTCTCCGATGTTACCATGCAATTCGGCGGGGTCGTTGCGGTGGACAATCTCAATCTGGAAGTGAAAAAGAATGAGATCGTCGGCCTTATCGGTCCCAACGGTGCCGGAAAGACGACTGCATTCAACTGTATTACAGGCGTGTACGAGCCCACCAACGGGTCTGTTGAGATCAACGGCCAGGTGGTCATAGAGAACTTCCCCAAAGGAAAGATGAAGGAGGCCTACAAGGGGCGCAACCAGGGAAAATATACAAGAACCCTGACCATGCTGCCCGATAAGGTCACCAAACTGGGTGTGGCCCGTACTTTCCAGAATATCCGTCTTTTTAAGGGAATGACTGTTCTGGAAAATGTCATGGTGGCCATGCACATGAACCAGACGGAGTCTGTATTTGGCGCCACATTCAGGAGCCGTAAGGCCCGGGCCCAGGAAAAAGCCATGGGGGAAGAGGCCATGGAGCTTTTAAGGAAGGTTGATCTTTATGATAACATGGATGACCTTTCCACTTCCCTGCCCTACGGGAAACAGAGACATCTGGAGATCGCCAGGGCGCTGGCCACCCATCCCTCCATCCTCCTGCTGGATGAGCCTGCTGCCGGCATGAATCCCCAGGAATCGGATGACCTGATGAAATTCATCGGCCGTATCAGGGAGGAATTCGACCTGTCGATCCTCATGATAGAGCATCATATGCAGGTGGTTATGGGAATCTGTGAGCACATCTATGTACTTAACTACGGCGGCCAGATAGCCGACGGTACCCCCGAAGAGATCCAGGCTAACCCTGCAGTAATAGAAGCATATCTGGGAGGCGATGAATAATGCTGGCAATTAGAAATCTGAATGTACATTATGGCGGGATACACGCCCTAAGAGGCATTGACATCGATGTTCCGGACGGCAGGATCATTTCCCTGATCGGAGCCAACGGCGCAGGGAAATCCACCACTTTAAAGTCTGTCATGGGCCTTGTCCCCAAATCGGACGGCCGCGTCTTCTGGGATGATACGGAGATAACCTCTCTTAAGACTAAGGATATTGTTGCAGAAGGTATCATCCTCTGCCCCGAGGGAAGACGGATATTCCCAGACCTGACAGTGGATGAAAATATTGCTGCCGGTGCTTACTTAAGAAAAGACAAGGCGGAGATCGCCAGGGACAGGGAGTGGGTATACAATCTGTTCCCAAGACTTTCCGAGAGAACATGGCAGCTGGGAGCTACCCTCTCCGGTGGAGAACAGCAGATGCTGGCCGTGGCCAGGTCCCTGATGTCAAAGCCCAAGCTCCTCATGCTGGATGAGCCGTCCCTGGGACTGGCGCCCCTGGTCATAAAAGACATCTTTAATGTTATCCAGAAGATCAAAGAAGACGGAGTAAACATCCTGCTGATCGAGCAGAATGCCAAGGTGGCCCTGGAGATATCTGATTACGCCTACGTAATGGAGACCGGCGTCATCACCATGGCAGGTCCCGGGAAGGCCCTGCTTTCTGACCCCAGAGTTCAGCAGGCATATCTGGGCGAATAGAAAATCAATCGAAATAGCTTCGGCGGTTCCCGCCACACCCGATTATGAAGAAAAGCCGTTCTTCCACACAAGGAAGTATGGCTTTTTCACTGTTTAGGGGGGCGTGTATACCGGATCGAATACAGCGACTCCCATTGGCATCGGGTGCGGCGGGAAACAGGGCAGCGTAAAAAGTAATAAAAGATTCCTTTTGACAAAGAGGTAAGCCTCCTGTAAAATTGACAAAAACGCCGGAGCCATACGAGGGACTCATACACCCTTATGTGGCCGGTATGTAGGTTTATTATGCTGCCGGAATAAAGGGAGGATTTTTATATATGAAGTCATTTAAGAAAACTCTGTTAATATGTATGCTGTGCCTGGCATCTGCCCTTGTTTTTACAGGATGCTCCGATAAAACAAAAAGCAGGGCGGAGAAACTGGCGGGCCGTTTTTTCACCCCCTCCAGCCTCTCAAATATCGATGATCTGAACCTTGATACTGATGATGGTACAAATTATATCTTTACTTATGCCGATGAGGAATATAAGGCGGAGTTTTTGACAGACACCTGGAAGATCTATAATTCCTGCCGGATCAAAAATTCAAAAGATATCCTTATGATCTGCAAAGCTTTATCTGCAGAGCATCCCGTTCCCGGCCGTGACAGGGAGTCTTACAGAACTCCGGAGGATATGGCCTTTGAGTGGGAACAGCACAATATTGCATATGACGAATTGCCGGAAGATAACTACTGGAAAGAATCATCCCGGAATGTGGATCTTGACCCTGATGACCAGGGAAAAACTTTCAAGGAGATCTACGAGGACCGCACCGGAAAGAAACTGGATCTTGATACCGTGATTGAACATAAAGGCAAGATTACAGAAAAAGTGAAGAAGAAGCTCCGGGAAGAAAACATAGATTCGGATGATCTGAGCCTGGAAAAGATCAAAGAAAAGATTAAGGAGTTACTGAAAGATAAATAAAAAGGATACTTTACTTGCATTCACAGGAAAAGACGTATAGAATAAATACAGTCAGTAACCTGCGATAATTCGGGTTACCCGAAAAGCAGGAAAGGAAGTGTTATTGTGAGCAGAAGTAAAGTGACGAAACTGGCCTTTGCCATTGTATTTATATGTTTTCTCCTTTCAACCTTTGTATCCATGTGGTCCCTGGATCACATGGTACGCCATAATATGAATGAAATGAATAAGATGATGGCTGCCCGTATCTATGAACAGATCAGCCAGGAGCTGTCGGAACCGCTGCTTTTTTCCAGGACCATGTCCAGTGACAGCTTTCTTGCCAAGGCCATTGAGCAGGAAGGATCCTTAACAGAAGAGGAAGCATCCCATATGATGGGGGAGTTCCTTACAGACATGAGGGAAGGCCTGGGATGCGAGAAGGCCTTCGTGGTTTCGGCTGATTCCCTCCGCTATTATTCTGATAAAGGTCTGGAGAAGGTGGTAGATCCTGACACGGTCGAATATGATAAGTGGTATACGGAGTTTCTGGACCGGAACCGGGAGTATTATCTTGATGTGGATGTGGATGAACTGAATCGTGATATCTGGACGGTTTTTGCCAACTGCCGGATGGAGAGGGAAGGAAAGCTGCTGGGTGTGTGCGGTGTCGGAGTTCATATGACCCGGACCCAGGATCTGATCCGTGCCCTGGAGAAAGAATATCAGGTTAAGATTAATCTGATCGATTCAAATGGACTGATCCAGCTTGATACGGACGAGGGTAATATTGAGAAGGCCTATCTTAAGGATCTGGAGCTGGGCGGCAGCGATAATTCGGATTATATCTGTTCAAAAACCGGCAGGGGGCAGTATGTCGTAACTAAGTATATCAAGGACCTGGACTGGTATCTGGTGGTTCAAAACAGCGGTGACAATGGGAAGTGGCAGTTTATCAATGTAATCGTTTTAAATCTGGCTCTCTTTTTCTTTGTCCTGGCAATTCTCATCTTTGCCATCAGAATTATTGCCATGCGGACCATAACCTTGTCGGAGGCTTCTTTTAAAGACCAGTCTACCCGTCTTCTCAACAGAAGAGCCTTTGAGGAGGAAAAGGCCAGGTTAATGAATAACATGACCCTGGGAGAGGATTTTATCTATGTGACCGCGGATGTCAACGGTTTAAAGACAGTTAATGATACTCTGGGACATGCGGCCGGAGATGAACTGATTCAGGGTGCAGCCGCCTGTCTTAAAAAATGTTTCGGTAAATATGGAAAAATATACCGGATAGGAGGGGATGAATTCGCCCTCATACTGTCTCTGCCGGAAAAAAGGATAGAAGGCCTGAAAAAGGAATTTGAAACTGTTATGACAGCCTGGTCCGGTGAGAAAGTAAAGGACCTTTCCGTATCCCTGGGATATGCATCTGCCAGAGAGTTTCCTTCGGAAAATCTGGCGGAATTAAGCAGGATCTCCGATGAGCGGATGTATGAGGCCAAAGCGGAATATTACCGGGTTTCCGGTAAGGACAGAAGAAAACAGTAAGAAGAAAGATAATAAGGAAAACAGCCGGAACCATCATAACGGTTCCGGCTGTTTGAGTCTGTGACAGCTTTCTTATTTAATCAAATTGCTTGCGATCCAGTACTCCCCGACAGCACCGGGAAGTTTTACCTGCTGCCAGGTAATATTGCCATCATCAACGGATATGCCTGTGGGATATACTTCTGTACCACCCGGGATCTCCTGAAGTACCTCCGAATTAATATCTGGTTCCATCCTGCAATTCACATACCCATTACCTTTAACGGTAGCATATCCTCCCACTACCTGATTCAGTTCTTCGAGGTTTATCTTTTTTACTTCTGCCATTTTATGTTCCTCCTTTATTTGCTCTTTTTTGCTTGCTCTTTGTTTGTTGAGCTGAGTATATCACAGGGATTGTCACAGTAGTGTCACATAGCAGATTTTCTTTCTTAGATAATAACATGAATGTCCTGATTCATCAATGAAAATCCGGAAAGAGTATTTTTCTGACCAGAAATTATTCAATAGTTGTTGTGCCATTGATGCAAATATGATAATATTCTAATAATGACACATTTTTGACAATGATTTATAAATGCTGATACAGCAGTTACAGCCGAAAGGAGATGGTAATGAATGGCAACTAAAATGGCGTTTCGGGGTACACCGAAACAGGAACGTGAGCTCCGCAAATTTATCAAAAAGCATAAAGATCAGCCGGGAGCCATGATGCCGGTACTCCAGGAAGCCCAGGGGATCTACGGATATCTGCCCCGTGAGGTTCAGGAGATCATAGCAGAAGAGATGCAGGTACCTCTTTCTGATGTGTTTGGTGTCGCAACTTTTTATTCTCAGTTTACATTAAATCCCAAAGGTGAGCATACCATCAGTGTCTGTCTCGGAACAGCCTGTTATGTTAAAGGGGCGGATAAGATTCTTGCCGCAATCGAAGAACATCTTGGTATTCAGTCCGGTGAATGTACCCCGGACGGATTCTTCTCTATTGAAAGCTGCCGCTGTCTTGGAGCCTGCGGTCTGGCGCCGGTTATGACGGTGGATGGAGAAGTATACGGAAAGGTGACACCTGAATCTGCAGTGGAGATCATTGATTCCTACTATGAAAAGGAGGCGTAATCCATGACTATGACAATAGACAGGCTGAATGAGCTTAAGAAAAAAAATGAAGAGCTGGTCATGGTGCGTAAGCTGGTGGCTTCCCAGGCTGAAGAGATGGCGAAGCATACTGCATACCGTAAGCAGATTCTTGTCTGCGGTGGTACCGGCTGTACCTCCTCCGGCAGTAAAAAGGTGATCGATGCGCTGGAGAAGGAGATCAGGGAAAAAGCCCTTGAAGATGTGCTGGTTGTAAAGACCGGCTGCTTTGGTCTTTGTGCCCTGGGCCCCATCGTGATTGTTTACCCGGAAGGTGCTTTTTATTCCCAGACCACACCGGAAGGAGCGAAGCGCATCATAGATGAACATATCATAGAAGGCAATATCTGCAAGGACCTTCTGTATCCGGAAACAGTACATGATGACGGCGAGATCCTTCCCTTAAGCGGTACCAATTTCTATGCCAAGCAGATGCGTATCGCATTAAAGAACTGCGGTGTCATCGACCCGGAAAATATTGAAGAATATATCGCTCTGGATGGATATCAGGCTCTTTATAAAGTCCTTACCAGCATGACCCAGGATCAGGTCATCGACACCATGCTGGAATCAGGTTTAAGGGGCCGTGGCGGAGCCGGATTCCCCACCGGACGCAAGTGGTCCTTCTGTAAAGCCACAAAATCTGACATCAAGTATGTCTGTTGCAACGCCGATGAGGGTGACCCCGGTGCCTTCATGGACCGTTCCATCCTGGAAGGGGATCCCCATGCTGTTCTGGAAGCCATGGCCATTGCCGGTTACACCATCGGTGCCAGTCAGGGTTATGTATATGTCAGGGCAGAATATCCCATCGCTGTAGAGCGTCTCTCCATTGCCATCAAGCAGGCCAGAGAGTATGGTCTTTTGGGTAAGAATATCTTTGGTACCGGATTTGATTTTGATGTGGAGATCCGCCTTGGAGCCGGTGCCTTCGTTTGTGGTGAGGAGACTGCTCTGATGACTTCCATCGAGGGCAAGCGCGGTGAACCCCGCCCGAGACCTCCTTTCCCGGCAGTGAAGGGCCTTTTCCAGAAACCTACCGTATTAAATAACGTGGAAACCTATGCCAACATTGCCCAGATCATCCTGAAGGGACCCGAGTGGTATTCCTCCATCGGTACTGAGACCTCAAAGGGTACCAAGGTATTTGCCCTGGGCGGCAAGATCACCAATGTAGGTCTGGTGGAGGTTCCCATGGGAACCACTTTAAGAGAGATCATCGAGGAGATCGGCGGCGGCATCCCGAACGGCAAGAAGTTCAAGGCTGCCCAGACCGGAGGACCCTCCGGCGGCTGTATCCCCTCTGTACATATAGACACGCCTATTGATTATGAGAGCCTTGCCAGGATCGGATCCATGATGGGCTCCGGCGGACTCATCGTTATGGACGAGGACACCTGTATGGTGGATATTGCCAAGTTCTATCTGGAGTTCACCTGTGAGGAGTCCTGCGGTAAATGTTCACCCTGCCGTATCGGTACCCACAGACTCTTACAGCTCCTTGACGATATTACCAAGGGCAACGGAACCATGGAGGATCTGGAGAAGATCGAGGAGCTGGCAGCTCATATGAAGGTATCCTGCCTGTGCGCTTTGGGCCAGACGGCTTCCAACCCGGTTGTATCTACTCTTAAGTATTTCCGGGAGGAGTATATTAACCACATCCAGAACAAGACCTGCGCGGCCAAGAAATGTAAAGACCTGCTTCATTACGTGATCGACCCGAATCTGTGCAGGGGCTGTACCTTATGTTCCAGGAACTGTCCGGTGGGCGCCATTTCCGGCAAGGTGAAGGAAGTCCACAGTATCGATATCGATACCTGTATCAAGTGCGGACTGTGCCAGCAGAACTGTAAGTTCGGTGCTGTTTATATGGAATAAGGAGGGATGATAAAGATGAAAAAGATGATAAATTTAAAGATCAATGATATCCCGGTCACTGTTCCGGAAGGCACCAGCGTTCTGCAGGCGGCCAAGATGGCCAACATCGAGATTCCTTCCCTGTGTTACTTAAAGGATATCAACTGTATCGGCGCCTGCCGTGTCTGTGTTGTGGAGATCAAGGGCAGAAGGGGCCTTACAGCTGCCTGCACCTATCCCGTGGAAGAGGGACTGGAAGTCCTGACCAACACACCCATGGTTAGAGCCTCAAGGAAGACGACCATTGAGCTGATCCTGTCCACCCACAGAAAGAAATGTCTTTCCTGCGTGAGGGGGAATCATTGTGAGCTGCAGAAGCTGGCTTATGATTACGGTATCGATGAGGACCGTTTCAGAGGCGAAGAGCCAAACTATGAAATCGATGAAACCACACCCTATGTGGTTCGTGACAATAACAAATGTATCCAGTGTCTGCGCTGCGTTTCCACCTGTAATCATGTACAGGGCGTGGGAGCCATCGGACAGATCCGCCGTGGTTTTGATGTCCGGGTGGGTTCTCCCTTCGACCAGGGCCTGGATTCTACCACCTGCGTAGGCTGCGGCCAGTGTATCGTATCCTGCCCGGTGGGTGCCTTATATGAAAAGAGCAACATTGACGAAGTCTGGGATGCCATTGCGGATCCGAAAAAGAAGGTGGTATTCTTTACCGCTCCTTCCATCGCCGCAACTTTGGGCGAGTGCTTTGACATGCCTCCGGGAACCCATGTGGAAGACAAGATGGTCCAGGCCATCCGGATGCTGGGAGATGTAGAAGTATTCAACATGAACGTGACCGCCGACCTGACGATACTGGAGGAGGCCAATGAGCTGATTGAAAGAATCAAGACCAACAAGCCATTGCCCATGTTTACCTCCTGCTGTCCGGGCTGGATCAAGTTTATGGAGCATAACTACCATGACCTGCTCCCCAACCTGTCCACCTGCAAGTCTCCCCAGGCCATGTTCGGTGCGGTATTAAAGAGCTATTACTGCCAGAAGAACCACATTGATTCCAAGGATCTCTACGTGGTCAGCGTGATTCCGTGTACGGCCAAGAAGTTCGAGGCCTCCCGTCCGGAGCTTTCCTACAAGGGCATTCCGGATGTGGATGTGGCCCTTACCACCAGAGAGCTTTCCCGTATGATCAAGGGTGCCGGCATCAACTTTAAGGATCTTCCGGGAGAAGAGTTCGACAACCCGTTTGCCATCGCCTCCGGCGCCGGCAAGATCTTCGGAGCCACCGGCGGTGTTATGGAAGCGGCTCTTCGTACTGCCGCCAATATCCTTGACGGCACCAATGAGAAGGTGGATTTCATGGATGTCCGCGGCATTCCCGGCATTAAGGAAGCAACCTATAAGATCGCCGGCATGGATGTGGATGTCTGTGTGGCCAGCGGCCTTGCCAATGCCCGCAAGGTTGTGGAGATGATCCGGAGCGGTGAGAAGAAGTATCTTTTCGTTGAGATCATGGCCTGTCCGGGCGGCTGTATCAACGGCGGAGGACAGCCGGTACAGAGCGACAGTGTAAGGAACTATGTGGATCTTAAGACCCTGCGGTCCTCTGTTCTTTATAATTCAGACAGAGAAAATGATCTGCGCTGTTCCCATGAAAGCCCTGTCTGCCAGATGCTCTATGATGAGTATCTGGAGAAACCGGGTAAGGCAAAAGCCCACAGCCTGCTGCATACATCCTACACACCCAGATAAGGGACAGGCCCTATTATATCCAAAAGAACAGGTTAAACGATAATACAGTGATCCGGCGGATGGATTGATCCTTCCGCCGGATTTTTTTGATGACACGGAGCAGTAAACTGTGATAAGATAAAGCCAGCAAGAATATGACACTAGAAATATTTATTAATAATAGCAGGGCTTTTAAGTATAAAGTCTGTCAGATATCATTAATGAGAGGAAAAGAATATGTGTGGAATAGTTGGTTTTACCAGTAATGAAACAAATGCGGCGCCTATCCTGCTGGACAGTCTTTCCAAGCTTGAATACCGGGGGTATGATTCCGCAGGTATCGCAGTGAGGGATGGAGCAGGTGATCCGAGAATTGTCAAGGCAAAAGGGCGGCTGAAGCTTTTATCTGAAAAGACAGACGGAGGTGCTGCTGTGGTGGGCACCTCCGGTATAGGCCATACCAGATGGGCGACCCATGGTGACCCCAGTGAAAGGAATGCCCATCCCCATGTAACAGATGATAACAACGTGATCGGAGTCCATAACGGTATTATTGAGAATTATGTGGAACTGAAGGATAAGCTGATCCGCAAGGGATATTCCTTCTATAGTGATACTGACACCGAGGTGGCAATCAAAACGGTAGATTATTATTATAAGAAATACGGGGTCGGACCCATTGATGCCCTGGCCAAGACCATGGTACGTGTCAGGGGCTCTTATGCTTTGGAGGTAATGTTTAAAGACTATCCGGGCGAGATATATGTGGCCCGTAAGGACAGCCCCATGATCATTGGTGTCAAGGAGGGTGAAACCTATGTGGCATCTGATGTTCCTGCCATTTTAAAGTATACACGGCAGGTTTATTACATCGGAAACCTGGAAATGGCCCGCCTGAGTCCCGGCAGTGCAGAATTCTATAACCTGGACGGAGATATCATTGACAAAGAACCTGTGGAGATCAAGTGGGATGCCCAGGCAGCGGAAAAGGGCGGTTTTCAGCATTTTATGATGAAAGAGATCCATGAACAGCCCAGGGCCATCGCAGACACAATTTCTTCTGTTCTTCGGGAGGATGAGGATTCCGGTCTTCATCTCGATTTTACAGAGGTGGGATTATCAGAAGAAGACATTCGTTCCATATCCCGGATCATGATCATAGGATGCGGCTCTGCCTATCATGTAGGCGTTGCTGCCCAGTATATTCTTGAGGACCTGGCCCGTATCCCGGTACGGGTGGAACTGGGATCGGAATTCCGTTACCGTAATCTGATCCTGGACCCTGCCGGTCTGGCTATTATTATTTCCCAGTCCGGAGAGACAGCAGATTCCCTGGCGGCATTAAGGGCTGCGAAGGAGGCTGGTATGAGGACCCTGGCCATTGTCAATGTGGTGGGCTCCACCATTGCCAGAGAAGCAGATAATGTATTTTATACCCTGGCGGGTCCGGAGATCGCCGTGGCAACCACCAAGGCCTACTCCACCCAGCTGATCGCTTCTTATTTGCTGGCTCTGGAATTTGCCAGGGTAAGGGGGACGATCACGGAAGAAAAATTCACAGGGATGTTGAGAGAAATCCAGACTATACCGGATAAAGTCAAAAAGATTTTTGAAGACAAGGAACGGATCCAGTGGTTCGCATCCAAATTCTCCAATGCCAAGGATGTTTTCTTCATAGGACGGGGCCTGGATTATGCCATCTGTCTGGAAGGCAGTTTGAAGATGAAAGAAATCAGTTATATCCACAGCGAAGCCTACGCTGCAGGCGAACTGAAGCACGGTACCATCAGTCTGGTTGAGGACGGGACGCTGGTTATCGGTGTCCTGACTCAGAATAAGCTTTATGAGAAAACTGTCAGCAATATGGTGGAGGTGAAAAGCCGGGGGGCTTATCTCATGGGCCTGACCAGCTATGGACATTATGAGATAGAGGATACAGTGGACTTTAACGTTTACATTCCAAAAACGGATGAGCATTATGCCACCAGTCTGGCTATTATTCCATTACAGCTCCTGGGCTATTATATCAGCGTGGCCAGAGGACTGGATGTGGATAAACCGAGAAATCTGGCAAAATCTGTAACTGTAGAGTAAAAAGAAAAAAATAATAATTTGCTGCAATAAATCGGTTCCTGTCTGCGTTGTCTTTAATGAATATATCCGGCCTGCCGGGATAAGAGGTTATTTGACTTTACTTTCCAGATGCCTTATAGTATTGATATATGTCTGTATTTTTGATATGGATAAAAATATACATGATTTATAAATATACAACATTATGTTAACAGGAATCCGTAAAATGTACACAATAGAAAGGTGGCAATAGTAAACATGAAAAAAACCAGAAAGCTTATACTGGCATTTGGCCTCTTATGTTTAATAGTATGTTCGGTAAATCTTAATGCAAAAGCAAGGTACAGACTGACAAAGACAGAAATCACTTTAAGGAAAAGTGATAAATACAGACTGGCCCTCAAGGGGGTTGCAGCCGGAAAAGTTAAGTGGGGGACCGGTAATAAAAAGATCGCCATTGTCAAGAATGGAATCATAAAAGCCTATAAGCCTGGAAATGTATATATTATTGCAAAGTATAAGAAAAAAACTTATCGATGCAAGGTTCATGTCGCTGCTTTAAGTAAAGATAAGCTTACCTTAGCCTCGGGTTCCACCTATGCACTCAAGTTGAAATACGGGAAAAACCCTGTCTGGATCAGTTCAAATTCAAATGTAGTCACTGTAGCTCCTAATGGAGTAATTACTGCAATAAACAGCGGAAAAGCAGTCATCAGCTGTAAGACAGGCGGAAAGATTCTGAAGGCAGCGGTATATGTTCCGGCCATCAGCTCGGAAGTGATGCAGTTGGAGGCTGGTCAGAGTTCGTCCCTTGTTATAAAGAATACAGGGCATGATAAATCATTCCTTTCCGATAACAATCAGGTGGCGGAGGTCTCGAAGGCAGGAAAAGTCGTGGCTAAAAAGATCGGGACGGCTAATATCATCTGTAAGACCGGAAATGCCAGACTGGCCTGTCGGCTGACCGTTGTGCTTCCGTCAAATATTACTACTCCCATGTCAGAACTGCCCACGTCAAGTAAGGTTGACAGACAGAAGGTTGAGATAAACAGCTATCCGGGAAAAAAGACCTATATAGTCTATAAGCAGAGCGGCAGCACCAACAAGAATTCCGGAAAAAACGGTGTGCCCTATAATTATATGCCCAACCACGGATGTGCCGCCTGCAGTCTTGCGACAGTACTTAATGGAATGCGCGCGGGAGGATTCACCCCCATCGACGTTACCGAGACAGTTGAGAAAAAAGTTTTAGGCCAGGAAGCATGGAAGAAGAATTACGCAAATCCCAATAAACAGGTTCCGCTCTCTTTATATGGAATGACTGTCATTATGGACAGATACGGGATAAAGAACAGATATGTCAGGTGTTTCCCCGGTGCTGAGACCTCGGGTGACACACTGGCAACTGCCGGGGCCGCAAAGCAGGAGATAGTCCGGCATCTGAAAACCGGCAATCCCGTTGTAATTGAAGTGTCAAAAACAAACTGGGTTACAGGCAAGCAAGATAAAAAGTGGTCTAACAGCTATCATACTATGGTTGTCCTTGGAATGACTGATACCGGAAAGGCCATTGTGGCAGATCCCGCAAACCGGGATGGTTTCGGTTCACAGCAGAGGCTGAAATATGTCAGTATGGACGAAATGGTTCAATATATGTTCTCCTGTACAAAACTGACCAGCACCAGTGTTTACTGGGGAGGAAAGTCTTCAGGAGGAGGTTATATTCTTGTTAATCCGAAATAAACGGGATGATTTCTTTAAGACAGACAGTATCAGATTAATTTTTTAAAGAGGTTATGTTACCATGAACAGTATTTCATCAATTCATAACAGGAAAGTTGCTATTATCGGAACCGGTAATGTGGGAGCGACAATTGCCTATGCCCTGACAATACGTAACATAGCAAGGGAGATCACCCTGATAGATAAGGATGAGAGAAGGGCAGAGGGGGAAGCCCTTGATATTGTCCACGGTATACCCTATATGGGCATATCATCAGTTAAGAACGGGGATTACAGGGATTGTGAGAACTGTGACATGATCATTATCACTGCCGGAAGAAACAGAAGACCCGGGGAGAACCGGCTGGATCTGATTGCGGATAATATTGCCATACTGAAGGATGTTGTAACCAGGATAAAGCCCTATTACAGCAGAGGAGTGATACTCATAGTTGCGAATCCGGTGGATATTCTGACTTATAAGTGTGCTAAATGGATGGATCTGCCTGACGGAAGAGTGTTTGGTACCGGGAATATCCTTGATTCGTCAAGACTGGTTCGCATCGTGGCGGATTACATCGGCCTGAACACGGAAGTCGTGAAGGGGAATATTGTCGGAGAACACGGGGACAGCCAGATCACGATCTGGAGTAAGATGGCCATTGCAGGAGTTCCCATCGATGAATATTGCACAGATGTCGGCCTTGCATGGGACATCAACATTAAAAAAGAAATGGAACGTACAGTCCGGGGACTGGGATCTGAGATCATCAAAGATAAAGGGAAAACCCACTATGGTATCGCAACTTGTGTCTGTTATATTGCCGACGCTGTTTTAAATCAGAGACTGACTATCGTCCCTGTTTCTTCGGTGCTGCAGGGAGAATATGGTGTAAGTGACGTCTCCCTGAGTGTGCCTTCCATTATCGGAGCCGGCGGTGTTGAGCGAAGGCTTGAAGAACGCTGGGCTGAAGAAGAATACTTTAGCTTTAAGGAAACTGCTGCCCGTCTGAAGCGGGTACTTGAAGGAATTGAGCAATTTTAGATATTAGTGCTGTTATTATGGTTGCTATGGGAAGGGGGAAGTATATAACCGGATGAGCCATCGTGAAGATGTACAGATATATCATTTGGAGCTGCGAAGAGGATCCTCCGTGAAGGATCGCTGGATTCTGTCTGAACCTGATTACCAAAGTACAGATGTTTCATTCTGTTCATCAAAAAGGGGCGGCACGGGGCGGTCAGCCGGGGGAGCTGATCTGTATGGAAACCGGCTTAACATCATTATCAGATCAAATAGTAAGGGAGAAGGCCGGATGTTTCCGGTTTTTTCTCAGAAAGCCGAAAATTATGGTAATTATAATCAATACCTCAGACTGCACGGATGTGCCTGCTGCTGCCTGACAACCGTTCTGGCAGCCTACAGTGAAAACTGCCGAAAGCTGACGCCGGATAAAACCATCGAAGAAATCGAGAGAGTCTGTTTAGATGCCGGCCAGGTGAAGAAAAACTACAGCCGTCCTGTCAGCAGGCAGATGCCGGTATCCCTGTTTGGCATTTCGACGATTCTGAAGACCTACGGAATAGCCAATCGATATATTGGTTCATTTCAGGATGGAAAAGCCCTGCTGCAGATGAAAGAGCATCTTTACCGGGGGTGTCCGGTCATTGTAGAGACCAGCCGTATCCGAAGACGAAAGGGGCGTATCGCCAGTATCAATGACAGGAAATATGCAGGATCCTATCATACATTGATCCTTCTTGGCTTTAATGAGAGAGGCCGGGTCCTCTTTACGGATTCTGCTGACAGAGCCTGGGCCGGAAACCGGCAAAGACTGAAAGAAGCACCTCTTGATGAAATGATAAACTATATGTACCCCCAAAAGAATCCGGCTGACGATCATGTGTATTTCAGCCGGAGAAAAAACACAGGAGGATATATTCTGGTCGATCAATTTTTATCAGATCGGGATAATCAATAAATTCTTATTCTTAAAGAAAGTGAGGTAACGAATGAAGAAAGTATTATTAAGATGTCTGGCATGTATGCTTATTGCCGCGCTGCTTGCTGCTGGTGCTACCGGTGTTTTCGAGCTGACAGGAGCTGGTGATGTGGTGAAGGCTTCTGCAAAGCCCGTTGCAATCAGTAAAGACAGCAGAGGTTATGTATTAGCCTATGGAGATGACAAACTGGCAGATGAAGGGTATTATTCTATTCCGGCTGATATCGTGTGCGGAAAGATCACCTTCAAAAAAGGAATCTATTATTGCAGCAAGGGCTGTATTGATTTAAAGAGCAGTGCAGGTCCGAAAACCGAGATCGTAAATAAGATCAGCTCATCAGGTACTTTAACACGGAAGAAATACGTTATAAGCAAAAGCAGGGCTGTGACAAAGGATTCGGTAATCAGATCCGGTGTCAGCTTATTCACAGGAAAGTATAAGAACTGTATTTACCGTGACGGTAGAAAGCTTTCAAGCGGATATGCATCTGTGGACAGCTTAATGTACAAGGTTACGAACGGAAGCTTCAGTTCCAAAACACTTACCACCGGTGTTATGGCCGAAACCTTTGTAAATGCATCAACCAACAGCCTGTCTGAAGCCAACGGTATTTATTATGACAAAGGAACACCGGCCAAAGGGATTTATGATCTGACATTATATGAAAACGGTGTTCCCAGCACTTACACAGGATGGAAAAAGGCAGATTCCCTGGGGCTTTATAACGGCTCCAAGATATACTATTTTGTAAATGGTAAGGCTCTTACAGGCTGGCAATATCTTGAAAGCTATGGTAACGGCAAGGAAAAATACAAATACAACTTCAGGAAAGATGGTACATTAAGGACGAATCTTTTTGCCTGGAAGAGAGCTTATTATATTAAACAGAAACTGTATATTAAGACGAATCTGACCACACATAATACCACTATCTACGTATATAACAAAGATACCAAAAAGTATGATATACCGGCGATCACGGGAATCTGCTCAACATCAAGAAAGAAAAACGGTACCAAGCCCATCAAGAAGACTTTTCTGCAGAAGACATCTGCCTGCAGATGGTTTATCTACAAACTGAGTAATCCCTGGCATTACTATCAGTATGGTGTCCTGATCAAACGCAGTGCGAGCTGGTACCACTCTACCATGTACAAGACTGTTAAAGCCGATAAGATGATGCCGCCTACCAGCAAAAGTGGCTATAACTACCTCGGAACCAATCAGACAACGGCATGTATCCGCCAGCAGGCAGGTATGGCGAAGCTGATCTATGATATTGCAGTCCTCAACAAAATGCCAAAAGCTTCCCTCAAGAAACAGAAGGAGCGTATCTGGGTTGATATTTATCGCTCCAGAAACAATGGACCTTTCGGGAAAATTACATTGAAGGACAGTACCGGTACATTAAAGAAAAACGTCAGGAAGGATCCTACAGATCCCAAATATGGTAATTCTCTGTTTAAAGCCGGAAAATAAAGATGATCCCGCAGACTGCTGATCATATGAGAATATTACAAAACAATTAAATAATGTTGACAAAATATAATCTTTATGTTAATATTTCATTAGCAAGATGGAAAGTTATTTAACAGAAAGAGAATTTGCTATGCGAAATAAAAGATTATATTTTGGAACATTGGTATTTACATTTGTCTTGGCCGCAGGGTTAATATTCGGTAATAAAGCAGTTGTCCGTGCAGCTGAGGCAACACCGGTACAGACAACGGGGACCACTCCGGTGGCTCCAAAGAAAAGTAACTATGACAGATGGATGAATATCTGCACAACTATGGGAAAGAACATGACCAGATATCATTTTCATTATAGCAGATATTCCAATGCCAAGTCATACAGGAAGGCTGTGAAGAAACAGCGTACCAGCAACTGTGCTGCTTTCGTTTCCTGGTGTCTGCAGGAATATGGAGTTCTAAGACCCGGTGAGATGATTTATGCCAGGGAATCGGGAAGGGTTAATAAGAATTATCGTTCCTGGAGAGGTAAAGTCAGAATTATTCCTGTGTATAGAAAGCCGAAAAATGCTGCTTCTTTCCTTAAACCCGGTGATGTGGTACTTTGGAAAAATATTGTACATACCAATATTTATGCCGGCAGGAATTCCAAGGGCCAGATGATATGGATCGACGGAGGATCCATGGCCACAACACGCAGCGGCAATGAGTATTACAAATCGGCAGACAAGAAAAAAGTCTTTAATTATTTAAATAAGTACACTATCTCATATGTGATCAGAATTAAAGATCTGTAAGATTGAGGCATGCTAAAGCAGCCGGTGGAAACTTCTTTCCGCCGGCTGTTTCATATTGACAAATATTTTGTTCTTATATAAAATGATGATGGCTTTTGACGGCCAATCCTGAAAAAGTTACAGTTATTTGTCATAAGAGGGATTTAAGGAGAGCAATATGTTTGAAAAGTTAGAAAAGAAAATGGTAAATGTCCTGTTGTTTATAGATTTATTTAAGATGAAGAAATCTATTCCCACTGACTTTAGCGGCGTATTAAAAGTGCAGGATCGAAGAGTGCGAAGACTGGTCCGTAAGGCTTATAAGATTCCCTTCTACAGGAAAAGATTTAAAGAAGCCGGAGTGAAACCTGAGGATATCAGGACGGGGGATGACCTTTCCAAGCTGCCCCTGCTTACAAAGGATGAACTTCGCGCCTGGATGAATGAAGAGGCGAAAAAGCCTAAGTACAAAGACTGGTATCAGGATACTACCAGCGGTTCCTCAGGTGTGCCGCTGATGCTGCTGGTCTCACCGAGAGAAAAAGCATATAATATGGCAAACTGGTTCCGGGTAATGATGACTGCGGGTTACAATCCATTTATCGGGAAGACCATGAGCAGAAAAAGCGCCCACAGTATAACAGGCGGAAAGGATACATTTCTTCAGAGATTCGGTATATTGAGGAGGGGATTTGTCTCACAGTATGATCCGGAGCCGGATATCGTAAAACAGATCAATAAATACCGGCCTGATTTCCTGTACATGAATAAAAGTGAATTTATGAGGATCTGTCTTTACTGCAAGAAGAATCATGTAAGATTAAGGAAACCAAAGTACTATTGTCCCACCGGTGAGAAGATCGACGACACGGCCAGGAAGCTTTTCAGGGAGATCCTGGGGCCGGGTATCATTGACTCCTATGGTACTGCGGAAACAGGCGCTGCCATGGTGAAGCTGTTTGACAGCAAAGAGTATGTGATCCACAATGATTCCTTTGTTGTCAATATTTATGATGAACATAACAAGCCCGCAAACGAAGGAAACATAGTGGTGACCCCGCTCTATAAAACAGATCTTCCCCTGATCAATTATGCCATCGGTGACAGGGGAACCTGCGAGATGCGGGGAGGAGTCCGCTTCATAACCAGCGTCCAGGGACGTATGAATGACTTTTTCCGTTATGAGACCGGAGAGGTAACGACATTCTTTGAGATTGCTCCTATCATAGCCCACTGTGAAGACATATTCCAGATCCGCTTTATCCAGAAGTCTTATCATAATATTCATATTCAATGTGTCCAGAATAAAGAGCAGTCCGGCAGGACCGAGAAGGAAATTGAAGAAATGCTCACGGAAAAGCTTAATAACAAGTTTAAACATCCCTTTGAGATCGATTATGAATGGATGGATTCGATTCCTCCGGATAAAAACGGAAAGCTGAGGATGATTGTATGCGAGGTGAAATAGACAAGATACCGGCTTCCATCGAGGAACAGGCTAAAAAGAACAGGTCATCCAGAAATGAAACTCTGAACAGGATGGCCTTCACCTCAGGATTTTTTTATATATTAGCCCAGTTTTGTGTCAGAGGCCTGACCTTTGTGGTCACTCCTTTTTACAGCCGTATGCTTTCCAAGGCCCAGTACGGAGATATCCGTGTCTATGAGTCCTGGCTGCTGATCGCCTATACGGTCATGTCTCTGTGCCTCTGGCGCAGTGAGGATGTGGCAAAATATGATTTCAGGGACAAATTTAACGAGTATACCTCCAGTGTTCATACACTTTCCTATCTGGCCATCGCCGGATTTTTCGCTCTGGCCCTGATCTTTAAGGAGCCCTTTAAGAAGTTTACTTCCATGGATGATCTCATGTTTTACATGTGCTTCCTCTATGTCTTTACTTATACCAGCATGCTCTATCTCCAAAGAAGAGACAAGCAGATGCTGCGCTATAAATTCAGTACCATGGCGACCATGCTTACCATCGTCCCGGGAACAGCCCTGTCCTTGTGGTTGATCTATAGGGGCAGGCAGCTGGGTCTCCTGGATACCCTTGTCCACCGAAGGGTCATCGGCTATTACGTTCCCCAGATTATCGGCGGAGCCATTATCGCCGTGGTTATATGTCTGCAGGGGAGAAAGTTTGTAGATTTAAAATACTGGAAATATGGTCTTAAATACAGCCTTCCTTTAATTCCGGAAGCCTTATCCATCCAGATCATGAATCAGTCGGATAAGATCATGATCCAGAAACTTATCGGATCCGATCCCACAGGTATTTTTTCCCTGGCAACTACCATATCCTTCATTATCTGGATTCTGGAGGATTCCGTCTGGAATGCCTGGATCCCGTGGCTATATGAAAAGATATCCAGGGACGAGACGGAGGATATCGCCAGACCCTGGACTACGGTAATGCATATTTTCGGATTGATATCCTGGGCCCTGGTGGTCCTGGCTCCGGAAGAGATCCTGATTCTCGGAGGGAAAAAATATTACCCGGCAATCTTCCTGATTGCCCCCATGGTATCCGGAACCCTCTTCCGATTCTTCAGCTACAGTTATTCTGCGGTGGAAAACTATTATAAGAAGACCAAGTATGTGGCTGCGGGAACCATAGGAACCATGATATTAAATGTGATCCTGAATTATGTCTGTATCCTTAAGTTCGGATATATGGCAGCCGCATATACCACAGCGGCAAGCTATATGGTCCTGCTCATTGTCCAGGGTATCCTGGAATATAAGGTGACCGGCCAGGTGATCGTGCCCCTTTATAAGACAGTTCTGATCGCCCTCATGTACGGGGCCATCAATGTGGCATCTATATCCCTGTATGCACTGCCGTGGTTCGTCCGCTGGGGCATCCTCCTGACAGTAGCAGGCGGAGTTTTTGTCGCCCTGCGGAAGGAATTCCTGACAATATACAGATTGATCCGCAAAAAATAATTCATGTTATATAAACAGCCGGAAGGGGACCCTGCAGGGTCCCCTTCCGGCATCTGTGTTATAAACGAAACTCTCATCTGATAACGAATGCTATTCCACAAGAATCTCTATGCGGTCTTTTGCAGCAAACAAAAGCTTCTGGGCCTCCTCAAGAGTTTCCCCTTTGGTGATAATGTGTCCGATCCTGTGAGGGCCGATATGAAACCTGCTTACTTTATCGCCCGGTTTATAATCAAACTGTACCTCATATATATCGTCATTCGGTTCATTTTTGTCTGCCTGTGAAATGATGACCCCGTCTTTGTCACTCATAAGAAGATGACTGGCGTTTGGTGTAAAAGGAGGCTGGAATCTGAATTCGGGATCTTCGCCCAAAGCTACTTTCAGGATCTTCTCATAATAGTCAAAACCATAATAGATGGATACAAGCTCGGCCAGACAGGTTGCCCCGCAGCGTCCTCCAAGTTCAAGTACATATGTTTTTCCGTCTTTGAGGATAAAATCTGCATTAATAGCGCAGTTATCCAGCTTCATGGCGGCTGCGGCACCCCGGAGCTGGAGAAGGGCGTCATCGGTTATTTCCGCGCTGATCTGATATGGGGCGTAATGTCCGATGGGTACCCCGGTATCTCCATGATAAACATAATCACCGTGAGGAAGGATGAAAGCTATGCTGCCGTTATATACAAAAGCCTGGGCACCGAATTCTTCTCCCTCGATAAATTCTTCTACAATAAAATAGTCTTTTTTTGTATTATCCTTTACATATGCCATGGCAGAAGAAAATTCATCATAAGAATCGACTCTTATGATACCTCTGCTTCCGGAGGAATCCACCGATTTGAAGATCAGAGGGAAATGCAGCGGGGAAATAACCTTCCGGATGTCAGGATCTGAAAACCATACCTGGCGGAACCGGGCTGTTCGCACCCCTGCTTCCTCGTATTTTGTTTTCATCAGCATCTTGTCGTTTGCGATGCACGCAGCTTCATAGGATAGTCCCTTAAGCCCCATCTGATCGCAGACATAACCCACTGTCTGGATACATACGTCGGTTCCGGAGGTGACAATGCCGTCGACCTTTTCTTTTATACATATTTCAAGGATTTTTTCTTTATCAACGGTGTTTTCGTAATACACCTTGTCAGCCAGCTCGAAGCCGGGGTAATTGCCGGGTATGCTTGATACGATGGTATATATACCCATTTTCCTTGCTGCATTGATCAGGGGAACCTGATAAATGCCGGCTCCCAGTATCATTATTTTTTTCATGTTTTTAATCCTCTTCCTCTTTGTGTTCATATATTTGCCGGATTACAAACTGCGGCTGGTTGTTCATACCCAGGAACATGCGCCCGAGATACTCTCCTATGAGACCCAGAAAGAGCATGATGATGCCTGAGAAAAAGCAGATGGCACACATCATGGATGGCCAGCCGATGGCCATGGAGGGTACAAGTATCTTGCGTATTACTACGAATACTGCTCCTAAAATACTTAATAAAGAAAAGAAGTATCCACAGTAAGTAGCCATCCTTAAGGGAACCACGGAATATCCCATGATGTTTGACCACAACTGGATCAGTTTATGAAAGGTATAGCCGGAGCTGCCGACTTCCCTTTCAAAATGTCTGATGGGAATACAGCTGATATTCCGGGTGGTCCTTAAGAACAGTCCCTGAAGATGGGTGTAGGGACTCTTATATAAAACCACATAATCTCTGACAAAACGACGGATCACCCAGTAACTGGACGTTTTCATGTCTTTCGGTTTGCCGATCAGGATCCTTACGGTGAAGTAATTGACAAAACTTCCGAAGTTGCGGAAAAGGGAATGTTTTTTTGAAGGATAATATCCATAGACGATATCATAACCCTTTTCTATCTCATCGAGGAGTAAATGAAGCTGTGAGGGATGGGTCTGCATATCATCGTCCATGGCGATGATATAGTCTCCCGACGCATAATTAAGCCCGGCCATCACTGCATTGTGCTGGCCGGAATTGCGGGCGAGAGAAATAGCTTTCACAAAGTAATAATCGTCAGTCAGGGACCGGATGGCATCTAAAGTAGCCCCGTTGTCCGGGGAGTAGTCATCTACCAGAATAAATTCAAAATCAAAGTGATTCAGACGCCTGAGTTCCTCTGCA
This sequence comes from Eubacterium sp., assembly GCA_017433295.1. Classification (GTDB taxonomy): domain Bacteria; phylum Bacillota; class Clostridia; order Lachnospirales; family Lachnospiraceae; genus Anaerobutyricum. The sequence continues at coordinate 81,269 of JAFRHL010000006.1, forward strand.
GTCATCTCCACAACCTTACGAATTGTCTGTGAAGACTTGTAGCATGGAATAATTACAGAATATATCAAAACAGAACCTCCTGTTTTCAGTTAACAATTATTGATTATAGAATTCCCTGATTTTTTCACATACCACATAAACCTTCTCAGGCTCCAGTCCGTAGTAGAGAGGCAGACGAAGAAGGCGTTCGCTTTCTGCAGTTGTATAACGGTCTGCTCCGTGGAATCTGCCAAACCGCTTACCGGCAGGTGCGCTGTGAAGAGGAATATAATGGAATACCGTGGATATTTCATTCTCTTTGAGGAAACGGATCAGGGCTGTCCGTTCTTCCAGGTCTTTTGCTTTGATATAGTACATATGAGCATTATGTACGCAGCCTTCCGGGATGACAGGGAGATCAAGAAGACCCTGCGCGCGCAAAGGAGAAAGCAGTTCATGGTAGGTGTTCCAGGTGTTCATACGATTGTCATAGATCTCGTCGGCAAGCTCCAGCTGTGCCCACAGGTAGGCAGCATTCAGCTCACTTGGCAGGTAAGAAGATCCGGCCTCCACCCAGGTGTACTTATCGATCTCGCCCCGGAAGAACTTGCTTCGGTTCGTGCCCTTTTCGCGGATGATCTCTGCGGGTTCCTGATTCTTTTTATCCCTGATCAGGAGAGCTCCGCCTTCTCCCATACTGTAGTTTTTTGTTTCATGGAAGCTGAAGCAGCCGAAGTCTCCGATACTTCCGAGAGCCTGTCCTTTGTAGGAGGACATGACGCCCTGGGCAGCATCTTCGATAACCTTTAAACCATGGCGGCCGGCAATATCCATGATCGTATCCATCTCACAGGCTACTCCGGCATAATGAACAGGAACAATGGCGCGGGTTTTATCCGTAATGGCATCCTCAATCAAAGACTCATCGATGTTCATGGTGTCCGGGCGGATATCTACAAATACTACCTTTGCCCCTCTGAGTACAAATGCATCTGCTGTCGATACAAAGGTGTAGGAAGGCATGATCACTTCATCACCGGGTTTAATATCACATAAAAGCGCGGCCATTTCTGTTGCGTGGGTACAGGAGGTGGTCAATAATGCCTTGGCTGTACCGGTCTTTTTTTCAATCCACTCATTGCAGCGTCTGGTAAAAATACCATCTCCGCTGATTTTATGATTATGGATCGCCTGATCTATATATTCGTTTTCTTTTCCTGTGTAAGGGGGAATATTAAAATTAATCATAAAGGCTCCTCTTTTCTGATTTTTATTTATTATAACAAATCCATGATGGAATGTATAGTTTATCTGTTTTTGTTCCTGCACTTTTCTCGTTTTTTCTGCAAATACATTACCAGAAGCAGGAGAAATACATACCAGCATAAAACTGTTATGGCGATACCGATGCGGATTCCGGGAGAGTGATACTTAAGTGTGACCCTGTGTGCTCCTTCCGGTACTACGATTCCCATGTAAAGGGTGTTCAATCTGTAAAGTTTTGTTTTTTCTCCGTCAATAAATGCGGACCAGCCCACATGGCAGGGCACCGAAAATGCGATGATCCTTTTGTGGCCGGTATTTGACTCTGCTTCGATCATATTTGTGCTGAAGGTGATATCAGTCAGCGCATCTTTTTTCAGATTTGCAATGGAATCCTTATAAGTGTCCATGGAAACATAGTATACTTCAAAGTCTTCAATTGTATAGTCTGCAATGCCGCTGAATGAAATGTGTCCGTTGATTACTTCGGTGTCGTGGTAATAACCCAGATTTACCAGATAGTCTGTCATGCCAAGGCCATAGGTGTCGGCCTTGTTACGGATAATGGCCCGCTTTTTGATTTTATCGGTAAATACGTTAATGTCCTTGCGGATCTTTTTTGAATAAGAGACACCCTTCAGCCTCAGGTATACTTCACAGTTACTTTTGGAACTGGTCGTAAAATGAATCTGCGGGTTTTTTGCTGCAGCGGGATCACCGGCGTCATTCTCCGGGACCCAGTCAGCCGGAACGATCCTGGTTGCCTTATAGGTGTTTCCTTTTTTCACTATTCCCTCATCGATGCCGGTAATGGTAAAGGTCCCTTTACTGATGGCGCCCAGAAGGGTGGAAGGGTCGGCAGAAGGAAAATCCGAAAAGTCTTTCAACTCCTTATCCGGGATAACAGCAGCATTTAACTGCACCTCTTGTTTTTCCAGGCCGGAGAGCTTGTCGTATTCTGACTGGCTGACGACCCGGTCGTAATTGTAGCCTACAGGCAAAATATATTTGTTTTTGTAGACGTCATAGTTGTCAGAGTGTCCGGATACATCCTGATCCAGTTCAAAACCGTAAGGAACATTCTGGGCGTTGTTTTTAAAGGTGATAAAATATTTCACACATGCAAGAGCTTCCTGGGCGGTCCGGTTGTCCAGAAATAGGGTACGGTTGAGGGCGCTGATTCCGGTGTTCTCAGTTTCCTTATAATATGAGATGGTATTGGACCCTATGGTACTGTTGTATAATGAGATCCCGTTATATCCGAGGGCAACGGGGACATTATTATAGTTATTAAACATCATATCCGTATCATTACGGTAAAAGCTGTCATCCTCTATTTTGCCCAGCAGCTTATACCGGGAGGAAACAAAATAATTATTTGCGGTGGCCTCATTTTGGAATTCATTGACAAGATTTCCGTATTTCTGACTGTTCATATAGTAGCCGTTCAATGCTGCAGAGACACATAGAATGAGGATCAGTACGTATCCGGAAACGGTCCTGTTTTTTATGGGCAGCAGTCTGACCAGTCCGATGAGGATCGTAGTTGCTGTTAACATAAACAGTGCCAGTAAATAGGCGCGATTATTGGGGACTCTGATATATACCGCTAATCCGTATAGAATATTTACAGCCGCGAGAATGATATACTCAGCCAGTGATATCTCATAAATTGCAGAAAAATACGTAATGACTATAACGGCGATCAGGAACACAAATCCAAAAGACCACCGGTTATTTACAGTACTGAATCCGGAAAATACATAGCCGAAAAACGGGACCATCAAAAACAGCAGCCCCAGAAGAAAAGCGGGAATCAGTACCCGGTTTTTCTTTTTCCGGTCTGTAAACATCAATACCAGGGCAGGGATAGTCAGTATACCTGTCGAAATCGTAGTAAGGGCGGCACTCTGGCGGATCGGAGCAATCAGTGATAAAAACAGACTAACCGGCCTGTATTTCCCGTATGTCAGAAAACTGCCTATGGCCGAAGCCTTGTTGCCCCCTGAACTTCTTGCTGATAAAAAGAAGCTGGCAACGGAAGGAATAAAGAAGATCGTAGCCATGCCGCAGCCCAGGAGGTAGGACAGAATGATCCTCTGGCACATACTGAGAAAACCTCTGACCCGGTCTTTCCTGCACAGGCCCGGGAAACGCAAAAGAGCATAAATCCCCATGATCAGGGTATTCATATATAAAAAGTAGTAGCTGGCCATCAGGGATACCGCTACAATAAAGGAGAAAAACAGAATGCTTTTCTGCCGCATGACCTGCTCAAGACCGATGAGGAGCAGGGGAAGCATGATTGCCGCCACCACAAACTGAGGGTGCCTTTCTACCTGATAAAAGGTATAAGTGCTGAAGGTGTAGGTCAGGGATCCGGCCAGTACAGGCAGATGCTCCTGTTTCAGGTAAAAGCCGTAGCATGAGAAGGAGATCCCTATCAGATAAATACGCAGTATGGTCAGCAGATTATACAGCTTGGAGGTCCCCCTGGTGCCGTAGATCAAAAAGATACCCATAAACTGCATGGGCTCTGTTTTAAAGAAATTACGGATATCGTTACCCATTCCGATATGAAAATCATACATGGGGATTGTGACTGTGCCGGTCAGGATCTGTTTTATTAGCTGTCTCAGATATCTTCCCGTATATTGAAGCCATAGCATATATTGCGGGACACCGTCAATTTTCCAGATAAGACTTTTTTCAGAACCGATAAAAGGATGAAATACGACAAAGCATATTGCTATAAATAGGAGGGTATATACACAATAATATCGAGCAAGATCCCTGAAACGTTTATCGGAAAAAACAGAGTGTTTTAATTTATTTTTCATATAGGTATGATTCTCCTGTTGCTTAAAATAGTTATAAGTATTTTAATCTATAGCAATAATTTTTGCAACAACCCGGACGTATAAAATTCTTTAAAAAACAGATAATAGAGTTAGTATATTTTATGGGATCTGTAAAGGAGTATTATTAAATGAAAGCAACTGGGGTCGTGAGAAAAATAGATGATCTGGGGAGGATCGTGATACCGAAAGAGATCAGAAAAACTTTGAAAGTGAAGGAAGGCATGCCGCTTGAAATTTTTACTGACCAGGCGGGGGATATTGTGTTGAGAAAGTATCTCCCTTTCTCGGAATATACATCTATTGCGGCAGAATATGCGGAGTCCCTTCTTTTGCAGACAGGAGCCGCAACTGTAATTACAGACCGGGAAAAGGTGATTGCCTCGGCAGGATGCCGGAAAAGAATACCTGTGGGGGTACAGATCTCCGAGAGTCTGGAAAAAATACTTGATGACCGGAACGAACAGCTTCCCCTTTCTGCGAAAAACCGGACCATTCCGGTGATAGAAGGCATGGAAGCAGTGGAGCAGGTTTTCAGCATTATTAGAAGCGGAGGAGAGATCCTTGGGGCGGTATTCCTGCTGGCCAGAGATCCTGCGGGAAGAAAACCGGGGGAGACGGAGAAAAAGCTGACGGCTGTGGCGGCAGAATTTCTGGGCAGGCAGGCGGCGGTATGAGATTTCCGGGAACGAGTAAAAAAGAGCTGTTCGGTCATACATACCGAAACAGCTCTTTTGCTTCTTCTTTTTTGGCAGTATCTTTTACATCTAATATCTCTGCCTTCACGCTTCTGTTGCCAAATTGTATCTCGATCAGGTCCCCGGCTTTGACAGGAAGTCCTGCCTTGGCAACCTTGCCGTTTACCAGTACTCTGCCTGCATCGCAGGCTTCATTGGCCACGGTTCTTCGTTTGATGAGCCGTGATACCTTAAGAAATTTATCCAGTCTTATGGGAATCACCTTCCACATTCCATCAGTTGTTTACTTTGTCCTTTAATGCTTTCATTGCTTTGAACTTGGGAGCCTTGGAAGCGGCAATTGTGATGGTCTCTTTGGTTCTGGGATTAATGCCCTGGCGTTCTGCACGCTCAGATACTTCAAAAGTGCCGAAGCCTGCAAGCTGAACCTTCTCACCTTTTCCCAGTTCGTCCCCAACTACCTCGATGAAAGCCTTTAAAGCTTTATCTGTATCAGCTTTTGATAACTGTGTTCTTTCTGCAATAGCTGCAATCAATTCTGTTTTATTCATGATCTTCTCCTTCCCAAAATGCTTGTGTATAGTTTTAAACAGGATTATAAACACTATAACATTTCTCAATCGATCGAAAACATAAGAAAAGTTACAATGAAATGCTTTACTATTTATAACGGTTTAAAAGGTATTTGTCAAGAAGTTTCGGCCTTATAACATATTTTTTATTGGAATGACATATAAATAGAGACAAACAGGGCTGCCGAAAGGGTACAGGTGTGGAAGAACATATTAAAAAAAACCATAAAATAGCTATATATAACAGAGGAACCGGTATGATCAGCGGGGTAAAGGAGGTCATTTCCTTTGACCCCAATGAGATCATACTGGATACTGAGCAGGGGGTGCTGGCCATACAGGGAGAAGATCTGCATGTGACCAGACTGACGGTAGAAAAAGGCGAGGTTGAGCTTGATGGCATCGTAAACAGCTTTATGTACTCGGATACAGGATTCGGCAATGAGAAGAAGACCGGGATCATAAGGAGGCTCTTCGGCTGAAATGAGTGAAATGTCGGTTTTGCAGGGCAGGATATTCTGCTGCTGCCTGGTCTGCGGATTGTTTACGGGATTGTGGTATGATTTGTTAAGAACTCTGAGGATGATGATCAGACATAATGATTTCTGGGTGCAGGTGGAAGATATTATGTTTATATTTACTGCCGCCACAGGATTATTTGTTCTGATACATAAATACAATCATGGAAGTATAAGACTGTATATCTTACTGGGTACAGCTCTGGGAATCCTTGTCTACAGGGCAGTTTTTCATCCTCTGACAGGTTACCTGCTGAAAAAATTAATGACGGCAATATTGAATGTGTTAAAAATTCTGGTTATAATACTTGTGTGGCCTGCAAAAAAAACAATCAAATGTATTTATATCATATTGAAAAATACTTTCAGAACAGTTAGAATGATTAACAGCAGAATGTAACAGAGGTTATTTATATGAAAAAAAAGAGAAAAAACAGCAGACAGTTTAATGATAAATTTAAAAAGAAGTTCTTTACTGTAAAGTCAGCCATCATTATGGTACTGACAATGATGATCGTATTATTCCTGGGATTTGGCGGGATACATCAGAAAAGACAGGCAGACAGGTATCGGGATACCATAGAAGAACTGTCTTCCGAGGTAAAGCAGATCAAAGATACGAATAAATCTCTGGAAAAAGAAAAGAAAAACGTCTCTTCCGATGAATTTAAAGAGCGCATGGCCAGGGAAAAGCTGGGTCTTGTGGGCAAAGACGAGTACGTAGTAAAAGAGTCTGATGATGAAAAGGCCGTTCCCGGCCAGAAGACTTCACAGGATAAGGAGAATACGGAAGAGAAGTCCGAAGAATAATTCCGCCGGGTTTACATGGGAAAGACAGACCGTTTTTTTAAAAATTGTATTGACTTTTTTCAATAAAGATGATATCATGTCGTCTGTTGAGTCTGGCGGGATAGCTCAGTTGGCTAGAGCACACGGTTCATACCCGTGGTGTCGCTGGTTCAAATCCAGTTCCCGCTACTATTGAAAGGTCCATTTGGACCTTTTTTATTTTTTAAGAAAAAAGAACTACTTTTTTTATTGTGACAGTGGTTTCGACATATGTCTTAAGACTTCTCCCGTATAATGTGATGATGCAAAACTGCCATATCAGGTGCAGACAATCATTGACGGGGGAAAGAAAATGAGAAGAGGTTGGGACCGTGATACAGTGAATCCCGCCGCTCTTTCAGACTGGAGCGCGGCAGAATATTTAAAACTATACAGAGAATCGCTGACAGAAGTGATCAGGCTTGCAGATCATCCAGAGGAGGAAAAAGAATATACCAGAGAAGGCTTTTATTATTTATTTAATACTCTGAAGGATGATATCTGCCGCAAATGCGTCCGCTTCAGATCCTGCTTTGGGGAAGACCGGGATCTTTCAGATGCCCCGGTGTATGAACTGGTCTGCCGGGAATTGTTCTCAGATGCCCCGGTACCTGAGAAGGCGAATACCCGGCCTGATGGATGTATTTATTATGATTCCATCAAAGAAGAACTGATCTGGCTGAAAAGGCTTTTGTTTCAGAACAGGTTCTGGAAAAGCCGTTTTTATGATATACGCAGGGCATTCAAAAGTTCGCTGGTGACCCAGAAAGTGGTATTGGACGAGTGCATCAGAGGCCTGGAATCGGATGAAGGAATAAAGAAGTCTGACATACGAAAACTGAACAGGAGCCTTTTCCCGGGAGCCCTGGTACGCAGCGGGAGACAGCGGAAGGATCAGGACGGTAATCTTGAGATATTGCTGGATCTGTATCTGCTTCGCGGGTGGAAAGTGCCGGATATTACGGAACGTATCTCCAAAGCTTACGGACAGACTCTGACCTGTCTGATGCCTGAAGAATGGGCGGCCGCAGGAAGCAGAAGGCTTAAGTTTTCTGATACGAACACCTTCAGCATTCTCTTTGGAAAATGCCATCGCAATAAAACAGGAGAAACTGTCTGCGGAGATACTTTTTCCTTTGTACATAAAGGAAATGGACAGGTCCTGCTCTGTCTTTCTGATGGAATGGGTACCGGAGAGAAGGCGAGGCTGAGCAGTGCCAGACTGCTGGAGACTTTTGAGTCACTGGCATTGGCCGGCGTTGCCGAAGAAACGGCAGTGGATATGCTGCATTCGGTCCTCTATCTGCAAACCGGAAATGAATCATCCACACTGGATATCGCTTCGGTATCCCTTAGAACGGGCGTGGCAAGGTTCATTAAGGCAGGGGGAGCAGCCACCTTTATCAGGCGCCGCCGAAAGGTAGAACGGCTTTGCAATGCAGGCCTGCCGCCGGGGATCCTTGAAGGGAATGACAGGAGTCTTCAATGTTACTGCCGGAAGCTGTATGATGGAGATATGATCGTTATGCTCTCCGATGGAATGCTCGCTTTTGAGAATCATAAGGAAGAAACCATGGAAAACCTGATAGCCCGGATCGGGACCGACAATGCCCAGACCTTTGCGGACAGACTGATGGAGCTGATACCTGAACCGCCCGGAGGGACGGATGATGACCGGACTGTGCTGGTGGCTGTTGTCAGGGAAAGAAGGAATATGACCAATGTGGGATGAAATAGACGCTTACGTTAATAAATACAGTATGCTGGAACATACGGATCGTATTGTTCTCGGACTGTCAGGGGGTGCCGATTCCATCTGTCTGGCCAGATACCTGCTGTATCGCAGGGAACTGGGCGGCCCCGGTCTCGTCGCCGTTCATATCAACCATATGCTGCGGGGAACAGAAGCACGGAGAGATGAAGCCTTTGTGCAGACTTTCTGCCGCAGGTGGGATATTCCTCTGTACCATTTCAGAAAAGACGTAAAAAAGGTCAGCCTGGAGGACAAGATGACACTGGAGGAGGCCGGAAGGAAGGTCAGATATGAGTGCTTCCGAAATGTGATGTATCATAAACTGGCCGGCAAAAAGGTCCGCCTTGCTGTGGCCCACCATGCAGATGATCTTGCTGAAACCATGATTTTCAGGATGGTACGGGGAACAGGCCCTAAAGGGCTGGTGGCTGTCCGGCCGGTACAGGGTGATATCATCCGCCCCTTCCTGTCCATCAGAAAGAAGAAAATTCTCAGCCTCTTACATATTATGGAACAGGATTATGTGGAAGATGCGACGAACAGCAATACGGAGTTCAGCAGAAATTTTATCAGGCACAGGATACTTGCTGATATGGAACAGCTAAATCCCCTTGCTGTAGAGCATCTGTGCAATCTGTCCCGGCAGCAGGACGAACTCCTGTCCTATGTGGAACCGGAGATAGAGAGGCTCTGCGGAACTGTGATAAAAAGCTTCCCCTATGGCTTTGGGGTTGAGGTGGAGGAAATACTTGATCTCCCTGACCATGTCCGCCGTGAGCTGCTTAAGAGACTCCTGTTTATGGCGGCGGGCAGAGATAAAGATATTGGATCTGTTCACATAGAACAGCTTCTCTCTCTGCTTAAGAAAGAGCCGGGCAAACAGAACAGCTTTCCCTATGGTCTTGTGGCTGTCAGGGAAGGCACCGGGCTGATCTTGTCAAAAAAGGAGGTCCGGCAGCGAAAAGAAGAGGAGGCACGAAAGAAGACAGGGAAAATCTGTGTGGAAATCCCTCTGCCGGAGTACGCAGACGGGTGCAGGTGGAGCGTTCCCATAGATGGCAGGACCCTGCTCCATCTTAAATATGAAGATTACCGGGGACAACAAATTGTAAAAAAGGACTGTGAGAAATACTTTGATTATGATAAAATAAGGTATCAATTACATATCAGGACCCGCCGGGAGGGAGATTATTTTGTATTTGATGACCTGGGCAGACATAAACGTCTTTCGCGGTATTTCATAGACAAAGGAATCGCAAAAGACGAAAGAGACCGCCGGCTTCTGCTGGCTGAGAATTCCCATATTATATGGATACTGGGAGACCGCATCAGCAGGGAATACAGAGTAACCCCAAAGACCGGACGGATGCTGGAAATCTCATATACCGTACAGGACCGGCCGCAGCAGGACCTGGATTAAAAGACAAGATAAGGAGAATATCATGGCAGATAAAATTTCAGTAATGATACCTGAGGATGAAGTAAATGCTAAGATCAGGGAGCTGGCAGAAAAGATCAGCAGGGACTATGAGGGAAAAGAGATCCACATCATCTGTATTCTTAAAGGGGGCGTCTTTTTTGCCTGTGAACTGGCCAAAAGGATCACGGTTCCGGTTTCACTGGATTTTATGCAGGTGAGCAGCTATGGCAACGCCACATCATCATCGGGGATCGTCCGGATCAAGAAGGACCTGGATGATTCCATGGAAGACAAGGAAGTCCTGATCGTCGAGGATATTATTGATTCCGGTAAAACCCTGCATTACCTGATTCCTGTTCTTAAGCAGAGGAATCCTAAGAGTATCCGTCTTTGCGCACTGCTTAATAAGCCGGACCGAAGGGAAGCTGAGGTAGAGATAGACTATCTGGGTTTTGATATCCCTGACGAGTTTGTCGTGGGGTACGGCCTTGACTATGCCCAGAAATACAGAAATCTTCCTTATATCGGCGTGATCGAGCTGGACGCGGAATGATCAGCCGCGGATGGGGAGGATTTGAAAGGAGATATCATTGAATAGAAGCTACAGAAGTGTTTTTGTTTTGCTCATTGTTCTGATGGCTGCATACGGTATAATGAATTACTTCGGACAGAGAAATCTGTTATCCGGCCGCGAGGAATACAGCTACGAACAAATGACTGAAGATGTAAGGGATGACAGGGTGGAATCGATATCGGTCCTCCAGAATGAGGAGATCCCCACCGGTGCTGTGGAGGTCGCTTTTAAGGACGGATCCGGAGAAAAGTTTTATGTGACGGATGTCAACGAGATCATTACATTTGCCCGAACCAATGAACTCAAATGCAGGGTGGAGGATGTAAACCATACAGGAGATTTTGTCACCGGCCTTCTTCCCTATATTGTAATGATGATTCTTATGATGACGTTTATGTTCATCATCATGAACCGGGTCGGAGGAGGCGGCGGCAACAATAAGATGATGAACTTCGGCAAAAGCCGGGCAAAACTCCATGATATCAACGATAAAAAGGTGACCTTCCAGGAAGTGGCGGGACTATTTGAGGAAAAGGAGGAGCTCAAGGAGATTGTTGATTTCCTGAAGCATCCGGAGAAATTCATTGAGGTGGGGGCCAGAATTCCCAAAGGGGTTCTGCTGGTGGGGCCTCCCGGCACCGGAAAAACACTGCTGGCCAAGGCTGTCGCCGGCGAGGCCAACGTACCCTTCTTCAGCATATCCGGGTCAGATTTCGTGGAGATGTTCGTGGGAGTCGGCGCTTCCCGGGTGAGGGACCTGTTTTTAGATGCAAAACAGGACTCCCCCTGCATCATTTTTATTGATGAGATTGATGCGGTGGCCAGAAGGCGAGGCACGGGTCTCGGGGGCGGTCACGACGAACGGGAGCAGACCTTAAACCAGCTTCTGGTGGAGATGGACGGCTTTGGTGTCAACGAAGGCATCATAGTTATGGCAGCCACAAACCGTGTTGACATACTGGATCCGGCTATTTTAAGGCCGGGACGCTTTGACCGCAAGGTAGCTGTAGGCAATCCGGATGTGAAAGGCCGGGAAGAGATTCTTAAGGTCCATACCAGAGGGAAACCTCTGGCAGAGGATGTAGATCTGCATCAGATCGCCCGGACCACACCCGGTTTCTCAGGTGCTGATATTGAAAACCTTATGAACGAAGCCGCTATACTCGCCGCCCGCCATGACCGCAGGTATATCCAGATGGAGGATATTCGCAAATCATTTATTAAAGTGGGTATCGGGACAGAAAAGAAAAGCAGGGTGGTGCCTGAACTGGAACGGAAAATAACCGCATACCATGAGGCGGGCCATGCTATCCTCTTTCATGTGCTGCCGGATGTCGGTCCGGTCTATACCATTTCCATCATTCCCACGGGAGTCGGGGCAGCCGGCTATACCATGCCTCTTCCGGAGAATGATAATGTATTCAATACTAAGAACAAGATGCTCCAGGACATGAAGGTGGGCATGGGCGGCCGCATTGCCGAAGAGCTTATTTTCGGGGATGTCACCACAGGCGCCTCCCAGGACATCAAGGGGGTTACAAGCACTGCCAGAGCCATGGTGACCAAGTACGGCATGTCTGACAAGCTTGGTTTTATCAATTATGAAGAGGAGAGTGACGAGGTCTTTCTGGGCAGGGATCTCGGCCATGCCAGAAGCTTCAGTGAAGAGGTCGCCAGGCAGATTGATACGGAAGTGAAAAGAATAGTGGACGAATGTTATGAGGAGGCAAGACAGATCCTTCTTTCCCATATGGATGTTCTCCACCGCTGCGCAGCGCTGCTGATCGAGAAAGAGCGGATCAGCCGGGAAGAATTTGAAAGTCTCTTTGACTAATATGCACAAAAATTATATTTAAAAGCGTAAATGTTTATGCACACTTGAGGGGGAGATGGTGCTATTATTACAGCGTAACCCCCCCAATACATTATATAATTTTTGCTACAACCCAATTAGTAACAAAAATACCTTCTCCAAAAAGGGATGACATTATTAAGATGCCATCCCTTTTTTTGATGTCTGTTTATACTGATGGGAATTCCTTATTCCCCTTCTCCGGCCCGGACTGTAGATTCTCCCAGCCGGGTAATGTAGTCGGTGTTCACATATCCCTTCAGGCCGTTGCTTTCGCCGGTGGTTACTTTTACATAGGCATAATTGGTGCCTTTTACGTATTCAATGATTTCCATATGGGTCATGGGAGGAAGTCCTGCGATCTCCTTTGCGTTGGAACTGGGACTTTCCCTAAGGGTCAGTGACTGATAGACATCCGCGACAAAGGTATTGGATTCGGTTTCATCCTGCCCGGCAGTATCATCTTCTGCTTTTCCCGTATCCTCCACACTTTTGGGGAGTTTTATGGAATTTACGGCTTTTCGGCTGGGAATCGCAAAGTATAAAAACAGAAAACCTCCTGTTATCATACCGACAATTATAGTGGCACTGAGGAGAGATATCAGGATCTTTTTTATCATGCTGGCTCCTTTACGTCTTTTTTATTTATGACACCGGCAGACTCCGGTACCTGTCTCATTTTACCACATTATATTCTGAAATACAAAGTTTTTATTTGACATTTAGGTGACGATAGTATATGATGTTATTCGGTAAAAAACAAAGACTAAGACAAAGACAGCAGGCTGACAGCATTTACGCTTTCATCCCTTTCGGATGAAGGCTTTTTTTAAATGATTCAGGAGGTAACAGGAGTGTATAAGAAAGTTTCGACGAATCTGAATTTTGTTGACAGGGAAAAAGAAACGGTAAAGTTCTGGAATGACCATGATATTTTCAGAAAAAGTATTGAGTTAAGGGAAGGCAGTCCTGTCTATACCTTTTACGACGGTCCGCCCACTGCCAACGGCAAACCTCATATCGGCCATGTGCTGACCCGTGTTATCAAGGATATGATTCCTCGTTATAAAACCATGAAGGGATATATGGTTCCGAGAAAGGCCGGCTGGGACACCCATGGCCTGCCTGTGGAGCTGGAAGTGGAGAAATTCCTGGGTCTTGACGGCAAGGAGCAGATCGAAGAGTACGGGCTGGATCCTTTCATCAGCAAGTGTAAGGAATCTGTATGGAAGTACAAGGGTATGTGGGAAGATTTCTCCGGTACCGTCGGCTTCTGGGCAGATATGGATGATCCTTATGTAACTTACCATGATGATTTTATCGAATCTGAGTGGTGGGCCTTAAAGACTATCTGGGATAAAGGACTTTTATATAAAGGGTTTAAGATCGTTCCCTATTGTCCCCGCTGCGGAACACCTCTTTCTTCCCATGAGGTGGCCCAGGGCTACAAGGCCGTAAAAGAAAGGTCGGCTGTAGTACGATTCAAGGTCGTGGGTGAGGATGCTTATTTCCTGGCCTGGACAACCACTCCCTGGACCCTGCCCTCCAACACCGCCCTGTGTGTGAATCCGGGTGAGACCTACTGTAAGGTGAAGGCCGCGGACGGTTATACTTATTATATGGCCCAGGCCCTGCTGGATAAAGTACTCGGCAGACTGGCGACGGAAAACATCCCGGCTTATGAGATCCTGGAAACCTTCAAGGGTACCGGTCTGGAGTATAAAGAATATGAACCGTTGTTCGCGGCAACAGGGGAGGCCGCGAAGAAAGAAGGCAAGAAGGCTCACTATGTGACCTGCGATGATTACGTTACCATGTCTGACGGTACCGGCATAGTTCATATCGCGCCGGCCTTCGGTGAGGATGACTCCCGGGTCGGAAGAGAGTATGATCTTCCCTTCGTGCAGTTTGTAAATACAAAGGGTGAGATGACGGAGGAGACTCCCTTTGCAGGCATGTTTGTTAAAGACGCAGATCCGAAGATCCTGGTGGACCTTGATAACAGGGGACTTTTGTTTGACGCTCCTAAATTCGAGCATGATTATCCCTTCTGCTGGAGATGCGATACACCCCTTATTTATTACGCAAGAGAATCCTGGTTTATCAAGATGACGGCAGTCAAAGATGACCTGATCCGGAACAATAACACCATCAACTGGATTCCCAGGACCATCGGCACCGGCCGTTTCGGCGACTGGCTGGCCAATATCCAGGACTGGGGTATCTCCAGAAACCGTTACTGGGGTACACCATTAAATGTATGGGTCTGCGAGGGCTGCGGACACATGGATGCCATCGGCAGCCGGCAGGAATTAAAGGAGAAGACCGGAAGGGAGGATGCCCTTACCGTAGAACTCCACAGGCCTTATATTGATGAATTTACCATGACCTGCCCGGATTGCGGAAAGACCATGTACCGGGTTCCCGAAGTGATTGACTGCTGGTTTGATTCCGGAGCCATGCCCTTTGCCCAGCATCATTATCCTTTTGAGAATAAAGAAAAGTTTGAGCAGCAGTTCCCGGCTCAGTTTATTTCCGAGGCGGTGGACCAGACCAGGGGCTGGTTTTACTCCCTGCTGGCAGAGTCTACCCTGCTCTTTAATAAAGCGCCCTTTGAGAACGTTATCGTGCTGGGCCATGTCCAGGATGAAAACGGGCAGAAGATGAGCAAGAGCAAGGGAAATGCCGTAGATCCCTTTGATGCCCTGGCTGCCCATGGAGCGGACGCAATCCGCTGGTATTTCTATTCCAACAGCGCGCCCTGGCTGCCAAACCGCTTCCATGCGGACGCGGTGACGGAGGGACAGCGTAAATTTATGGGCACTCTCTGGAACACTTATGCATTTTATATACTGTACGCAGACATCGATCAGTTTGATCCGACCAGGTATACCCTGGATTACGAAAAACTGTCTGTTATGGATAAATGGCTCCTGTCCAGACTTTACACCACGGTGAAAAATGTAGATGAGAGCCTGGCCGCCTACAAGATCCCGGAGACCGCAAAAGCTCTGCAGAGCTTTGTGGATGAGATGAGCAACTGGTATGTGCGCCGGTGCCGGAGCCGCTATTGGGCAAAGGGTATGGAGCAGGATAAGATCAATGCCTATATGACCCTTTATACCGCTCTGGTAACTGTTTCCAAAGCCGCTGCTCCCATGGTACCCTTTATTACGGAGGATATTTATCAGAATATGGTGCGGACTGTGGACCGGGAGGCCCCGGAAAGCATCCATCTTTGTGATTTTCCTGAAGTAAAGACAGAGTGGATCGACGCGGAGCTTGAAAAGAATATGGCGGAGGTCCTTGATATCGTTGTACTTGGCCGGGCTGCCAGAAACACCTCCGGCATCAAAAACCGGCAGCCTGTGGGAAATATGATCGTGAGCGGGGCATCTGAACTTCCGGGGTATTATATTGAGATCATTGAGGAAGAATTAAATGTAAAAGCCGTAAGCTTCCGGGATGATGTTTCGGACCTCACCAGCTATAGCTTTAAACCCCAGCTTCGTCTTTTGGGTCCCAAATACGGGAAGCAGCTGGGTAAGATCAGCAAAGCCCTGGCACAGGTCGACGGTTCTGTCGCAAAAAAAGAGCTGGATGAAAAAGGGACTTTGACAATTGAGGTCGATTCTGATAAGATAAGCCTTACGCCTGAGGAACTTCTGGTCACCATGACCCAGAAGGAGGGCTTTGTTTCCCAGGCGGACCATGGTCTTACCGTGGTTCTCGATACAAACCTGACCCCCGAGCTTATTGAAGAAGGCTTTGTGCGTGAGATCATCAGCAAGATCCAGACCATGAGAAAGGAAGCCGGGTTTGAAGTTACAGATCATATCCGTATCTTTGCCGAAGGCAATGAGAAGATCGCAGCCATCATGAAGGATAACGGGGAGACCATCAGAAAAGATGTCCTGGCAGAAGAGATTTCCTTTGGCGGATCAGCAGGGTACTCCAAAGACTGGAATATCAACGGAGAGAAAGTAAAGCTCAGTGTTGAAAGGTTATAAAAGATAATCACAGATCAGGAGGATAACATATTGATTAAGAAAAAAGCATTTAATAAAAAACAGTTTAAAAAAGAGGTGGAGGCCAATGCCCGTATGCTCTTCAGACGTCATCTGGAGGACTGTGACATGCAGCAGGTATACCAGGCAGTGGCTTATTCCATCAAGGATGAGATCATTGATAACTGGATCGCCACCCACAAAGCCTTTGATAAAGAGGATAAAAAGATCGTTTATTATATGTCCATGGAGTTCCTCATGGGCAGAGCCCTGGGCAATAATATGATCAATCTCACCTGTTATAAAGAGGTAAGAGAAGTGCTTGCCGAGATGGGATTTGACCTGAATGTTATTGAGGATCAGGAGCCCGATGCAGCTCTGGGCAACGGCGGTCTCGGACGTCTTGCCGCCTGCTTCCTGGATTCTCTGGCCACCCTGGGTTATCCCGCCTACGGATGCGGTATCCGCTATCATTACGGAATGTTCAAGCAGAAGATAGAAAACGGGTTCCAGGTGGAAAAACCCGATGACTGGTTAAAGCACGGCAATCCCTTCGAGATCAAGAGGGAGGAATACACCCAGGTCGTCAAATTCGGCGGCTATGTGGATGTGGAGAACGACCCCAATGGCAAGCCCAGGTTTGTTCAGAAGAATTACCGGTCTGTCCGGGCCATCCCATATGATATCCCTATTGTGGGTTACGGCAACCATCATGTAAACAGTTTAAGGATCTGGGATGCCGAGGCGGAAAACACCTTCAACCTCGAATCCTTCGACAAGGGTGAATATGACAAGGCCGTGGAGGAGGCCAACCTGGCCAGAAACCTTACAGAGGTTCTCTACCCCAATGATAACCACATGTCCGGCAAGGAGCTCCGCTTAAAGCAGCAGTATTTCTTTATTTCTGCCTCTGTGCAGAGGGCAGTTGCCAAATATAAATCTACTCATTCGGATATCCGTAAGTTTTATGAAAAGGTATCCTTCCAGCTGAATGATACCCATCCCACAGTGGCTGTGGCAGAACTCATGCGTATCCTGGTGGATGAAGAAGGACTGGAGTGGAATGAAGCCTGGGAGATCACCACAAAGACCTGTGCCTATACCAACCATACCATTATGGCGGAAGCTCTCGAGAAATGGCCCATCGAGCTCTTCTCCAGACTGCTTCCCCGTGTATACCAGATCATTGAGGAGATTAACCGCCGGTTTGTCATCGAGATCCAGGCAAATTATCCGGGCAATCAGGATAAGATCCGTACCATGGCCATTCTTTATGACGGCCAGGTCAGGATGGCGAACCTTGCCATTGCCGGCAGCTTTTCCGTAAATGGTGTGGCAAGACTTCATACTGAGATCCTGGAAAAACGTGAGCTTAAGGATTTCTATGAGATGATGCCCTTCAAGTTTAACAATAAGACCAATGGTATCACCCAGAGAAGGTTCCTGCTTCATGGTAATCCGCTGCTGGCTGACTGGGTTTCAGAGAAGATCGGTGATGAATGGATCACCAATCTTTCCCATCTCAGCAAACTGAATCTCTATGTGGATGATCCTAAATACCAGCATGAATTCATGAACATCAAGTACCAGAACAAGGTTCGTCTGGCAAAATATATAAAAGAACACAATGGAATTGATGTGGATCCCAGGTCCATCTTTGACTGCCAGGTCAAGAGGCTGCACGAATATAAGCGCCAGCTGATGAATATCCTGCATGTTATGTACCTGTACGGACAGCTGAAGGAACATCCGGAGATGGATATCGTACCCAGAACATTTATTTTCGGCGCCAAGGCGGCGGCCGGATATCATACCGCCAAGCTGACCATCAAGCTTATCAACAGTGTGGCGGAGAAGATCAATAATGACGCTTCCATAAACGGAAAGATCAAGGTCGTATTTATTGAGGATTACAGGGTATCCAACGCGGAGCTGATTTTTGCGGCGGCTGATGTCAGCGAGCAGATTTCCACTGCCTCCAGGGAGGCGTCCGGAACCGGAAACATGAAGTTCATGTTAAACGGCGCGGTGACCATCGGAACCATGGACGGGGCCAATGTGGAGATCGTGGAAGAGGTCGGCCAGGAGAATGCCTTTATCTTCGGTCTGTCTGCGGACGAGGTAATGGAATATGAGCGGAATCATAACTATTATCCCAGAGACATCTACAATAATAATGAGGATGTCCGCAAAGTGATGACCCGCCTGATCGATGGTTTCTATTCTCCGGAGAATCCGGAGCTCTTCCGGGAGCTTTATAATGCTCTGCTGGATAAAGACATGTATTTTATCCTCCGGGATTTCGATTCCTATAAAGAAGCCCAGCGAAGAGTAAACGAGGCATACCGCGACGAAAAGGGCTGGGCCCGCATGGCCATGCTCCAGACTGCCAACTGCGGAAAATTCTCCTCTGACCGGACCATCCAGCAATATGTGGATGATATCTGGAAGCTGGAGAAGGTCTCGGTTAAATAATTAAATAGTTTTTGAAGAGATAAAGGGTGCAGAAGGTATATAATCCTCCTGCACCCTGTCTTTTTTATCCTTTGCCGGGACGCGCAGGCAGGTTTTGAATTGTCAAAAACTCTGATCTATAGCAAAACTCTTCCCTTTCCTATATGACTTTTCCACATCATGGAACAAAATAAGGCTTTCATTCCTTTTAATAATTGAATGATTATTCATTACTTGGACAACTGATACAAAAATCAGACATACTCTTTGTGCATCATTTCCGAAAAATAAAAAAATTTGCAAATTTTTGATAAAAATTTGCTTTTTTTATAAAAAAAGATTAAAATATGAAAGAAGGATTTTTTTATCTGGGGGGTGCAAGAATGGAAACAATAACAGACGAAATCAGGGATGCCCTGAAAAGAGGACAGGGAAAACGGGTTGCCAATCTTGTAAAGATGGCTCTCGATGAAGGGATTACTTCCCAGTCCATCGTGGAAGATGGTTTTCTTGCCGGTATGAGTCAGGTGGGAGATGTATTTCGCAGTGAGGAGGTCGGTGTCCCGGAGATTTTAAGTGTGACCAGAGCCCTTGATCAGGGTGTGGAGGCATTAAGAAGATACACAGGGGCCAGCGGGGTAAAAGATGTGGGCACTGTGGTCCTGGGGACCATGAAGGGCGATATGCATGATATCGGAAAGAATCTTGTAAAGATGATGATGGAGAGCAAAAATATCCACGTCATTGACCTGGGGGTCGATGTTTCTCCCGCCCGGTTTTATGAAGTTGCAACGGCAGCCCATGCCCAGATCGTTTGTATGAGCGGGATCCTTTCCCAGTCGGCCAGCGATATGAGAGCAGTCATAGAAGAATTTGAAGATAAGGGAGACCGGGACAATTTTTATTTTATGGCCGGGGGCTATTATATGGATGAGCTGAAGGCAGAAAAGATCGGGGCGGACTGTTATACGGAGGACGCCTGTGAATGTGCGGAAAAAGCCTATAAGTATCTGACAAGAAGAGAGAGAAAAAGAAGGAAGAACAAAGACAGACAGATGTCAGATGGAGAACGGGCCTGAAATATATTATTAGCCGGAGGGTAAAAGATTGGCAGAAAAAAACATATTTATAAGAGATGTAATTGATGTCAAGGAATTACAGACACTGCAGGACAACTGGGCAAAGGCCACGGATCTGGCCTTTATTACTGTGGATGTGAACGGAACTCCCATTACTGAGCAAAGTAATTTTACTCCCTTTTGTAAAAAACTCAGGAAAGTACCTGCTTTCCGGGAAAGGTGCTATCATTGTGATGCCTGCGGAGGGCGCAGGGCAAAAAAAACAGGCAGGGCATCCATCTATATGTGCCATGCCGGCCTGGTGGACTATTCCATCCCCATCATGATCCACGGACAGCTGATAGGCTCCATCCAGTCGGGACAGGTGGTCAGTGACCATATGGAGAAACTGAAGCCGGTGATGAAGCTTTCCGAGGAGTGGAAAGAGGATCCGGAGCTTGTGAAGCTTCATTCCCAGGTGACGGTAATGCCTCATGAGAAAATCGTAGCGGTAGCCCAGACTATCTGCGATAGTTATAATTATACTGTGGAAAAGCAGTATGCCAGTAAAATAGAAGCAGAGCTCAGGGAGAAGGACCTGCGGCTTGTCAAAGAGGAGAAGCTCAGGATAGAGATGGAAAAGTCACTTCGTGACATTGAGCTCAAAGCACTCCACTATCAGATCAATCCTCATTTTCTTTTCAATGTACTCAATACCATAGGCCGCCTTGCTTTTTTTGAGAATGCCAAGATGACCGAGGATGTGGTATATGCTTTTTCCGATATGATGCGCTATATTTTAAGAAAGAGCAACAACCCTCTGAGTACCCTGGGGGATGAAATGACCCATGTGCTCAATTATCTTAAGATCCATAAGATCAGGCTGGGGAGCCGTCTTCAGTATTCCATTGAAATCCCTGAGGAATATCGTGTGGTCCAGGTGCCCTTCTTATCGCTGACCACTATAGTGGAGAATTCCATTAAATACGCTGTGGAAAACAGAACTTCCGGCGGAACTGTTCTGGTGACGTGTCATGCCCGTAAAGGGGATCTGTACATTGAGATCACCGATGACGGCGACGGGATGAGCAGGGAACAGATCCGCAGTCTTCTCCGGGGAGATGCTTTTAAAAACAAGGAGAGTAATTCCGTCGGCGTTTACAATATCAATTCCAGGCTGATCCATCATTTCGGACCGGAATATGCTTTGCAGATCGAGAGTGATAATGTACCGTCCGGGGGGACAAAGGTGATCATAAAAGTACCGTTACCGGAGAAAGGCAGTGCAGATGTATAAGATTTTAATTGTTGAAGATGAAGAACTTGAAAGGACCTCCATTAAGATCTTTCTGGAGGAGAATCTGCCTGAGGCTGAGATCGTGGGCGAGGCCAGAAGCGGTTTTGAAGCCCTGGAAATGATTGAGAACCGCGAGATCAATCTGATGCTGGTGGATATTAATATTCCGGGGGTTGATGGTCTCGAGGTGATCAGGCATGCAAGAAAAAAACTGCCTGATGCGGTGATCATCATTACAACTGCATATGATGATTTTAATGTCGCCCACAGGGCCATTAAATTGAAAGTGGATGACTTTCTTCTGAAACCGATACGGAAGGAAGTCCTCCTGGATTCGGTCAAATCCTTTGCCTCCAGGGTGGGAGGAGACAGAAAAACAGATAAGAGTAATAAATTGTTGGCCAAGCTGGAGGTGGAATTAAGAAAATGCTCTTACAAAGCCTCTGTAGACATTTTAAGAGAGTACATAGACCAGTTATATTTAGAGTATCATGATGTAAATGTAATATCCAAACGTCTGCAGGAGCTGGCAAAGCTGATCCTGAAAATTGCCGAAGAGCTCGGAGTCGGAGATACCAATGAACTGGTAGTCCAGATGGAGAAGCTCAAGATCAAGTATCTGCTTTATAATAATAAGCATGATGCTTATAATGAAGTGATCAAGATGGTGGATATCGTTTTTGACAGGATGAACCTTAAGGGCAAGCTGTCCGACGGCGGCATGAAATCCGTGATCGACTATATCGAACGGAACCTGAAACGGGGCATCAGCCTGGAAGACGTGGCCAATCATGTGAATATCAGCACCTATTACCTGAGCAAAATTTTCAAGAAGGAGATGGGGGTCAACTTCATCACCTATGTCACCGACCGGAAGATGGATCTGGCAAAGGAAATGCTGATCAATACCGATATACCGGTATTAAACATTGCCTTGGATCTGGCGTATAATGAAGCCAACTACTTCAGCAAGGCCTTCAAGAAGAAGACCGGCCTTACGCCGTCTGAGTATAGAGAAAAATACAGAGTTAGAAAGGAGGAAACAAATGAAACGTTTTAAGCTTTCCACTGAAGTATTATTCAGTGAGAATGCGCTGGATGCGCTGCTGGACATCAAAGATGTCAATGCGGTCCTGATCACGGATCAGTTCATGGTGGACTCTGGCATGGCTGACATGATCTTAAAGAAGCTTCGCTACTGCAATAAAGTTTCCGTATTCAGTGATGTGATTCCGGATCCGCCCATGGACCTGATCGAGAAAGGAATTTCCTTCCTGGAGGACAAGGACTGTGATGTGGTCATTGCCCTGGGAGGAGGATCTTCCATCGATGCGGCGAAAGCCATTGTTTATATGACAAAAGAGCTGCACAGGGCCAAACATGGTGAGGATGGAAAGAGGCTGAAGCTGATCGCTCTTCCCACCACCAGCGGAACAGGATCCGAGGTGACTCAGTTTGCCGTGGTTACCGATTCGGAAACGGGCAAAAAGATTCCTCTCATCGATGAGAGCCTGATGCCTGACCTGGCGATCCTTGATCCGGAACTGGTAAAATCCGCACCGCCCTTTATCACAGCGGATACGGGCATGGATGTGATCACCCATGCTCTGGAAGCCTATGTTTCTGAGACTGCCAGCGACTGTTCCGACTGTCTGGCGGAGAAAGCCTGTGAGCTGGCCTTTGAGTACCTGCCCAGAGCTTACCGCAACGGTTTTGACATTAAGGCAAGGGACAAGATGCACAGGGCGTCCTGTCTGGCAGGCATGTCTTTTTCTCTGGTGAACCTGGGTTTAAATCACGGTATCGCCCATGCTCTTGGAGCAATCTTCCACATACCCCATGG
Organism: Eubacterium sp.; assembly: GCA_017433295.1. Taxonomy (GTDB): domain Bacteria; phylum Bacillota; class Clostridia; order Lachnospirales; family Lachnospiraceae; genus Anaerobutyricum. The sequence continues at coordinate 104,243 of JAFRHL010000006.1, forward strand.
CCGGGCCAACGGTCTGGTGCTGCCCCATGTTATTGCCTTTAATGCAGATGTGAAGCGGGAAGGCGCAAAGCACAGCAACGATTCGGCAAAGAAGTACCAGAAGATGGCAAGAATCGTCGGTCTGCCCGCCGCCACCCCTAAAGTAGGTGTGGCCAATCTGATCGCCGAGATCGTGAGGCTGTTAAAGTATATGGACCGTCCCATGTGCATTACGGAGTGCGGAATTTCCCTGGAGGAATTTGAGGCAAATCGTGAGGAGATCATCAAAAGGGCCCTGGCTGATGCCTGTACCGTGGCGAACCCCAGAAAGGTCTCTGCGGATGATATCAGTAAGATTCTGGACGAGATTGCAAAATAGTTGACATAAAGGGCGTAAATTTTATGCCGGCTTATAAAAATTATGTCAACAAAGTATCATGAAAGAGATTTGAGAAATCCAATTCTCTGCAATGAAAAACTAAAATTTATAGCATATGGGCAAGTAATTTTGTGAATATTGCTATATAATCAAATTATCCTGTAAGTCAACCGACGACAGTCTGCCCTATCCAGGCGGACAACTAACTTTTTAAGGAGGTCAATTATGCAGAAAGAAGCTTTAGGAATGATTGAAACCAAAGGTTTGGTTGGCGCTATTGAAGCAGCCGATTCCATGGTTAAATCAGCAAATGTTACACTGGTTGGATACGAGAAAATCGGTTCCGGTTTTGTAACAGTTATGGTTCGCGGAGATGTAGGAGCTGTTAAGGCTTCCGTTGACGCCGGAACAGTTGCAGCTGATAAGGTTGGTACTGTTGTTTCCAGTCATGTCATCCCAAGACCACATACAGACGTAGAGAAGATCTTACCACAATAAGCCTTAAACCTTGTCTGATGATCAATTATTAATGGAGGTATTATTCAATGAAAGACGAAATGATGGCTAAAATCATGGACGAAGTTATGAAGAAAATGGGTGGAGCGCAGGCTGAGAGCAATTTCGCTAACGACACCACAATCCAGGCTCCGACTCCACAGGGCATCAACGAAGACCTTTGCGGATTAACTGAGTATGTTGGAACAGCTATGGGACATACCATCGGTCTGGTTATCGCTAACCTTGACTACAGTGTTCATGAAATGTTAAAGATCGATCCGAAGTATCGTTCCATCGGTATCGTTGCTGACCGTGTTGGTGCAGGTCCCCAGATCTTCGCAGCTGACGAGGCTGTAAAAGCTACTAACACAGAAGCAGTTATGATTGAGTGCCCGAGAGATACAGAGGGTGGCGCAGGACATGGATGCCTGGTTGTTTTCGGTGCTGAGGATGTTTCTGATGCAAGAAGAGCTGTTGAGGTTTGCTTAAGCTTTGTTGAGAAACAGTTCGGTGATGTATACGGCAACTCCGCAGGACATCTTGAGTTCCAGTACACAGCACGTGCTTCCTACTGCTTAGAGAAGGCCTTCGGCGCTGTTGTAGGTAAGGCATTCGGTATCACCGTAGGTGCTCCGTCCGGTATCGGTATCGTATTAGCAGATACAGCTGCCAAGACCGCTACAATTGATCCTATCGCTATCGCAACACCCGGCAATGGCGGAACATCTTTCTCCAACGAGGTTAACTTCTTCTTCTCAGGAGATTCAGGAGCAGTTAGACAGGCTATCATCGGCGCAAGAGAAGTTGGTAAGCAGTTACTGAAGGCTCTGGCTCCGGACGAACCGCTTGAGTCCAGTACTGTACCGTACATCTAAGATTGACAGCTACATATTAGACGCTCCGATTTTTATGACTTCACACGGGGTGAGAGCCGTGTGAGGATAAAACAGAGTATGTTGCCTTTGCGTCTTGTGAGAGTGGCGCAGGGGACACAGAATTGAGAATTTGAGAGGTGTTGAGACCGTGAGAAGTAAACGTTTTGAATATTTAGATCAAAGACCTGTTAATCAGGACGGCTATGCATTAGATTGGCCAGAAGTTGGATTTATTGCGATGAACAGTCCCTTTGACCCGGTTCCATCTATTAAGATCGAGAACGGCGTGGTTACAGAGATGGATGGAAAGACAGCAGATCAGTTCGATATGCTGGATGCTTTCATCGCTAAATATGCTATTAACCTTGATTTCGCAGAGGAAGCTATGGCTAAGGATTCTCTGGAAATCGCCCGTATGCTCGTCGACATCAATGTTAACAGAGCAGAATGCTTAAAATATACCACAGCAGTTACTCCTGCTAAGTTAGTTGAGATCGTTGGTAACCTGAACGTACTCGAGGTAATGATGGGTATTACCAAGATGAGATGCAGGTTAAAACCCGCTAACCAGTGCCACGTAACAAACGTTAAAGATAACATGATCCAGATCGCAGCAGACGCCGCTGAGGCCGCTGTACGTGGATTCGCCGAGATGGAGACCACAGTAGGTATCGTTCGTTACGCTCCGTTCAACGCCCTGGCTATCATGCTTGGTGCTAACGTTGGACGTCCTGGTATTTTAACACAGTGTGCTGTAGAGGAAGCTACAGAGCTTGACCTTGGTATGAGAGGTTACACCGCATATGCCGAGACAGTTTCCGTATACGGAACTGAGGACGTATTCATGGATGGTGATGATACTCCGTGGTCCAAGGCATTCCTTGCATCCTGCTACGCATCCCGTGGTGTTAAGATGAGATTCACATCCGGTACAGGTTCTGAGGTTCAGATGGGTATGGCAGAAGGAAAGTCCATGCTTTATCTTGAGGCCCGCTGCCTTGGTGTTACCCGTGGTGCCGGTGTTCAGGGAACCCAGAATGGTTCCGTATCCTGTGTTGGTGTACCCGCAGCCGTTCCTGGTGGTATCCGTGCCATCGCATGTGAGAACCTGATTGCAGGTATGCTTGACCTTGAGAACGCATCCTCCAACGACCAGACATTTACACATTCTGATTTACGTAGAGTTGCACGTTCTATCCCGCAGTTCATTCCTGGCACAGATTATATCTGCTCCGGATATTCTGCTACACCTAACTATGATAACATGTTCGCCGGCTCCAACTGGGATGCAGACGATTATGATGACTGGGTAGTAATCCAGCGTGACCTTAAGGTTGACGCAGGTCTTGTACCCGCTACAGAAGAAGAAGTTGTTGCTGCTCGTAATAAAGCTGCAAGAGCTATTCAGGCTATCTTCCGTGAATTAGGATTACCTGAGATCACAGATGAAGAAGTTGAAGCCGGTACATATGCACGCGGTTCCCAGGATATGCCTGACCGTGACGTTGTTGCCGACTTGAAGGCTGCTACAGAGATGCTTGAAAGAGGCGTAACAGGTATTGACTTTGTTAAGGCTCTTTACAAAGGCGGATTCGAAGATGTTGCAGAGTCTGTATTCAACATTCAGAAGGCTAAGGTTGTTGGTGACTACTTACATACCGCTTCCATGCTTGATGACAAGTTCCATGTAATTTCTGCTGTTAACAGCCCGAACTGCTACGAAGGACCGATGACCGGTTATCAGATCAGCCCAGAGCTCTGGGAGAAGCTGAGCAACATTCGTACAGCTGTTGACCCATCTAAGATCGATTAATCTAAGTCTGTTAAGGAAGGTGAACTAGAATGGCAATTGATGAAAAATTATTAAAGAGCGTTATCGCTGAAGTTCTTAAAGAAATGAACGCAATTTCTGATTCTGCTCCGGCAGCAGAAGGCGTTGTTTCCGAGTCCGAAGGCATGACCATTACTGAGATTGGCGATGCAGCAAAAGGTACCAATCCTAACGAAGTTGTTTTAGGTTTAGCTCCTGCTTTTGGCGCTTCCCAGACAAAGAACATCGTTGGTATCCCCCATGCGGACATCATCAAAGAAGTTATGGCCGGCCTTGAAGAGGAAGGTGTATCCTGCCGTATCGTTAAAGTTTACAGAACATCTGACGTATCCTTTATCGCTCACGACGCAGCAGAGTTATCCGGATCCGGCATCGGCATTGGCATCCAGTCCAAAGGTACAACTGTAATCCATCAGAAAGACCTTCCGCCGCTGTCCAACCTGGAATTATTCCCGCAGTGCCCGCTGATTGACCTTGATACATACAGAGCAATTGGAAAGAACGCCGCTAAATATGCTAAAGGCGAGTCCCCAAGCCCCGTACCGGTAAGAAATGATCAGATGGCTAGACCGAAGTACCAGGCTCTGTCCGCAGTTCTCCATATCAAAGAGACTGAGCATGCCGACAGAGATAAGGCTCCTAAGGCTCTTAAGGTAGAATTTAAATAATCGGAGGTGCAATCGTGAATCAGGAATTATTAGTAAGACAGATTATGCAGGAAGTGCTTAAAAATATGCAGGGTGCTCAGGCATCTTCTCAGGCATGTGAATGCGAGAAGGTTACTGTTGCAGATTACCCCATCGGAGAGAAAAAGCCTGAATTAATAAAGAGTGCGTCCGGAAAGTCCCTTGACGAACTGACACTTGAGGGAGTTATCAAAGGCGATTTAACCGCTAAGGATTTCCGTATCACAAAAGAGACTCTTGAGTTACAGGCTCAGGTTGCAGAGTCCGCAGGACGTGGATTCTTCGCAGTTAACTTAAGAAGAGCCGGTGAGCTTATTCCGGTTCCGGATGCTCGTCTTCTTGAGATCTACAATGCTCTCCGTCCCTATCGTTCAACCAAGGCAGAGCTTTATGCCATTGGTGATGAGTTAATTAACCAGTACGGTGCTGTAGTTTCCGGTAACTTCGTTAAAGAAGCTGCTGATATCTATGAGAAACGTAATCGTCTGAAAAAAGCTTAATTAACTCCTACGGAGGTATATGAAAGTGAAATTAGTTGCGGGCGTTGATATTGGTAATGCGACAACCGAAAGCGCAATAGCCAGAATCGATGGAAAGCAGGTCACCTTTTTAGCCAGCGGTATCACAGATACCACCGGCATAAAAGGAACAAAGCAGAATATACACGGTGTGTTCAAATCATTAAAGACTGCTCTGGACAAGGCAGGACTTGATATTAAAGATCTGGATGAAGTTCGTGTAAATGAAGCTGCTCCTGTTATTGGTGACGTTGCCATGGAGACGATTACCGAAACTATTATCACAGAATCTACTATGATTGGACACAATCCCAATACCCCTGGAGGTATTGGGATTGGTGTTGGTCTTTCCCACATGATCGACCAGCTCGATTCAGTTCCAAAGGGTACAGATGTGATCGTAGTTGTACCGTCTAAGATTTCATTTGAGCTTGCTGCTAAGATGATCAATCTCTATAATAAAACACTCAACATTACAGGTGCCATTGTCCAGCGCGATGATGGCGTTTTAATTAACAACAGACTTGACCATAAGATTCCCATCGTTGATGAGGTCGGGATGGTGGATAAGGTGCCCATCGGCATGCTTACCGCTGTGGAGGTTGCGCCTGTGGGCGGAGTTGTTGAAGTTCTCTCCAATCCCTATGGTATTGCCACCTTATTCAAACTGTCATCCGATGAGACAAAACAGGTCGTTCCGATTGCCCGTGCATTGATCGGAAACCGGTCGGCGGTTGTTATTAAGACACCGGAAGGTGACGTAAAGGAAAGAAGGATCCCTGCAGGCTCCATTGAGATCATCGGTAAAAAGAAAAAAGTTACCGTGGATGTAGATGAAGGCGCAGAGAGGATGATGGATGCGGTAAACAGCATTGATGTTATCGAGGATATTAAGGGAGAACCGGGAACCAATGCCGGCGGTATGCTGGAGAAGGTTCGTCAGGTAATGTCCAGGCTTACCGATCAGCATCCCAGAGATATCAAGATTCAGGATCTTCTTGCTGTGGATACCTTTAATCCCCAGAAGGTTAAGGGGGGACTTGCCAACGAGTTCTCCTATGAGAGCGCGGTAGGTATCGCGGCCATGGTTAAGGCAGACCGTCTGCAAATGGAAATGATTGCAGAAGAGCTGACAGACCGTCTGGGTATTCCTGTATATGTTGGCGGCGTTGAGGCTGATATGGCCATTAAGGGAGCTTTAACTACACCGGGAACCAATGTTCCCCTTGCCATAGTGGATATGGGAGCAGGATCGACGGATGCTTCCATTAAGAACAGAAAAGGTGATGTTAAGCTGATACATCTGGCAGGAGCCGGTAACATGGTAACCTTGCTGATTCAATCAGAACTTGGTCTTGAGGATTTTGATTTGGCGGAGGATATTAAGAAGTATCCCCTTGCAAAGGTGGAGAGTCTTTTCCATGTCCGCCATGAGGACGGAACCGTTCAGTTTTTTGAACAGCCTCTTGACCCCAATGTATTTGCAAAGGTAGTTCTGGTTAAGGGAGACGGCGAGTTTGTGCCGATCGAAGGCTTTAATAATGTCGAAAAGATCAAGAATGTCCGGACATCGGCAAAGAAGAAAGTATTTGTTACAAATGCACTTCGTTCTCTTGCAAAGGTCAGCCCGACCGGTAATGTAAGAGACATTGAATTTGTGGTATTGGTAGGAGGATCTGCTCTTGACTTTGAGATACCGACCCTTGTTACCGATGCGTTATCACAATATAATATAGTAGCTGGCCGGGGCAACATCCGCGGATGTGAAGGCCCCCGTAATGCAGTGGCGACAGGACTTGCATTGTCATGCGCTGAAGGAGAATGAGCATGGAAGGAAGGTTTTCAGACCAGAAAAACAGACCCAGTATCAAAGTTTTTTATGACTGCGATCACCTTTCGGTTTCTGATTTTACAGGCGTTCTCCTCGGTATCGAGGAGGAAGGAATCCCCTATGATGTTCAGGAAGAGCACACGAGCGATGTCCTGGAACTCGCACATAAAGCCAGCTTGGATTCAAGATTAGGGGTGGGCGTTGGAATCAGCAAGGAAGGAATCGTTCTTCAATATGAAAAGCTTGACAAAGCGGCACCTCTTTTTAAGATTAAGTTATATCAGAAGGAACTGTTCAGAAATATCGGTGCGAATGCGGCAAGACTCGTTAAGAAGATGCCCTTTAAACCGCTGGATTAGTTCCGGTATCAAAATATAGGTTAAGGAGGTGAAAAGGTGGCTGAGAAAGCAATTGGGTTTATCGAAACCTTTGGACTTACAGCAGCTATTGCGGCAGCAGATGCAGCCTGCAAGTCTGCAAATGTTAAGTTGCTTGGTTATGAATACGCCAAAGGCAATGGAATGTGTACAGTGAAAGTCGAGGGAGATGTCGGCGCATGTAAGGCAGCGATCGCTGCGGGAAAACGTGCGGCTGAGATGGTACAGGGTACCCATCAGGGCACTAAGAGTGTACTGCTTAAAGCCCGTCCGGCAGATGCAATCATTCCCAAGATGATCAAACACAGAGAAAATGTCGGCGGTGATATTGCCCTGGCAGAAGGATACCGTCCGAAAGGCGAGAGCCGTATGCCGGTCCTGGTTTCCCACTGGAAGCCGAAGGAAGAGCCAAAGGAAGAAGAAACTCCAATCACACTGACACCTGAACCGCCTGTAGTTGAAGATCTTAAAGAAGAGCCATCTGAACCTGCAGTAGAAGCTGAAAAGGCAGAGGAGGCTCCTGCAAATGAAGCTCCTGTGGAGGAGGCTCCGGCTGAGGAAGCTCCTTTAGAGGAAGCTCCGGCTGAGGAGACATCTGCAGAGGAAGCTCCGGCAGAAGCAACGGTCCCGGTTGAAGCTCCTGTGGCAGAGGAAACTGCCCCGGTTGAAGCTCCTGAAATCGAAGCGTCTGCAGAGGAAGAACCTGCTGGGGAGGCTCCTAAGAAAAAAACAACAGGAACCAGAAGAAGCGGAAGATCCAGAAAGAAAAAGAATCCGGACAAAGAATGATCCGGCATAATTCATAACGGATTTAAAGCTCGCTAACAGACCAGACAGCTGTCTGTCTGGTCTGCATAAATAATTTTGGAGGAAATAATGGGTACATCTAATCAGGACGTATTAGTTAAATTAATTACAAAGCTTGTTATGGAAGAGCTTTACGGGATGAGTACTCAGATTCCTATTGGTGTATCAAATAAACATATTCATCTGAGCAGGAAAGATATGGATGCTCTTTTTGGAGAGGGTTCAGAGCTCACACCCATTAAGGACCTTGGACAGCCCGGTCAGTATGCATGCGCAGAGACTGTAGCTGTGAAAGGCCCCAAAGGAGAGTTCGCCAGAGTCAGGGTCTTAGGACCTCTGAGGAAAGAGTCCCAGGTTGAGATCTCCAAAACAGATGCAAGAAGTATTGGAATTAAGGCTCCGATCCGTGAGTCGGGTGTTCTGGAAGGAACTCCCGGCGTGGAACTGGTAGGACCAAAAGGTTCTGTTATGCTCGAAAGAGGAGTGATCGTGGCTCTCCGTCATATCCATATGACTCCGGAGCAGGCTAAGCAATGGGGACTTAAGGATAAAGACATCGTTGATGTAAAAGTTAACGGTGGAGAGAGAGCAGGAGTTCTTGGTAATGTTATAGTAAGAGTTTCTGATAAATTTGCTCTTGAGATGCATGTAGATACCGATGAGGCAAATGCCTGCTGCCTCGACAATAATGATACAGTATCCATCATCAGAAAATGATTCGGGGATATTTATCATAAAACAACAGTTACAAACCGTTTGTTGGCGGTTTATAACATAAAGGGGATCTGATGAACGATTATAATAACGTTTTAACAGGATTTTCTGAGCTGATCAAGAATGAAGAATACAGGCCCTATGAGGGTGAGCTCAAGCTGGGAGTTGACCTTGGAACGGCAAACATAGTTGTATCCGTGGTTGACGGGAATAATACTCCCATCGCCGGTGCTTCTTTTCCGTCTACTGTGGTAAGGGACGGTATCGTGGTAGATTTCCTCGGTGCCTCCAGGGCAGTAAAGAATATGAAGTATAAGCTGGAAGAAATGATGGGTGTGGAATTCCACCAGGCAGCTACAGCGATTCCCCCGGGAATCATCTCCGGTAACGTGAGAGTCATTTCCAATGTAGTCGAATCGGTGGGACTGGACGTCATCAATGTAATTGATGAACCGACAGCAGCCGCTACGGTGCTGGGCATAACCGACGGGGCTGTGGTGGACGTCGGCGGCGGTACCACAGGAATCAGTATACTAAAGAATGGCGAAGTTGTATTTACAGCGGATGAGCCTACCGGAGGAACCCACATGACACTGGTTCTTGCCGGAAGCCTCGGCTGTACATTCGAGGAAGCTGAAAGAATCAAAAAAGATCCGAAACAGGAGAGACTGGTATTTCCCGTTGTGAAACCTGTCATTGAGAAAATGGCGGCCATCGTGAAACGGTTCATAGAAGGATACGATGTGGATGTTATCTATGTTGTGGGCGGTGCCTGCAGCTTTGAGAAATTTGAGAGTATCTTTGAACATGATATCGGAATAAAGACGATCAAGCCAAAGGAACCATTGCTGGTAACACCCTTGGGAATTGCCATGAATTGCAATAAACAACAGGTGATGTAATGTTTATTAATGCAGATTTAGAGAATGCGCTGATGTCAACGATAATTGGATATGTTTCTGATCAGATCGTTTTACGCTATATGGATGCCTGCAAGACAGCCACGGTACTGTTTTCAGGTGCCCTGATCGGATACGGGGAAGCTGTAAAAGCCTTAAAGGAGCTTAAGGATAATGGCTGGAAACTGACCGCTGTTTTATCCAGGGCTGCAGGGGAAGTACTTACAGAAGAGCGTATCAGAAACGATATTGATCCGGAAGCTGTTTTTGTTGAGGGCGCTCCGATTAATGGAAGACAGATTATTGATGATAATCAGTATGTTATCATCCCTGAGCTGACAATCAACACCGCTGCCAAGGTTGCGAATTGTATCAGTGATAATCTTCTGACGAATATGATCTCGAGAGCCATGGCAACCGGTAAGCCGGTGATAGCTTCTATTGACGGATGTTGTCCGGACAGTGAGATCAGAGCTAAGCTTGGTTTTAAGGTGACTGAAAGCTATAAAGCTCGAATGAGACGTAATCTGGAAGATCTTCAGAGTTATGGGATCGTATTGACAGTCAACTCTAATCTGTGCAGTAAAGTTACTAAGATATACGAATCCAGCTTCGATTTCTCCCGGGAGGACATTGAGAGAAAGGCCTCCGGCGGGAATATGCCAAAAGAGGACACAGCACCAGAGAAATGTGTTCTGAAAAGCCAGGAAGCAGGAGAAAGTATTGTAATTGATAAAAACGTGATCAGCAGGACCGACATCGCAAGATACTCCGGTTTAAGCCGTATCGTCGTGTCGAAAGGCACAGTTGTTACTGACCTTGCCAGTGACGAAGCGAGAAGACGCGGCATTGAGATCATCAGAGAGTAAAGTAGGTGAAGACATGTATTTAGGTAAAGTAATTGGTACGGTAGTTTCTACCATCAAGGTTCCAAGCCTGACCGGCTGCAAGTTCCTGATCGTGGAGAAGATCAATCAGGACCTGACGGCCAAGAAGCAGACGGAGATCTGTGTAGATACAGTCGGAGCCGGGGATGGAGAGACTGTGATCGTAGTTGGAGGCAGCTCCGCCCGTATGGCGGGCGGCAACAAATCTCTTCCTACAGATGCCTCCATAGTAGGAATTGTGGATACCGTAGAAGTTTCACAATGCTAAGGATGTGAGAATATGGCTAATATTTATACAAAAACCGGCGATAAAGGGACCACGGGACTTTACGGTGGCTCCAGAGTCGACAAGGACAGCCTGAATGTGGACGTATACGGTACCATAGATGAAGCAATTTCTTCTCTGGGAGTTGCTTATGCTCAAACTGAAAGTACCGATATAAAAGAGTACGTTCACCACATTCAGGAGAGAATGTTCATGGCCGGAGCAGAGTTCGCCAGTGACGAAAAAGGCATGAAGATGCTCAAGGATAAAATCAGTGACAAGGATATCTCCTATCTGGAGTCCATCATTGACAAATCCACGGAAGTCAACGGCAGAATGACAAGCTTCGTGATTCCGGGTGTGAATCCTTCTTCTGCCTCACTGCACGTTGCAAGAACGATCGTGAGGAGGGCGGAAAGGAAGATCACCACACTTGCCAGAGAGATTCCGGTGAGGGAGGAATTAAAGAAGTATATTAACCGTCTATCCGATGCCTGTTATGCTCTTGCCCGTCTGGAAGAGGCCAGGGCTCAGGAGCAGGAGATCGAGGAGCTGAAGGAGCAGGTACGTAAGGTCGTCAGTGAGATGACAGGGTGCGCAGACAAGGGAGTATGTAAAATGGATATGTCTCTGAAAACTTTAAAACAGATGGCAGTATACGTTGAGGAAAAGGCCAATGAGATCGGAGTTCCCATGGTATTTTCTGCAGTAGATGAAGGCGGAAATCTTCTCTACTTCCAGCGAATGGAGGGATCCCTGCTTATCAGCGTGAAGGTTTCTCAGGACAAGGCATATACCGCCGTATCCCTGAAGTGTCCTACCTCTGTTCTTGCAGATGTAACGAAACCCGGTGACAGCCTCTGGAGTCTGCATAATTCAGGGGACGGAAGGATCGTCTGCTTTGGTGGCGGATATCCCATTGAGGTGGATGGAAAGGTAATTGGTGCAATTGGTGTGAGCGGTGGAACTGCTGAGGAAGACATGGCAGTTGCCACGTATGCATTAGAGAAAATGCAAGGAGGAAGATCATAATGAATATTGATGTTGCATTAATCGAAAAAGTCGTAAAGAAGGTATTAAATGAAGTAGACTCCTCCTGCCCGGCTGACGATTATACATATGGTATCTTTGAAACTATGGATGATGCCATCGAGGCTTCTTTTAAAGCTCAGAAAGAGTATATGCATTATTCCATGGCTGACAGACAGAAGTTTGTTGAAGGTATCAGAGAGGTAGTTTGCGACAAGGCTAATCTTGATTACATGAGTACCCTTGCAGTTGAAGAAAGCGGCATGGGAGCCGTTGAATACAAGAAACAGAAAAATGTGCTGGCAGCCATGAAATCTCCGGGCGTTGAAGATCTGGTAACAGAAGCTTTATCCGGTGATGACGGCCTTACTCTTATTGAGTATTGTCCCTTTGGTGTAATCGGAGCCATTGCCCCGACCACCAACCCGACAGAGACAGTTATCTGTAACTCCATCGCCATGCTGGCAGGTGGTAACTCTGTAGTATTCAGCCCCCATCCACGTTCCAAAGGCGTTTCAATCTGGCTGATCAAGAAACTCAATGCGAAACTGGAAGAGCTTGGTGCTCCGAGGAACCTGATCGTTACGGTTAAGGAACCCTCCATTGAGAACACCAACATCATGATGAACCATCCGAAGGTTCGTATGCTGGTAGCCACCGGTGGTCCAGGAATCGTTAAAGCTGTTATGTCCACAGGTAAGAAGGCAATCGGAGCCGGTGCCGGCAACCCGCCTGTAGTTGTTGATGAGACAGCTGATATCGAGAAGGCTGCAAGAGACATCGTAAACGGATGCTCCTTCGATAACAACCTTCCCTGTATCGCAGAGAAAGAATGTATCGCTGTTGACCAGATCGCTGATTATCTGATCTTCAACATGAAGAATAACGGTGCTTATGAGGTTAAAGATCCTGCTGTGATCGAGCAGCTGGTAGAGCTCGTAACAAACGACCGTAAGAAACCCAATGTTAATTTCGTAGGTAAGAGCGCACAGTACATCCTTGATAAAGTTGGTATCAAGGTTGGACCGGAAGTTAAGGTTATCATCATGGAAGCTCCGAAGGATCATCCATTTGTTCAGATTGAGCTGATGATGCCCATCCTTCCCATCGTTCGTGTACCTAACGTTGACGAAGCAATTGATTTTGCTGTAGAAGTTGAGCATGGAAACAGACATACTGCTATGATGCATTCAAGAAATGTTGAGAAGCTTTCAAGAATGGCCAAAGAGATCGAAACCACGATCTTCGTTAAGAACGGTCCGTCATATGCAGGTATCGGTGTCGGCGGTATGGGATGTACCACATTCACCATCGCAGGTCCGACCGGTGAAGGCTTAACATCTGCTAAATCATTCTGCCGTAAGAGAAGATGTGTATTACAGGATGGCTTCCATATCAGAATGAAATAATTAAGAGGTGAGTTTAAATGGAGAAAAACCTTATAGATATAATCGCTCAGTCCGGTATCGTTGGTGCTGGTGGTGCAGGTTTTCCTACTCATGTAAAAGTGAATGCTAAGGCTGAGTACGTGATCATTAACGGCGCAGAGTGTGAGCCGCTTCTGAGAGTGGACCAGCAGCTGATGGCAGTCGAAACAAAAAAGATTCTGGAAGCTTTAAAGCTTGTCAAGGACTTCGTAGGAGCTGACAAGGCTGTAATCGCTTTAAAAGATCATTATCATGACGCAATCAACAGTTTTAACAAGTATTTGAGTGAGTATGAAGGCATCAGCCTTCATCTCCTCGAAAACTTCTATCCGGCTGGTGATGAGCAGATCACGGTATATGAGGTCACAGGCAGAATCGTGCCGGAAGGCGGTATTCCATTAAAATGCGGAGTTATCGTATCCAATGTTGAGACGATGCTTAACATTTATAATGCTTACTTTGAGGATCAACCTGTAACCGATTCTTATGTCACATTTGCCGGTGAAGTAAAGAATCATATTACTTTAAAACTGCCCTTAGGTATGACAGTCGCTGAAGCGCTTGAGATGGCGGGCGGTGTGACCGTTGACGGACCATATGTTGTTATAAACGGAGGTCCTATGATGGGTAAACATGTGCCGCTGGATTCCAAGATCACCAAGACCACCAAGGGTCTGATCGTATTACCGGAAAGCCATCCCTTAATTCAGGATGTCAAGATGGACATCGATAAAATGCTTCATGTTGCCAAGGCAGCCTGCTGCCACTGTTCCATGTGTACAGAGGTTTGCCCGCGTAACCTGATCGGCCACAGCATAGCACCACACAAAACCATTCGTTTTGCAAGCTATGGTCACCTTTGCGATGGATCCGATACACCAATGATCGCATTCTTATGTTCAGAGTGCCGTCTTTGCCAGTATGCATGTATCATGAACCTCCAGCCCTGGAAGGTGAACCACATGCTCAAAGGTCTTATGGCAAAGCAGGGCATCAGAAACAGCTTGAGCAATGCGCCTGAATCTGCGCATCCGATGAGAGAATACAAGAAGTTCCCGATTGGGACCCTGATCCGCAAACTGGGACTTACCAAGTACAATGTTGCAGCACCGATGACAGCCCTTCCCTATGAAGTAGATCATGTATCTATTCCGTTAGGACAGCATATCGGCGCTCCGGCAGTGCCTTGTGTAAATGTAGGCGATACAGTTGCAAAGGGCGACGTAATCGCTAAACCGGCAGAAGGCAAGCTGGGTGCTTGTATTCACGCAAGTATCAGCGGAACCGTTAAGGCAATCGCTGACGGTTGTGTATCAATCGAGAAATAAAGGATGGTGTTTACACAGTGAAAAAAGCAGTTGGATTTGTAGAAATTAAGAGCATTCCTGTAGGCATCCAGACAGCAGATGAGATGGTTAAAGCAGGTAATGTAGATTTATTACTGGCTACTCCAATTTGCCCTGGTAAATATGTGATTATTATTGGTGGATATGTCGGTCCGGTGAAAGCAGCCATGAGCAAGGCTGAGCTGGTTAGTGGCATTTATCTGATTGATACACATATCCTTGATAATATTCGTGACGAAGTACTTCCGGCTATCTCCGGTTACAGAGTTACAGAAGACATCCAGGCAGTGGGAGCTATTGAGACAATCTCCGCTTTGACAGCTATCGTTGCAGCAGATACAGCTGTAAAGGGTGCCAAGGTTAATATTGTTGATTTAAGAATTGCCAGAGGTTTAGGTGGAAAAGGTTATCTGATCGTAACCGGAGAAGTAGCCTCCGTAAGAAATGCAATCAATGCATGTCTTGCTAAATTAGGAGTAAGCGGTGAGGTTACATCCACATCGATCATTCCTCGTCCACATCCACAGATTATTGAGAATTTATTAAAATAATCAAAATTCCGGAGGCTGTTCAGAAAATGAACAGCCTCTTTTAATATATAATAACAAGGAGTACAAAAAATATGAGCACACCTTATATAAAGCTTTCTGAACAAAATAAGAAGATCATATTAAACTTTATAGGTTTGTGCAGAATGAACGGGATTGAGATGGAAGGCAAACCCTCCATGACCTTTAATGATGTAAGGGAAGATATCGGTCCTGTAAAGTTTGATCTGTTTTTCAGAAATGACGGTGTGGACAAACCAAGCTGGAGTATGACAGTAAAAGCAGATACAGGCGTCAGATTCCACGACAATGTTCCTGCCAAAAAGGGAGATATTTATTGCTATCTTGATTCATATCGAATTGAAGAAGGATCTCTTGAAATAAAACCCGTTGCATCCAAATTTAATGTTTTTTCTTTTTAGGGTGCAATAATTTTTCTAAAATAAGAAACCGCCGGGATTCCATGTTAATGAAAACCCGGCGGTAAAGTCTTAATATTACTGATTTTTTCTGTGATTTAAAAGATCTATCAGATCATCAATAACCTGATCAATATGATCATAGGAATTCCACTTCCTGAAAAGGGCAACATCTATATCCACTGCAAGAAACTTAGCCTTTGTTCTCAAATCGTTATCTTCAATGAAATCAAAATCAGCCGTGTCCATGGTACCGCATACCCTTGAAAAGTTGACGCAGGCTGCAAATCCCAGACATTCTCTTAAGATATCCAGGCCTATGGTTTCTTTATAACCCTTCGTAACCTGGTACTCAATCTTGGCATCCTTGTCCCAGTATTGGTAAAAGAAGCTTATATAATTGGTATAGAGCATTTTAAAGAGAGAAAGAAGATAGGCCAGACATTCCTTACGGTCTGCTTCATTATCATAGGGACGAAATGCCGCCGAACAGTACTGGGACAATATATTGGCCAGTATAAAACCAAGGTCATAGGAGAAAGGAGCTCCAAAAGTATACTCCATATCAATTACCTTGAGGCTGTCATCGTCCGCAAAGATATTGGAGGTATGAAAATCACCATGGATCAGAGTTTCAGACTTGCTCATAAAGAGATGGCGCAGTTTATAACGCTGAAACTTGAGATCAGGATCTTCAAAAACCCACTTGCAGTAATTGACATAATCCTGGCCGCAGGCATGATCGAAATCATCTGCTCCGAAAATACCGAGGAAGATACCGTTCTCCATAACAGAACGAAGCTCGGCATTCATGAAATGAGCCAGAAGAGCCCGATAGGTTTTGGTGGGCAGATAAAACTCCGATGTGTAGAAATGTGTAGCCGCCAGATACTCTGCCCCCTGATAGGCAAATCTGGGAAGCTGGTGGTCCTTATTAAACTCAAAGCGAACCAGCTTTAAATTGGAGACATCTTCCATGACGATAATATAGTTGTCAAAGTCAACATGAAAGACCTTGGGAACATACTGGGGAACTATGGCAGAACGAAGCTGCATGATCTCATACTCGAAGCGGTTCCGCCTTGGAGTAAGGACACTTCCTCTCCTGCGAAGGGTTTCGGTGGACTGTTTTACAATGACAGAATGCTTTCCATCGGAAACCGTAAAAACGTAATTACAGTAGCCGTCTCCTTCGATGTCAGCGCCAAGATCCCCTTCACCGATCAGATGTACTTCCACAGGGTCACACAACTCTACAGAAGGAACATGTTTACGAATATAAGAAACTATATTTTGTTTTGTTAATGTAATCATAGCCCCTTCCTTCTTTCTATAGAACCAGGTCTTTGATGTTTGTGCGATATATTTCTTCAATTGTCTTTATATCATCAATGAAATCATCGATAGATGTATAAGACTCCCAGTTAACCAGCATATGCCGGTTAAGGATAATGGAAAAGCACTTGGCATTATGCCTCTGTACCGGATCGGCAATCTCATCATAATCAGGAAATGCGATGACACTGACAATACGCCCAAGCATGGCGGTGGCGGCAAATCCGATAAATTCTTTCAGGGTAGTCTGGCAGAAATCTTCAAGCAATCCGGGAACATCCCTGTACTCGGGCTTGGCGAATCTGCGGAAATGCCTGCAAAAGTACTTACAGAAGCTTAAATAGGTATCTTTTATAATAAACAGGCAGTAGGCCTGGTAGGCCTCCCTGTCGCTCTCTGTGTCAAATGGTCTGAAAGCCGCTGCGGCATACTGGGTCAGGAAGTTCTGAAGGAAATATCCCATGTCATAGGAGAAGGGACCGCAGAAGGTATACTCCATATCTATGACTTTGGTTTCATCATCACTGGCGAAAATATTGGAAGTATGCAGGTCTCCATGGATCAGGCACTCACCCTTGGTCATAAAGAGATGACGGAGCCGCTGCCTTGCGATCAGGACCTCAGGGTCTGCACAGATTTTTTCGGAGAATCTTTCAAAATCCGGATCAAGGGGCCTGCCTACGGTATCCTCAGGAGTAACCTTGCTTAAGAACATGCCGATATCCATGATCTGTCTCATGGTAGAGTTCATAAAATGAACGGAAAGATCCCTGAAAGTTTTGCCGTCAAGGTAATACTCGGAAGTAAAGAAATTGTTGGCGGCCATATAGCGGCCAATATGTTCCCCCAGCAGAGGGAACTGTACCCCTTTGAGCAGCTGAAAACGGGAAATCTTAAGATGAGACACATCTTCGGTAATGAATACCCGGTTTTCTGTATCAATATCATATACGGCAGGAACAAAATCCGGGGCAATGGCCTTGCGCAGCAGAAGAGAATCATATTCCAGTTTATAACGGTTGACATCCAGCTGCATATGCATGCCGACCCGGGACTGAACCGTGGACTGTTTGACAATCAGAAAATGCCTGCCGTCGGAAACCCGGTAAACAAAATTGATAAAACCGTCCCCATCCTCTTCTTTACTGCCTTCTCCGATGGCGGAGACCTGTACGTCCCCCTCAATATTGAAAAAATCAAGCCTTGAATCCACATAGGAAGCAACATTCTCTTTTGTCAGTTGAATCAAGGCAAACACCCCCTTAGGTTCCGGTCTGGCAATGACACCATGCTATGGCACACAAAAACCGGTATAAATCTTTTATACTAATCAAAATAATCATCAGAAAACCTGACAGCGGTTTCGGCTTTATAACGGGCAACAATTTCATGAATGCCCTTGGAAAGAGCTTCGATACCTTCGCCGGTAAAGGAACTGACCGCGAAAATATCCCTGCAGCCTGCCAGTTCAAGATAACCTCTCCCCTGCTTCTGCTTGGAATCACTTCTGTCGATCTTGGTCAGAACCCCTATAACAGGTCTTTCAAACTTGGTATCGATCCCGCCGGAGAACCAGCAGTCATCGCTGGTGGAATCCTGCACCAGACAAATGACATCGGCATCATAGGAGGTAATGGTAAGTGATCCCCAGTAGCCCCGCTGCTGCATGTACTCTCCGGGTGTATCTATAAAGTTGCCGATATATTCTACAGCCTGAGTCTTGTCGTATTTGATCTCCTCGTTCCTGAGCCTCTGGATCAAAGTGGTCTTGCCTGCTGCTGACGGACCGATGAGCATAATTTTCATATGTCAGTTCTCCAATCAGGTCTTCGTAATAGAAACCACATCAAAGCCCAGCTTATTGTAGAAAGTCGAAATCACACTGTTTAAAGCGGATTCCACATTTGCCGTGGAGCCCACGATGATAACAGATCCTGAAAAACGGTCAACAAATCCAAGCTTTATGGATGCGGCTTTTGTGCAGATATCAGCGGCAATAATGGTAGCCTCTGACGGTGTGATGGTCATGATACCGATGGCGTCATGATAATCATCAGGAAGACCCAGCTTTCTGTAAACAGATTCCTTGGGTCTGGTAACCATATGTGCCAGGGTAATCTGCTTGCCGGGAACATATTCCTGTATCATACGTGATTTATCTTCCGCATTGATACCATTATTGATCATATCTCTGGTAGCCATAAATATCCCCCTTTGAAATATTTCGGATTATTATGATTTCTAAATGAGAAATAGTATATAGAAATCACGGGACATTAATCATTTTTTAAAATGGACAGACTCCTGCCCGACAATAATTTGATTTTATTGTACAAAAAAAGATAAGAAAAGTAAATAAAAATAGTCGTATCTGATATATATTTTTTTGTTTAAGTGGTGGTATTGAAATGGTTCTCAGAACAAATCTTTCACTGTAGCGATTCCTTACCTGACGGGCGGCTGTCAGAATTATTCTTATAAGCAGATTATCACCCTCCAGTTCTTAAAAAAAGATCCTAAGCATATAATAGTACAATGAGAAGAATAGCGATGATCCTCCTGATTCTGCTTTCGGGTATTCTCTTGTCCGGAATCATGACGATCCTCTTTATCGGAAGAAAAGACGGAATGCAGAAGAAAATGGGGATAAAGGTCACCTTGAAGGATGGGACAACAATTGATGGAGAAGAGTTTGTGATGGGGATGGCTGCCGCGGAGATACCACGTATGGAGGAGGAGGAAGCATTAAGAGCGTGGATAATAGTCTGTCGGACAAATTTTCTAAAAGCAGCCGGAGACCGGAAGGAACTCAGCCAGGAAGAACTGGCACTGGATTACCTTTCATACGGGCAGATGGAAGCAAATAACGGAAAAATGATTTGCCTGGAGTACAGGAGCAGATTGATGGAGGCTTCAGAAAAGACCTTTGGAAAGACCCTGTTTTACGGGGAGGAGATGATCGATGCCCTCTATCATCAGGTCAGCATAGGGAAAACCATTTCATCAAAAGAAATATATGATCTGGACGTGCCCTATCTTACCAGTGTGGACAGCAGCCAGGATGTGGAATCCGAAGAATACCTCAATACAAAAATTCTGACATGGCAGGATCTGGCAGGCGTATTATCGAAGGGCGATGCAAAGGTATCTGAAAAAAACTGCAAAGAGAATCTTAAGATAGAAGAACAGACGGAAAATGGATATGTAAAGCTTATCAGTGTAAACAAGGCAAAATGGACAGGAGAAGAGTGGAAGGAACTTTTTGGACTCACCTCTCCCTATTATTATCTGGAAAACTATGAGGACAGGCTGAGGATCGTCACTTTGGGAAAAGGACACGGGATGGGAATGAGCCTGTTTGGGGCAAATGCGCTGGCAAAAAAGGGAAAAAAAGCTGAGGAAATCCTGTCCTGGTATTATCCCGGAACAGAGATTAAAAATACGGTAAATGAAAAAAATGAAGAAAAAAATACCAGGATGTGAATAATTTCTCATTCTCTGGCAAAAATAAAGCCAGAGGTGATGATATGAGAAGACCAAAATATTTTTTAGAAAAAAAATACATTACAAGTTTGGTTATTGCTGCTTTTCTGGCCCTTTCTGTAATAACGGCAAATAATATTAAAATGGGAGATGCCGGTAAAAAAGAGCCGGAGACAGAAACTAAAGAAACACTCAGTCCCGCAGAGGATAAGGAAAGCACGGATGATACAGAAGAAAATCCACTGAATGCATATGAGAATTCAGATGGGGATATTACCCCTGAAAAAAATGACCAGTATGATACACAATGGAAAAGAGAAACCGATGATGACAGACAGGACAAAGCAGAAGCAGACAGGTCTGCGGAGGATGAAAAAGATAACGAGGGAACAAGGGAACCGGTATCAGATGATTTTAATTACGATGGTAAAACCAGGCTGACCTGGCCTGTGCTGGGCAATGTTATCCTGCCCTACAGTATGGATACCACCGTATATTATACTACTCTTGACCACTATGCCTGTAACGACGGCCTGCTGATCGGGGCAAGAACCGGAGACAAGGTAAAGGCTGCCGCGGAGGGCAGAATAGTGGACATTGCAGAAACAGACCGGTATGGAACCGTGATCACAATGCTGATCGGTAAAGATTATAAAGTATACTATGGTCAGGTAGAGGATGTAAAATACCAGATCGGAGATGTTGTTAAAGAGGGAAAAACCATCGCAAGGGTGGCAAAACCGACCCGTTCCTTTCTTCTGGAAGGACCCCATCTCTATTTTAAAATGATCTTTAAAGGAAAAAGTGTCAATCCGGCTGATTACCTCAGATAGTCACATCAAAACTGTTTGAGCATAAGATAAAAAGAGAAGGAACAAAAATTCAACAGCCGGGATGATATTACTATACGGTTTAACTGTCGGTTTAATGATTAAGGAGCCATGTCGCATAAGATTAACTGGTATTAATTCTACCGGGGCGGCATGGCTCCTTATATTCACGAAACGATTCCGAATGGGTGATGCGCTTTATATCCGGCTGATCGGATAAGGAAGGAGTTTAGAAGAACTATCCTGTTATTTTAAGCTCCTTCCTGATGAAATACACTTTTAAGGATAGAAAAGCACATAGAAATCATGGTATACTAAAACAGATAAGATACCCGGAGGTTACAGAAGATAAGCATACATAAAAATAAAATGACACAGGCTGCCTCCCATCACAAACAGGTGGAAGATCTCATGTTTTCCGAAATACCTGGGGAGCTTTTCAAAGACTTTAAGCTTCAGGCCATAGATGATCCCGCCCAGGGTATAGATGATCCCGCCAATAAGAAGCCACAGAAAGGCAGCTGCAGGCAATGTGGCATAAAGCGGCTTAAATACAAAGATACAGGTCCATCCCATGGAAATATAAATCAGGGAGCTGACCCATCGGGGACAGTTGATGAACAGGATCTTTAAAAGTATGCCGGCCAGAGCAGCTGTCCACATGAAGGCCAGCAGGGGGATTCCCCTGGAGGGGGGCAGGACAAGCAGACATACAGGAGTATAGGAACCCGCGATGAGGACAAATATCATAGAATGGTCGATGCGGCGCAGCACAAGATTCACCTTCTCGGAGATATTAAAGGTATGATACACAGTGCTGGCTCCGTAAAGGAGGATCATGCTTAAAATAAAAACGCTCATTGAAACAACCGCAGCAGGGCTGTTGCTGAGAACAGACTTGCTGATCAGAGGAAATGCACAGAACAAGGCGGCGATGGCTGCGATCAGATGGGTGAGGGCACTTCCCGGATCCTTCATAAACCGGCAGAAATGCAGGCCTTCTTTGTACAGAGGTTCATTGTTCATGGTAAAAGCTCCTTTCATTTAAAATTATATAATATTCTCAAAACACCGGCATCTTTGTTTAAATTCCTGACCTGAAGATGATTGGACCGGATTGAGAAGATATTAATATCATATGATATAGTATTAAAAACTATGTATTATGATTTTGAATATTAGCACGATTGTTTTAAAATGTCAATATTTATGAGGACAAAAGAGATGATAAAAGCAGGACTTGCCCAGATGGATATTTCCTGGGAAAATGTAAATGACAACAAACAGAGGGCAGAGGCTTTTTTTGAAGAAGCAGCCGGGAAAAATGTGGATATCCTGGTTTTTCCGGAGATGAGCCTTACCGGTTTTTCCATGGATGTGGAAAAAATAACCGGTGACTGGGAAGATCAGAGAGACTTCTTTTCACAGATGTCAGAAAAATATTCGATGGCTGTAGCCGGCGGATACGCGGCAAAAAGGGAGTCCGGTAAAAGTATTCATGCCAACAGACCAAAATTTGAGAATCATCTGACCATTTTTGACCGGGGAGACAGGATCCTTGATTATATAAAGATCCACCCCTTCTCTTATGGAAGAGAAGCAGAGTTTTTCACCGGCGGCGACCGCATTGTAACTGCGGGCTGGAAAGATACTGCAGTAGGAGGATTTGTATGCTATGACCTTCGTTTTCCTGAAGTTTTCCAGATCAGTTCGGTTGAAAGCGAGGTGATTTTTGTGATTGCCAACTGGCCCCGGAGCCGGATCTCTCACTGGGATATACTGCTTCAGGCCAGGGCAATAGAAAATCAGTGTTTTGTGGTGGGAGTAAACAGGACCGGAAGCGGGGGCGGCCTTGGATATAACGGGCATTCTGCAGTATATTCTCCCCGGGGAGACAGGCTGACTGAGCTTTCCGAGAAAGAACTTCTTATAACAGCCGCCCTGGATGAGGATGAGCTTAGAGAATATCGGAGGAAGTTTCCGGTGAAAAGAGACCGGAGAATAGAATTATACAAACATTTCCTCTGAAATCACTGGACAAAGTTTCGATAATGCTTATAATTATATCTGTAAGAAATATATAGCCGTAGCAGAGCGATTCGGACTTACTGGCATGAAGTTTCCGATGGGATTACGGTCAGGAAAGGGGAATAGTATGAGTGTTCAGGAATTGCTGACTTATGTTGAGGAGCTGTCATTTAAGACCTCTATGATCGGGTATGACAAAGATGAGGTAGATATCCAGCTGGATAAGATCTGCGATGAGATCGAAGCCATCGTGAAAGAAAAAGACGATGAGATCGCCGCCTTAAGAAGCGGTGTTCCCGCGACACCGGTAGTGGTAGACCTTAACAGCCGGGAAGAAGAAGCAGAGACCGAAGAAAGCCCGGAGGAGGACAAGGCAGAGATAAAGACAGAGGAAGCAATTGGAGAATATGATGATACTTCCGCAGAGATAGAAGATCTTAAGAGCCAGATAGGCAGGCTTAAGCAGGCCCTGGCTCAGGCTGAAAAACAGGCGGTAGAAGCTGAAGAAAGAGCTGAGGAAGCAGAAGAGCGGGCTCAGAATGCAGAGAATGAGGCGGAGGATGCAGAAGTAAGACTGAATTCGGCCCAGGAGGAGCTCAGAGCTTTAAGAGAGGAATGGGAAGCGTGTAAAGAAGAACTCTCTGCTGTCGAAGCTGCCGGTGCTAAGGAGGAGACCCGGTCTGCTGCGCCGCAGACCACAGATGAAGCATATCAGCTTTATATGAAGAATGCTGACTTACTTTGCAGACAGCTGGCAGCTGTTGACACCCAGAAAGAAGCCATCGTTTCCCAGGCCAATGAAGAAGCTGAGGCCATCCTCGGCAATGCCAGGGAAGAAGAGGCCAGGATCCTTGAAGCAGCCCGCGCACAGGCGGATGAAAACCTGGAAGCAGCAAAAGCTGAATCCGAAACCATCCTCAATAAAGCATGGGCGGAATCCGAGAAGATCACGGCGGAGTCTGAAAGCCATCTGAAGGAAGCTGAAGAGGAAGCCAGAAGAATTGTTGAAGAGGGCCGGATCAATTACAAGAAAGACCAGGAAGATTACCAGGAACTGCTGGAGAAGAAGGATTCCCTTGTATCCTTCATGACGAATATCAGCGGAGACATCTCGGATCTTCTCAAGAAGATGCAGGCCTGATCCATAATATAGATATTGTTGTCTGATTTAAAATATGGAAATTAAATCCGGTGCGGCATGGTGTTTATAAGAAAAAACCGGCTGCCCGGATTTTTTTCTTTCTATCTTACTACAATTCAAAGGAATCTCTTTAGTATTTTCAAAATTTATGGTATAGTATTTATAATTATGTAGAAATCTTGTGATTTTCAAATGAGATGAGGATAAGATGATTGAAGATAATACACATTCCGATAAAAAGGAAAAGGACAGTATAATAGTTGAAAATAATGAATTAGAGAATAATAAATTAAAAGAAGAACAGCCCGGGAGTCATAATGTGATATCAGATAAACAGGAAGCCGGGACCGAAGATAGTCTCCGGGAGACAGGCGGTCCGGCAGGACCGGAAATAAGCGGGAAAGAAACAGCCGGACCGGAAATGAGCGGGGAAGAAACAGTCGGGCGGGAAATAAGCGGGGAAGAAACAGCCGGGCAGGAGGAAGCAGAAGAAAAAGGGACCGGAAAGACCGGTAAAAAGTTCAGACGGCTGAAGAGGACTGCCCTGGTCATCGTGATCATCCTTGTTTCCCTGGCCATGACTTTTGTTCATTCTCTTTGGAAAGACTTTACTCAGGATGAATCATATGAAGGCAGAGATATAACAGTGGAGATTCCAAAAAACTGTTCATCCCGGGAAACCGCGAAGATCCTTCAGGAATCCGGCGTGATCAAATATAAATCGTCCTTTCTTGTCAGATTGTTTTTTTCTGAATACCGGGGAAAACTGAGATACGGGACATTTCAGTTGAACGATGGCATGTGCCTTGATGATGTCATAGCCGGTCTCAGCTCCGGCGGAGCTGTAAAGAAGGAGGAATCTTTTACGGTTCCTGAAGGCTACAGCGTTGAGATGATCGCGGACAAGCTTGAAAAAGAAAAAATCATGAGCAGTAATGAGTTCCTTGAGGCAGTAAACAAGGCTGCCGCAAACTTTGCCTATGCTGACCAGCTGCCTGCCGGGGATAAAGTGTTTTATCAGCTGCAGGGATACCTTTTTCCGGACACATACAGCATTTCGGAAGACATGACCGGAGACCAGCTGGTGAACAAGATGCTGGACAATTTCCAGGGAAAATTCGGAGAGGAAAGACAGCAGAAGGCTCAGAAAATGGGTCTTTCCGTAGAAGAGGTCCTGATAAGGGCGTCCATGATCCAGAAGGAAACCCAGATCCCGGCCGAATATCCGGTCATTGCAGGTGTTATCAATAACCGTCTGGCAAAGGATATGAAGCTGCAGCTGGATTCCACAACGGTTTATGCCATGACCGACGGTATGTATGGGGTTTCAAGAGTGACCTATGGTGATCTGGAGCTGGAGTCCCCCTATAACACATATTATGTTAAAGGACTGCCTCCGGGACCGATCTGCAATCCCGGCCTGGAGGCCATTGATGGGGTATTAAACCCCCAGACCCACAATTATCTGTATTTTCAGATGGACAAAAACAAAAATAACGGTTCGAACCTCTTTTTCGAGACCTATGAAGAGCATTCAGCGGCTTCTGCCAGCACGGCCGCGCCGGAGGAAAAAACTACAAAATAGAATAACTAAAGGCCGTTTTGCGGATCATATCCCCAGACGGTCTTTTTAGAGGCATGAAAATGTTAAAGCTTGTAATATTTGATATGGACGGACTGATGTTTGACACGGAAGCTGTTATGTACCGCGCTTATTTAGAGGTAACTGCTGAAAACGGCTATCAGGGCAGTAAAGAGCAGTTTATCAGCCTGCTGGGCCTGAATTCAGCCTCGGTCTGTAAAAAATACAGGGAGTATTACGGCCCGGAGGTTAATGCCGAGGCATTATACCGTATGGGAGGAGAAAGAAAAATACAGATCCTTAAAAGGGAAGGTATCCCTGTGAAAAAGGGATTAATGGAACTGCTTTCCGCCATAGAAAGGCTGGGGATCAAAAAGGCGGTCGCCAGCAGTTCGGATGAGGACATGATCATGGATAATCTGGCAGATGCCGGCCTGTCAGGCAGGTTTGACTATATATTGTCCGCCAGGGGAATGAAAAGAGGGAAGCCCTTCCCTGATATTTTCCTGAAGGTATGCGAAAAGCTTAATGTAAAACCGGAGGAAGCGCTGGTTCTGGAGGATTCGGAAAACGGAGTCCGGGCTGCCATGGCGGGAGGTATTCCTGTGATACAGATACCGGACCTGGTGGAGCTTCCTGAAGAACTCAGGCAGGAGTGCTTTGCCGTGAAGCCTTCTCTTGACCAGGTCATTCCGTTGCTTTATAGTATCAGGGGAGTCTCTGCTGCCGGTCCTTCAGATGACAGAGGCGTAACCGGCCATTAAACTGCTTTAAAAGAGAACCAAATGCGAAAACATCGCATAGTATGAATAAAGATCATTTAGAGCAGGTAATCATTGTGAACAATCATCATACATCAGAATTCGACTGGCTTCCCGGTTACCGGACGATCGTTGCCTGTCAGCAGGCATCGGAAGATGAATCCCCCGGGGAAATGCTTCCACCGGATATTCTGGCAAAGGATGAGAAGAATTACTGGAAGGACTACGAATATATTACCGGGCTGCTGCCTCTGGCGGCAAGAGAATGCTGGGCGGCAGCGGATGCGGTCCTTGACCGGTATGAATATGAGGATAGTGCCATCTATGTGGAATATCCTGACAAATCTTCTCTTCAGAAGATAACAGATATCATTTATGAGACAATGCGATTCTATGAGGAAAGGCCCTCGTTAAGGAAAAATGACGGCAATGAGGCGGATAATCCCTATTTCTGTGACAGTGACAAGGCCGGCGGCTCCTCTGCTTTAAGGGATCTGGTTTTTGTCATTACCTCCTGGAATATATCATATCGCCGCCAAAGATACTACCGTCGTAAAAAGGTGTTTGCCCATGCATCAATTGATAAAACGTATTGAAAACAGTCTTAACAAAGATCTGCTGGGGATTACCATCAGTAATCCCAGAAAAGCCGGGGAGATTCGCAGATATGTGATCAGGCCTGTACTGATCAGGGAAAAGCTGATGTATCAGCTGGCTGCTTATACCGCAACCCAGGTTTTTCATGAAAACCTTACCGGCGGGCAGCTTTGCGGCAGGCTTTCCGAGATACTGCCGGATTATAAGCAGGTCCTTATGCAGACGGCCTCCGCGGATATTCAGGCTCTTATTAATAAAAAGGGAAAAGCTGCCATAAAGATCACCCCCGGGCTTAAAAATGAGGCATCCGTCATAAAGGTCAGGGACCTGTCCCACAACAGAAAGAAAAACTATATCCTGAAGGAGGGGACTCCTGTCCCCTTCTTAAAGGATCTGGGTGTCATGACCGGGGAAGGAAAAATAGTACGTGCCAAATATGATAAGTTCAGGCAGATCAACAGATTTCTGGAGTATATCGAGGATATCATACCCTGTCTTCCGGCAGACCGGGAGATCACCATTCTTGATTTTGGCTGTGGAAAATCCTACCTTACCTTTGCAGTTTACTATTATTTACATGAAATAAGGTCTATGCCGGTAAAGATCATCGGCCTTGACTTGAAAAAAGATGTTATCAGGACATGCAGTCGTCTTGCGGCAAAGTACGGATATGAAAAACTGGATTTTTACGAGGGAGCCATTGAAGAGTTTGAAGGTGTCAGCCAGGTGGATATGGTGATTACCCTTCATGCCTGTGATACAGCCACTGATTTTGCACTATATAAAGCGGTATCCTGGGGAGCATCCGTCATTTTATCCGTCCCCTGCTGTCAGCATGAACTGAATGCTCAGCTTAAAAATGGTCAATACAGTATTATTACAGACTACGGCATCTTAAAAGAGCGGTTTGCCGCTCTGGCAACAGATGGTATCAGGGCTTCTTTGCTGGAGGCTGTGGGATATGACACCCAGATACTGGAATTCATCGATATGGAGCATACCAAAAAGAATCTTCTGATACGGGCTGTGAAAAAAAATAAGAGATCTGAACTTAAATGGAAAGAAGTCGAAGATTTCTGTGAGCAGTTCCACTTTGAACCGACCTTGAAAAAACTCCTGGAAATGGAAAGGAAAGGCTCCACATGAAAGAAAAAATAAAGACCATCATCATTCATCTGGCGGCAGGAATTATTGTATTCCTGGCAGCCTTTCTGTTCTTTAATCACCAGATTGCCTCAGAAAAGGGAAGTCCCATGGCAGAGCTTGCCGGATCCACATATCCGGTTATGGAAATAGTGTCAGATGGCGGTGATTATAATCTGATGAAGGCCTACAGGGGAGAAATTGACCTGTCTCTGGTAAGAAATCAGATCTGTCTCCTTGATGACTCAGGAACGCTGGGGATAAAGCTTCACTGTTATGATTATGATATTACCGCGGTACAGTATACTCTTTTTAAAGATGATCCCGCATCTCCCCTGGAGGAAGGGACCCTTAATCAGCTTGATGATCAGTCCGCTGACAAGATCAGGACGGGAAGCATACATTTTACCAGCGATTTAAAAGAAGGGGAAAATTACTATCTGAGGATGGCTGTCAGGCTGAATAGCAGCACCAGGGCATGGTTTTATACCAGGCTGCAGAACGGTTATTCCCATTACAGAGATTATATCAGCTTTGCGCTGGATTTTCATCAGACTCTTTTTGATAAAGAAGAAGCTCTCAATAAAATAGGTGTATATCTTGAAACAGACCCCACAGACACATCCAACTCTCTGCAGCATGTGGATATCCACTCCAATTTCAGTTCTGTAGTTTACGGGAAGATGACTGTAAAGGAAGAGCAGAAGCCCCGCATAAAGATCCGCGAGATCAACAACACATACGCTGTTCTGGAGCTTGGTACTGTATTATCCAGCGAACTTTCAGGCAATGTGATCCAGTATTATGACGTTAAAGAAACCTTCAAGCTGCGCTATAATGCCGAGAGAATGTTCCTTCTTGATTATCACAGGTATATGAATGCCAGGTATAACCCGGAGTTTATCGATTCTTCCAACAATTATATCGGTCTGGGAATACAGTCCTCGGACCAGGTAGAGTATATTTCTTCTGATGACGGCTACAGGCTGGCCTTTGTGGTGGCCGGACAGTTGTGGTATTATGAATATAAATCTTCCAATGTTTCAAGAGTTTACAGCTTTACATCGGAAAATGTGGCTGATCTGAGAAACGACCAGGATGAACACGGAATCAAGATCCTGGATATGGACGAAGATGGGAATATCACCTATCTTGTTTACGGATATATGAGCAG
The DNA here is from genome assembly GCA_017433295.1 of Eubacterium sp. Lineage (GTDB taxonomy): Bacteria > Bacillota > Clostridia > Lachnospirales > Lachnospiraceae > Anaerobutyricum. Next base: position 133,632 of record JAFRHL010000006.1, read on the forward strand.
AGGGCATCATGAAGGGGGGAACGGGATACAGATCCTTCGGTTCACACCGGAGGAAAATTGTAATGAAGAGCTGGCTTTTTTAGCAACATCTGTTCCCTTTAGCAGTATGACGGAGGACCTGGACAAGCTTTCCTATTTAAGCAGTAATCATAAGTTTTACTGCCTCCTTAGTGGTGATCTCCATGAGGTGGACATAAAGAATAAAGAAGATGTGATCCTTAAGTCAGGCCTGATTAACGAGAGTCTGACTGCTTCCAGGGACCATAGCATTATCGCAGTTGAAAAAAGCAGAGATATCATAGACAACACAGAAATCGAAGTGACGGATTTAAACAGTGGCCAGACCAGAAATATTACTGTCGGCGAGGAAGAAAGAATCCGGTCCATTGGCTTTTTAAACAGTGATTTCATTTATGCCAGGGGAAAGGCAGAAGATATATCCAGGGATGAGAGCGGTTCGGTCACTTTCCCGGCAGAAACACTTCATATCACAAATATTAACGGGGAGGAGGTCAGGCAATATCAGAAGCAGGGACGGTATGTGACAGATGCCCGTGTATCCGAAACGGTTCTTGAAATGAGATTTTCCATGAAAAAGGGAAATGCATTTGTAAAAACGGATGATAAGGACTATATCCGTTATAAAGAAGAAGACTCCAACAGAATCACTTTAGCATCCAGGATATCAGATACATTTGGAGAACAGTTATATTTCGCATTTCCTGAGTATGTGTATATCCAGGTTGCCCCCGACCTTCTGCTGACCAGGATCAGGGCCAGTGAAGACGACCGGTCACTGGAACTTAAGCGGAATAATGAGGAAGTTGACCAGTATTTTGTATATGCGGACGGGAAAAAAGCCGCGACATATACGAATCTTCCTGATGCAGTTATGGAAGCTTCACAGCTGCGGGGAAATGTGTTTGATAATAAGGAGCACATGATCTGGCAGTGCGCCTTTGATGAGTATAATATAGTACCGGGAATGGATAAGGTGATAAAGGTCAGATCTGACAGTATGTCCCTGGCAGGTTGTCTGTCCATGATCGCCAAGCTGAACGGCATCAGCATGACTCCGGACGAGATTGACAGAAAACCCGGGATGCCGGCCGCACTGCTGGAAATGTGTACCGGTGTAAAAACATTGACTCTTACCGGCTGCGCCCTTGATGATGTCCTTTATTATGTGAGTGCAGGAAGCCCTGTGCTGGCAAAATACAGTGAGACAAGATATGTGGTGGTGATGAGTTATAATTCTACCAAGATCCGTTACCTTGATCCTGTTACAGGAAACTCCACCGTGGAGGACAGAGCCGGGATCACTGAGACATTTAAAAAACAGGGAAATATCTTTTACAGTTATCTGGCTGAATAAATAAAAATTGAGTATACTATAACAATAAGCGATAAAATGTTATTATTGAGCCGTTTATTTTATCATGGAGGTTTCTATGAAGCAAAAAGAGAATCCGGAAGGAAGAAAACGCCGGAGGAGCACGAAAAAGAAAGAAAGCCTGGGTATCAGGATCTTTAAGATCTGGATGGGCTGCATTATGCTGGCGCTGCTGGCAATTGTGGCTTTGTCTGTTGTGAGGGTGGTTATTCCGGTTACACATATGTACCGGGAAGCCAGACAAATGGTTGCGGCCAGTAATGAAAACACCTTTAAATCTGCACAGACTTCCATTGTCTATGACGCCAAAGGTGATGAGATCAAAAAGCTGAAGGGCGAGAAGGATGTATACTATCTGAACTATGAAAGTATTCCGGATGCTGCCAAGCTTGCAATCATCTCAGTGGAAGATAAAAAGTTTACTTCCCACAGGGGAGTTGATTTAGAGGGCGTGGCCAGAGCTGTTATTGCCCTGATCCTGAATAAAGGAAGGGCAACCATCGGGGGTAGTACAATTACTCAGCAGCTTGCCAGGAATATTTTTCTGAATTATGAAAAGACCTACAGCAGGAAGATTGAAGAGATATTTATAGCGATCGCCCTGGAAGAAAAGTATTCAAAAAAACAAATCCTGGAGTATTACCTGAATAATGTATATTTTGCTAATGGATATTATGGTATCCAGGCTGCCTCCCAGGCATATTTCAGGAAGGATGCTTCGGATCTTTCGATTGCGCAGATTGCTTTCCTTTGCTCCATACCCAATAGTCCTACCCGATATGACCCATATGAGCATAAGGATTCCACCATGGCCAGACAGGCCCGCATATTAAAGAATATGTTCAAGGATGGCTATATTGATAAAAAGCAGTATGAGGCTTCTATGGGAGAGGAGATAAAAATTTCTCCTAAGATAAGAACAGAGTCGAATGATTATGCCGAAACCTATATCATGAAATGCGCCACCGAGAGCCTCATGAAAATGCAGGGCTTCGAATTTAAAAGTCAGTTTTCAACGAAATCGGAGAAAAAGGAATATAATGAAGAATACGATGAGCTTTACAGCAGTTGTAAACAAAGCCTTTACACCTCCGGGTACAGAATATATACATCTATAGACATGGATATGCAGGAGCAGCTCCAGTCCTCTGTGTCAACACAGCTTTCCATGTTTACCGATAAAACCGATGATGGTATTTATAAAGTACAGGGCGCCGCAGTCTGCATTGATAATGCAACCGGCCGGGTAGCAGCCATTGTGGGAGGAAGAGAGGAAGACCAGGAGGGTTATGGATTAAACAGGGCCTATCAGAGCTACCGGCAGCCCGGCAGCGCCATAAAACCGGTCCTGGTGTATGCGCCGGCCCTGGAAAGAGGGTATACACCTGACAGTACGGTGGATGACAGCCGGATGACCGGTGCGGATCGTGTTTCCAATTCCGGAGATGTGTATAATGGGTCCATATCCCTTGCCAGAGCAGTACAGAAATCAAGTAATGTGGCGACCTATCGTCTTTACCAGGACCTGGGCCCGGAAAATTGTCTGGAATATCTGGAAAAGATGAATTTTAAAGGGCTTGAAGCCGCTGATTATAAATATGATACAACCTGTCTGGGAGGTTTTACAAAGGGGACGACCGCTGTTGAGATGGCCTCAGCCTATGCCACCCTCTGTAATGATGGAAAATACCGGGAACCCACCTGTATTGCCCGCATCACGGATACCGAAGGAAATATCATAGTTCCGGATGAGCAGTCCGGCAAACAGATTTACTCCACCAATGCTTCCCGCATGATGACAGAAGTCCTGGAGACTTGTGTGAATGTCCCCTCCGCAACGGCTTCTGTATGTAAGCTGAGTGTGGATATGCCTGCCGCATGTAAGACCGGAACTACTACAGACTATGTGGACGGATGGCTTTGTGGTTACACTCCATATTATACCACTGCAGTCTGGGTTGGAATGGATGTATATAAGTCCGTAGACAACCTGAAGGGAAATACTTATCCTGCCGACATCTGGAAGGATTACATGGATAAGATCCATCAGGGACTTACCAGAAAAGAATTTGAAGACTCTCTGGAAGAGGACGATCAGGACCGGGATACGGAGAGTCAGGATGAAACAGAAGAGGAAGATGACCAGGAGGATGAAGAATTATGGAAAGAGCAAAAAGAGACTGATGATCAGTCGCAGGATAAGAAGAAGCAGGACTGGAGTTCAGATCAGAATGATGATTCCGATGCCGGCCAGGATCTGTCAGAGGATGGGGACCAGAATCAGGATCAGAATGGAAATGATTCTTCAAATGGTAATGGCCTGGAAAACTCAGGCGGCGGAAACGGTCAGGAAGATATTCCTTCCGACGGCCAGGGGGGTGTGACAACCCCCCTGATCTTTTAGGATATTTACGAAACAGATCATAGACCGACTTTACGTCCGGCGTTCTGCTATAAAATCAATCCTCAAAAATTGTATGGTACTTTTTGTATTCGGCCAGGCGGTTCTGGATACGGTCATGGGGATCTAAAACAGAGCTGATGGATGCCTCGTGATTCATATAATCAATTAAGAGAGCGATATACTTTGAAATATCGCAGCTTACATACCACTCACGGTTGAAAAGCTCGGGCCGCTGGTAAGTAGAGTTGGTGGTGATGACCCTGTAGATCAGACCATCTTCATAAGCTTTATCAAAGGCAGCCAGACCGTTGGTAAACATACCGAAGGTAGATATACAGAATACTCTTGCCGCGCCCCGGCGTTTTAACTCTCTGGCCACATCCAGCATACTGTCTCCGGAAGAGATCATATCATCAACGATGATAACATCCTTGTTTTTGACGGAATCCCCGAGAAACTCGTGGGCGACGATGGGATTTCGTCCGTCAATGATGACAGAGTAATCCCGTCTCTTATAGAACATACCGATGTCTACGCCAAGAACCGTTGAGAAATACATGGTCCTTTTCATGGCTCCCTCATCAGGGCTGATAACCATAAGGTGTTCATTATCTATCTTAAGGTCATCAGTGGATTTCAGAAGAGTCTTGATAAACTGGTAGGTGGGCATGATATTATCAAAACCTTTGAGGGGAATGGCGTTCTGTACCCGAGGGTCGTGGGCGTCAAAGGTGAGGACATTATCGACCCCTATGTTGGACAGCTCCTGCAGGGCAAAAGCACAGTCAAGGGACTCCCGGGAGCTCCTTTTATGCTGGCGGCTCTCATAGAGGAAGGGCATAATAACAGTAATACTCTTGGGCTTGCCGGATGCCGCCGCGATAAGACGCTTGATATCGGCATAAATATCATCGGGCGACATATGGTTTTTGTGTCCGCATACAGTATATTCCAGACTGTAATTTAATACGTCTGCCAGGATGTAGAGGTCGACTCCCCTGACAGAATCAGAGATCAGAGCCTTCGCCTCTCCGGTTCCGAACCTGGGGCAGGTAGAGGGGATAATGAAAGTGTCTCTCTCATAATCTCTGAAAACAATATTGGACTTGTGGTTGTGATCACGTTCTTTTCTCCAGTTTACAATATACTCATCAATTCTCCTGCCCAGCTCTTCACAGCTCGGATGTACGATTATTCCAAGCCTTCCCACTGGTACGGTTGCAAACTTACTGTCATCTGGCTTCATGGCTAATCTCCTTTTTTAATCCGCGAATAAAAATTACCTGGTGTGAAATAATAGCTTATATAAATCTTATAGCATCCCCCTTTCCATTAGTCAAGAGACGATACAGCCTTTTTGACACGAATGTCTTCTCCGTAAATGTGAATAAGCTGGTAGGACTCTATGATCCTGGAGGAGACCCTTTCCGTGTAAACTTTGCTGATCTGCTGCAGGGATAAATTGGTATTAATAATAGTGGATTTCCTCTTCAGGATCCTCTCATTGATGTACAAAAACAGTTTTGAATTGATAAAGGCATTGTTCATTTCCGTGCCCAGGTCATCGATGATGAGCAGGTCACAGGACAGCAGCCAGGAATGACTGTCATAGTCACGTTCCTTCCGGTGAAAGGTATATTCTTCCAGCAGGGAAAAAAACTGATAGGCTGTCAGGTAGATCACACTTTTCCCCCTGGCCAGCAGGTCATTGGCAATACAGCACGAAAGGAAGGTTTTCCCCACGCCCGCGTTGCCCCGGATCAGGAGATTCTGTCCCGGAAAATCATCAAACCTGTCTATATATGATCTGCACCGGTCCAATACCCGGCCTATATTCTCCCGGGGTGAAAGGGGCTGACGGTCAGAGACAGTATCAGGATAATAATCAATGCAAAAGCGGGAAAAGTTACTGTCTGCCAGGGTGTCCGTAAGATTGGACTGTTCATATAAAATCTCTGCAACATACCTGAAAAAGCATGAGCATTTCCGGTCGCCCTCATAGCCGGTATCCCTGCAGACAGGGCAGGTGTATATGGGATCCAGATAATCCGCCGGATAACCGTGGACGGCCAGCTGGTTGACCTTTTCCATGGACAGCTTTCGGATTTCCTCCCGCAGCTCGTTCCTTTTATCCGATCCGGGATGATAAAGCATATATCTTGCCTTATCCATGGATATATGCGCAATTTTCTCATCAATATGCCGGATCTCGGGAATCCTGTTATAGACCTCCTCGCGGCGTTTTAAAGAGATAAGCTGATTCTCCATCCTCCGGCCGGCATACCCCTTTATAATATCGGTATATTGTTTTTGCGATATGGACATGTCTACCTCCTGGTCTTACCCGCCAGACGCAGCTCCAGAGCATCATAATCATAGGACCTCTGATCAAAATTATGGAAGGAGTTGGATGCGGTTGACAGGCCGGCTCTGCCTGTTCCGGATACAGGGGGATGGTCTTCCGTTCCTGTCCGGGGATGGTGCTTTTTATCCATGGACCGGATATCAGAAATGTTTTTGACCCCTGCCTTTTTCCAGTCCTCAAGAATCCGGTTGGCGTAGGGGAAGCTGGCCTGATGAGTAGCCAGCAGGGTACGGTTGCAGGCTTCCACAATAATGTCTGATTCAAAGCCCATGGAATTCCACCGGCTGATGAAATCTATCTCTGACTGCCCCGGGTTCCTTCCGGAGATCCCGAAAGCCTTCATTACAGAGAATACGTTCCGGGTATAGAGAGCGGACTGGTCCATGGCTGCCTTTACGGTATCAATGCCCGCCTCATACCAGTTGATGGCAACCTTCTCCATGTAGCGTATCTGCTTTTTCCCCCGTTCTGAACAGTACTCCACCAGATATTCCAGAAGATCTGTGGAAAAATGCAGATCCTCACTGATATAACAGATGGAATTGAGCTCCTGAACAGATAAAGGATGTCCTATATATGTTTCCGCCATGAAGACCAGGCGCTCCAGGTCCGTGTCCTGAATGTGTTTTTGAAGCTCAGAAGCGCTATAAGTATGCTTTTCGGGAACGGCCGCAGTGATACCTGAATCCGGAGTAAATACAGCAGGTGTGCTGCCGGGGCCGGTTTTTCCCTCCTTTTGTACAGATAACAGGCCTTCCTTCTTCCAATAACGGATGGCCCGTAAAACATCCTTTCTCGTCAGCTCCAGTTTATCTGCCAGAAGATCCGGTGTAACAGATATATTCTGGTTTGTAAGGCGAAGGATCAGAAGATAAATTTTTACATACTCTCCATCTGCTTTCAGCATATGCTGATCAATAAAATCATTGGATATTATTGTTACATTCTGTAGAATGTTCTGTGAAAGTATAATAGTGTCCATTTACCTTGTCACCGCCTTTTTCTTCTTGTAAATTACAGTTGATAATGATTATGCAGATCCTGATACTGCTATCATAACATATTTATCTGAAAAGGAAAAGTTGCTCTTATGTGGACAGACTGTGGACAGCCCGGTGGATAGCAGGGGGATTTAGCGGGCATAATATATGTGGATAATCCTGTGGATAATGTGGATAACCCGGAATATTCCTTATAAATATTACAGAATTCGAGGGAAATTGTGAAAAAAAGAAGTGGATAACTGGTAGAAAAGTACTGGATGGGGGGCGGGCAGATTTATTCACAATCTTCAAAAAAATATTTTTTTATTTTTAAAGACGCCGGGGGTGGGGCCCTTTTATCTCCCCAGGTTCCGTTGCTCCTCGGAATTTCAGGTTGTCAGGGAGGATTTATACATCGCTTCCTGCGGTGCAAAGTCACCTGTGGAGATAAAGGGGCCCCACCCCCGGCGGAATGTATAAAAATAAAAAGAAGCGATTCCCCGGCCGGATGTTTAAAATAAAAGGGGGAGTCCCGGCAGGTTTGGGAGCGGCATGATTTTATTAGAAGCCAGCCGGAAGGGGCGGTCTGTATGTCTGAAAGTGACTTTGCACCGCAGGAAGAACCGGCTGAATTCCCGCAATACACAAGATATTCCGAGGAGCAACGGAACTTGAAGACATACAGACCGCCCCTTCCGGCGTCTGTTTAAAAAATCATCCCAGTATTTCTTCTCCGATATTCACCACATCCCCAGCTCCCATGGTGATGAGCAGGTCATGCCCTTTTACACGATCGAGGAGAAATTGCTCGATCTCGGCAAAGGAGGGGAAATAATATGCGTCAGTACCTGCTTCCTTCAGCAGGGCCAGGATATCCCGGGAAGAAACCAGACCGTTATCCGGTTCCCTGGCGGCATAGATGTCTGCCAGGACCACGTGGTCAGCCAGACTGAGTACCTGGGCAAACTCTGGGAGAAATGCCAGCGTGCGGGTGTAGGTGTGGGGCTGGAATACCACCCAGAGCTCGTCGTGGGGATACTCTCTGGCCGCGGTCAGAGTGGCACGGATCTCTGTGGGGTGGTGGGCATAGTCATCAATGACTGTGACATCTCCTATCTGTCCCTTGTACTCGAATCTTCGGTGGGTGCCTCCGAAACTGGACAGGCCGGCGAGGATCTTCTCCATGTCCATGCCGATGGAGGAAGCACAGGCGATGGCTGCCAGAGAGTTCATTATGTTATGGACTCCTTTTACCTTGAGAGCCACTTTGACAATATCTTCACCATGTACCACCAGAGTGTAGGCTGCATTTCCCTTTTCATCAAAGGAAATATCATGGGCAGAGTAGTCATTATCAGGATTTAACCCGAAGGTGATGGTTTTTACGGTCAGCCCCTCAAGGATCTCTTCGGTGTGGGGCATGTCGCCGTTTATTATGATTGTTCCGTCAGAAGCAGTCTGAGAAGCGAAAATATGGAAAGAATGCTTGATGTCATCAAGATCCTTAAAGAAATCCATATGATCTTCTTCTATATTTAAGATAATGGAATAGAGCGGGTAAAACTCCAGAAAGCTGTTGGTATACTCGCAGGCTTCCGTCAGGAAAACGTCGGACTGCCCCACCCGGATGTTTCCTCCGATGCGGTCCAGCATTCCTCCCACACTGACAGTGGGGTCCATATTACCCTGAAGAAGGATATGGGTAAGCATGGAGGTTGTGGTGGTTTTTCCGTGGGTTCCAGCCACTGCGATGGAACGAAGATAATTGGCCATGATCTGACCCAGGAGCACAGCCCTGCTCATCATGGGAAGCCCCTTTTCCTTTGCCGCGGCAAATTCCGGATTCTCAGGATGGATGGCGGCGGTATATACCACGAGATCAATGTCGTCTGTAATGTTGGAGGCTTCCTGCCCTATTTGGATAAGGGCTCCCAGGGAAGAGAGATGTTCGGTGATCCCGGAGGCCTTCATGTCGGACCCGGAGATAGTGAAATTTCTGTCCAGAAGGATTTCGGCCAGACCGCTCATGCTGATGCCGCCGATGCCGATAAAATGGACGTGAACCGGTTTTTTAAAATCAATCGTATACATGCTGATTACCCCTTTTATATATTAATTTATGGATCAATCGAGATCGCCGGTGTATATTTTATTACACAACCGGGAAAACAACTGCTTTTTTCGTAACTTATAGTATAACTCATGAAAATCATATTGTCGAGAGAAAGTTATAAAAGCAGAGGAGATGCTTTGTTACAAGTTTCACAAAAATATAAGGTAAAATGCATGAATTATATCACAAACTGCATAATTAATTGCCTGATACGGCTTTTCAATTATAGCAAATAATGGTATAATGAGCTAAACAGCATTTGCCGTAGGGCAGCTGCTATTTTACAAATCTTAAAAGGAGTGAGTTCTTAATGATCAAGAAAGAAATGATTGCCATGCTGCTAGCCGGCGGTCAGGGCAGCAGACTTGGAGTATTGACATCAAAATTGGCCAAACCGGCAGTTGCTTTCGGAGGCAAGTATAAGATTATTGACTTCCCACTCAGCAACTGTATTAATTCCGGTATTGATACGGTGGGTGTTCTGACCCAGTACCAGCCCCTGCGGCTGAACCAGCATATCGGAATCGGTATTCCCTGGGACCTGGACAGGAATATCGGTGGTGTTACTGTACTTCCTCCCTATGAGAAGAGTGAGAATACAGACTGGTATACCGGCACGGCCAATGCCATTTACCAGAATATGGAGTTTATGGAGTACTATCACCCGGACTATGTGGTCATTCTGGGCGGTGACCATATCTATAAGATGGATTACGAGATGATGCTCAACTTCCATAAGAAGAACGACGCGAAGATCACTCTGGCCACTTATGAAGTGCCCTGGGACGAGGCAAGCCGGTTTGGCCTGGTGATCACAGATGAGAACAACCAGGTGCTGGAATTTGAGGAAAAACCGGACAAGCCCAGAAGTAATAAGGCTTCCATGGGAATATATATATTTAACTGGGATGTGCTTAAGGAGTCCCTTGAGACGCTTAAAGACCAGCCGGGCTGTGACTTCGGCATGCATGTGATCCCATATTGCCATGAACGGGGTGACAAGATCATTGCCTATAATTATCAGGGTTACTGGAAGGATGTAGGTACCCTGGCTTCTTACTGGGAAGCCAATATGGAACTGATCGATATAATTCCGGAATTCAACCTCTATGAGGAGTTCTGGAGGATCTATACCAAGAGCGAGGTTCTGCCTCCCCAGTATTTTTCCGCGGGTTCCAGGGTGTCAGGCTGCATCGTGGGAGAAGGAACGGAGATCTATGGTGAGGTTTATGATTCCGTCATCGGTTCCGGAGTCACCATTGAGGAGGGAGCGGTAATAGCCAACTCCATTATCATGAATGGCTGCGTGATTAAAGCAGGGGCAAGGATCATGAAGTCCATCCTTGCGGAGAATGTCACCGTAGGAGAAAGATCAGAGCTGGGTGTTTTTGAGGAAAAGGAAAATAAATATAAGCCAAATGTATATGCAGGAGGGCTGGTTACCGTCGGCGAGTATTCTGTCATCCCTCCGGATGTGAAGATCGGCAAGAATGTTGCAATCGCAGGCATTACCACCACGGAAGATTATCCGGAAGGAATTCTTGACAGTGGGGAGTCCATTATCAGACAGTAGAGGCAGGTGACAGTATATGAAAGCATTAGGAATTATATTAGCAGGCGGCAATAACAAACGAATCGGCAGACTGTCCGACAAGAGGGCCATTGCGGCTCTTCCCATAGCGGGCAGCTACCGGGCCATTGATTTTACCTTAAGCAACATGTCCAACTCCAGGATATCGAAAGTGGCGGTATTTCCCCAGTTTAATGCCCGTTCCCTGAATGAGCATTTAAGCTCCAGTAAATGGTGGGATTTCGGCCGCAAACAGGGAGGCTTGTATGTATTTACCCCCACCGTGACCAAGGACAACCATTTCTGGTACCAGGGAACGGCGGACGCCCTGTACCAGAATATAGACTTCCTGAAAAAGTGCCACGAGCCCTACGTGATCATCGCGCCGGGAGACTGTGTCTATAAGCTGGATTACAATAAAGTGCTGGAGCGGCACATTGAGAGAAATGAGGATATTACCGTTGTTTATACACAGCTGAATGAGGAAGAGGACGACCTGACCCGGTTCGGGATCCTAAAGCTGGATGAGAACGAGCGGATCATCGATTTTGAGGAGAAGCCCCTTGTGGCCCAGACCAACAACGTATCCATCGGTGTCTATGTGATCAGAAGGCGTCATCTTATAGAGATCCTTGAACGATGTGCCAAGGAAGACAGATATGATTTCGTGCAGGATGTGCTGGTACGTTATAAAAATGTCCGCAAGATCCATGGATACAGGCTGGATAGCTACTGGCGCAATATTGCCACGGTGGAGTCCTATTATAGGACCAATATGGATTTCCTGAAAAAGGACGTCAGGGATTACTTCTTTAAGCAGTATCCGGATGTGTATTCCCGTGTGGATGATCTTCCGCCGGCCAAGTACAATGCGGGATCTGAGATCAGCAACAGTATCATATCCTCCGGCTGTATCATCAACGGCAAGGTGGAAAATTCCGTCCTGTTTAAGGATGTCTATATAGGGAATAATTGTACCATCAGGAATTCCATCATTCTGAATGATGTATATATCGGTGATGATTCCTACATCGAGAACTGTATCGTCGAGAGCAGGGATACACTTCGTCCCGGCACCAATTATGTGGGCTCGGAGGATGAGATCAGGATCGTTGTGGAAAAGAATGTCAGGTATATTTTATAACCGTCATTCTTACCTGCGGGTAAATACATTTGGGTTGTACTTTATCCGGATTTAATTTGGATGGAACGGTTTAGAGGGGGCCGGGAGATCATATATATTAGAGGAGGTTTACATGCAGGTTACAGACATAAGAGTTCGCAGGATCGCGAAGGAAGGAAAGATGAAGGCCATTGTTTCGGTCACCCTGGATGATGCTTTTGTGGTACATGACATAAAGGTCATCGAAGGGGAAAAGGGTTATTTCATTGCCATGCCAAGCCGCAGGGCATCGGATGGAGAATACCGCGATATTGCCCATCCCATTAATTCCGAGACAAGAGATAATCTTCAGACGCTGATACTTAATAAGTACAGAGAATCTCTGGAAGCATCAGAGGAGTAATGCCTTTGTAATTATTCATCAATCTCAGACGCAGATATGGTTTTCGCATGAGAGAGAAGAGAATCCTGCGTCTGAGATAGAATCAAAAGCCGTGACATCGGGTGATAGACCACCAGATGCTGCGGCTTTCGTTGTATATGGGGCTGCCGTCCTTTGGATCTGTGCCGCAGGACCGACTTTGTCCTTGCGAAATCTTTTATTATTGTGTATAGTATGTAATGCAAATAAAGGATTTCCCTGTGGAGAATGACATGAATACGAATTATATTTTTGGACAGTGTGTGAATTTCTTTCGCCGGTTTAAGGTAAAGGCGAACCAGATCACCCTGATAGAAAAACTGGATACCGGAGGGACAGGCAGCCTGTTTTCCATTCAGAGAGAATGTGAAAGACGGAGCCTTCCCTTTCATTATAATATCATTACCCAGAAGGACTACGCACTTCGGCCCGGGAATCTTTTGGGACTGATTAAGTTGTTTACCCTGAAAGCATACCGCCTGGCGGTATCATCCCATATTTTTATGAATGATAATTTCATGCCTCTGGCATACATGCATCCGGCCAGGGAAACAAAAGTGGTGCAGCTCTGGCACGGAATGGGTTCCTATAAGAAGTTCGGCGGCTCGTCGGCTCTTTCTGACCGGGAGCGGAAAGAGCTTGAAGGGATCGCCTCCAATGTAACGCATATTCTGGCAAGCTCCCGTCATATTATTGATAATTATGCGGAAGCATTCTGTGTCCCAAAAGAAAAAATACTGGCCATAGGCTGCCCCCAGGCGGACTACTATTATGATCATCTTCATGGTGACCCGGCCGGGCTGATTGCTGCCAGAAAGAAACTGGAGCAGGCATTTCCGGAGCTTAAGGGCAGAAAGCTGGCCCTGTATGCACCCACTTTCCGGAGAAGTCCCAAAAGAGACCGTGAGATCCTCAGGCATTTTGATTTTGACAGGTTCAGCCGGGAGTGCGGGGATAAATACTGTCTGGCAGTGCGCCTCCACCCCCAGATCAGGACCGGAAAGGTGCCGGATCACTGCATTGACCTGACAGAATACCCGAATGTCCGGGAGCTTCTGATGATGACAGACCTGCTTATCGCCGATTATTCCTCCATTGCTGTGGAGTATGCCCTGCTGGGCAGGCCCATCCTCATCTATGCCTTCGACAAGGACTGGTATCTGAAGCATGACAGAGGGTTTTATTTTGACTTTGAAGAGACTGCGCCCGGTCCCATCCTTACAGATATGGATTCCCTGATCCGGGCTGTCAGGGAGGAACAATGGGATCTTAAGAAGACAGAAGCCTTCGCAAGGCTCCATAATGATTATTTTGACGGGAGATCTGCAGAGAGGATCGTTGATTATTACTGGGGAAAGGATAGCAAAAAAGGAATGAAGATTATAGCAGGGCTGGGCAATCCGACCGATCAATATAAAGGTACCAGGCACAATATCGGCTTTATGGCTGTTGATGCCATCAGTGAAGCCTGTAAAATACCGGTCAACCAGCATAAATTCAGAGCCATGACCGGGACCGGTTTTATCGGGGGACAGAGGGTCCTTTTGATGAAACCCCTGACTTTTATGAATTTAAGCGGGGAAAGTCTGCGGGCAGCGGCGGATTTTTATAAAACCCCGGTGTCAGATATTCTTGTGATCTACGATGACATCAGTCTGGAACCCGGTATGCTCAGGATCCGCAAGAAAGGCAGTGCCGGCGGTCATAACGGGATAAAGAGTATTATTTCCCATCTGGGAGCAGATGACTTTGTCAGGATCCGGGTGGGGATCGGAGGAGAGAGGCACCCCGGTCAGGATCTGGCAGATTATGTCCTTAGCAGGTTTCCCGCAGATGAGAAGCTGCGTATTGAGGAAGCCCTTGATAAGGCAGTAAAGGCAGCAGAGCTGATCGTGACCGGCCAAACAGATGAGGCCATGAACCGGTACAGTGTCGGCAGGAAAAAGAGGGCAAAGAAGGAAGCCCCCAAAGAGGTGGAATAATGGGTGTTTTATCAGAATCCCTCCGGAAACAGGACAGCTTTCGAAAAATTATGAAATGTATGGAAGGCAACGGGTATCCTGTTGCCGTTACAGGCTGTGTCGATTCGCAAAAGGGGCACCTGGTCTCCGAGCTGGCGGGAAATCGCAGATGCCGGCTGATACTAACATACCGGGAAGAAAAAGCAGCAGAGCTCTATCAGGATCTCTGCTTTTTTGACCCTGATACCGTCCTGTATCCCGGGAAAGACCTTCTTTTTTACAGTGCGGATATCCACAGCAACCATACCGTAACGAAACGTATGAAGGTGATTAAACGTCTCCTGTCGGGAGACCGTCTTACTATTGTTACCGGGATAGGGTCGTTAATGGAAAGGATGCTCCCTAAGGAAGTCTTTCTGGACCAGTGTCTCAGGGTGGGAAATGACAGTCTCCTGGAGACAGAAGCCCTCCGGGTGAAGCTGGTGGAGATGGGATATATCAGCAGCGGTCTGGCGGAAAACCCCGGAGAGTTTTCCATAAGGGGGGATATTGTAGATATTTATCCTCTGACCGAGGATTGTCCGGTGAGGATCGAGTTGTGGGGGGATGAAGTGGACTCCATCCGAAGCTTTGATGCCGAGAGCCAGAGAAGTATTGAGAACCTTGAGGAGGTTATGATATACCCGGCTTCAGAGATCATCCTGCCCCGGGGCCGGATCACGGAAGCCATCCGCAGGATGAAGGAAGAATATGAGCAGCAGAAGGCGATTTTCCTGAAGGATAAAAAAAGAGCCGAAAAGGAGCGCCTGAGGAAAATGGTGGAGGCCACCCGGGATGAGCTGACTTCTCTTGGCACCACAACAGGCAGTGAAAGCCTGCTTTCTTATTTTTATGAGGATACCGTATCCTTCCTCTCCTGGCTGCCGGTTGATACCATGATCTTTTTTGATGAATCCCGCCGGGTACTGGAAAAGGCCGGGGTCAGCGAGACAGAGTATACTATGTCCATGGAGAACCGCTTATCAGGGGGCTATATTCTGCCCGGCCAGGCGGACCTGATGTACGGCCGGGAGGAGATCCTCGGACGTATTCTGGATTATCCCCTGGTCCTTCTGGATAATCTTCAGGCTGACGCAGACCTTCCTGTGCCTGTAAAGTCCTTTGCCATGAATGTGAGATCCATTTATTCTTATCAGAGCAGCTTTGAGCAGCTGATCAAAGATCTTTCGCGATGGAAAAAGGAAAAATACCAGATGATACTGATGTCCTCATCCCCCACCCGGGCTAAGAGGCTGGCGGCGGATATCAGGGAATACGGACTGCCGGCCTGGTTTTCTGAAGATGCCGGGAAATCTGTCGAGCCGGGTGAGATCATGGTAACAAGCGGCCGGCTGGCCAGTGGATTTGAATATCCCGATGTGCCCTTTGTCATTCTCACGGAAAAAGACATTTTCAAAGACCGGAACCAGAAAGCAAAAAGGAGACAGAGGCTATACAGCGGGCAGAAGATCCGCTCCTTAACAGAAATATCCATCGGTGATTATGTGGTCCATGAAAGATATGGCCTTGGAATTTACCGGGGGATCGAGCAGATTGAGTCCGAGGGCGCCGCCAGAGATTATATTAATATTGAGTATAAGGATGCCAGTAATCTTTTCATTCCCGCCTCCCAGCTCTCGCTGATCCAGAAGTATTCCGGTGCCGGCGGGAAAAAGCCAAAGCTTAATAAACTCGGAGGAAATGAATGGGAAAAGACTAAATCAAGGGTCCGGTCCCAGATAAAGATTGCAGCAAAAGATCTGGTGGACCTGTATGCTCAGCGTCAGTCCCGTAAGGGTTTTGCATACAGCAGGGATACTGTCTGGCAGACGGAATTTGAGGAACTTTTTCCCTATGAGGAAACAGAGGATCAGCTGACTGCCATTGAGGACACAAAACGTGATATGGAAAGTCCAAGGATCATGGACCGGCTGATCTGCGGTGATGTGGGTTACGGCAAAACCGAGATTGCCATACGGGCAGCCTTTAAGGCGGTAATGGACAGCAAGCAGGTGGTTTATCTGGTGCCCACCACCATCCTTGCCCAGCAGCATTATAATTCTTTTATAGAGCGTATGCAGCACTATCCTATAACCATAAGAATGCTTTCCCGTTTTTGCAGTCCGGGGGAGGTAAAGGAGATCCGGGCAGGACTTAAGAAAGGATCAGTGGACATTGTCATAGGAACCCATAAGGTTCTTTCAAAGACAATAGAGTATAAGGATCTTGGCCTGCTGATCATTGATGAGGAGCAGCGCTTTGGCGTAAAGCAGAAAGAAAAAATCAAGCAGATGAAAAAGGATGTGGATGTTCTGGCCCTTTCGGCCACTCCCATTCCCAGGACCCTGCACATGAGCTTATCGGGCATCCGGGACATGAGCATCCTGGAGGTTCCTCCGGTGGACAGGAGGGCAGTGCAGACCTTTGTTATGGAGTACAATGAAGAAATGGTCCGGGAAGCCATTTTAAGGGAGGTGGCCAGAGGAGGACAGGTATTCTATGTATATAACAGAGTCAGCGATATAGAAGATATGGCGGCCAGGATCCGCGCGCTGGTGCCTGAGGCCCGGGTGGAATATGCCCACGGTCAGATGCGGGAGAGGCAGCTGGAAAATATCATGTTTGATTTTATCAATAAAGAGATCGATGTCCTGGTATCCACCACTATTATAGAGACAGGCCTGGATATTTCCAATGCCAACACCATCATAATCCATGATGCCCACCGTTTCGGACTGGCCCAGCTGTATCAGCTCAGAGGCCGGGTGGGCCGTTCCAGCAGGACTGCCTTTGCCTTCCTGATGTACAGAAGGAATACTATTCTGAAGGAAGAGGCAGAGAAAAGACTTAAGGCGATCCGGGAGTTTACCGATCTGGGCAGCGGTTTTAAAATTGCCATGCGGGATCTGGAGATCCGGGGAGCCGGCAACCTGCTGGGAGCCGAACAGTCGGGACACATGGATGCGGTGGGTTATGACCTTTACTGTAAGATGCTGGCGGAGTCAGTTGCCCAGATGAAGGGCGAAGCCACTGAGGAGGAGACCTTTGATACCACGGTGGACCTGGCGCTGGATGCCTATATTCCTTCTTCCTATGTGCCCAATGAAAGTCAGAAGCTGGCACTTTATAAGAGGATATCCTTTATTGAAACCCGGGAAGAATATGAGGATATGACGGAGGAGCTTACAGACCGGTACGGAGATGTCCCCGGGCCCCTTCTGCGGCTTATGGATGTGGCCCTGCTCAAAGCCCGGGCCCATGAAGCCTGGATATTATCTGTTGAGCAGAGGGGTGCCGGGATCTATTTCACCATGAACCCCCGGGCAAAGGTCAAGGTGGAGGAGGTTGACGGCTTCCTGAAGGAATTTCGCGGAAAAATGAAAATTAAACCGGGAGTTCATCCTGTTTTTCTGTATGAATCCGGCAGTGTTCCGAAAAAAGACCTGATCCAGCTGGTAAAAGATATAATAAATAAGATAAAATATTTGATTGAACCTTAAAGATGTTGTATACTATAAGATAATGTCTGCATAACTGTTTGACGGGTTTTTGCAGTCAGTTTATTTACAATTCATTTGACAGGAGGATATGATTCAATGAAAAAAAATATACTTACCCGTGTGGCAGCGGCTGCACTCTCTATAGCACTGGCTGCAGGTATGCTGACGGGCTGCGGCTCATCGAAAACCGGCAGCAGCACAAAGGACGGGGACAAGACCCTGTTTACTTACAGTGGAGTGGATGTGCCCCTGAAAGAGGCCTGGATCTATGCCAAGATCAACGCTGCCCAGTATGAAGCATCCTACAGTAATTATTTCGGACCCAACTTCTGGACCATGGAGATGGGAAAGGACGCGGACGGAAATGCCACCAGCTTTGAGGACTACGCCAAAGAGCAGACCATTACCCAGATCAAACAGATCATTGTTCTCGATTCTAAGGCAGAAGAGCTGAAATGTTCCCTGGATGATAAGGAAAAGGAGAAGTGCGGGGAGTATGCCAAGGCCTTTGCAGAGGATGAGACCGGAAAGAAGATCTTAAAAGAATGCGGCGGCAGTGTGGAGGATATCCAGAAGATCTATGAAGACAATGCCCTGGCCTCCAAAGTCCAGCAGGAGATGGTCAAAGACACTGATAAGAATGTTACGGATGAGGAAGCCAGGGAGACCACCATATCCCGTGTGGTTTTTCCTGTGACCAAGACTGACGACCAGGGCCAGAATACGGATATGACGGATGCCGAAAAGGCTGAAGTGAAGAAAAAGGCGGAGGCTGCATGGCAGAAGCTTGCATCAGGTACCTCCATTGAAGATATTGCCAAGGAGCAGGAGTATACTAATACCAGCGAGACCTTTGCCTCCGGTGAGTCTGAGGAGGGCAAGGACTTTGAGAAAAAGCTTGCCGAAATCAAGGATGGCGATAATGTGGAAGGCGTGCAGGAGTGTGACAATGGATATGTCATTGCAAAGCTTGTTGCCTACACTGATCAAAGTGCCACCGCTTCCCATAAAGAACAGATCATCAGTCAGAGAGAGCAGGATAATTTCCACAAAAAATATGAGGAATGGACTGCGGATCTGGAAAAAGACTGGGATTACAAGAAGAATGTGGATCAGGATCTCTGGGCCCAGGTAGTACTCCACAGTGAGGAATCCACAGCCACGGAGAGCCAGGCTGATACAGCTGCTGCAGAGGAAGCCTCTACAGCTGCTCCCGAAGGGGAGACCGGATCACAGGACGCAACCACTGAGGCAGGGGCAGGAGATGCCGGAAAATAAGTAAAAAAGGAATGGCAGTATGGCAGATTTACCGGAACTGTTTATCACACGAATGAAAAAGATTCTGGGGGATGAATGGGATGTATTTCACCGGGAAGCCGGAAAGACCAGACAATATGGTCTTCGTGTCAACACACTGAAAATCAAAACGGAGGAATTCGAGAGAATTGCTCCGTTTCATTTAAGCAAAATTCCCTGGATCCCCAATGGATATTATTATGAGAAGGATGACCGGCCGGCCGGACATCCCTATTATGCGGCCGGGCTCTATTATCTTCAGGAGCCCAGCGCCATGACACCGGCGTCCAGGCTTTTGGTAAAACCGGGAGATAAAGTCCTGGATCTTTGCGCTGCTCCCGGCGGGAAGGCGACCCAGCTGGCGGCAGACCTTAAGGGCCGGGGACTGATGGTCGCCAATGATATCAATCAGGCCAGAGCCAGGGCCCTTTTGCGAAACATGGAGCTGATGGGGGTATCCAACAGCTTCATCACCAATGAGCCACCTCATATACTGGCAGACAGATTTCCCGGTTATTTCGATAAGATCATGGTGGATGCCCCCTGTTCAGGGGAGGGCATGTTCAGAAAGAATCCGGCGGTGATGGATTCCTGGATGGAAAAGGGGCCGGATTATTTTTCGGTGCTCCAGAGAGAGATCATAGTATATGCCGCGGACATGCTGAAACCCGGAGGAAGGATGTTCTATTCCACCTGCACCTTTGCCCCGGAGGAAAATGAAGCTGTTATCACATATCTGCTTCAGGAGAGACCGGATATGGAACTTATCCCCATGGAGGATTATGAAGGATTCTCTCAAGGCCTTCTCTCTTTCGAGGGACAGACTTTTCATGAAAGCTGCCGGCTCTGCCGCAGGATCTGGCCCCACCGGATGGCCGGTGAGGGACATTTTCTGGCTTTGCTGGCCAAAAAGGACACAGGAGTTCCGGGGGATGACCTTGCAGGAGCCCGCAGAGGCAGAAGGGTAAAAACCGGGAAAAAGGAACGAAAGTCCGGGAATTCACCAGCCGAAAGGGAAGGACAGGAGGCTTTAAAAGAGTTTTTCCGGCATGTAAATAATCAAATGATTTCAGACCATCTCGACATTCGGGGACAGAAAGTATATTATGTATCTGACAGGACCATGGACGAGAAGAAAATACATTTTCTAAGAAACGGAATCTATCTGGGAGACCTTAAAAAAAGACGGTTTGAGCCCTCAGAGCCCTTTGCCCTGGCTCTTGCCGGTAATGACTACGATATGACCATAGATCTTTCCTCCCGGGATGAAAGGGTGGAAAAGTACCTTCGCGGTGAAAGCATTGTCATAGACGAGCCCCGGCCGGCCGGACATAAAGGCTGGTATCTCCTGAAAACAGACGGTTATCCCCTGGGCTGGGGAAAGCTTGTGGGGAATACATTAAAGAATAAATATCCGGCGGGCTGGAGAAGGACACAGTCTTTCCGCGATTAAATAAAGAAAGTAAACATTTGATTATGAAAAGTAAAAGCTTTGATATATTGTTATACGTTTATCTTGCAATAACAATATTTTCTTATTACGAAGGATATAAGTATTTCCGACTGGCTGCTCCCGGGAAAACCGACTTCATGGCCTATGCAGTGTGCTGGTCATTTTGCTGCGCCTTAAATCTGCTGTTATTTATCAGGAGGGCAGGCTACCTTCGTTTTTTACATATGACCATGAGAAAGGTGGATAAACTGAGCGGCAGAAAGTTTGAACAGTATCTCGCCGCCCAGTTCAGACACCTGGGCTATCGTGTAAAAGAGACGGGCGGCAGTCATGATTACGGGGCAGATCTTCTGCTCAAAAAAAGAAGAGAGATCATTGTAGTGCAGGCAAAAAGGTATGAGAAAAATGTCAGCCTGTCCGCTGTCCAGGAGGCAGCGGGCGCTGTAGCCTGCTATGGAGCCGACCGGGCTATGGTGGTGACCAACAGCAGGTTTACAAAAAGTGCCCGGACCCTTGCCCGGCAGAATGATGTGGAGCTTTGGGGGCGGGAGGAGATCATAGAGAAATTCGGCATAGCAAAATAGGAAAAAGGGGGTATGGAAAATGGGGGTCGTCATCGGAAGACTGGATGACCAGGTGGCCAAAATTTTTCTGGGGAATAACCTGACCAGAAGTACTCGGGATTATGAAAGACTGCTGGAGCAGGGAGACCTGTCTGAGGAGGAAAGGAGAAAGATCCTGGCTGCGGGAAAGAAGAAGGAGGATGACGAGATCATTCTCTGAATCGTTTTTTTGCGGTTGCTCCGGGATGCAGGCTTTGACAAAACAGCAAAAAGAATGGATCACGGCCAGGGAAAAGGCTGTAGAGGAAAAGGGAAGTTTTTATCAGCCCTTTATGTTCTTGCATTTATATGCTTTTTCCAGTACAATATATATATAATTGTTGGACTGTAATAAATGATTACTTAGGAGGATGATGAGATGGCAACATGGAAAAATATTGATTCTTTAAGCTCTTACAAGGCCCTTTTTGACTTGAAGGATTCCGTGGATCTAAAGAAAGTGATGGCCGGTGAAAGCGGAGCAGACAGGGTGGCAAAGTACAGCGTGCCCATGTCCTGTGGTCTTGATTACAATTTTGCGGCAAAGCAGGTAGATGACAAGGTGCTGGAAGGCCTTGCAAAACTGGCCGATGAAGCGGAGCTTACAGAGAAATATGCCGAGCTTTATAATGGCGCCATGATCAATACAGGAGAAAAGCGTCTGGTTCTCCACCATCTGGCAAGAGGACAGATGGGTGAGGATGTCATAGCTGACGGCGTGAATAAACGTGAATTTTATGTGGGAGAACAGAAGAAGATCGCGGAGTTTGCAGGGAAAGTCCATGCAGGAGAAATCACCAATGCAGCAGGCGAGAAGTTCAACACGGTAGTGCAGATCGGTATCGGCGGCAGCGATCTTGGTCCCAGAGCCTTATATATAGCCCTTGAGAACTGGGCCAGGGCCAATGATACACTCAAGATGGAGGCAAAGTTTATCAGTAATGTGGATCCGGATGATGCAGCTGCAGTCCTGAAATCTGTGGATGTGGCCCATTCCCTCTTCATAGTGGTTTCCAAATCCGGAACGACCCTTGAGACCCTTACCAATGAGGCATTCGTAAAGGATGCCATCGAAAAGGCAGGCCTTGACCCGGCCGACCATATGCTGGCGGTTACAAGTGAAACTTCTCCGCTGGCTTCCAATAAAGGTTATCTGGCAGCCTTCTTTATGGATGATTATATCGGCGGCCGTTACTCTTCCTCCTCTGCAGTGGGCGGCGCTGTGCTTTCTCTGGCATTCGGCCCGGACGTATTCGCGAAGATCCTGGACGGAGCCGCGGCGGCAGATAAACTGGCAGCCAACAAGGACATCTTTAAGAATCCGGCTATGCTGGATGCCCTGATCGGTGTATATGAGCGCAATATCCTTGGCTATGACAGCACCGCAGTGCTTCCCTATTCCCAGGCCCTTGCCCGTTTCCCGGCTCATCTGCAGCAGGCAGATATGGAGTCCAACGGCAAGTCTGTTAACCGTTACGGCGAGCCTGTGAATTACCAGACAGGTCCTGTGATCTTCGGCGAGCCCGGAACCAACGGCCAGCATTCCTTCTATCAGCTTTTACATCAGGGAACAGACATCATTCCCCTTCAGTTCATCGGATATAAGGACAGCCAGATAGGTGTGGATTTGGTGATTGAAGGCAGCACCAGCCAGAAGAAGCTCTGTGCCAATGTGGTTGCCCAGATCATAGCCTTTGCCTGTGGCAAGGAAGATGAGGATAAGAACAAGTACTTTGAAGGCGGTCGTCCTTCAAGCATCATCATAGGCCAGCAGCTGAATCCCGAATCCCTTGGCGCACTGCTTGCCCATTATGAGAACAAGATCATGTTCCAGGGCTTCTTATGGAACTTAAACAGCTTCGACCAGGAGGGTGTTCAGCTGGGCAAGCTTCTGGCGAAACGTGTTCTGGCCCATGAGACAGACGGGGCCCTTAAGGCGCTGAGTGATCTGTTTGAGATCTGAGTAAGGATATCATTGTAATACAGACGGGATTTTCGCGCTGAATGATCCGTTTCAAAACGCCGGGTTTTCGTGTTTAAAACACGAGAACCCGGCGTTGTTTTTTATGCGAAAGCTTTTTTTTCATGGATACGCTTTATGAAATAACCCAGTACCATACTTAGTACGATCCCTGTCAGTATTCCCAGGCTGTCAATCAGAATATCTCTGACCTCACAGCTCCTGCCGGGAATAAAGATCTGATGGAACTCATCCGATATGGCATACAGGGTACCCGTGCACCAGGCTGCTGCAGCAGTCTTCTTTTTGAAGGGAAATCCGGATTTTTGCTTTGCTCCTTCCGGAGGGAATCTGGCTTTCTTTTTAAACAGCTTTCCTGCCTGCTGCAGCCGGAAGTATTCCCTGATCGTAAATAGCAGGCTGATACCCAGTAAGGTATATTCTGTGAAATGGGCACATTTACGCACTGTGAAAGAAACCAATGAAGGATCTTTCTTAAAGTATTCCGAAAGGACCATGGTGATCAGGCCGCTTTCTTTTTCTGACAGATTCGCCGGCAGGGCAGACTGGCTAAATATAAAGAGCATGATCAGGGCAGTCAGAAGCAGATATAAAAGCAGTTTTTTTATGGACGTTTCCTTTTGTTCTATAGCATTGCTTTTTGTAAAGCGGTCAGGTCCGGTCTGATTGGTTCTGTTCATATTATTATATCCCCCTGTTTCTACATTATAAGAGGACAAGGAGAAAAGGTCAATCTCAGACGCAGTAAACTGGTCTACCAGACTTATTCTGCCTTGGAGATATTTTTGGAATACATATAAAGAATTGCCGTTATATC
>JAFRHL010000007.1 GCA_017433295.1 Eubacterium sp.
GTCCATCTGGGAATGATAATACCTGCTCCTCTTTCCGATGGGAGTCTTCCGCACCTGCATTTCAACATCAAATCTTGTGTTGTTCTCGTCTTTCGCAACTACATCAAGTCTTACACCTTTATATTCCGGATGATAAATGATGCTCTTCTCCCTGATGACATCCACATGAGCGATTGACATATCGAGGATACGCTCCAAAAGCAGTCGGCAATTCTCTGGATCCTGCATTACGGCTCCAAATATAAAATCATCGGCAATCGTCAGCTCCTGCAAGGTTTTATTATTTCGTTCCATGTTAATTCCCCCATTCCGGAGGAATCCCCTGCAACTATCATATCATACTTATAATTTTGATTCAACTGGATAATGCTATTATTTGACATTATTGACATTTAATATCATTTTTTCCCAATTGGTAACCCACGCACTTTTGACCTGTATCGAATGTAGCCTCAAGTTCATGGAATCTGACACCAATGTCAACGGTCAGCCTTTAGTGTAAGGAACCTCCTTAAGTGCAAAAAAGAACGCTTCCAGTTTTATGTCTGAAAACGTTCTTATGTTATTAGACTTTTTTCACAGCCGCATGAGTGTTGATTTAAATCGGCTCAACTTAAATGTGGTTGGAATTATATGGGGCCTGATCCTAATATTATGACCTCTGTATCGGAGACAGAGAACCGTCCCCTGTCTCCCTTGTCAGCGCTTAGCTTCAAACCATTTATCGTCCAACTGGTCATACAAATTCGCATATTGAATATACTGGTATTTCCGGATAAGTGGATCATCCGCAAGTTCCGCAACTCCGGTATATATATTACCCTCTGAATCCATGACTCCCTGAGATGAAATGACAGGGTATTTTTCATGAACTTCTTTGAGCATCCGGATGTAAGGTGGGAGTGGGAGATTTCCACGATCCAGGATCATCCATGGCAGATAATTGGCACTGATTGCTACATCATGATGTTCTTCTGTTTTATAATTGGTCCATATGAAGAACTTGGATTTGAAAAAATCAAGATTAGATTCTACTCCTCCATAGATTTCATTCATAGCCACTCCCGGAAGTCCCGGCTGATGATCCCCAAAGAAAATGATCATAGTTGGTTCTTTACTGTCTCTATAGGTTGAGATCAGCTGCTGGATCTCATCATCAGATGCTTTTATCAGGGAGAGATATATTTGTGTGTCAACATAAAGATCAGAACCATTTTCCGCCACCGTACCTGCTTTTTCCACATCCAGCCATCGTTCATATCCTGAATGATTCTGCATGGTTACATTAAATAGGAACCGGGGCGTTCCATTGTATTTCTGATCAACATTCTCAATAAAGTGATAATCTGTTATATCAGCTGGCTGCTCATGAAGATAAGTTATTTCTCCAAATTCTGTATAATCATCAATGCTGTTAAATTTTTCAAAACCTAAATTAGGATATACCATGCTGCGATTCCAGTTGTTCGCTTCATTGGCATGAAAAGCTTCTGTAACATATCCATTATTCTGAAAATAAGAAGCCAGGGAAAACAAAGGATCTGTGATGTTCTCAGTGTAAGGGTAAGCACCGGCTCCGAGAAAAGCCATAGAATTGCCTGTCAGCGCCTCAAACTCTGTATTACAGGTACCACCCCCAAATACAGAAACATATAGGCTTCCCTCAGCAGTGTTTTCTTTTAAACTATCAATAAAAGGCATGACATCTATTTTCTGATCAAGACCAACTGTTCGCAGATCAGAAAATGCTTCGTTCATAACCATGATGATATTTGTGGGTTGTATTGCCTTACTTTTATCTTCGGGACCGGCTTCTTCTTTAGTAATATACTCAGCAAGATATCCATCTACAATTTCACGCGAATACCCCTCCGGCATCTGTACCCCTGAATTAAATGCACTTTTCAAATAAGTCAGGATCATTCCCTCCTGGTGGAAGCTTTTCATCAAAACGCCATCCCAGGCGAAGGAATTAAGATTTTTAAAGGTTTTTGTATTGATCCCAATGAAAAACAATAATACGCCAGCAACGACAGCCCCCGCTCTGGAGATCACCTGTTTTTTAACCGACAGCTTTTCCCGGGGTTTGTTTCTCCACCAGACCAGGGTAAGCAGTATGCCATAACTGATAACTATGAACACTCCGAGGACCATCTGCCAGCTTGGCCTTAAGGAGTAACCTCCCATCACTTCCGCAGCTGTACCCAGTGCTTTCAGATCGGCGGGCATTATGGGCTTGCTGCGGAAATTAATAACAAAATAATTAGCGATATACCATATTGTTGTAAATGCCATGCAAATCAATGTGCCTAGAAATGGAAGCGTAGCTGCATTGAGCAGAAGACTTACAGCAAATAGGAAAAGCCAGTTAAGTAGGAAATTTACATAGGTCATATATGGTAAGCTGCCACAGAAGAAACAACCAGCCAGTAAAGCAACTGTAATACAGGACATATTGACCAAAACCAGCTTTAGGCCAGGGACTCGTTCAAGTATAAGAGAGAGCAAAATAGCCATTAATACGGAAATAAGTATTATAATAGCAAAATATACTATCCAAAACCATGTTGGAATAAATGGCTGTCCGATAGAAATAGTCGCTCCCTGATCAGGATCATTTACTTCCACATGAAGAGCTCCATTCTGGGAGGAAAGGGTAGCTTTGGTGCCCTCCACCTTTTCACCATCCGGCAGGATATCCTCAGCATCGAAATGACCTAAATGTATACCTTTAATGTAAGAGTCGAGTTCTTTGATATCAAACTGTGAAACATCCGATGTGACCAGCTGTATCTGATCAACATCATAATGATAGCCCTTGATTGTTGCCTTTTTCAGTTCACTTCCGAAATAAAATGAGACAGTGTAAAAGGCCGCATATCCAGCAGTTGGACATACATAGGACTGACAGATACCTTCTCCTTTTATGGCATCTGTTTGAAGAACAATATCATAATTTACCGGAAAGTAGCCGAAAAATATCAGAACGAAAATAATTGGTAATGTGATTGGAAGAAACAAAATTGATTTTTTTATCATTATTCTCATATTTATGAAAATCCTTGTTTGAGATCTGAATACACTGAATTTGAAAAGGCACCATCCAGTTATTGGAGAAGGTGCCTGATACACTATTATTCAAAATAGTTCCTATTAATATATTGTAATATGACTCATAAAATGTATTATTACTGTACTGTAACTATTCCGCTATTACTAATTGTTACCTTATAGTTACCACTTTTTTTTGCAGGAACAGATATTTGTTCTGTAGAACCTATAGATGTTCCAATATAAGCTACAGATTTATCACTATTAGTTTGCCAATTGGATTTTGTCTGTCTAACCTTAACAGAAATACTAGCAGCATTATCATCTTGTAAGTAACCAGCTACAATTTCTGCATAAGCACTACGAACATTCGCAAGGTCCGTAGATTCTCTACTCTTCTCCAGCTGACTTGTAAACACCGGAATCGCAATAGCCACCAGCACGGCGATAATAGCAACAACAATAAGTAACTCAGCCAGTGTGAAACCTTTTTGATTTCTCTTCTTTTCCATAAATCATCCTCCATTTCTACATGTAGATAGGGTATCCGGACCAAACGTTGTTATGGCCAGTTAGCGTCTGATCCGTAGTAACTACGGTCAAAGACCGCCATGGGCTTGCCCGGGCTGATCCTTCTTTCAGCCGGAGCAAATATATGTTATAGTGATCAGTCTGATAATCCGTCAAATCCCAACGCATGTCAAAAATTTTCCGTCTTCTCTTCCCTCTGAACACTAACATATTCATTTCGTATAGATTATACCATCACAATTTCTATAAATCAATCATTATTTTCACATTTCCGAACGACTTTCGTGCGTTATTTTGGAGCTTTATGAATAACGATTTTGAGAGTGTCTACTTCACATCAATCCCGAAATCCTCCGCCGGTGTGGTGGTCTCGTTGGTCTCTGCCTCGTCCTTGGGCAGGCCGGAATCGGGGGTGCCGCCCACCATGGTCTCAAAGAATGTGGCTGTCATACTGATGGTGGCCACCTTATCTTCTGCGATACTGCAGTTTACGTCTCCGATCAGGCAGCGGTATCTGCCCTGGCAGAGTTTCTTCATGATGGCCTCGGCCTCCGCATAGTTCCGGGTCCGGTACTGGAGGGTGAAGCTCCTGCGGATCTGGTCCCCGTTTCTGGTCACATCGGCAAATGCGATATTGTAGTCTTTTGTGTCGGAAAGGATATCACTTAGAAAAGCTGTCTCTTCCTTGCTGTTATTATAACTCTCCATGCGGGAGGTGTCGCCGGTTTTTTTTATGCCGTTCAGTTCTTCCTTCATCTTTTTCATCTTGGCCAGCTTTGTCTGGCTGATCTCCATTTCCGACTGGAGAGACTGGGCTTCCGCTTTGGAATTGCTGATGGAGTCCTGAATATTTAAGTATACGAACCTGTAATATACCAGTCCAAAGAGAACTAAGGCCAGGACCACCAGGAGGATCTTCTCACTTCGTGTGAAATTTCTGCTCATGATCTTCATTGATTCTGTCCCTCCTCCGTCTGCTGGCCGGCTGCCGCCTCTGTGCTGCCTGTATCGCTGTTCGGATTCTTCATGTAAATAATAAATGTCGCATCCACATCGGTATTTTGATCGATCTTGTCAGTCTTATTGGCTGTCGTCAGGATACACTGGTCTACGATTTCACTCTTATCCAGGGTCCTTGAAAGCTCGTTGAGTTCTCTTAAGGATGTGCCTGTTACCTGCAGGGTCAGCACATTTCCCGTCAGACTCCAGCTCTTGGTGTTGTCCCCTGCATAAAGGGCATTCTCGATCAGTTCCATGATCTCCACACGGTCCACCTGATCCAGCTCCTCCTGGGTCATCCCCGAGTAGGTGTAATGAGCATATTCATCCTCCAGATCATCAAAGGAATTGATCTGTGAATAAACGGCCTGCAGCTGGGTCTGCAGCTGGGTCACTTCTTCATTGGCTTTGGATGCAGCCACAAAACGGTCGATTACAAAAAACTTACCGAATATCAGGGTGGCGAGTACGATTATGGCTATCACCGGCGCCAGTCTCCTTAGGGAAACTGCGCCCTTCTCCGTATTGGCCAGGTTAATGGTAGTCTTTACGGGCATCTTCCCCCGAGGTTTTTTTAAGTTGCCGGACAAGCCGGGCTTCCGTCCTTTTTCCTTCTTCTCTTTTTTATTATCTTTTTTGTCCTTTTTAGACTTTAATAATTTAAAATCAGGCATTTACATGTCCTCCCTGGTAACTGTTCAGAAATATGCCGGCCTATTCGAAAGTGATACCGATCGCCTGCACAAAACTTCCGCATTCCGGAATATTGTCTCCGCCGGGAACCAGCTCCGAAGCAGGGTGCATTTCCATGTCAAGCATGTCGTCGATGGCGTCGGTCAGGGGACGGATCATAGACCCTCCTCCGCACAGCCAGATATCTGAAAGTGTACTGTCAGGATTACTGAACCGGTAGAAGTTCAGGGCCCGCATCAGCTCGATGGCCATGTTATCGTAGGAGTTCTGACATTCCTCCCTCTCCTGGCAATTCTCGAAATTGCTCATCAGATAGGTGTGGGCCAGATGCATATCGACCCCGTAAGCGTCGGCCAGCACGCTGTCCAGAGAGGAGAGGCCGATCTCCATAACACGGGTTGCCATATGCTGGTCATCCCGGAACATATACAGGCGGATGGAATTATAGCCCAGGTCCAGGATACCAAACTCATCAGCTGATTCTGCCAGAATATGTTTATTCCTTCTGATCAATGAAATGTAGGAGCACAAAGCAGGTGCAGCGATGTGCATCCTGAGCCCCGCCTTTCTCAACATTTCACGGTTCTCCTCCAGGAGAGCCCTCTGGGCGCCCACAGCCATCAGATCCATGGTAGGACCGGAATCATTTTCAGATAAATCCTCCTCTGGCTGATCCTCGCCTTCATCTTTGCCGGGCTGCTTCAAAACAGCATAATCAAAAACATAATCTTTGATCTCACCGGTAATGTAATCGTTGAATTCAAAGGGAAGATTATAAATCAGCTGCTCAATGGTCATCTGAGGCATCCTGACATTCTTGACATAAACATCCTCATTGGGGAGAACGATGGCAGCATGGCCCGCCCTCATATGATTGATCTTCATGGTCTGGCGGATCAGGTCACTCATGGTTTCCGCCGAGGTGATCCTTCCTTCCTTTAAAAGGTTTTCCGGCATGGAGGCTGAAGCGGTCTTTACCACACGGCCTCCGCTTACCAGGGCCAGCTTCAGCTGATCATATCCGATATCTACTCCCAGAATTGTTTTCTTTGCCATTGTAAAAACTCCATCTTTATTTATTTATAAATCCAATGATATTCATGGTGCGCCCAACACCTGAAATACGGGTTCATTATAAGCCCAGTAATCCCAGATACCAGCTGACCAGCGGGGCGCCATACAGCAGCATGACAGCTGCGGCTCCCGCGATCCAGGGGCCAAAGGGGAAAGCCTGCCCCTCTTCTTTTCTGCCGCCCGAAAAGAGATGGAAAACCAGTCCCGCCGCACAGGCCAGGACTACGGTAAACTGGGTGCCGATCAGACCCAGGTACAGGCCGACTACTCCAAAGAGCTTGATGTCGCCTCCGCCCAGGGAATCCCGTCCCAGAATCCGGTCCATGACCAGGGAGATGGCCAGCAGTCCTCCTCCGAAAATGACCAGGGAAAGGATGGAAAATCCCACATCCTTCCATCCGGCAAAAAGAAAGGGCTCTGCGGCCACCCATACCAGCAGGGCAGCCACATGGCAGCCGTCAGGTATGATCATGTCTTCTATATCTGTCAGGGTCAGCAGAAACAAAATGCATAAAAATATATAGTTGCGGAGACACAGCACCGTCAGGTCAAAGCGCAGCAGACACATGACGGTAATGGCTCCGAAAATGATCTCTGTCAGTAAATAACGTACGGAAATCTTTTCCCGGCAATGCCGGCACCTCCCCTTAAGGATCAGCCAGCCAAAAACCGGAATCAGCTCCACCAGACCCAGCTCATGTCCGCAAAAGGGGCAATGGCTTCGTCCCCTGATGAAGGACTCTCCGTGTGTTATGCGCCATGCGGCGCAGTTTAAAAAGGAACCCATACAGGCGCCCAGGCAGAAGGCCAGGATAACACTGTAAATAAGTATGGGCCGAAATTCATAAATTGACATCCTTCACTCCTCGCAGGCGTCTCCGGTTCAGCCCCCTGTTTCACTCCTCATAGGCATCTCCGGACCAGCCGTCATTGGAACGCCAGATGGCACAATGGTCTTTATCCGCATATACAAAATAGCAGATATCTCCCTCCGCCGCATCTCCATTCCCTTTTTTTGAATATTTGGCTGAAAATGTAAAATCGCCCGCCACACCATAGTAGGCTACAGTACCCTTATAACCATTTGTGGTATCTGTGCCCCGGTGGATCATTTCCTCTTTTGTAACGTGAAGGCATTTCAGAGGCTTGCTGTTAAGGGTGATCGTCAGGGCTTCCGGTTCGTTCTCATTCTTCTTGAAATAATTTCTCCGGGTCTCCTTCAGCAGGTCAAGGGCGCAGGAGGCATTCAGCCGGGTGCGAAGGACCTTGTCGGAATTATGAAGGCCGCAGATGGGTTCATAAACTCCATGGTCATTCTTTATCAGATAAACATTGCCGCCGGAGGGACAGATCTTCTCCCGGGCCGGCATGACCTCCAGAATCGTATTGCGGGCCTCCTCCACATTATCCTCTTTCTGCCGGTGCAGGTATTCGATGATCAGGCCGTCACCGGCTGATTTCATGGCCTGCTCGCAGGCAATGCACTCCGACCGGTACTGAAATGCTTTTCTTAAGGGGACCGACACGATCACCAGCATGATTGCGACCAGTACCAGGAGAACTGCAATTAAACGGTTAATATAACCTTGATGGTTATTCAGATATTTCATAAATAATTACCCGTACATCATCGAATCATAAAAATATGATCTACATTCCATTGTACATGGCAAACATGGCCACATAAATAGCAATTACTATGTAACCGGCAACCACTCCCATGAATATGAGGGTAATGGGCTCAAGCTTTGCCAGGGCATTGGCTGTGGCCTGCTCCAGCTCTGAATCATAATACTCCGCTGTCATGGAAAGAGTGGACTCCAGCTCACCACTCTGTTCTCCCACAGAGGCCATATCCACCAGGATATCCGGCAGGCAGCCCGAATCCCTCAGGCTCTTTCCCAGAGTGTTTCCCACTTCCAGCTGGGATGTGATCTTGCCTACTTCGGTACTGATATAATAGTTAGACAGAGTACGGGCTGTGATAGAAACGGCCTTGGTCATGGGAAGACCTGCGTTCAGCATCATGGCCATGGTATTGGTAAACTGGCTGGCGGCATTGAGAATATTGATCTCACCCAGCACCGGCAGCTTCAGCATCAGGATGGCCAGCCGGGTCCTTCCGCTTTCCGTATTCCCGTAAAGCTTAATCCCGATAAAAATGGCTATGGCAATGATAGCCAGGATGTACCAGGAGTGACGGAAGAAATTCGAGATGATGATCAGCGACATGGTGATGGCCGGGAGCTCACTGCCCTGTTCCGCGAAGATAGCGGTAAATGTGGGGACCACCTTTACCATCAGGACAATAACAACCACCACAGCCAGGGTAACCACGAAGGCGGGGTAGATCAGGGCTCCCCGGACCTTCCCCTTCATTTTGGTCTGCTTGGTATAGTGCTCGCTGACTGATTCGAAAGCCGTATCCAGATTACCTGCCTCTTCTCCCGCATGGATGGTCTCCAGGAACGTCAGGGGCAGAAGCTTCTTGCCCCGGTCCGCGAAGCTGGTTGACAGGGACCGTCCGGCCTCCACATCCTCTGCCACCTGCATCAGGATACGCTTTAAAGCCTTATCGGACATCCTCTCTCCAATCAGCCTTACTGTCCTGGAGATGGGTATACCAGCCTTCAGGATAACGGCAAATTGACTGCACATCAGAGTAAATGCCTTGTCATTTAATTTATTTCCGCCAATATCTCCACCGAGAAATGTAGCGACCTTTCCTTTTTGGGCAGCCTCCGAAAGCTGCATGACGATGGGATAGCTCTGCTTCAGCCGGGAAGCCGCGTCCATTTCGTCAAAGCCTTCAATGATACCGGAAACCTGTTTGCCGTCCCGGGAGACTGCTGTGTATTTAAAAGTTTTCATTTTTCATCCAGTCCTGTTTTATATATGACTCAAACTGCTTTATGATCCGGCCTCTATGCATTCTTCTTGATATAATCCGGTTCATGGGCATAGTGCATGGCAGTATCTCTGGTGATAAGTCCGCCCCTTACAAGCCTTACCAGAGCCTGGTCCATGGTCTGGCCGCCGATGGCCGCGCTGGTCGCTATGGTATTGGCGATCTGGGGCGTGTTACCGTTACGGATCAGGTTTCGAATGGCATCGGTCACCACCATCATCTCACAGGCCAGCACTCTGCCGCCCGTTCTCTTCGGGCACAGCTGCTGGGTAATCACTGCCTGCAGAC
Organism: Eubacterium sp.; assembly: GCA_017433295.1. Lineage (GTDB taxonomy): Bacteria > Bacillota > Clostridia > Lachnospirales > Lachnospiraceae > Anaerobutyricum. The sequence goes on from JAFRHL010000007.1 coordinate 9,545, forward strand.
ACATGGAGAGCTGCAGACGGATCTGGGTCTGCATCCCTTCCGGAAATACCTGAACAATACGGTCCACCGCGTCCGAAGCACTTCCGGTATGCAGGGTCCCGAACACCAGGTGGCCGGTCTCGGCCGCTGTAATGGCAGTCTCTATAGTATCCCGGTCACGCATCTCACCGATGAGGATGACATTGGGGTCCTCACGAAGACTGGCCCGCAGTCCCGCGGCAAAGCTTGCGGTATCCTTTCCTACCTCCCTCTGGTTGATGGCTGCCTTATCGGGAACATATACATACTCCACCGGGTCCTCCAGGGTAACGATGTGGCATGCCGTTGTATGGTTGATATAATCCAGAAGGGCCGCCAGGGTCGTGGATTTACCGGAACCGGTCTCACCGGTGATCAGGACGATCCCCTTATGAAGCTTGGGCAGGTTCATGGCTGCCGGGGGCAGTCCCAGGGTGTCCAGTTTGGGAATCTTATCAGAAAGAATACGAAGAGCCACGGAGGGCATCCCCTGCTGACGGAAAATATGGATACGGCAGCGGTTTCCCACAAAGGTTTCCGCCGCGTCAAGCTCACCTGTACGTTCATATTCCTCATAGGCCGCATCTGTGCCGGCCAGGGATCTGGCATAATTGAAACAGTCCTCATCATTCAGAGGTTCATCATCCATATTCACAAGGGCGCCGTCCTTGCGGTATTTGGGAGGCAGATTATAAATCAGATGAATATCGGAAGCACCATCTTCCTTTGCCTTTAAAACCAGTTCCTCAATCGTCATTTTCATAATAATCACCTCTATCAGATATCTTCATAGATCACACGCAGGATCTCGTCGGATGTGGTCACGCCATCCTTAACCAGCTGGATGGCATTTTCTTTTAAGGAAGTAAAGCCGCTGGAAGGATCCGTCAGCTTCTCCTCTATGGCCTCTCTGCCCATACGGCCGGCGATCATGCGTCGTACCTTTATATCAAGGGGCAGGATCTCAAACACGCCGGTCCGCCCTCTGTAACCTGTATCAAAGCACTCGGGGCAGCCTTTTCCTTTGTAGAAGATCCTTCCCGGTTCATACTCAAGTCCCAGTGAATCCTGTTCTTCCTCATCCGGCTCATAGGCCTGCCTGCAGTTGGGACAGATTTTTCTGACCAGTCTCTGGGAGAAAACTCCCTTCAGGGCACTTCCCACCAGATAGGGCTCCACTCCCATATCCACCAGTCGCTCGATAGTACCTACCGCGTCACTGGTATGAATGGTGGATAAAACCACATGACCGGTGATGGCAGACCGCATGGCGATCTCGGCCGTCTCACCATCACGGATCTCACCGATACAGATAATGTCCGGATCCTGACGAAGGATGGCCCGCAGTCCCCTGGCAAATGTCATGCCGGTCTTTTCGTTGATCTGAACCTGGTTTACTCCATCAATATTGTATTCCACCGGATCCTCCAATGTGATCAGGTTTACCTCCCGGTTATTCAGGTCGTGGATCATGGAATACATGGTGGTGGACTTACCACTTCCGGTAGGCCCGACGATGAGGATCACGCCGCTCTTGATCTTGATCAGCCTCTCATATTTATTGATATCGTCTCCGATCAGGCCGATGGAAGACCGGTTAAGTCTCATACCGGACTTATCCAGCAGACGGGCTACGATTTTCTCCCCATAAACAGTGGGCAGGGTGGATACACGCAGGTCAATATCCTTATCTCTCAGTCTTACATTAAAACGTCCGTCCTGGGGAATCCGGCGCTCGGTAATGTCCATATTACTCATGACCTTAATACGGGAGATCACCGCCGCCTGCAGGTTCTGGGGAACCGTAAGGATATCCCTCAGCAGACCGTCTATCCTCATGCGGACAGATAATTCTTCTTCTCTGGGTTCTATATGTATATCACTGGAGCGCTCCGCCACAGCCCTCTCAATAATGGCATTTACAAGGCGGATGGCCGGAGCCTGGTTTTCCGATTCCTCCCCGATGACATTGGAAGTGAAGGAAACATCGGGGCCCGAATCATCCCTGGATATGGCGGCCTCCCGCTTCATCTCCTCAATGGCCTTGGCCGCTCCCTCATTACCATAAAGGATCTGAATGGCCCGCTCCACGGCGTTGGAGGTGGCCACCATGGGTACCACCTTCCGGCGGACTGCCTGCCGGACCTCCTCAATGGCGTAGAAGTTCAGCGGGTCACTCATGGCCAGATAGAGTTCATCCCGGAAAATACGTACCGGAACCACCTGGTGCTGCTTGGCTATGTTTTTGGGCACCACCTGGGCTAACTCTGTGGGTATGTTGATCTTGCTCAGATCAATAAACTCGATACCCAGCTGCATCTGCAGGGCTTCGATGAGGTCACTCTCGGTAATGAACCCCTGCTCCTGCAGCACCGTTCCCAGACGCTTTCCGGAGCCCTTCTGCATCTTAAGGCCTTCTTCCAGTTCCTCCTGGGTAAGCATCCCGGCGGCAATCAGGATATCGCCAAGACGATGGGGCTTGGCGCTTTTTCTTTTTTTCCTAGGTTTTTGGTTTTCTGTTTCTGACATGGTTGAGTCCTCTGTTTATGATTTACTATAATTAGATTATATACCCGTTCCTGCGATGCTAAAATAGTCCTGTAGGGCTTTTCGCGCACGGATGTGATCGGTTGCATTATTATTTTGTGTTAATGACGAAAATCTCCGGAGCCGGCCAGTCCCCGTAATGTACTTTGACGAAGAAATCCTTCTTTTCCTCCTCAGTCGTTGCTCCCGGATTATACAGGTTAGGGGCATCAGGATATGAATCTTTATATAACTGATAGACCGTTTTAAAATTATACTTTCCATTATAATACTGCATAAGTGAGGAATCATAGGGTTTGGCATCCTGCCAACCGTCAATATAATAAGATGCATTCTCCGGTCCCACAGATCTGTTTGGGCTTCCCACAAAATCATTATATGTATCTGCGGATGTATCCAGGGCATCAATATTTGCATTATCTTTATCTCCGACAGCTCCAAGATAATGATCCAGCTCTGATTTAGTCTGTCCGCCGCTGGTTACTTTCTTTTGGACTTCATTAATAATAGAATAGTAATAGCAGGCGACAGGATAAAGGGTATCAGACAATGTTCCGGCAAAAGCTCCGATGGTACTGTTGGGATTAGGACCGCCTCCAGTTAAGGATTCTGTCAGATCATTCATGCCCACAAGACCTGTGGCATAACAATAGCTTATGCCGCTTATCCCTGTTCCGTCACCCACAAAACCTCCTGTTTTAGCTGAGCCTCCGCTGCCGGAAACTGTCGCTTTGGCTGAACAGGTGGAATAACTCTCATTGATTTCTACATTTTTACCGGAACCCGACGGATTATCAACAATGCCGATCAAACCTCCGGCTGCAGCACTTGTGCTGCTTTCACTGCCTGCGGAAACATTATAGATTGCCGTACTTTTGCTTCCTCCGCTATGTTCAAAATATTCTCCCTGATCCGTATGCCCGCCGGAATAACATCCGGTAATAGTTACTGCCTTGGTGTCACTTTCAATATTGGTAGATACTTTTCCAATTAAGCCTCCTGCAGCCTCGGTTCCCTTAACTGTCAAAGCCGCTGCACTGTATTCAACCCTTCCCCCTTTCAGGATGCCGATCAGGCCTCCGGCAGTTCCAGCGGTGGCGGTTACTGATACTGCAGAAGTCCCGGTTTTATTATAAGCGACCACATTAGAAACTTTCGTAGTATCCGAAAGTGTTCCTGCAAGGGCACCGGCACTGCTGTTACCTTCTACGGTAAAATCAATGAGGGCAAGATTAGAAATCCCGGTAACATAGGTGTTTGAGCCGAATAATCCTGCATGATTAGCCACACCTGTTTTGTATTTTATAGAAATATCCGAAATACTGTGTTTCTGGCCATCATAAGAAAGTTTACCAGTTCCAGACAAATCAATGGGCATAAAATATCCTTTTCCTGAAATCAAAGTATTGTTATTGCCATCATGGCTATATACACACTTTACTTCAAAACCATTTTCTTCTCCTGTATCTAGTTTTTTTGTCTCTTTCTGGAAATCAACCCAGTTCAAATCGCTGGTTTGTTCAGCTTTTACCCAAAAATACTGTGGCTTGGTATAATCAATCCCCGAAACAGCAGGAGAAAGATTCTCCAAATGTCTAATATTATTAATCTTAAAACATGTTTGAGCATCGTAAATAGGATTCTCTTGAATCTCTGTCCCATCCGCAAACAAACTGTTGGTAGTGATAGACGCACTATAAGCAATATTTGCAAGCTTGTCTTTACTGAAAGCAACTGCCTGAATTTTAATATTCTCACCCGGCAAAAATGGTCCTTCAAGGTTCCCTGAGCCTGCTCCAAACAAAGTTGCGAAGTGCATATTCGAGCTTGAAGTAGTAATGTCATCAAGAATGATTACATGATTATTCTGATTTGAATCCTTGGGATCGCTTTGTTTATATGTAATGTTGTCTTTATTCTCCCTGTTAAGATCAAAATATTTTTTGGCCCCGCTGGTCTCACCTGTAATTATTAGACGAAGCGATGCATCGCTTTTTGTTCCGTCAAAGTTAGGATCCGTAACCGTAACATACAACTTTTCCGCATTGGTAACTTTTATTAGCGGACTCTTTAAAGTAGTTGTTGGCAGGTTTGCAGCCTTTGTGCCGCCGTACCAGCCGAGGACTCTTCCATCCCAGTCCCTTCGCGCAGACTTTTTATTTTCAGTAGCTGTATCTCTCATACCCATAACAGTATTATAATCACCTGCATTAAGTGTATGGTTAAACTTTGCCGGTGTCCCGGAGGCAGAGCAATAAAAGACGTCCAGCACTGTGCCGGTACTCTTCTGATATCTTACTATGTAGCTTCCTCCTGTCCGCACTGTCTCATCAATGGAGCCAAAAGGAAGCATAAGATTAAACATGGCACCGCCATTTCCGGCAACAGCCCCATTGTTTACAACATAATAATAGACATCTTTTTCTTCTCCCGTGGTATCTTTTTCTCCAAAAGCTTCTTTGTCTTTCGCTTCTTTTTGTTCTTCACTAAGACCTGCACCTTTAGATGCATCTCCGGCACCTAAATATCCTTCTCCATAAGAAACAGTCAGATGATTCTGGGCAGCAATAAAAATCTCCTTAGCTATAGAATCACGCTCCAGCTGTGCCATGGATCTTTGATAATATACAACACTGATAAAGGCCACCGAGCTTAGTATACCTATGATGGCAATAACGATCAGCATTTCTGCCATGGTCATACCACGATTATTATTCTTTTGAACCGTATTTTTTAATTCTATCATATATTGAGTCCTCTCATTTAAAAACCATGTCACTGGCTATGACTTCAGATATGATTCAATATTCTTTAAATGTTCAATGATTCTCTGCTATTAAACGTATGGAAAGAGCCGGTCTTTCGGCAAGGGGAGCGCCCCCTGTTTCCCGGAGGACCTTCAGATCTGTAAATGTAATGATTCCGCCGGAATATGCCACTGAACCATAAGTAACAATAAGATTCTTATTAGAAGCCTCTGCGGAAACAAGACGGATTTTATCTCCGGTCCCGTCATCGTCACTGCTTATATTCGTCTTATAGTAGCGCTGATATATAATGGTACCCTGCGGAATCGGCTTGTTATCAGGCTCTTTTTCACTGCCATCGGCAAGATATATTCTGGAGCGGGTATTTAAAGTCTCATTAAAAAAAGTGATAGTAGTCTCGCTGGTATTGACATTTCTCGCAGTGCCCAGCTCATTGCGCAGGGCTGATATGGTAGTAGATAAGAGAACTTCCGCATTTGAAGCCACTACCACTTTATCATATGCTTTCTTCGCAACGGGGATACCGGAGGCCAGAATAGAGGAAACCATAAGCAGGATCAGTATGGCTACCAAAGTCTCCGCCAGAGTAAACGCTCTGTTATTATGTAATTTTCCTTTATAATTCCTGACAATCATATCGTAACCACTATTTCTTTAACTTGTAAGAAGTCACCGTTTTTTTACTTCCAAATTCACCATTCTGATAATAATAAACATCTTCGGAAATGCCGAGCCCTCCACTTTCAGTAATCGTGATTTGGATTTTTTTGGTATCATCTGCACCTGTCATTTTTACTACACCATTATCATCTTCATTTTTAAGATAATATCTGCCAAGATGTTCTCTGCTATTTTTTACTATATTTGATGTTGTGGTGATGGCTCCGGCAAGCATGGTCAGGGCCAGGGTGGAAATCAGTAATGCCACCAGTGTCTCCCCTATAGACTCCCCTTTGCTGCTGCGGATTTTTTGAACGGCATTGCTCTGTTTGACCCTGTTGATTTCATTATTTTCAGAAAAACTATTGCCAGACAGTCCCATAGTACATGCCCTCCTGTTATATCTCAAATCATAATCTGAATGATTCCAGCTTAATAAGTTGTCGTCATATCAGACAGATTCCATTTCCATGTGCTGGTTGTCGTCTCCGTAGTTGTCGTGACATAATCATACTTGCTGCCATTATCAGTAATATGCTCCCTGGGTCCGTCAGCAGACTTCGTTCCTGTACTGGTACTTGTGTCCGCTTCAAAACGCAGTATCAGACTGTATTTTGCTCCTTCCGCCGCGGCATTGGAAACTTTAAACGTCAGGCTTCCATCTGCCGGATTAATGGTCTCCACTATATCCACTTTAAGCGAATCAGATCCGGCCGCTTCTAATGTGAGATTTTTCACAATTTCATCAGTACTGCCGGCGGTCATCAAAGTGTAAACCGCATCCGCAGCAAATGAATTCTTAATGGTATTAGGAGACGACAATACATATGCACCCGAACTATTTTTTTCAGCAGTTCCGACTGGCACGCCATCCTCAAAAATAGTTATCTTATCAGATTCCGTATGTTCTGTTCCACTTTGCTCAGCTCCTGTCTGGTCTTTGGTAACAGTCTCGACAAGGGTTCCTTTAGCAACTATTCTTTTACTGTTAACCAATTCCTTAATAAGTTCCGCAGCCGATGTCACTGAATAGTACTTCTGGTCCATCTCAGCAATCTGGCTCATGCGTCCTGATGCGGCCGTTCCGGCGGTCAGCACCACAGAACTTATAACAGCGCACACCAGAAATAGCAATAATGCATAAGTGATGGAAGCACCCTTTTGTGAACTTAATTTATGTTTTATTCCATGATTCAATGCTTCCCACCACCTTTCCCTGAAGATACGATATCTGAAAAAGCTCCATCAGGAATTATCTTATTAGCAATATACAAATTATGTATTCTTGATAGTATCATTAATATACTCTTTGCATAAGACAATATGATAAAATTCAGTAAAAATATAGCATAAAAACCGACATGAATCAACCTTTAGCTGGCAATTTGGAAAGAGATAATTACTCCCAGCAATACCTTTCATATATCTGTGAATATCTTTTTTACACACAATTCGCCAATAATATTTTAACTCAAAATCTCTCCTCTGACAAGACGCTATCAGGCCCTTAACAGGAAAAAAACAA
>JAFRHL010000008.1 GCA_017433295.1 Eubacterium sp.
GAAATCGATATCTACGATTGAAACCGAGCTCAGGAAAGCAGAGGCAGACCTTAAGAAGGCTCAGGAAAAAGTGGACACCCTTTCAGAGCGGGTCCTTGAGCTTCAGCAGCAAAAGCAGGAATACGAAACCAGGCAGATTATTGATGCCTATAAAAGGAGTGGCAAAACACTTGATGAGCTCCTTACTTTTCTTAATGTCTGATGGCTGTTTTTACAGCCTTCAGGCCTTTAGTGCGAAAAAAATGAAGAATTAACATAGATATAGTAGTAACACAGTGACGCGAATGTAAAAATATCCCATTGATTACCTTCTTTAGCCATGCTATAATGTCCACACAGGATTCCTTCGGTTTCAGGAGGAATCATTTATGGAAAGAAATTATAAATCTTTGCAGGAACTGACCGTATTGGATGGATTTATGTTCGGGGCAGTCATGACAGACAAGTCTATATGTCAGGAACTTTTGGAACGGATTCTGGGTTTCCCGATCGGACACCTGGAAATCATACCTGAAAAGAATCTGTCCTACCATCCCGAGTACAAAGGTATACGACTGGATATCTACGCTAAAGACGAGAATAATACTCATTACGATGTGGAAATGCAGGTCAGATCTACACCGGTAGAAAAGAGGAGCCGTTATTATCACTCTCAGATGGACATGGAATTATTGATGAGCGGTATGTTTTATGACAAACTCCCGGAGAGTTATGTGATATTTATCATGAATTATGATCCATTCCATCAGGGAAAATATCGATACTCCATCCATAGTCAATATACAGAGTGCCCGGAGATGCATATCCGGGACGGAGTACATACGATTATTCTAAATAATGGTGGGCAGAATGCCGGAGAAGTTCCGGACGAGCTGGTCCGTTTTCTGCAGTTTACAAGTAAGTCCCTGACGGAAAGTGAATATCCCTCAGAAGATATTTTCATTACCAGGATCCAGAACAGGATTCGCCAAATAAAAGGTAACAGGGAGATGGGAGAAAGATACATGCATCTTCAGGAGTTGTTAAGGGAAGAACGGGAAGAAGCCAGGAAAGAGGGCAGATTGGAGGGAAAGAGTGAAGGTCAGGAGATAGCCATAATAAATATTGTTAAGAAAGGCCTGATTACTCTTGAACAGGGTGCAACAGAGTTGGGTATTACTGTGGAGCAGCTAAGGGAAAAGATGACTGAGATAATATCAGATAACCCTAAGTAATCGAGTAATAATGAACCTGCTCCCGAAGGATCAATTTTAGCAATTGCCAGTTAAGAAACCGGAGGAATCCTGGTTTTACACATGAAAAAGCTGGCTTTCCTGCTGTTGAATGATTATCTCATATATAGTATAATAAATACGATTACAATCCCAGTTTTTACTTATAATCAGGAGGATAAAAATTATGAAAGGCATCATCTTAGCCGGTGGTTCCGGTACTAGATTATATCCGTTAACCAGAGTGACAAGTAAGCAGCTGCTGCCCATATATGATAAACCGATGGTCTATTATCCATTGTCGGTTCTTATGAATGCGGGAATCCGGGATATTCTTATTATCAGCACGCCCCAGGATACCCCCAGGTTTGAGGAGCTTCTGTCTGACGGGCACCAGTTCGGGGTACATCTTTCCTATGCGGTGCAGCCCAGTCCTGACGGTCTTGCCCAGGCCTTTATTATCGGTGCAGATTTTATCGGTGATGATACGGTGGCTATGGTACTTGGGGATAATATCTTTTCCGGGCATGGATTGAAGAAAAGGCTGAAGGCTGCCCTTAAGAACGCCGAGGAGGGAAGGGGTGCCACCATTTTCGGCTATTATGTGGATGATCCGGAGCGTTTTGGTATCGTGGAATTTGACCATCATGGCAAAGCCGTCAGCATCGAGGAGAAGCCTGAGCATCCCAAGAGTAATTATTGTGTGACAGGTCTGTATTTTTATGATAACAAGGTGGTGGAGTATGCGAAGAATCTGAAGCCCTCCGCCAGGGGTGAGCTTGAGATTACTGATTTGAACCGTATTTACCTGGAAAATGGAAATCTGAATGTGGAGCTTCTGGGTCAGGGCTTTACCTGGCTGGATACGGGGACCCATGAGAGCCTGGTGGATGCTACGAATTTTGTTAAGACTGTGGAACAGCACCAGCACAGGAAGGTGGCCTGCCTTGAGGAGATTGCTTATTTAAATGGCTGGATCACTGAGGAGGATGTGCTTGAGGTATATGAGGTGATGAAGAAGAATCAGTATGGACAGTATCTGAAGGATGTTTTAGATGGGAAGTATATGGAGGTTCTCTACTGATGGGACAGATATTAGTTGAGAAAAATCTTGGAGGCATAGAAGGACTCTGTGAGATAATCCCTGCTTTGCATGGTGATAACAGAGGCTATTTCATGGAGACTTATTCGCAGCGGGATATGGAGGAAGCCGGTCTGAACATTACATTTGTTCAGGACAACCAGTCCATGAGCGTAAAAGGGGTTCTTCGTGGCCTGCATTACCAGATAAATTATCCCCAGACCAAGCTGGTGCGTGTGATCAAAGGCGCTGTCTATGATGTGGCGGTGGACCTTCGGCCGGACTCTCCTACCTACGGGAAGCACTATGGTCAGATCCTGACGGAAGAGAACCGCAAGCAGTTTCTGATTCCCAGAGGTTTTGCCCATGGATTTCTGGTGCTCAGTGAGACTGCGGAGTTCTGCTATAAGTGTGATGATTTTTATCATCCCAATGATGAGGGCGGGATGGCCTGGAATGACCCGGAGCTGGGAATAAAGTGGCCCGGTGTGGAAGGGACTTATTCCGGCTCGGCTTCTGCAGAGGGTTATACTTTTGAAGGATCACCGCTGATCATGTCAGAGAAGGATCAGAAGTGGAATAAGGGTCCGGAAGCCTTAAAGAATGAACAGCAGATTTGATTTGGCTGCCTGTATGCGGGCAGAGCGGAAGGATGACAATGGATACAAATGTAAGTAAAGGAGTTTATAGCGGCACTATTCTCTCTTTCTGTTTTATGCTGATGTGCTTTCCCCTTGACAGCTTTGCCGCCGGGAAAGCAGGCTCCGGCCTGGCTATTAGCAATATTTCGGGTGGATACGTTCTGCCTGCCAGGAGGTCTGTTGTCCTGAAGGTCAGGAAAGCTTCGTCCATAAAGAAAGGGAATCTGCTTTTTCGTTCTTCCAGGCCATCGGTGGCCCGGATCGATAAAAAGGGCCGGATCATCGCCCTGAAGAATGGGAATACTTACATCACTGTATATAATAAAATAAATAAGGAGCAGAAGGCCGGGTTCAGGCTCTACGTGGGTAAGAGGATCACACGGCTCAAGCTGGTCCGCCCAAAGTCAAAGGCTTCTATTACATTGACAGAAGGCGGCGCCTATCAGGTAAAATGGCAGACGGTTCCTGCCGGGGCAGCTTATAAGAAACTTTCCTGGACGTCATCGAAGCCCCTTGTCTGCCGGGTATCCGCTTCAGGAAGGATCATTGCCGGCAAGGCCGGGACGGCTGTGGTGACAGCAAAGGCCCGGGATGGATCAGGGAAAAAGTTTAAGATTACGGTCAGAGTAAATGCCAAATCCGGGAGCGGTAATTCTACATCCGGTGGATCCGGAAACGGTCAGGGGGATCCTGCAGATCCTGTGGTCCTGCCGACCTCTGTTAGTATCGAGTCTCCCTTGAAGTATCCGTATTTAAAGGAAAATAGTAAGATTACTCTGTCTGCGGAGGTGACTCCCTACAAGGCTTCTCAGGAAGTGGTATGGTCCTCGTCCGATCCGGGGGTGGCGTCGGTGGATGCCAAAGGGGTCGTCACTGCCCATGGGTCCGGAACGGCCGTTATATATGCGGCTGCCTCTGCAAAAAGCAGTGTGAAGGCTTCTTACACTTTAAAGGTTCCTTCCGGAAAGGATTGTAAAGCTACACTGATTGCCCACCGGGGCTACAGTGCGGTGGCGCCGGAAAATACCCAGGCGGCTTTCAGACTGGCTGCTCAGGGTGATAACAGCTTCGATGCCATCGAGTGTGATGTGCGCAGGACTAAGGATGGGAAGTTTGTAATTCAGCATGACTCAAACCTGAGCCGGATATTCGGGCTGAACAGGGAAATTAAAGAATGTAACTATGATGAAATAAAGGACCTTGCCGCTGTGGGAGGAAAGGGAGTTAGTAGTTATCCCGCCGAGAAGCTGTGTACCCTTGACCAGTATATGGACATTTTAAAAAACAGTAATAAAAGGGCTGTCATTGAGCTGAAGGAGAGTTACGGACAGAACGTTTCAGATCAACTGTACAATCTGCTCTCTTACTATGGGATCAATAACAGGATGGATATTATTTCCTTTAATTATGATGCCCTGCTTCAGATGTCCTGGTCCATTCAGAAATCTCCCGGCACAGCAGCTCCGGACCTATACCTGCTTTCAAACTGTCCGGATGTGGGGATGGTGGTAAATGGCAACCTGACGGATACCCAGTGGGCAATCAATCAGGGTTTTCATCTGGACGCAAATTATTATTGGCTGACGACGGATGTTATTTCTGCCATGCATGGTGCGGGGAAAAGGATTGGAATATATACAGTGGATGATTTCAGTACCGCATGCCATTTTATATTTGATCTGGGTGTGGATTGTTTGACATCCAATACATTGATATTTTGATCATACCAGTCCTTTAATAATCTGGTCATACCGATGGTTTAATATTCTGATAATTCTTGACAAAATAACTCTAAAGGGGTAGACTTTTCTTATACTATTTACTCTTTGGCAAAAGGGAGGATAACAATGAAAAGTTGCAGGATTTTATGTGTGTGCAGTGTGGGATTGATCACTTCTAATATGGTTGCCGCCAGACTGAAGGATAAGCTGGCAGAGAAAGGCTGGGATGCAGTGACCCGGGTAACGACTCCCGATGAAGTGTCATCGGAACTTAGAGAAGCAGACTATGATCTTATGGCATGTGTGACTCATGTTTATGAGGACCATGGGATTCCGAAGGTCAACGCCCTGGGGCTGCTGGCCGGAACGGATGTGGAGAAGGTCGTGGACGACTGCATCAAGATTCTTGAAGGTAAATAAAGAGAACTTTAACCCGGGGAGGAAAGATACTCTCCGGGCGTTTTTCTGGATATAACACTGAACGTACAATGGCCTGGTACAGTGACCTGGAGGGTTCCATGAGCATTATTAATGTTGAGCATATTTCCAAGCTTTATGGGGACAAGATGATTCTTGACGATATTTCCTGCAGCGTGGATTACGGTGACAAGATCGGGATTATTGGAGTGAATGGTACAGGAAAGTCCACCCTGTTAAGGATCATCGCCGGCCATGAGGAGGCGGACGAAGGGGAGATCATTTTCTCCAGAGGCCTGACGGTGGGCTGGCTGCCCCAGAATCCGGACTTTCCGGATGAGGGGACCGTGCTGTCCTATGTGACAGGCCGGACTGCCCCGGCCCGGGGTGAAGGCCTGGACAGCCCGGACAACCCGGATACCCGGAGTGCCCTTATGTTCGACGTTTCCGACCCCATAGATTATGGGCTGGAAAGTGAAGCCAAAACCATATTGCAGGCTTTGGAGCTCCCGGATTATGATATGCAGGTCTCAAAGCTGTCGGGAGGGCAGAGGAAGAGGGCTGCTCTTTGCAGGGTCCTCCTTAAGAAGTCGGATGTGCTGGTGCTGGATGAGCCCACCAATCACCTGGATAATCCCATGGCCGACTGGCTGGAAAGATTTCTGATTCAGTATCGGGGCGTTCTTCTGCTGGTTACCCATGACAGGTATTTTCTGGACAGAGTTACCAACCATATCTGGGAGATCGATAAGGGCAGTATTTATTTTTACGATGCGAATTACTCTGGTTTTCTGGAGCTTAAGGCCGAAAGAGAGGAGATGGCCCTGGCGGCGGAACGAAAGAGGCAGAGTATTCTGCGTGTGGAGCGCCAGTGGGTTATGCGGGGAGCCAGGGCCCGGAGTACTAAGCAGAAAGCCAGGCTGGAGAGATATGAGCAGCTGATGCGTCTTGATTCTCCGAAAAGTGCCGGCTCCGTGGAGATCGAAGCGGTGGGAGCCAGACTGGGGAGAAAGACCATAGAGGTAGATAATATTTCCAAAGGATTTGGAGAGAAACAGCTCTTTTCAGAATTCAGTTATGTATTTCCCCGGTACGCCCGCATTGCCTTTGTGGGAGCCAACGGCTGCGGAAAGTCAACGCTCATGAATATCCTGGCGGGAAGGCTGGAGCCGGATGCCGGGAGCATTGCCTGGGGGGATACCATCCGGATCGGTTATTTTACCCAGAATTGCGAGGTCATGGATGAGCGGCTGCGGGTGATTGATTATATAAAAGATCAGGCTGAATATATTCCCACCACCACCGGTGTCATCACAGCTTCCCGGATGCTGGAGCGTTTTCTTTTCAGCCCGGATATGCAGTATGCGCCGATCTCAAAGATTTCCGGGGGTGAGAGAAGGCGTCTGTATCTGCTTAAGGTGTTAATGAGCTCGCCCAACGTCCTGATTCTGGATGAGCCCACCAATGACCTGGATATTGACACTTTGCAGGTGCTGGAAAGCTTTTTGGATACATTTTTGGGAATCGTGATCATTGTATCCCATGACAGGTATTTCCTGGACCGTGTGGCCGACAGGATCTTTGCTTTTGAAGACGGAACAATTCGTATGTACGAGGGCGGATACACGGACTATCTGGAAAAGAGGAGCTGCCGGGGGCTTTTGGAGGAGCAGATAGATACCGTTTATTCCGGCTCTGTTATCCATAAAAAGAAGTCCGGGACAGATGATTTTTCTGCGGGGAATGACAGTAAAAGGGCAAAGCGCCGTCTGAGGCCGGAAAAGCTCAGATTCACTTATAATGAGAAGAGGGAATTTGAAACCATCGACGATGAGATTGCTGCTCTGGAGGATAAGCTGAGCCGGCTGGATCAGGAAATAGCTGAGAACGCCAGGGATTTTGTGAAGCTTGGCGAACTGATGAAGGAAAAGGATGAGGCAGAGGCTCTTCTGGAGGAGAAGACGGAGCGCTGGGTATATTTGAACGATCTGGCGGAGAGAATTGAGGCTCAGAAGGATCGGGGATAGAAGGAGAATTGAGGCCCGGTAGGGCTTATTACAATAGAAAGGTGTAACTATTATGGAACAGATTTTTTATCCGGCAGATATCCTGCTGCCAGATTCAGACATTGATATGAATAAATGGTCGGTGATCGCCTGTGACCAGTTTACCAGTGAACCCGGCTACTGGGACGAGGTGGAGAAGCTGGTGGATGATGCCCCTTCTACCCTGCGCCTTACCCTTCCGGAGGTTTATCTGGATACTGATCAGGAGGAGGATAAACTGAGCTCCATACGGCAGGCCATGAAAAACTATATGGATGGACATTTGCTGACGGTTTATAAGGATGCCATGATCTATATAGAGAGAGAAGACAGCAGGGGGAAGACCAGGGCAGGGATCATTGGAGCGGTAGACCTGGACCAGTACGATTATCATAAAGGCAGTACATCTCCTGTCAGGGCCACGGAGGGGACCATTGAGGAGCGTATCCCTCCCAGACTTCGTGTGCGGCAGAACGCTTCGGTTGAGCTGCCCCATATTATGATGCTGATCGATGACAGGGAAAGAAAGGTCATCGAGTCTTTGGGGAAGAGAACCGCTGAAATGAAACTCTTGTATGATTTTGACCTGATGAAAGGCGGAGGTCATCTTAAGGGCTGGCTTCTTACCGATGATCTCCAGAGGAAGGTGATCAGGGACCTCCAGGCTTATGCCGAGTCCGAAAACGGGGTTTCCGGTGACGCTGCTGACGCTGCTCCGTTAATTTTTGCCGTGGGAGATGGTAATCATTCTCTGGCCACGGCAAAGGAATACTATGAGCAGCTTAAGGCAGACCATCCCGGTGAAGATCTTTCCGGTCATCCTGCCAGGTTCGCCCTGGCGGAGGTCGTAAATCTTCATAGTCCCGCTCTGGAGTTTGAGGCCATCCACCGGATCGTTACCAATGTGAATGCAGATGATCTTTTTCATCACATGACGAAAGAGCTTGGTCTGGTGAGGGAGGATGACAATGCTTCGCAAAGTATGACGGTCGTGCTGAAGGGGCAGGAGGAGAAGGTATATATTACCAGGCCTTCCTCCCGGCTCACTGTGGGCAGTCTCCAGCATTTCCTTGACCGGTATATGGAAGAGCATTCCGAAACGGAGGATATCAGGATCGACTACATACATGGCCGGGATAATCTTAAGGCATTAACCTGGCAGAACGGCAGTATTGGTTTCTTGCTGCCGGAGATGACCAAGGAAGATCTGTTTCCCTCGGTCAAAGCGAACGGAGCACTTCCCAGGAAGACTTTTTCCATGGGGCATGCAGAGGATAAAAGGTATTATACTGAGTGCCGGCGCATCAGGGAGTCTGAGTAGCCGCCGCGGCTGCGACAGCGTCGTAGTGCCGTTTCCATTTGCTGTTTAAGAGCAGTGGCGGGGCAGCAGGACTGCTTCCGTCGGCAGATATGACATAGCTGGGATTTACCGGGTAGCGGGCGGCGAAGCCGACCTGATAGTCGGCCAGATGGTCGGCCAGGACCAGGGCCTGCCGTCTGCTTATGAGCTGCTTTGCGTTCTTGCAGCTGTCATCCGGAAGAAGGCCGGATTTTACAAATATGGCAAAGGCTTCTTTTTCGTTTTCATCCAGATAATCTGTGTTGCTGCACTGGGAAAGGATCTCTTTGATCTCCTCATCGGGCAGATGGGAGGGATACAGGTCCTGGATAAGGGATGCAGCTTTGGCGGCGGTAACGCTGCCTTTTTTATTTTCGGAGGCAAAGCAGTTCGCTGTATAGCCCAGGGCCGGATTGCCTTCCGTGGCATCGATGACTTTTATCATTCTTGCCAGCTGGGTCCTGTTGACAGGAAGAGCGGGGTGGT
The DNA here is from genome assembly GCA_017433295.1 of Eubacterium sp. Lineage (GTDB taxonomy): Bacteria > Bacillota > Clostridia > Lachnospirales > Lachnospiraceae > Anaerobutyricum. The sequence goes on from JAFRHL010000008.1 coordinate 8,942, forward strand.
AACGTCCGTCTCCACTGATGGGGAAAATGTGAAGGGAAGCATAGTTGTCAAAAAGGGGTCGTATGTCTGATGCCCTGACGTCGTCGCATTTTCCGGTAAGCTCCAGCTTTCCCCGGTCATATTGTTTAAAGGTATAATTTAATAGTTTTCGGATGCCGGCAAAGGTGCTTTCCTTGCTGACATTTCCAAAGTAGGCGCAGATCACTTCATGACCGTCATTGTCAGTCGCGGTGGCGATGAATACATGTCCGGCGGCGTTGGTGGTGCCGGATTTGGAGCCGATGATGGTGTAACGGCTTCTGTTGTAGGGAACAATGCCCCGGATAAACCAGTTGGTGCTGTTGGCATCGATATCCTGGCCGGAAGTGGTCTGGTAATGAGATTTTCTTACGGTTTCCCGTATCATGGGCATTGCCATGGCATAGCGGGTGATCAGGCCCATCTCCCGGGCGGTGGCGTAGGTTTCGTTAAATCCGGCGCCGATGTCGGATCCCACCGGGTTATCAAAATGGGTCTGTGTAAGGCCCAGCTCCCGGCATTTGGCGTTCATGGCCTCCACGCAGGCATCCTTGGAACCGAATACGCCCACAGCCAGGGAATCTGTTGCGTCTGCCGCTGAGGAGACAAGGCTTAAAGAGAGCAGATCCCTGAAGGTGAACTTCTTTCCGGGGGCCAGTCCCAGACAAAAGGTACCATAAGTGGTCCCCCCAAGAACTTCCGAGCTGGTTTTGATCTTTGAATTCACATCTCCGTTTTCAATACAGACGATGGCTGTCATAAGCTTTGCGGTGCTGGCAGGATAGATTACCTTGTCTTCGTCCTGGCCGAAAAGCACTTCGCCGCTTCCTGCGTCCATTACAACGTAAGAATGGCACGTCATCTTTGGGGCTTTTACCGCGGCAAATGTCCTGTCCTGGAACAGCAGGCATGTCAGCATGATCAGGAGGACAGCTGCCGGGATAGTCAGTTTTGTTCTTTTACTCAAAATATCTTCTCCTTTTCTTTTCCTAAGTGATATTGCCATCTGGTTTTCTTAAGTGAAACTACCGGTTATTTAATTAAGTGATACTATCATTTATGAAAAATGCCTTTGGAATCTGACTTCATCACTAAAGCTCCGGTCCTGCCTGGCCAGTGCCTCGTACAAGCTTGTGATCATGTGTGCGCATTCCTTCTGGCAGCCCGCGTAAAGCTTGTCCAGATGGTGAATGGTGTCAATATTTTTGGGATTAATATTCTTTTTTACGAAATAATGCTGATAGTTATAATTCCTCAGAAATAAAGAGTTGGTCAGGGCGGCCAGGTGGCTGGTGACTCCAAATGAAGAACGGAACAGGTGGTTAAGTACCAGCTTCATATCCATAAGGCTGTTTTTCATTTGCAGGGGGGTAAGATCATAATAGGGGGCGATCACCCGGCAGTATTCCGGTCTGGGGTAGATGTGGCGGGCCACAAGATGACTAACGGGGTTTAAATGGTCGCGCTGCATCATCACGCTGTCCCAGTCCCGCTCGATCTCAGCGTGGCATACGCCGGTTTCCCTGATCCTCCTTCTTATGTAGGGATGGCAGGTGCTGTCCAGGATAAAATGGGTCATAAATCCTGCCAGATAGGCAAAGGCGGCCTTCTTTTGGGGCTGGTCCTCAAAAACGGTGAATGCGTGGTCAAGAAATGTCTTCATGGGTTCTTTATGCACCTTTACACCGTACTGATTGATCCTGTTCTTGCAGAAGGCCCTGTAATAAAACAGGATATCCGGGCCGTGTACACCGATGTTATAATAATCCTCCAGCGGCTCGATGAGTCCCTGGAGTTTTATTGGCAGAAGGTTCTTTACCTCCTGTCCAAATACATAATGGGTATATGTGGTTGGCATGATTGCTGCCTCCTTCCTGGTGGGCTGACGCCTGGCTCGCGCGAAATCGCCGGGACGATTTCGATTGATTACCATTGTAACATAAGACGGGATGTCGGAAAAGGGAAAATTAACAGGAAGATTTTTCCCTGAATTTTCAAAATTGTTTGCGTCTTAGGGAAGAAACTGGTATAATACCTAACTGTACGCTGATACAGCGTTCAGGCCCATGCCCCTGTTGACAGGCAGCGGTAAGGCAATAGTGTATGTATTGAAATATTATTTAGGAGGTAATAAACATATGAAAGGTAATGTTATCGTTGGACAGTCCGGCGGTCCCACAGCTGTAATCAACTCCAGTCTTGCAGGTGTCATCAAGGCAGCCTGGAGCCTTGGCGCAGGTAAAGTATATGGTATGCATCATGGTATTGAGGGCTTCTTAAAAGAAGATCTTATTGATATTGCTGACTATATCACCGATCCTTCCGATCTTTCCCTGTTAAAGAGAACCCCTTCTGCATTCCTGGGATCCTGCCGTTATAAACTGCCGCCCATCGAAGGCAATGAGGAAGTCTATGATAAGATGTTTGCCATCATGGACAAGTATGACATCGAGTATTTCCTTTACATCGGTGGAAATGACTCCATGGACACCATCAAGATGTTATCTGATTACGCTTCTGCCCACGACAAGAAGCAGAAGTTTATGGGCGTGCCCAAGACCATTGACAATGACCTGCCCCTGACAGACCATACACCGGGTTATGGTTCCGCGGCAAAATATATCGCCACATCCATGAAGGAGATCATCCGTGACAACGAGAGCTTCGGCGCTTCCAAGCCTACCATCTGTATCGTTGAGATCATGGGCCGTCATGCTGGCTGGCTGACAGCAGCTTCCGCCTTATCCAAGGATGCTGACTGTGACGGACCGGACCTGATCTATCTTCCCGAGGTGACATTTGATGTAAATAAGTTCATGGCCAAGGTTAAGGAACTGGCAGCAGTAAAGAGTTCCGTGGTTATCGCGGTTTCCGAGGGTGTGAAGGTGGCAGACGGCCGCTTCGTATGTGAGCTTGGAGCCAGCAATGATTATGTGGACGCTTTTGGCCATAAGCAGCTTTCCGGCTGTGCTTCCTACCTGGCTAACCTTGTTACCGCCGAGACAGGCCTTAAGTCCCGTGCCATCGAGTTCTCCACCCTGCAGAGATGTGCTACCCACATGGCTTCCCGCATAGATATCGACGAGGCTTACAATGTCGGCTACGTAGCCTGCCAGGCAGCCATGAACGGTGAGACAGGACAGATGATCATCATCCAGATCAGGAGCCGGGAGCCCTATATGGTGGATTACAACAGGTACGACATCCATGAGATTGCAAATGTGGAAAGAAAAGTTCCCAAGGACTGGATCATTAATGACGGAACCTATGTAAGCCAGAAGTATCTGGACTATGCACATCCACTGATTATCGGAAACATTCTTCCCTATTATGCCAGCGGCCTGCCAAAGCATCTTACCCTTAAGAATAAGAAGAAACATTAATACAAAGGTATAAAAATGTACAAATTATTATTTTGGGCGGCGGTATTGCCGCCTCTCTTCCTGATGTGGAAGGTCTACCAGATGGATAAAATAGAAAAAGAACCCATCGGGCTTCTGGTAAAGCTCTGCATCCTGGGTGCAGTCGCCTGCATCCCCGCAGGACTTATCGAGAATGCCCTGGAAGAAGGTCTTTTAAAGAACCTGATTGCCCCTTCGTCCATCCTGTACGCGGCCATCGCCAATTTCATAATCGTTGCCGGTGCTGAAGAGGGACTGAAGTATCTGGTGCTGAAAAAGCTAACCTGGAATAATCCCGCATTTGATCACCGTTTTGACGCAGTGGTCTACTCTGTTGCCACCACCCTGGGCTTTGCCGCTCTGGAAAATGTCCTGTATGTCACAGGAGGAGGAATGTCCGTCGCCCTGTCAAGAGCCCTTCTCTCCATCCCGGGCCACTGCATTTTCGGCATATATATGGGCTATTATTACGGGATGGCCAAACAGTACAGTCTCGCCGGAGACGTGGCGGGAGAGAAACGCTTTCTAAGAAAGGCAATTTTCCAGCCCCTGCTGCTTCACGGCTTCTATGATTTCTGCCTGAGCACAGGATATGATATATTTATCCTGGTATTTTTCGTATACATTATCATTCTGGATGTCAAAGCCTACCGGAGGATTAAAAAGCTGGCGGCAGAGGATTACAGGATGTGATAAACTATAAATAGACGCCGGGGTCCGGTCCCGGCTGGTATAAGCATAAAAGAACGGAGTAAATCTAATATTGCTCCGTTCTTTTTGATTTCTGGTTCTTTTTTCATTCAGTTTAAACAGTGTGGCCGCCTTTCGGACGTTTGAAACAAAAGTAGCTGAAGAGTTACTTTTTATAATTTTTCCTCCACAATCTTATCATACAGATCAAGGTCGCAGAATTCCTTGTTGGTGAAGTGTGCGCAGTTTGTGCAGCTGGGGATTTCAGATTCCCGGGTTGAGTTTACGGGTGCGTAGGGCTGGGCGGTCCTGCGGTATTCGCTGCATTTTTCTGCGACCTTCTGGTAAGTGTTAAGTGATGCTCTCATATATTTAGTCCTCCTTGTTTGTTATAAGGTAAGTATGGCCCTTTTACAGAAAAATATCCATTTTCTTTGATTTGTGGTGGGAAATAAAAGAAAAAAATGTTATGATATATGAAATGGGGAAGATTTTTAATCTCAGAGGCAGAGCCCGGCAAAGGAAGGCAGCTAAAACTGCCGCCGGGCTCGCGCGAAATCGCCGGGGCGATTTCGATTGATTTTTTCATCGGGAGATGGAAGTCGGGACCCGCAGCAGTCAGCGTAAACAGGCCCTGGAGGAAAGAGGTCAGGGCATGAGTGATACATTTGGAGGTAAACATGAGTCAGGTTAAAAGAGTTTATGTTGAAAAGAAACCGGATTATGCGGTAAAAGCGAAGGAGCTTCTTTCTGAGCTTCGCTCTTACCTGTCCCTGGGCGGATTGACCGGGGTTCGCCTGCTGATCCGCTATGATGTGGAGAATGTCTCGGAGGAGACATGGCAGATGGCGCTGGGGACGGTTTTTTCTGAGCCGCCGGTGGACAGTTTGTATGAGGGCACCTTCCCCCGGGAGGAGGATGACAGGGTCTTCAGTGTGGAGTTCCTTCCGGGACAGTTTGACCAGAGGGCGGATTCGGCGGAACAGTGCTTAAAGCTTTTAAATGAGTCGGAGGAGCCGGTGATCCGTTCTGCCATTACCCATGTGCTTCATGGGGAGATCTCCGATGAAGATTTTGAAAGGGTGAAGGCCTATTGTATTAATCCGGTGGATTCCAGGGAGACGGACGAAGCCCTGCCTGAGACCCTCATCATGGCCTACGATGAGCCCGATGATGTAAAGATATTTGACGGTTTTAAGGAAATGCCGGAAACAGAGCTCAGGGCCCTTTATGATTCGCTGGGCCTTGCCATGACATTTAAGGATTTCCTTCATATACAGAATTATTACAGGCAGGATGAGAAGAGGGATCCTTCCATGACCGAGATCCGGGTGCTGGATACCTACTGGTCCGATCACTGCCGCCATACTACATTTTCCACGGAGCTTAAGGACATTGTCTTTGAGGAAGGCTATTTTAAGCCCCTGTTTGAGAAGACATTTGATGAGTACAGGAATGACCGGGCGGATGTGTATAAAGACCGGAAGGACAAGTTTATCTGCCTGATGGACCTGGCCCTGATGGGAGCTAAAAAGCTTAAGAAGGACGGGATCCTTGACAATATGGAAGAAAGCGACGAGATCAATGCCTGCAGCATTGTTGTGCCGGTGGAGGTGGATGGTTCCACGGAGGAGTGGCTGATCAGCTTTAAGAATGAGACCCACAACCATCCCACGGAGATCGAGCCCTTCGGAGGGGCCGCCACCTGTCTCGGGGGTGCCATCAGGGATCCCCTGTCAGGGCGTTCCTATGTTTACCAGGCCATGCGGGTGACGGGCTGCGCGGATCCTACGGTCCCCTTATCAGAGACCATGGAAGGCAAGCTGCCCCAGAGGAAGCTTACCACAGGCGCCGCCCACGGATACAGCTCCTACGGCAACCAGATAGGTCTGGCCACCGGGCTGGTGGATGAGATATATCATCCGGGTTATGTGGCCAAGAGGATGGAGATCGGTGCCGTCATGGGCGCGGCCCCCAGGAAGAATGTGATCCGGGAGACCTCCGATCCGGGAGATATCATCGTCCTTCTGGGCGGGCGGACCGGCCGGGACGGCTGCGGCGGGGCGACAGGCTCCTCCAAGGCCCATACCACTGAGTCCATTGATACCTGCGGTGCGGAAGTGCAGAAAGGAAATCCGCCCACGGAGCGCAAGATCCAGAGGCTTTTCAGGAGAGAAGAGGTCAGCCGCCTTATTAAGAAATGTAATGATTTTGGCGCAGGCGGTGTGTCGGTGGCCATTGGAGAGCTGGCAGACGGCCTTTCCATTGACCTGGACAAGGTGCCCAAGAAATATGCGGGCCTCGACGGTACGGAGCTGGCCATCTCCGAGTCCCAGGAGCGTATGGCTGTGGTCCTTGATCCCAAAGATGTGGATCAGTTCCTTTTATATGCCGCAGAGGAGAATCTGGAGGCTGTTCCCGTGGCCGTGGTTACGGAAGAGAAACGGCTGGTGATGACCTGGAGGGGAAAGGAGATCGTGAATCTTTCCCGGGCTTTCCTGGATACCAACGGGGCCCATCAGGAGACCAGTGTGACAGTGACCATGCCGGATGAGAAGGATTGTTATTATAACAAGCCGGCAGTCGGCGCATTTGCCGGAGAAAGAGCCGCCGCGGCATCCGATGAAAGAGCCGCCGCAGCATCCGGAGATAAGGAGCCGGCCCTGCGTTCCTTATTAGAGACCACCCTCTCTGACCTGAACATTTGCTCCAGGAAGGGACTTGTGGAAATGTTTGACAGCTCCATCGGGGCCTCCACGGTGACCATGCCCTTCGGAGGAAAGACCCAGCTGACTCCGGTCCAGACCATGATCGCCAAGGTGCCGGCCCTTTCCGGAAAGACGGACCTTGCCACCATGATGTCCTATGGATTTGATCCCTATCTGTCAAGCTGGAGTCCTTACCATGGGGCAGTTTACGCAGTGTTACAGTCCGTTTCCAAGATCGTGGCGGCGGGCGGCGACTATAAGAAGATCCGCCTCACCTTCCAGGAGTATTTTGAGAAGCTGGGACAGGATCCCGGGCGCTGGGGCAAGCCCTTTGCCGCCCTGCTGGGTTCCTACAGTGCCCAGAAGGGATTTAAGATTCCTTCCATCGGGGGAAAAGACAGTATGTCAGGCTCCTTCGAGGATATAGATGTTCCCCCCACTCTGGTTTCCTTTGCCGTGGATTACATGAACGCGGCTGATGTGGTGACCCCGGAGTTTAAAAAGGCAGGCCATGACATTTTCTGCGTGGATATTCCATTTGATGAGTACGGAATTCCAGATTATGAGGAGGCCGGCAGGATCTATGATGAGATCCACGGCCTGATGGCAGAGGGAAAGGTTTTTGCGGCCTATGCACTGGGAGCCGGCGGAATGGCGGAAGGCATTGCCAAGATGGCCTTTGGAAATGAGCTGGGAGTGGACCTTTCTTCAGAACTGCAAATAGAAGAATTGGCCCGGAAGCGGTATGGTTCTTTATTAATAGAGATGGCGGAGGGTGCCGGAGAGCTTCCGGGGCTCTATATCGGAAGGATCACGGAGGAACCGGTGATCAAGGGCTTTGGCGAGGAGATCGGCCTTGCTGAGCTGATAAAGACCTGGCAGGCACCTCTGGAATCTGTCTTCCCGACCCAGACCGGGGCGGAAGCGGCAAGCTGCGAGCGGCCGGCATATACAGGCGGGCAGATTTACATTTGTAAGAATAAAGTGGCGAAACCGAAAGTATTTATTCCGGTATTTCCCGGAACGAACTGTGAATATGACTCGGCCAGGGCCTTTGAGAGGGCCGGAGCGGAGACCATGACCATCGTCTTTAAGAATCAGTCCGCCCAGGACATCCTGGATTCGGTGGAGGCTTATGAAAAAGCCATCGGCCAGGCGCAGATCGTCATGTTCCCGGGTGGTTTCTCAGCCGGTGACGAGCCGGAGGGGTCGGCAAAATTCTTTGCGGCTGCTTTCCGTAATGAGAAATTGAAGGAAGCGGTCATGAAGCTTTTAAATGAGCGGGATGGCCTGGTTCTGGGCATCTGCAATGGCTTCCAGGCCCTTATCAAGCTGGGACTGGTGCCCTACGGGGAGATCAGGGACCAGAAGGAGGATTCACCGACACTTACCTATAATGAGATAGGCCGCCATGTTTCCACGATGGCTTATACAAAGGTCATGACCAATAAATCCCCCTGGCTTCAGAAGGCAGACATGGACAGGATCTATGCAGTTCCTGTTTCCCATGGGGAAGGACGTTTTGTCGCTCCGGCAGAATGGATCGACCGGCTGTTCGCGGCCGGCCAGGTGGCAACCCAGTATGTGGACCTTAAGGGCAGGCCTTCCATGGCTATCCCTTATAACCCCAATGGATCTTATTGTGCCATAGAGGGAATCACCAGTCCCGACGGAAGAGTTCTGGGCAAGATGGCTCATTCCGAGCGAATCGGTAAGGATATCGCAAAGAATATCTATGCGGACCAGAACCAGATGATATTTGAGAGCGGCGTGAAATACTTTAACTAAAGAGACCTGGTATGAAATTTCTGAATATTATTACACCAATAAAGCGACTTACATTTTATTTCTTCTTCATCCTGGCAGTTTTCTTTGTGATGGCCGGGTCTGTGCGTGCGGAGGAGACCGGAAGGACGGTTCGTGTGGGCTGGTATGATTCGCCCTTTAATACAACGGATCATTTTGGAAGACGGTCCGGCTATGCCTATGAGTACCAGCGGAAGATCGCTGCCTATACAGGCTGGAAATATGTCTATGTTAAGGGTAGTTGGCTGGAACTTATGCAGCTGCTGAAAAAGGGCGAGATCGACCTGATGAGCGACGTATCCTTCAGCAGGGAGCGTACAAAGGATATCCTGTATGCTTCTCTTCCCATGGGCACGGAAGCCTACTATATCTTTACGGTTCCTGATAATACGGAGATTTCATCTGATGATTATAAAACTCTGAACGGGAAAAGGATCGGTGTGACCAAAAGCAGTGTGCAGAAGGACCTGTATCTCGGATGGGCCAGGACCCATGACATCTCCGCTGAGCTTATAGAGATGACCGGCTCTGAGGAGGATTCCCTGCAAATGATGCGGGACGGGAAGATCGATGCTTTTATTACTCTGGATGTCTACGGAGACCCGGAAACCACCATGCCGGTCTGCAAGATCGGCTCCTCGGATTTTTATTTTGCGGTCAGCAAGAAGCATCCCGACCTTCTGACGGAACTGGACGCTGCCCTGAACCGGATTCAGGATGAGAACAAGTATTACAATCAGGAACTGTCCGAGAAATATTTGAGGAGTTCGGGAGCCAATCTTTACCTCAGCGCCAAAGAAAAGAAATGGCTTGACGGTCACAGGACTATCCGGGTGGGATATCAGGATAACTATCTGGCATTTTGTGCTTCAGATCCCAAAACAGGTGAGCTGACCGGAGCCCTGAAGGATTATCTGGCCTATGCGTCCACCGGTCTGGAAAATGCCCAGCTGAATTTCGAAGCTGTGGCCTTTCCCACCGCTGCCGCTGCCCTGGAAGCCCTGAAAAAGGGAGAGGTTGACTGTATGTTTCCCGCCAACCTCACCGATTTTGACGGTGAGAATATGGGCGTGGTCATGACGCCGGCTCTCATGAGGACAGAGATGGATGCGGTGGTAAGGGCCTCGGAGCAGAAGGAATTTGTCCATAAAAAAGATGTGACGGTGGCCGTCAATAAGGGGAACACGAATTATGAAATGTTCCTGGTGGACAATTATCCCGGCTGGAAGACGGCACATTTTCCCGACACGCCGACGGGACTAAATGCCGTGGCGGAAGGGAAGGCGGATTGCGTAATCATCAGCAATTACCGCTTTAACAACATTTCCAGACAATGTGAAAAACTCCACCTGACCACCGTCTATACCGGTGTGGACATGGACTATTATTTTGCGGTCCGGGAAGGCGACACCGAATTATATTCCATCCTTTCAAAGGTGACCGGAATGGTGCCGGATTCCGCCATCAATGCAGCCCTGACCTATTATTCGACCGAGGACGCCCGGATCAGCCTCGTTGACCTTGTAATAGATAATCTGCTAATTGTCATGACGGTGATCTCCCTGATCCTGCTGGTGATCGTGGTTCTCCTTCTGCGAAGCATCCGCATGGAGAGGAAAGTATCCGAGGATCAGCATCTGCTGGAGAACCTGAACAAACGGGTCTTTGTGGACTCACTGACTTCCGTTCGAAATAAAGGGGCTTTCACCGGTTATATTCAGGAGGTGCAGAAGCAGCTGGAGCTGGATGAACATCTGGAATTTGCGATTGGGATATTTGATTGTGATTATCTGAAGAATATCAACGACGAATTCGGCCACGATAAAGGTGACATCTATCTGAAGACCGCCAGCCAGATGATCTGCCGTGTCTTCCAGCACAGCCCCGTCTTCCGTATAGGCGGAGACGAGTTCGCGGTTGTCCTGGAGAATGAAGACTTCCGGAACCGGGAAGAGCTCATGGAGAAGTTCATTTCCTTCGGAAAAGAGATATGTTCCTCGGCGGAAAATAAATGGGAAGAGGTTCATGTCGCCATGGGTATTGCAGTATATGACCCGAAGATGGATCTGACCGTGAATGATACGATACGCCGGGCGGATAAGATCATGTATGAAAATAAGCGCATGGCAAAGAGTGCCGCCGGCAAGTGAAAGGCGGCCGGCAAGTGAGAGGGCCGGCCGGGAGGAAGTGGTCAGGCCGGCTAAGTCAGGGGGGCTAAAGAGCTCCCCTTTTTCAATGATTAGAAACCCTGGCCGGATATTCTGGCCTGATGTATCATCGATCATCAGGCAAAAACATCAAATTTACGGGATTTCCTGTGAAAAAGTTGATGTAAGTTCACTTTTTAAGGGGCGGAAAGATAAGATATTTGCTTTCTGGTTCTGGAGCCAGGGTGCACCATCAACTTTGGTATCTTTCAGGGTCGTTCTGAGAGCAATTACATCAACGATTACGTCCCGGGCGGCCATAAAAAAGGGTGCATTGTTACTTCCATGCACCCTGCTGATTTTTTAAAGACACAATTCTTTCACCATTTTCAGGCGTTCTGTTCACAATTTCTTGACTTTTTACCCTTATACTTCCTGACAATCGATGACAGAGAGCATCGAGAACAGGTATACTCTTTATTGAAAGGAAGTGGATCATATGACTAAAAAGCATATTGCAATTACAATGGCGATGGTCATGGGTATCTCCATGATGGCAGGCTGTAGTTCCAGCACGGGATCCAGCTCAGAAGCAACCACTGCAGTGGTTTCAGAGCAGACTCAGAACAGTGAGTCTATCCGCGGTGAGGTAGAAAGTATTTCGGATGACAGTATTACTGTTGACGGAAAAACTGTTGCAATTACATCAGATACAAAGATAGAAAAAGCTGTCATGGGCCAGCCGCCCGAAAAACCCGATGGCGAGGCCCCATCTGGCCAGGCTGGAAGCGACCAGGACCAGAACAGCCAGAGCGAGAACGGCCAGAATGAGAACGGCCAGCCGCCCGAAAAACCCGATGGCGAGGCTCCATCGGGCCAGAATGGAAGTGACCAGAACCAGAACGGCCAGCCGCCCCAGATGGAGACTGAGACCATCAGTGCATCGGATATTCAGGAAGGCGACACGGTTTCCATTACTTTAGATGATAGTGGAAATGCGGCTACGATCACAGTGATGCCGGCAGGCCCCGGCGGCAATGGAGGTCCCGGAGGCAACGGAGGTCCCGGCGGTGCCCAGAGCGCCCCGGAAAGCTATGATGCGGTGAACTCTTATACCGAGGATACGGAGGTGAAAGGGGAGACCGTTTCCTCCACCGGAACAGACGAAAGTGCTGTTTATGTTTCAAATGGTGCCAAGGTGACGGTGTCAGACAGTAAGATCAGCAGAACATCCTCAGAGAGTGAGGGCGGAGATCAGTCCAGCTTCTACGGTACCGGGGCAGCGGTACTCACTACCGATGGGACTACTGTTGTAAAGGACAGCCAGATTGAGACGGATGCCAATGGCGGCGCCGGCGTGTTCTCCTACGGGAATGGAACCAGCTATGTTTCCGGTGTGACCATCAAAACAGAGCAGGGAACCTCGGGGGGGATTCATGTGGCAGGCGGAGGAACTCTTTACGCCTGGGATAATACCGTGGAGACGAATGGCCAGTCTTCCGCAGCCATCCGGAGTGACCGGGGAGGCGGAACCATGGTAGTGGATGGCGGAAGCTATACTTCAAACGGAGTCGGGTCTCCGGCAATCTACAGCACGGCTGATATTGCAGTAAATGACGCTAAGCTGACAGCCAATGGTTCGGAAGCGATCTGTATTGAAGGAAATAATTCTATTCACCTTTTTAACAGTGATCTTACCGGAAATATGAGCGATGATGCCCAGAATGATACCACCTGGAATGTGATCCTTTACCAGAGTATGTCCGGAGATTCCGAGGAAGGAAACAGTACCTTTGAGATGTCAGGAGGCAGCCTGACAGCCAAAAACGGAGGTATGTTCTATACCACGAATACGGAATCCACCTTTACCCTGAAAAATGTTGCCATAACTAATGCAGAAGATGCGGAATTCTTCTTAAGATGCACAGGCAACCAGAACCAGAGGGGCTGGGGCACTGCAGGACAAAATGGCGCGGACTGCCTCTTTACCGCCATTCAGCAGACCATGGAAGGTGATGTGGTCTGGGATACCATCAGTAAACTGGATTTCTATATCACGGATGGCAGCAGTCTCACCGGTGCGGTTGTAAATGACGAGAGCGACGCAGGCAGCGGCGGCGATGGATACTGTAATCTTTATATTGACAAAAACAGCGCCTGGACAGTGACCGGAAACAGTACCTTAAGCAGTCTTTCAAATGCCGGAACGATTCAGGACAGCAGCGGAAAGACCGTAACCATCAAAGGAACTGACGGGACAGTTTATGTGAAAGGAGAAAGTGATTATACTGTTACAGTAAAAGAGTATAAGGATTCGGCGGATGTAAGCGGCGCATCTGAAATCTCCAGCTGGAGCCAGTACGAAACGGAAAAAGCTTTTTAAAACCTTAAACTTGATTTTTTAATGACGCGGGGGCGCCCCAGTAACTCCCGCCCATTCAAATCTGAATGGGCGGGAGTTTTGAGGCAGCTTCCTTTTTTATAGTCAGAGCAGTTGCCCGGAAAGGGTTTTTATATCCCGCCAGGTCGTAATCGTTGATGTAATTGCTTTAATTACGACCCTCAAAGATACAAAAGTTGATGGTACACCCTGGCTTCAGAGCCAGAAAGAAAAATTCTTATCTTTCTGCCCCACAAAAAGCGAACTTATATCAACCTTTTCGCAGAAAATTTCAGATATTTGATGTTTTCCCCTGATGAACAGTGATATATCAATCTCAGACGCAGAGCCCGGCTTAAAGGGATAGCTGCCGGTGCGAATTACTTGATTTCTGCAGTTTTATAGATTATAATTTACAGTAAGATTTACGATTAGACTGAATCAGCCGAAAAGACCCCGGCAATCCTGCCTGAGCAGGGCAGCGGCTTTTGCCGGCCCCGGGCTTTGCGCAATTGTATTTTACCGGAGGATATTGCTCAGATGGATCTGCGCTCAATTTACGTAGCCAACGGAGTTGGTATTTTTATTATACTGATATTATATTATACCTCTGTCAAAAAGATGCTGAAGCACGATCTGGAGGACAGAATTTTTACCTTTATGATGTTCGGTGTGATGGGCTGCAGTTTATGTTTTATGGGCTGTCCCTGGCCTGGCTGTCCTCTGCCGTGGGACTTACCGGTCTTTATATGATGCAGCAGAATGAGGTGGCCTACATTGACTCAACGGTTGACACCTACAACAGGGAATACATGAATCACATACTGTCCTCCTGGATCATCAGGGGTTCGAGCTTCGCGGGTGTCATGCTGGATATTGACCGGTTCAAAAGCATCAATGACCGCTTCGGACATTCTGAGGGGGACAGGGCCCTTAAGAACGTGACCAATATCCTGAAAGACACCCGGAAGGACAACGAATGGGTATTCCGCTTTGCTGGTGATGAGTTTGTTATATTGAAGCTGACCGACTCCAGGGACGGGCTTGTGCCCTACATGGAAGAGGTGAACAGGAGGCTTGAAGAATACAACCATGCAGACCATCCCTATGAGCTTGCGCTGTCCTACGGCATGAGTTTCTTTGATACCGGAAATGTAGACACTTTTATGAAGGAAATGGACGACAGGATGTATGACATGAAAGTCAGACATCATAAAATGGATGACCTGGAAGCCGGGCGCCATGAAATGACCGGCAATTGTGAAAATAAGATGTGTGTAAAGAGAGGATAAGGGGGAAATTATGGAAAAGTATCAGCTTGCACCGCAAGAACGAGCTATGATGGAAATGATGCGTGTCCCCTTTGCCATCTACCAGTTTGTGGATAAGCGGGTGGTGACGATCGTCCTCTCCGATGGTTTTCTGAAGCTTTTTGGCTATGAGGACAGGGAAAAGGCCTACGACGATATGGAACACAATATGTACGTGGATACCCATCCGGATGATGTGGCCAGGATTTCCAACGCGGCCTTCCGTTTTGCCACGGAGGGCGGCAAATATGAAGTCATTTACCGGTCAAAGAACCGGTATGACGGCGGTTATAATGTGGTCCATGCCCAGGGGGAGCATGTATATCTGGAGGGCGGGGTGCGCCTGGCCCACATCTGGTATACCGATGAGGGTGCCTATGTCACGGACAGTCAGTCCGGAGGGCTGGAGCTCAACCGGGCCCTCAAAAAGGCGCTTCACGAGGAGAGTCTCCTGAATGCCAGCTATTACGATTTTCTGACCGGCCTTCCCAGCATGACCTGGTTTTTTGAACTGGCCGGTGCCGGAAGGGATGCCATGATAAAGAAGGGGTTAAGTCCCGCCCTGCTTTTTATGGATCTGAGCGGGATGAAGTATTACAATCATAGGCATGGCTTCGAGGAGGGGGATAATCTGTTAAGGATCTTCAGCCAGACCCTGATCCATTATTTCGGCAGTGAAAACTGCAGTCGTTTCGGCCAGGACCATTTTGCGGTGGTTACCCAGGCTGAGGGGCTGGAAGATAAACTGAGACGATTTTTTGCCGACTGTAAGAAAATCAATGATGAAAATACTCTTCCTGTCAGAGTGGGGATCTATCCCAAGCAGCAGGAGGAGGTTTCAGTCACCGCTGCCTGTGACAGGGCAAAAATGGCCTGTGATGCGATAAAAAATACATATGAGTCAGCTTTCAATTATTACAATGAGGCCATGAGTGATGTTCTGGAAAGGAATCAGTATATTATTGCCAATCTGGATAAGGCCATTAAAGAGAAGTGGATCAAAGTATATTTTCAGCCTATCATCCGGGCAGTGAACGGGAAAGTCTGCGATGAGGAAGCCCTGGCCAGGTGGATCGATCCGGTCCTGGGATTCCTGTCTCCAGTGGATTTTATACCTGTGCTGGAAAATGCGAGGCTGATCTACAAGCTGGATCTTTACATGGTGGAACAGGTCCTGAAAAAAATCAGGCTTCAGCAGGAAGCCGGTTTTTATCTGGTTCCCCAGTCCATCAATCTGTCAAGGTCTGACTTTGACTCCTGTGATATTGTGGAGGAGATCCGCCGCCGGGTGGAGTCAGCCGGGATCAGTCCTTCCATGCTGACCATAGAGATCACGGAAAGCATTATCGGAAGCGATTTCGATTTCATTAAGGAACAGGTTGACCGGTTCAGAAGCCTGGGCTTCCCGGTCTGGATGGATGATTTCGGAAGCGGCTATTCCTCCCTGGATGTCCTCCAGAGCATCCGTTTTGACCTGATCAAGTTCGATATGCGTTTTATGCAGCAGTTCGACCAGGGAGACAACGGGAAGATCATCCTTTCCGAGATGTTAAAGATGGCCACCTCACTGGGTATCGATACCATTTGCGAGGGTGTGGAGACGGAAGACCAGGTAAGGTTTTTGCGGGAGGCAGGCTGTTCGAAGCTGCAGGGTTACTATTATGAGAAGCCGATCCCCCTGACCCATGTTCTTAATAGGTATGAAAAAGGAGCCAGGATCGGATATGAGAATCCCCGGGAATCCCGCTATTACGAGGCTGTGGGGAGGGTCAATCTTTATGACCTGACGGTACTTGCCAGGGAAGAGGGTGAAGACCAGCACAATTTCTTTGATACCCTGCCCATGGTGATCATGGAGATCTGCGGTGAGGATATCCGTTTTGTTCGAAGCAACCGGTCCTACAGGGATTTCATGAGGAAACGGTACGGATGCGAAATTTCGGAGTTCACAGGAGAAGTCCCGGAAAAGTTTCATGACATATTTCAGTCATTTTTTAATATGATAAAACAGTGCTGCCGAAGCGACAACCGGGCCTTTGTCGATGAGAAGATGCCGGATCATTCCACGGTGCAGTCCTTTGTCCGCCGGATCGCCGTAAATCCCGTCACCAATACGGTGGCAGTGGCAGTGGTGATCCTCTCGGTTACAGAGGCAGACCAGGGGACCACCTATGCCAGCATTGCAAGGGCCCTGGCAAATGATTATTTCAATCTTTTCTACGTGGATCTTGAGACAGAGAGATTTATCGAGTATTCCTCGACTGTAGGAGAAGAAGAGCTGGCCGTTGAAAGACAAGGAGACCATTTCTTTGAAAAGAGCCGGGAAGATGCAGTAAAATACCTGTATCAGGAAGACATTCCCCGCTTTACCCAGGCATTCACAAAGGAAAATGTGATCAGGTCCCTGGACGAACTGGGGTTGTTTACCATTACTTACCGGCTGCTCATAGATGATGAGCCCGTGTATGTGAACATGAAGGCCATGCGCATGGATAAGGCCGGAAAATTTATCATTATCGGTGTGAGCAATGTGGACACCCAGATGAGGCAGAAGGTGGAGCTCGACCGGATCCGGCAGGAACAGATCAATTATTCCAGATTCATGGCCCTCTCGGGGGACTACGTCTGCATGTACATGATAGATCCCGTGACCGAGGATTATACAGAGATCAAAGCTTCAGCTGATTACGCGGATCTGGGCCTGCCCAAAATGGGACACGATTTCTTTGCCCAGTCAAAGAGGGATGTCATCACAGTCATGCACCCGGATGACCTTCCCAGATACGACCGGGTATTCAAGAAAGAAAATATCCTGCATGAGATAAAAGAGCATGGCTCCTTTACCTATGATTACCGGCTGCTGATGGCCGACGGCCCCAGGCCTATGCTGCTTAAAGCGGTGCCGGTGGAGGAAAGCGGGAAAGACATGCTTCTCATGGGGGTTAGAAAAATATAATAATAACAATGTAAAAGTAAAGAGGCTTAAGGTTTATTATGTATTATTCAACAATTGGCTTTCTGGCTGTTATGGTCCTTCTGATCTGCAACCAGGAGGTATTGTTAAAACATCATGAAGGAAATGAGATCCCTGCCCTTGGTGCTTACCGGCATTTTCTGTTCGGGGTCCTCTTATATTATATAACGGATGTGCTGTGGGGAATTCTGGATTCCCTGGGGCTGCATTTCCTGCTTTACGCAGACACAGTAGTATATTTTGTGGCCATGGCTCTGGGCATCTTCCTGTGGACCCGGTTCGTTGTCGGTTATCTGGAAGAGGAGAATACCTTCGGTCTGTCCCTGCTTCTGGCCGGGAAGACCTTTGTCGGGGCTGAGCTGATCATCCTGCTGATCAATTTTTTCCGGCCCATTCTCTTTCACTTTGATGAGAGCGGGGCCTACCATGCAGGCCTGGCTAGACATGCCATGCTCCTGATCCAGGTGCTGCTGTTTTTGCTGACCTCTCTGTATATTCTTTATATGGGCCTGAGGAATGAGAAAGAATTAGCCGACGTCCGGAGCCCGGAGCAGAAGGAGGAGAGAGCAGCCGGCGGCAGGAAGCGTCCGAACAGGATAGTGATCAGAAGGAACAAGACCATTGGGGTCTTCGGGCTGGTGCTGGCAGCGCTTCTGGGCATACAGCTTTTCTATCCCCTGCTGCCCCTTTATACCATCGGCTATATGCTGGGAACCTGCCTGCTCCACACCTTTGTCATAGAGGATGAGAGGGCGGAATACCGCCGTGAGCTGGAGGAGGCCCTTGCACGGGTGCAGATGCAGAAACAGGAGCTGACGTCCACCAGGCAGCTTGCCTACACAGACTCACTGACCGGGGTAAAAAGTGTGCATGCCTATGTGGAGCTGCAGCGGGAGATGGACCGCCATATCGGAGACGGGTCCCAGGAGCAGTTTGCCGTGGCGGTCTTTGATTTGAATGAATTAAAGCACATCAATGATACTTTGGGCCATGAGACCGGAGACCTTTATATCATCAATGCCTGTCATATCATCTGTGACTTTTATAAACACAGTCCGGTGTTCCGGATCGGCGGTGATGAGTTTATGGCCATCTTAAAAGGACAGGATTATGAGAACAGGACCGGCCTGGAGGCTGCCTTTAACCGGCAGATTGAGGATAATGCCGGAAGCGGCAAGGTTGTGGTGGCCCTGGGAATGTCGGATTATTTACCGGGACAGGATAAGAGCTTTAAACGGGTTTTTGAGCGGGCCGACCACAATATGTACGTCCGAAAGCAGGCCTTAAAAAGTATACGATGAACATTTAACAGGGGGGATCAGAGAATGGATAGAGCTTCAGGAAGCGAATGTGAAATATTTTCATTATGCAGGAGCGCGGCAGGACGGCTGATTCTGTTTCTGGCGGTGTTGGTTTTTGCAGGGGGGATCCTTGACGGTCTGCCTGCAGTCGGGGTCCGGGCTGCCGTTGATCCCACCGGCCGGGGAATCGGCTTTACGACTGAGCTTTATGATAATACCAATGGTCTGCCCACTTCGGATGCAAATGCCATCGTGCAGACGAAGGAAGGCTTTATCTGGATCGGCACCTACAGCGGCCTGATCCGCTACGATGGAAATGAGTTCTACCGTTATGATTCTTCCACGGGAGTGTCCAGTGTGGTCTCCCTGTTTGAGGATACAAAGGGACGTCTGTGGATCGGGACCAATGACAGCGGAGTTTTCGTGCTTAAAGATAATGAGCTCCAGTCCTATGACCGCAAAGAGGGGCTGCTTTCTTCTTCGGTTCGGTCCATTCTTGAAGATGAAGATGGCAATATTTTAATTGCCACCACCACCGGCATGGCCTATGTGGACCAGGAGGGCGCCATGCATGTGATCGAGGACGCCCAGATCCAGAAGGAGTATATCTGTGAGCTGGTGAGGGGAAAGGACAATGTGATATACGGCATCACTTTGTCAGGAGATTTCTTTACCATGAAGGACCTGAGGGTAACAGCTTACTACAGCTCAGCTTCCCTGGGATACGGCCTGATCAATACAGTTTATCCGGACCCCACCGAAGCGGGCCGCATTTACATGGGTATGCAGGACGGCTCCATCGTATACGGGGACCTGACGAAGGGGATGGCGGACAGCAAGATCATTTCCACAGGGTTGCAGATGATGGTGCGCTGTATCAAGTACGCGGACGGTGTTGTATGGGTATGCTCCAATACCGGCATCGGAATCCTGAACGGCTATACTTACATGCCTTTGCCGGACCTGCCCATGAATAACTCTGTGGAACACGTCATGGAGGATTATGAGGGAAATATCTGGTTCACTTCCTCCCGCCAGGGCGTGATGAAGATCGTCAAAAACCGATTTTTTGACATTTCCGGTTATGCGGAGCTGCCCAGTATGGTGGTGAATTCCACCTGTCTGAAGGATGGCCTCCTTTATCTGGGGACTGATAATGGACTTATCATCCTGCGAAATAATGAGGAGAAGGTGGAAAACAAGATTACCAAGCTGCTGGAGGGTGACAGGATCCGGTCCATTCAGATGGATGCCAATGGGACCCTCTGGTTGGGGACCAACAGTGATCACGGACTGGTCCATTATGATACAGATAAGGATACCTGGGAGCTTTACAATACAGAAAACGGACTGGCCTCCAACCGGGCCCGTACTGTATTTCCTCTTTCGGACGGCCGGATGGCAGTGGCCACCAGCGCCGGTGTGAACATTATAGAAAATGGCACGGTTACAGAGGTTTACGATGATACTAAAGGAATCAGCAATGAGGAGATCCTCTGCCTGGAGGAAGGTCCCAATGGAAAGATCTACGCAGGATCGGACGGTAACGGCATTTACATAATCGATCAGGGAAAGGTATCCCGACTGGGCCGGGATGACGGCCTGCGGTCGGAGGTCATTTTAAGAATGAGAAAAGACCCCGTCGAGGACGATCTTTACTGGATCATCACCAGTAACTCCATTGCCTATATGAAAGGAGAGAAGATCACCTCCATCCGGCATTTCCCCTATGCCAATAACTTTGATATGTATTTTGACAACCAGGATTGTATCTGGGTGCTCAGCAGTAACGGACTCTATGTGGTCAAACGGGAGGATATGCTGGCGGATAAACGGATCGACTATACCCTTTATGATACCAAAAGCGGCCTGCCCTGCGCGCCCACGGCCAATTCCTACAGCTGGCTGGGGGAGGACGGCACCCTGTTTATCGCCGCCTCCACCGGGGTAAGCTCGGTAAATGTCTTTGATGATTCGGATAAGAACGGGGAAGTCCACCTGGTGGTTCCCTTCCTGATCGCAGATGATACCTACATTCCCGTAAAGGGAAATGAGGTTCATATCCCCGCCCGGTGCAAGCGGCTGACCATCAATGCCTACGCCTTCAGCTACTCCCTCAACAATCCCCACCTGAGCTACCGGCTGGAGGGATTTGATGATAAGACGGTACGGCTGACCCAGCAGGAGATGAGGCCCCTGACCTACACCAACCTGGCAGGGGGCACCTACAACTTCACTTTCTCCGTCATCGATACCATGACGGACCAGGCGGAGCAGACACTGAATCTGACCCTGATCAAAGACAAGACCATCTATGAGCAGAAGTGGTTCTGGGCCCTGCTGGTGCTGTTGGCCCTCTTCCTGGTGGCATGTATCATTACCATATATTTCCGCCAGAAGACAAAGGCCCTGTTAAAGAAACAGGCCATGAACAGACAGTTTATTAACGAGATGACATCGGTATTTGCCAACTGTATCGATATGAAGGACCCCTACACCAACGGGCATTCCCACCGTGTGGCGGAGTACTCAAAGAGGCTGGCCCGGAAGCTGGGCAAAACGGAGGACGAGGTGGAGGAGATCTACCATATCGCCCTGCTTCACGATATCGGAAAGATCTCCATCCCGGACAGCATCCTCAACAAGCCCGGACGGCTCACCGACGAGGAATTCCAGGTGATGCGGGACCATTCCAGGAGGGGCTTTGAGATCTTAAAGGAGATCACCATCGATCCCCAGCTGGCCATCGGCGCGGGCTATCATCACGAGAGGCTGGACGGCAGGGGCTACCCCAACGGCCTTTCCGGAGACCAGATACCCGAGATGGCCCAGATTATCGCCGTGGCCGACACCTTCGACGCCATGTACTCCAGCAGGCCCTACCGCAAGCGGATGGATATTAACGACGTGGCCGCCGAGATCAGGCGGGTGTCCGGCACCCAGCTTAACTCAGCGGTGGTGGATGCGTTGATGGTGCTCATAGAGGAAGATGCTATAGAAGATGTGGCGAACCTCAAAGGAAAATCGGCAGAATAAAGAGACAGGGGACGGTTCTCAAGGATACAGAGAACCGTCCCCTGTCTCTTTAATGGTCTGCAGCAGTTCTTCCCCAAACACATTGGAGAATACATCCATCACGCCTGCTGTGGCATCCTTAAATTCATCTAATTCCGGGTGGAGGATGATCATCCCTTTGTCCTCAAGAAGGGAAACATAGTCATCTGTCTGGTCTGCCACCATTTTGCGGTCCATTGCCTGGGCCTCCTGCGCCGCATTCAGAAGGATACTCTGGTAATCAGCGGGCAGCTGCTTCCAGATATCCTGGCGGATGGTCAGGGGCATGGCGTCATAGCTGTGGTTTGTGATGGAAAGGTACTTCTGTACTTCATAAAGTTTATTGTTGTAAATGACCGGAATGGGATTCTCCTGGGCGTTGAAGGTACCGTCTGCAAGTGCCTGTTTCAGTTCGGAGAAAGGAAAGCTTCTGGGGCGGGCTCCCAGCTCCGACATGGTTTCCATGACAATCTGGTTGTCGGGGGTCCGGATATTCAGATCTTTCATATCTTTAACACTCTTCACCGGCCTGTCGGTGGTGGTTACACAGCGGAAGCCGTTGTCAAAGAAGGCCAGCACATGGATGTTATAGGGCTCCAGGTCTGTGCAGATCTGCCCCATGGTCTCAGAGTCGATGAAGGACCAGGCAGATTTGAAATCCTGAAACAGGAAGGGCAGGGCAGAAACGCCTATCTTGGGTGCGTAGAGAGCATAATTGCCCGCGGAGGATACTGTCATATCCACTTTGCCCCGGAACATGCCTTCAATCAGCTGGTCATCGCTGCCCAGCTTTCCTTCGGGATAGATTTTGATAATGATTTGTCCATCTGTCTCCGCCTCTACGGTTTCTTTCATATGCTGCAGGGCCCGGCCCCGGGGATCCTCCTCATTGGTGGAATATCCTGCCCTTAGCACCAGGGGCCAGGAAAGCTCTGACCCTGCTTCTGTGGTTTTCTCAGTTGCCTCATCCTTATCCGGCGCCTCTTCCCGGGTTTTTTCTGATGCCTGTTTCCTAATGGTGCATGCGGTAAAAGTTAAAAGAACCATAAGAAGCAGAAGAACAACACCACATCGACCTGCCGGCATATAAGGAGATCCAGCCGACATAAAAGGAAATCTTGCCGGCATTGAGGGGAATCCTGCCGGGGTTCGTCTGCGGGAGAACCTCCCCGCTGTCAGTTTCCTGCCGGATTTTCCCTCTCCATTATCCATAGGTTTCATACCGGTTCTTTCCTCCCCTCTTGGCAGAATATAAAGCCTTATCAGCGTTCTCGTACAGTGTCTTATAATCCCTTCCATGTTCGGGATAAATGGCCATGCCGACGCTGGCGCTTACCTCGACCTGATTTCCATCGGCCTCATAGACCTTATTAAGCACCGCCACGATCGCTGCGGCCTTGTTATGGACCAGCGCTTCCATGTCATATCCCTGATTTGCCGGGCATCGGAGGAAAGCCGCGAACTCATCTCCGCCGATACGGCCTACCAGATCAGAATCCCGGAATATCCGTTTCAGCTTATCCGCCACCTCCGCAAGCACCTGGTCTCCGACCGCATGACCCAGATTATCATTCACCAGCTTAAAATTATCCAGGTCGATGATAAATAATGCACAGGATTCTTGGTCACCCATCTTTTTTAATATTCCAGAAACTGTCTCCTGAAAAGCTGATTTATTCAGGATATCCGTAAGAGAATCTGTGTCTGCCCGCTCCTTTAATCTGCTGTGGACCCTTTCATTGTGCTTTCCGACCAGGTAAATGTAGAGGAGCAGGCATGCCACCATAAAGGCCATCTCGAACATTACAAGCACAACATATCTGGAAATATTGTCGCTCTGCTCTGACACTATGTCCCGGGATACGATCATGCCGAAATACCAGTCATGAAAGCCGATGGGCCTGAGGACCAGGATATTCTCCTGGTCACCATTCTTATAGGAAATAAAATCGTTATCTGCCGTTGAATCCAGTTTCAGCCCCGGTACCACATCCTGGATTTTTTCACTGTCCTTATCGATCAGGTCCGAATCCGAAGTTCTGGCCAGGATAATCCCGCTCTTGGAGACCAGAACACTGGCGCTCTCATCGCCAAAACGGACATTCTGCAGCAGGTCACTCAGGGCATCCCGGGTAAACGTGCCGTAAATCACACCCGCCACCTGCTCTTTTTGCCATATGGGCACGGCCAGAACCAGAACCTCATTGCCGAACTCGTCAATGGACGGCTCTCCGGAAATGGCATTCTGCCCTGTCATGGCATGCTGAAAATAGTCTCGTAGAAGGAAATTACCCGAAGACTTCCCCTCATAATTCATGGTGGAACCGGCTTTGCTGGCAACCCCGATGGAAGTAAAGGATTTCATCCCTCTGGTGGACATGATGGCCTTCTTCATGGCATTGTAATCGTTAAGATCCACATCGCTAAAATACCGGCTCTGAGACTCCAGCATGACCATCTGGTCCTCCAGCTTGGTCTGGATCGCCGTGGCCAGCGCATCAACATTTCCCGAGAGATAGCTGGCGGTAGATTCGGCGAGTTGGGTATTCATCCGGTCCTTAAAGCGCATAAATATAGACACCATAAAAATCAGTGCAATAACAATAACAGCGGCCGTTCTCAGCCGTTCCAGCATTTGTCGGTTCATAATATTTACCCGTTCCAAGAAGAATTGTGATGAAAAGAGCCAGGAACAGCAGCACAAGGTGTAAACTATTTCCGGCCGAAACATTTGCTACAAATATTATACTGCATTTAAAAGAACGATGCAAGATGATAATAAGAAGAGGAGACAAGGAGACAGAGAACCGTCCCCTGTCTCCTCAGAGCAGTTCCTGCCTTCTAATCATCGGCTATTCGGAACGAATACTTTGACAATTCAATTTCCAAAAAGTCAACCAGAAAACGAAAAGGGGGGTATTTTGCGCTTTTTTCGTGAGGCCGCCGAAAATTCATGTGCTTACAAGCGGAACAGAAGAAAGGGCATGCTCCCCTTAAAAAACTTTTTATTCATGCAACAGCCTTAAAATACTTGAAAAAAAGGAGACACAAAGCTATAATGACAATAGAGTGGATAACTATGTTCAGGAGAGAGTTTGCCCTTTTTTGAGTCCGCATCCGGAGCAGACCCGGAAGAATATGTACCTGAACTGAAACAAAAAATGGACTCATTATTGCTACATTGTAAAACCATCTCAGAAACAGGAGAGTATAATAAATTATGAAGACTTTAAAAAGCGCCGCAGAAAGCATTATTAGGAGATGCCGGGGAACCGGTCACCGGACAAAACTGATTAAAAGGCCGGCTATTCTTATACTAATCGCAATCATGATCACAACCAGTGTGCTGTCCCCTTCCGGGCTCACATTGGGCAGCGGAGGGCTGTCACCGGTACCGGTTAAAGCCGCCGGGGCTGAGGATGGTACTTCTTCCGGAGAAGCTGATAATGCCGAAAGCAGTACCGGCAGCGCCCGGGAAGAAACCGGAAACACGGATGCCGGTGCTTCAGAATCAGAAGGCGAAAAAGAAGACAAGGATAATACTGCATCCGACGTAAAGAAAGGCGGAAATGATGCGGCTTCCCAGGATCAGGGAGGGGACACCGGCATCGCGGAGGACGCAGGAAAAGGTGATCACGAAGAGAAGTCCGGAAGTGCCAACGGATCCTCCGACAAAAAGAACAATGAAACAAAGGATGCGGCTGCTGATTCAGATAAAAGCGGCAAAAAAGGAAATGAAGCAGCAGGCGCCGGTTCCGGAGAGAAAAATACATCAAAAGACTCCGGCAGCGGCCGGAAGAACAGCTCAGATAGGGATAACGTGAGCGAGAACGGGACACAGGGGACTACTGCGCCCGAAAACGATGAGATCATACTGACAGAAACCGCAAGAGATAAGAGCTACACCATCACGGTCCGGGGCGATAAGTATTCGGGCCTTAAAAACGTGGATAAAATGACTGTCCTTGAGATCACAAAAGACGATCAATTCTACGAAGAATTTGTAAAGAAACTGAATAAAACCCTTAACAAAACTACAGAAGGACAGATTCAGGACATCCGTCTTTACGACATAGAGTTCACAGACCAGAATGGCCTTCCAGTACATTTAAAGAGAAATGTTGATGTGACCATCACTTACAATAATTATAAAGCTTCACCGAAAGTGGAGATGAATCAGGTTGTTCGCGCATTTATTGCAACTACGGTCACCTATTACGGCTTTTTTACCAATGTGACCACCAGCTTTGCCAAAGCCTATGCATCAGGAGCCGGAGCCAGGGTTTCCAGGACAGTGATGACAGGAAATACGGCTGCCGCTGATCCGCAGATAAAAATCAGTAAAACGGAATGGATCGATGAAAAAGAGACCCTGACAGACATTTCCAGAAACAGGGTCAATGAAGTGACATACGTCCTGCCCAAGGACGGGGTGACCGGCATCGCCGTCATCGGAAAAGACCCGGAGGTTAAGAAACCGGAACAGGGGCAGGGGCAGACTGGAGACAAGACCGAGGCCGGGAAAGAGGCTCAGACTGAGGACAAGAACGAGGCCGGAAAAGAAGTTCAGCCTGAAGACAAGAGCGAGGCCGGGACAGAGGCTCAGACTGAAGACAAGAGCGAGGCTGCGACAGAGGCTCAGCCTGGAGACAAAAGCGAGACCGGGAAAGAGAATCAGCCTGAGGGTGAGAACGGGGATGGCCAGGATTCTCAGACCGGAACCCAGAAAGAGGAGAACTCCGAGGCCCGGACTGCGGACCAGACACAAACAAGTCCTGAGACCCAGACTGCAGCCCAGCCAGAAACAGGACCGGAGGCTCAGACCGGAGATCAGAATGAAGCCGGCCAGGAAACCCAGCCGGAAAAGACCCTGACTGTCAAAGAAAAAGACTACAGGGTAACAGTAACTTATGATGATAAAGCCGGCCTGCCGGAAGGCGCCAGGCTTACCGCTAGAGAAATCGGCGACTACAGCAGAAGCTACAAAAACTATCTCTCACAGGCGGAGTCTGCCCTGACGAAGGATAAGCAGGTCAACACTGCGAGATTTTTCGATATCACCATCTGGGACGGGGCAGGAAATAAGATCGAACCCAAAGCCCCTGTCAGGGTCTCCATCGAATTCGACTCTGTAGATGTGCAGGATAAGGGGAATGTGGAGCTGATCCATTTTGAAGAAGACAAGAAGAATGCGGGCGCAGGAAGTGGAAAAGCGCAGATCCTCCATGATGTAGAGGTGCAGGATGGAGAAAAGAAAGACACCGTGGACGGGGTCAGCTTTGATATTGGCGGCTTCTCGGTGTTTGGAGTACTCCAGACCGTCCAGGTCCTTAAAATGACTGCTTCCGACGGAAAACAGTATAAAGTAACTGTAACCTATGATGACACATGCGGGATTCCTGCCGATGCAAAGCTCATTGTCAATGAAATCTCCAAAACCGACAAGAGATATAACGATTATGTTGATAAGACCGCAGAAACTCTCGGCAAGGACGCCGGGCAGTTTTCCTATGCCCATGCACTGGATATCATGCTGGTGGGCCAGGTGACCGGTAAGCATTATCAGCCCACTAAAGACGTAAAGGTCAGCATTGAATTATTGAAAGAAGATATATCAGAGGACCAGGATGTAAATGTTGTCCATTTCCAAGGAGACGAGAAGAATACTGCCAGCCGTATGGACAGTAAAGTAGATGAGGGAAGTGTGGAGTTTGAGACGGATGGGTTTTCGGTGTATGTCGTTGTCACAACCGTGAAACAACAGATCCTCGAAGCGCCTGATGGGCAGAACTACCGCGTCACTGTCGAATATGACAGCACCTCCGGCATTCCGGCGGACGCAGAACTGCAGGTTTCAGAACTGAACGAAAAGAGTCCATTTTTCACCGAATATGTGGAAAAAACCGCGGAAACGCTGGGAAAAGATGCAGAAAGCTTCGCTTTTGCGCATGCATTTGATATTAAGCTGGTGGATCCGGAGAGCGGGGAGAAGTACCAGCCGAACAAGGATGTGAAGGTTAGTATTGAATTACTGACCGAAGATTTGACAGAGAACGATGAGTTGGCTGTTGTTCACTTTAAGGGCGATGTAAACGGAGAAACCGAAAATCAGGGGGAAAAAGGGGAATCGAATACCGAGAAACCTTCTGAAACTACTCCGGAAGTGATTGATGCGACCGTAAATAGAGACGGAGTCGTGGAGTTTGAGACGGATGGGTTTTCGGTGTATGTTCTGACGGCATCAACCTATCTAGGCACATATCAGTTCTACTCCTATAACAGCTTTGGTGATTATCAGGGATATAATTTCACTGATGACCAGGGAAACTATGTCAATTCGCAAACAATAAAAAATGGCGAGAAACTGGTGGCTCCTCATGACTCACCGATTAATCCGAATAATCCAAGTGCGGAGTTTAAAGGATGGTATCTTGGAACAGGCGATCCGACGAATCCGACACTTGAAGAAAAAGCTTTTGATTTTGATAAACAGCAGGACATCAGCAGCGATGAGACATTCTATCTTTATGCTGTGTTTGCTAATTATGCACATGTGATATTCCACAGCCAGTATGATAGTACATCCCAGACAGACCCTGTTCTGGAAATCATTCCTGTGGAACTGACATCGGATACTGTCGCAGTTGATATTTCTGGTGTGACTGCGGCTTACTACAGTACGTCCGAAACCAATCATTATGAATTCTACGGATGGTCCATAACTCCATTCCACACACCGGGTGAGGGTACTGCCGAAATCATTACCAATACAACGGCTTATGAGGTATCTTGCGACATTAACCTTTATCCTGTTTACAAGCAGGTTCATTATTTGAAGTTCTCCTCTGGTTCCTCAGGAACAAGTGCTACTTATTATTCACCTGTAGGAATTCCGGCAACTGAAAGGTTATTACAGAGTGATATTCAGACCAATTATATTCCTGAGCGTCCGGGATATACCTTCCAGGGTTGGTATCTGGGTGTGGAAACTGATGAAAATGGAAATCAGAACGGCATCGGCAAACAGGTGACAACAGCAAATGGTTCGCTTTGCACACTTAATGAAAGTGAAATACAAACAACGACTGGTGATGACGGCTATCTGCTTCTTTCCACGGACGTTACGTTATACGCAAAATGGGAAGCAACAGATGTGAACTATACAATTGTTGTCTGGAAACAGAGGAAAACAAAAGATGCGTATGACTGGGCAGAAAGTTTTGCGCTGAAGGCAGAACCATATACGAGAGTGGCTGTCGATGAGGTATACCGTTCTTTGAACGATAATGATAAATACAATGAAACTCATCCAAGCAGTCCGATTGGTGAAGACAAAACGAATCCTTATAGTGATTACAATTTTGATTCAGTAACTACAGGAAGCGGCAAGGACGAGACGGCTGCGACGCCAGCTTCGACACAAGAGGTGGAATTTAAAGGCACGACTGTCTTCAATCTGTATTACGACTATAAAGGAAGTCAGAAATCTCCAGGCACAACTGGGCATACGATCACGCGAGTTTACGGATCGGAAAGCTTTGATAGCATTACTGCCACAGCTGGAACTCTGTTAAGTTCTCTTGAATTGGGCACAAGTACTGAAACTAAAACTGGTTATACATTCGCATGGTATCTCGATGAAAGCCACACAAAAGCCATTGATAACACTACAACTATGCCGGATGATGATCTGACAATTTACGGCAAATGGTCAATAAAGCGCATCACGATTCATATCGATACAAATTACGGCGCACTTTATGGACTGGAAGGAGCATCAGGCACAGGTGCCACTTATTTCAAGTTCGACTATGGTGAATCTGTTGAGGAATACTCTCATGTAATGAGAGAGTATGTACCCTCTGAGTCAGGCAATTATTACTTTGTAAACCATGATTGGAATGGATCCTATCCTGACCGGAAAACCTATTACACGACAGATATTTCTAAAGCAACAGAGCTGACCACTTTTAAGCGTGAGCCGGGAACGTACTTTGCCGAAGGCTGGTATGTTCAGGAACCTGACGGTTCGGAGACATTATTTGATTTCAGCAATCAAAACAATTATAACTTTGAAGAGCATCTTGTAAATGACGTCTTTACGCTGAAACTCCACTGGAAGATGGCAGGCACTTATTATCTCCAGTACAACACAGATGTCACGACAGATGGTGAGAGACTAATAGGAACACTGAGCGATGATTCTGTCCAGCCGAATTCAGCCGGATATCGGGATCAGGCGAACATTACCATCGGAGGTCGTGCTGTAGCACCTGATGAATATGCTTTCGTCGGATGGACGATCCGCGGAGATGACAGCGGAAAAGTATACTATCCCGGAGAAGACTTTACGCTTCTGGGAGAATATGCTGTGACGGTAAATGGCAAGAAGACCGTTTATCTTGATGCAGTTTATCAGCAGATTAAAACGGCAAAGATTATTTATGACGCCAATGGAGGCACGATTTCGAACAGTGCTGACAGCGGTTATCCTTATAAGATGGGATCGGATGGAACTCCGGTTCTTGATGATGATTCTAATCCTGAGAATCTGAATACTCATAAAGTGGCCAGAGACACTGATAAGGGTACTGTAACGGTTTCCGGCCTTGTGAACAATTCACCGGTGAAGTTGAGCAGCGGGGAAGGATTTACTGTGCCTACAGGGTCAAATGCATCATTGACCGGATGGAACACTAAGCCCGATGGCAGCGGAAAACACTATGATCTGGGCAGCTACCAGACGAGTAACGGTCCGATCTATGTCGATATCAATGACCCGATTACCCTGTATGCTGAGTGGCAGATCACGGTTTACTTTAATAAGAATGATGGCGATGCCACGTTTAGTGAAAGCGGTTGGAATGGCTACATTCCGATCAATGACAGCGAAAGCGAACACAATGGCGAATATGCCAAAGAGACCTACGTCAATGCAACTTTGAAAGAGCCTGAAGGTACGGTGACGAATCCTAATGGTTCTTTCGACTTCTGGAGCAAAACCTCTGATGGCGATCAGGAAAATGCCTTTGAGTTTGATGATGAGAAGCTGATAGGAGAGATTACGCTTTTCGCGCATTATACAGAGGCGGTCAAAGTGCCATACCATGTGGTTTCAACCAACAAGGTGGATTGGGATTCGTGGAGGAAAACAGACACGCTTCGTGTGACAACAGAAGGATTGGATCTTTCTGCATCCGCAAATCTCAGTAGCTATGTAACCGCAGAGACAGGCTATACTTATTCCTATGCCTGCCTCAGCGCCAGTAAATCCAATATCAGTGAAGAAAATAAGATCACTGGAGTCAGAATCGACAATGGTGAGATTAAGGTAAAAACGGCGGATAATACAGATGTTGTTCTGGATATCAATACGGGACTGGATCGACAGGGACGCTCAATTTTCCTGGTTTATGCTACTGAAAATTCAGATAAACGCGTGAAACTTGCCTATGTCAAGGAAGGCGAGAGCGGAGCACTGAGTAATGTTGTAGGTGTAGAGGAAGGAAAGATTACCTACAATGGATCGGAATTCAGCTCCTTGAACACTGAACTTGTTAGTAATGTGCTGAATAACGCTGCTGTAGCGAACGGTTCTATCGCAAAAGATGATCAGGACATTGAAACCATTGCCGGTCAGATACTCACATTAAGTGATACTGCGCTGGAAATCAGCCAGAATGTTGCATCCGACGTCTTCAATGCGCCGCCTCTTCTGGATGATGGTACATCGCAGCTTGCCCTGGTTTATGATACTTTTGGTGTGAGCAGCTCAGATCCATTGACCAACATCAGCGGGATAGTTGGTTCTGCAAAAAAACTATATCTTCGCTACTATGACGGCAAACGTCAATGGAGTGAAGACAAGACTACCTGGACGACCTTTACCGGAGATACGCTTTACGTGGTATACCGTCCGCGCGGCGTTGAACTGGAGATCACAAAGGCGGTGACTGGAGATAATACCGGGATCAGCGCAGATGAGAGCTTTGCCGTCAAGGTAACGTCCACGGCTATCACCAGAACAAGCTATAACGTAGAGGGTACCGGTTACGGCACCGTTTCTGCTACACCAGCGAGTGGAGAAACCCCGGGCAGCATTGATTTGACCGTAAAAGATGGCAGTGATATTAAGATTTCAGGTCTTGGCAACGGCAGCTATACGATAACAGAAACGCATAACGCCAACTATACTTTGAATGCAAGAGTTGATAATAATGCCGTTGAAGTAACAGACGATAAAAGCGTAACGGTTACATTGAATCAGGATACGAAAGTGGATTTGCTGAACACACCGGATGTTCTCTGCAAAATTCTGGACACATCAGCCGGAGGATATAAGACGTTCTATACGTTAAATAAAGCTCTGGAATATGCCGGAACCAATATGGACGGAGAAGCAAAGATTCAGATGCTACGGGATTATGTACTTCCTTCATGGGATGCGCTGGAAATTCCGACAGGTTATGATATCACGATTACAAGCGGTGGAACGGAAAAGAAGTCTATAACAAGGGATGCTGCTGCCACTACTTCAGCTATGCTGACTAACTATGGAACCCTTACACTGAAGGATATCACATTCGACGGAACAGACGTTGAATCCAGAAGCTCCATGGTGCGGAATTCAGGAGAGCTTATAATTGACAGTGGTGCAACATTCAGCAATGCAAACAGAACTATAGGATCCGGCAGTGCTATTTACCAGACTCAGGGAACGCTGACGATAAATGATGACGCCAGCTTTACAGGAAACAGCTCGACAAACGGTGGAGCAATCTATATTTATTCCGGTATTGTTGATATCAATGGGGGCACTTTCAGCAGTAATATTGCCACTGGTAATGGCGGCGTATTGTACTATGCTGGAAGCGATACGGTCACTGTATCCGGAGGCACATTTGAAAATAACAATGCAGTGAACGGCGGCGCAATCTATGCATCCGGCGGTAGTATCACCATGTCTGATGGTGCATTCCGCAAAAATAGTGTATTAGAGAGTGGTGGTGCGGTCTATTCTGATTCCGGAACAGCAAGCATTACTGGAGGTACAGTCAGCGGCAATACGGCATCACAGGACGGCGGTGCGATTTATTCAGGCACCGGTTCGGTTTCTTTATCCGGCGGAACGATCAGCGGAAATACGGCCACAAGTGGCAATGGTGGTGCGATCTGTTCCGATGCAGGTACCGTTTCAATCACAGCCGGCATGATCAGTGGCAACTATGCTTCGAGCGGGAACGGCGGAGCTGTTTATTCAGGATCCGGAACAGTAGAGATGTCCGGCGGAACGATTGGTGGAACAGAAGATGGAACTGCAAACAACGCGAAAAACGGTGCGGGTGTCTATGTAAACACTGGATCTGCGACATTCTCTGCAGGCACGATTACAGGCAACACTGCTACAGAAGGTGGTGCAGTTGGCGTGGAATCTGCGGATGCCAGGCTATTCTTCTCCGGAAATATCAGTATTACCGGAAACAAAATGGACACCGACGAGAGCAACGTTTACCTGAATCTGGATGCAGATGACGTGATAAACATTGCCGGACTTGGAGGAAATGCATCCATCGGCATCTATGTTTCTGATGGTGTGATACTGAGCAGGGGTGTCCCAGGAGCAAAATTTGCAACCTATACAGATGATACGAACAAAGCGAAGATTACCAACGACAGGGATAAGTTTGACGTAGTCTCAGAAACAGAGGCTAAGAAATTATATTGGGGCAAGGCCATCACGGTAGTAGTCAGGTACCAGAAAACATCATATGCTACGCAGCTTCCACCTCAATGGAATAAAACAGGAAATGATTATAAGACTGTAACCATCACAAATTATTATCCTGTCATGGGAGA
Source organism: Eubacterium sp. (assembly GCA_017433295.1). Taxonomy (GTDB): domain Bacteria; phylum Bacillota; class Clostridia; order Lachnospirales; family Lachnospiraceae; genus Anaerobutyricum. The sequence continues at coordinate 42,587 of JAFRHL010000008.1, forward strand.
CGATGGCTATATTGCTATTTCAGCGCTTGCAGAGAATTTGTACACAACAAAAACATCGGAATTGAGTCCTCTTGGCTTGAGTGGCTCAGCGGCATACGGAGGATCTTGGATTTCCAATGCATCTTCGTTTGATGATTATGTCACAAAGCTGACATGGGATAGCTCAAACAAAGAATGGAAGTTGACAAAACATGACGATACAACGACACAAGCATTAGAAAATTATAATCTCATCGTTTATTATGCCGAGCCGGCATATATCTCCATTGAGAACAATACGGATATGACATTGACAATCAGCGATCTTAAACTGACCGTAGGCAGTGAAGATAAGAATGTAATCAATTCACCTTCGAGTGCCGGATACGGTATGGTCTATGCCAAAAATGGAGCGATACGTTCCGCCCTGCTTCCTGTAGAAAGCAGCGATCTTGTTTTGGGAGCGGATAAGTCCATCAACTTGCTGATTCCGGGCGGACGAAATATGAGTTATTCTCTTGATGGAAGTTTTGAGACATCAACAGAGGAGACAGTTACACTAAGAACGACGAATGCGGCTGGAACAGCCTTGGATTCTATCGACCTTACTGTTGGAACTGATGGTTCTTTTACATTCCCGTCGGGGAAAAAGACATTGAATAAAGCAGGAACATATCAGATTATCTTTGGTGATGACAAAATGATTTGCAAGATCACCACAACAGATGTTAACGATGATAATGTTAACAATTATTGTTTAACCCACACAGATGCGGATTCCAGTGGGAAAGTAGAGTATGTTTTTAAATCGTTAAATCAGGCGATTTCATTTGTTCAAACTTATATGTCATCATCCAAAACTGCTACAATCGAGATGTTAACGGATTATCTGTTGCCTTTTTCTGATAATATGAACGTCCCGCAGGGATATAATATTACACTTACCACAGCAACTAGTGGGACATATTACTATTCGCCTGTTGAGAAGTACAGCCAAAAGGAAGGAAAGACAATCACAGAATCAAGGGTTACTATCAGCAGGGATTCGGATAACAAAATCTCGATGATTACGGTTACGACCGGCAATGAGTCTACTTTCCTGACGCTTGAGAACCTGATAATTGATGGTAAAAGTGTACAGGGGAGTAGCGATGGTGGTGCAGTTTCTACAAAGAATTGTGGCGTAACTGTAAAGAATGCGGAGTTTCTTAATGTTTATGCCTCAAATGGAGGAGCGCTTTATGTTGTCTCCGATATGGGAAAAGCCAACTCCTGGCTGTCTGTGCAGGATTCGTATTTTTACAAGTGCAACTCAACAAAAGCAACGGGAAATCGTCTTGGAGGTGGTGCAATTCACGCATGGGTCAATGATTTAACATTGACTGATTGCGATTTCTATTCTTGCGAAGCTGCAGATCAGGCTGGAGCGGTATTCCACAGGATAGATGGGAATATTGATTCTTCAGCAACAATTAGCGGTTGTACGTTTGATAATTGTCGGGCTAAAGCGGCCGGTGGTCTGGAGTTGGACTCCAAAAATATTATGGTTTCAGGATGTACATTTGAACACTGTGTTGCAACGGAACGTAACGGCGGCGGTTTTAATATTTATGTTGGGAATACAAAAGAACCAAGCTTTTATTGCACAACCACTGTGAGCAACTGTACGTTTACGGACTGCCATATAACTGGGAAAAAGAATAATGACGCTGGGCACGGTGGCGGCTTCCGTAGTAATTCAAAAGAAACAACGGTCGTGAACTGTACATTCACCAACACAACTACAACCATGTATGGGGGAGGCGTTGCCTTCTCGAATCCTAATGCTACGAAAGCGGAAGTTCAAGATTGTACTTTTGACAAGTGCACTGCATCCATGAAGAACCAATCCAGTCAGGGAGGTGGAATCTACTGCAGGGCGAAAGTCTTAAACGTCTACGATACAGAAGTAAAAAACTGCGATTCCTTAAGTGACGGTGGCGGCATATATCACAATAATAACGGGGACGGCTCATCAGCTGCAATCTCCAACACTACGCTTCAAAACTGTGTTTCCACAAACGGCGCGGGTGGTGGCATCCGTACCAATGCGCGAACTGTTACGGTCACGGAATCCTCGATACAGAACAACCGGGCTAAAGGCAATGGCGGCGGCATCTGCGACAACGCGAGTGCAGACGGCTACTATCTGATTGTGGAGAACACGGAAATCAAGAACAACACCACCGGCAACAAGGGCGGCGGCGTCTACTCGGATTCCAGGCTGACGATGATCAACGCCACAGTCACCGAAAACCGTCTGTCTACAAGTACAAAGGAAGATGGTGCTGGAATTTGGATCTACCGGCTTTTGACCGTCGGCAAGGCGGATGCGTCGGATCCCGATACGACCACAGTGAAGGACAACACCACGGCCTCTGGAACGGCCTCCGATCTACGATTGAAAGCAAGAAGCAACAGTGATAATAGGGCAGCCACGGACAGCGTATCCGTTCTCAATAGCCTAAGTGGTGAGAACGACATGATCCGCGTTGTCAATCCTGGCAATGCCGGCGACCAGTTCGGCACGAGAGCGAACAACAACCTATCCGGATTCACGGAAGGTCAGCATGTTTTCGCTGCGAATTCCGGTGGATTATACGGCGTTTATAATCGCAATGACGAGACAAAGCTCATCTGGCGTGGCGGTGCAATTTGTAAGCTCACGGATGCCAGCGGACATCTTCTGTATCTCGATGCGGAATGCAACGATCCGGCTGTTTTTGATCGGCTGGATGATCGGACAAAGGATGGCAGCAAGCTCAGTCCCTTCAGCTATCTGCGTCAGACAAATGTATCGCTTTATCGCGAAGGCGATACGGGAGCGATTGACCTGACTTCGGAAGCTATTCAGATCAAAATGCTCGTGAATTCCTTCGAGACCGGAACATGGATAATAACGGGATCTTATGCAGGTCGGACGATGCTCACACTTACTACGGCAAGCAGTACAGATACTGATGGATATCCATATACCGGTCGAGCGGGCAGCTATGCCACGATCCTCCGGGGGTATACAGATAACGGTAAGTCACTCATCGAAACGGGAGTGAACCTGACATTAAGAAATATTACTATTGATGGCGGTTCGGCGGATAAAACCAGCCCGAAAACCACCACGGCTTCCGGTGGGTTAATTAACGCAAAAGTATCCGGAACAACGGTGACCCTGTCATCGAATTCCGTGTTGCAAAACTGTACTATTTCCAACGGCAACTCCGGTGCAGGTGTGTTTGTTGATTCCGACGCATCATTAATAATAGCAGGTGGCGCAATATATAACTGCAAAACCTCATCTGGTGAAGGCGGTGGCGTCAGGAAAAGCGGCGAAAATGGTAAGCTGGAGTTTTCTTCCGGTATTATTTCGAATTGCTCCGCAAAAAATGGCGGTGGCGTGTACTTCGTAAAGGGCACGAGCGGCTTCAGTATGTCCGGCACTGCGCAGATCACGGGCTGCACGGCTATGAATGAAGGCGGCGGAGTGTGGTTGAATGAGCAGAAAACCATGACAATGTCCGGTGGCTCAATCACCGGAAACCATGCAGGAACTGCTGGCGGGGGTATTTTCATGAAATACCATAAGAGTTCCCGACTGAATCTCTCCAGCCGTGTCACGGTCTCTGGCAACACATGTGGGGATACTGAGTATGACTGTAACGTGCAGCTGGGAACCGAGTCCAATAATCCTACTACCAATAATCAGGGAGTGAATGAATGGAACGGCATAATCAATTCAACAGGAATCACAAGAAACTCCTACATTGGCATCTATGTTCCGGGAACAGAGAGCGCAGGAGATGATCCTGTTGAAAAGAACACCACCGTATTTGACAGACATGGTATCAAAACAAAGCCATTCGGCACATATTCTGGAGACACGAACTATCTCTATTGCTTCGTGAACGACAGGAACGGGCTAAAGGGCGGCTTGCAGATTGGTGATACCCATAATTACATTTATTGGGTAGAAATATTCTCTCTTACGGTAGGAAAGACAGTAATCAGTGGAGAAACAACGGATCTTTCTGAAGAATTCGAGTTCAAGGTAACTTTCTCAACATCAGAGGGCGGTCCGGCATATTACGACTTTAATTCATCCGATGCAAATAATTGTTATTTCACCTATGATGGTTCGTATAATGGAAAAACGGATGCAGATGGAAACCCGAGAACCATTAGTATTGAGCATGGCGAAGCAACAGTTTATCTCAAAAATGGTGAAAGCATCACAGTAGATAACTTGCCGGCGGAAATCAATAATGGGCATGTATACTACAAGGTTGAGGAGATTTTATCAGACTCCCGAAAAGAACACTATACAACGACAACTGCGCGTTCTACAAATCCTAGTGAGACAGGTGTCCTTTATGTTTCCGGAACTATCGGTGAGAATTTGAATAAGGAGGAAGTAACGTCAAAATATGTATCAACGGCGTACTTTGATAATCTAAACGCCATTTGTAAGCTGACATCATCTGCAAACGGAGGTGTTTTGCTCAACACGTTGGATGCTGCTAGTGGAAATTATATTCCAGCTGTTTACTCTGCATTGCATAATGATGAAAGCACCGGCGCATTTGACGTAATTAATGAAGAAACCGAACTGTTCTACTGGAGCAGATTCACCAACAGATATGAACGGTTTAGCTACACTGGAGATGATACGCTAAGTGTTGAAATGCTGGTTGAAAAATACTATATGGCCAAACCAGTAACATTGAATAGCGGATTAAGTGCCACATTAACAACTGCAGAGAACAGTTCCGCTACTACAGATGGATATCCTTATGTCGGAAGAAATGGAACGCAGGCAACAATCTTCAGGAGCACAAGTGTAGGCAACGATAAGAGGATGTTTACAGCGGAAGGAAGCCTTACACTTTTGGGTGTTACTTTGGACGGTAACAACGAATCCTGCAAAAACGTCAGTGTTGCAGGAGGAATTGCAGGAGTGACGACAGTTAACGGTATTTTGTCAGTTAGAGAGGGCGCAATACTTCAGAACTCTACAACTAAAGGCAGTGGCGGAGCGGTATTTGTGAGAAATGGCACTATGAGTATGGATGGCGGCACCATCAAAGATAACATCGTTAAAGGATATGGCGGTGGAGCGATTCGCATGGAGAACAGTGCTAAAGTAACAATTTCCGGTGGTGAGATTATCGGGAATAAAGTCCAAAATAATGACGCCAACGGCGGCGCAATCAGTGTCCGAGACGGAACGCTGAACATCAGCGGTGGCACGATCAGCAGCAACAGCGTGGAGTGGATTACGGGAACAAGTGCTACGCCAAAGGCAGTCGGCGGTGCGATTTATGTACACAGCAGTGCGACTGCTACCATTTCCGGCGGAGAAATCTCGGGAAATACAGTAAAAGATAATTCTGAATCATCTTTCGGCGGCGCTATCTATGTGGATGGTGGTAAGCTGACGCTTAGTGGAGGTACTTTCAATGGAAACACTGCAGATACAGACGGAGCAGCTATCTATCTGACAGACAGTACCAGTACGAAACTATTTATTTCCGGTAATCCGATCTTTGGAGACAATTCAGATGCAAACACCGTAGTGATAACTAACTCTGAAGATGAAACGAATGGAGATGTATCCGTATATACGGATAACAAAGTACGTCAGGATATCTACCTTGCCGAAGCTCACGAGAACGCACCCGCATCCATCGAGATTATGGGTGATCTGACAGGCGATGAAGGATCCATATGGGTATATGCTAACAGCGAACTTCATTACAAAACCCTTACTCCGTTTGCGAAATTTGGAACTGGAGTGGTCTTTGCCGAAGAACCTGCTACTGGACAGTATAACAGCGAACACCTCAAAGTGTTCCGGAACGCTCAGTATGATAGCCTGACTGAGAATCCATTAAGTCAGACTCCAAAATATCTTTATGGTATGGTTAAAGACGGAGATGCGACTTATGTTTACTGGTATGGTGTGGAAGGAAGTCGTAAAGTGATCCTGCGGAAGGTCGAAGAAGATACGTATAAATCTCTTCAGGGCGGTAAGTTTATTATTTACTCGAATTCTGGCATGACTTCTATAGCGAAAGATGCAGATGGCAATTCACTTGGTACCGAAGCGGATCCTCTTACTGCAGGGGCAGGAGGCGCGTTCTATGTAGGTACATTGAATTATGGAACGTACTATGTAAAAGAACTGGAGGCTCCGTCCGGACATACTGCACCTGCCAGTGGTTATGCTTTCATTATCACAGTCAATGCTGATGGCGTTGGTTATGAGACTACGGATTCGAGCGGCAATAAGAGCTATTCGAGAGAAGTAGAAGCTTCTCAAGCCACACAGCCATGATGATCCGACAGCATCTGGGTGCCGCGACTAAAAAGTACAACGAATGGATGGACGAACAAAAAATGGAGACAGGGGACGGTTCTCCGTCTCCTGTCTTCACTTTTGAAAAACGAGAATCAGAAATAATCAGAGTTCCTTCCAGGTAAGTATTTTTGAAAATAAATGAAAAATTATTTACAATACAATTCCTTAGTTGTAAAATAATAGTAAATATGATATAAATATATTTGCCAATATTACTATTATTTTACATTGGAAATGAGGGATTGGTATGGGCAAAAAAGACATCACAGAAAAGAAGCTTGAAGATTTTACTGATGTATTTGCTGACATTGTTAATGTATTATTATTTAATGGCGATCAGCGGGTGGACAGCCGGGAGTTGAGGAACGCTCTTCCCAGGTCAATTTATAAGATTGAGGGTGAAATTTCCGAACAGGAAAGAGATGTGGCCAAGTACTGGCAGAGTAAAGACACATGTTTTGCCCTTCTGGGGCTGGAGAATCAGACGGAGGCAGCTGGTAATACCCCTTTGCGGATCATCAGTTACGATGGCGCTGACTACCGGGCTCAGATAAGGAAAAGGGATGATGTGATACGCTATAATGCCAAGGCAAAGGGGGAGCAAGACAAGAAACCAATGCCGGTTTTTTATCCTGTGGTAACTCTGGTCCTGTATTTTGGTTTGGAACGTTGGGATAAGTCTATTAATTTAAAGGCCTGTTTTACCATCCCTGAAGGCCTGGAGGACTACGTAAACGATTACCAGATCAATCTGTTTGAGATTGCCTTTATGGACGACGAGACAGTAGAGAAATTCAGAAGTGACTTTAAACTTGTGGCTCAGTATTTCACACAAAGCCGTAAAATAAAAGAAGGGAATGCAGAGGAATACTCTTTATCTACAGATGATATAATCCATGTAAAAGAAGTGATGGAGCTGATGAGTGCTTTAACGGGGGATCGTGCATTTGAAGAAGCATATAACGACTCTCTGGAAGGAGGGAAGATACCGATGTGGACATTGATAGATTACGTAAGGGAGAAAGGCGAGAAATCAGGGTTTGACAAAGGCGAGAAGTCAGGGTTTGAGAAAGGTGAAAAAAACAAGTTGGTGAAAAATCTCCAAACTGTAATGGTAAAAATGGATTGCAGCCTCGACCAGGCCATGGATTTCCTGGATGTTTCTGAGGTGGAAAGAGAAGCCCTGAGAGAAATGATATAGGAGGAGACAGGGGACGGTTCTCCGTCTCCTTCAACGCTACCTCGCATTTTCTGAAACATTCTGTAGCATCCTAAATTTATATTCAATAATGGAAGAAGGAGACAGAGAACCGTCCCCTGTCTCCCAGGGAGGTACGATATGATTATTAAAGCAGTGAAACTCTATGACAACGGATTTATGACACAGACCCTTGCCTTTGGCGGCGAAGGGATGGAGGGGGTAGACTCTGCTGTGAGATACCGGTCCAGCCTGCAGAACTATGTGATCGATACAGGAGACGAAGTGATCCTGGTCGATACGGGCATACCGGCGGAGGTCCCGGAGCAGATTCCGGACGAGAAGACCATGATTTATATGGGAAAGAAGGTCAATAACTATGTGGAAGCCCTGGCAGAGGCCGGATATAAGCCGGAGCAGGTCAGCAGCATACTGATCACCCATAAACATGCTGATCATACCGGAGAGCTGCGCAACTTCCCGAACGCCAGGATCTATGCTGCAAGAACAGAGACGGAAGCGGATGAGTTAAAACCGTACCCGAATGTTATACCGGTAGACTTTACGGATGGTCCCTATAAGAATTTCCCGGCTTCTTTGAAGATTGCCGATGGAGTCTATTATATAGAGGCAAAAGGTCACACCAACGGCAACAGCATTGTGATCGTAGAAGACCAGGGCCTTTATTATATGATACATGGGGATGTGACCTATACCGATGAGGCGCTATATATGAACAAGCTTTCTATTGTGTATGAAGATGTAGCCGCCGCAAGGGCGACGCTGGATGCGGTCCGGGAATTTGTAAAGAACAATCCGACGGTCTATTTGTCCACTCACACGCCCCTTGGATATGAGAACCTGGAGAACAAGCGGGTTGTAGACCTCGACCATATGCCGGAACCGCTTCCTGTGGGAGAGATAAAAGCGGCTGAGGCAACAGGCAAGTATATCTGCTCCGTTTGCGGATATGTATATGACCCGGCGGAGAATGGAGGAGTGCCCTTCGAGGATCTTCCTGACGACTGGAAATGTCCAAGGTGCAGGCAGGATAAGGAAAAGTTCAACAGGGCATAAAGGGACAAGGAGAGGAGACAGGGGACGGTTCTCTGTCTCCTTTTTTGGAGACAAAAGAGACAGAGAACCGTCCCCTGTCTCCCTAAATAGGGAAGGAGAATCAACTATGTTTACCCAGTATAAATTACCTTTTGCCCATGATGCTTTGGAACCGGTGATTGACACCCTGACCATGGAGACCCATCACGGGAAGCATCATGCGGCATATACCGCAACTTTGAATACACTGGCTGAGAAAGCTGGAGTCCAGACCATGGAGATTACTGAGCTTTTGGCAGGCCTCGATCAGATCAGTGACCTGACCCTTCGTACCGGAATCCGTAATAACGGAGGCGGATATTACAATCATAACCTGTATTTCTCCACTATTTCCCCGGATGGCGGCGGAGAGCCCCAAGGAGCTCTTGGGAAGAAGATTACAGAGACCTTCGGGAGCTTTGAGAATTTCAGGGAGCAGATTTCTGCCCTGGCATTAACGCAGTTCGGTTCCGGCTGGGCCTGGCTGTCCGTAACACCTTCGGGAGACCTGGTACTGTCAAACAGTGCCAACCAGGATAATCCGATCAGCCTTGGAACAGGAAATATCCCGATATTTACCATCGATGTATGGGAGCATGCCTATTATCTCAAGTATCGGAATCTCCGTCCGTCCTACGTGAAAGCATTTTTTGATGTCATAAACTGGGAAGCGATGGAAGAAAACTATCTCCGGGCTTTAACATAAAACTTATTACATGAGAATGGAGAGACAGGGGACGGTTCAGGAGACAGAGAACCGTCCCCTGTCTCC
>JAFRHL010000009.1 GCA_017433295.1 Eubacterium sp.
ATCCTGAGCCAGGATCAAACTCTCAAATTAAATGTGTTTGATGTCCGGTCGGAAACGCTGGTTGTTAACCATTCCTTTTAAGACGTTATCAACCTGTGTTCTTCCCTTTTTACTGTTGTTTAGGTTAAACTTTTCAGTTCGTTCCATGGATCCGCCATGCCGACATCACTCGCTGACGTACCCGAATGAAAGTAAATTGAACGTTCAAGGTTGTTTTGTTATTCAGTTATCAAGCTTCATAAGCTGCCGTATCAGCGACAGCTTGTATATACTATCACAACAGGCACTTACCTGTCAAGAACTTTTTTGATTATTTTTCGACAGCTGATCATTCGGCAGCCAGATCAGGAATTTGCTTTGGCATTTACTATCTGTGCCCCAAAGGGTGCCAATGACAGCCTGGCAAATTTAAAAAACTGTAAGCCAAAAGGTATTCCGACGATGGTGATACACCATAGACAGCCAAAGAAAGCATTACCCAGGGCCATCCACCAGCCGTTTAGCAAAAACCAGATCACATTTACGATAAAGGAAACTGCACCGCCTCCATACTCCACTTCTTTACCAAATGGCCAAAACGACAACCCGGCAAATTTGAAACACTACAGCCCATATGGAACCCCGATAATCGTAATACACCACAAGAGTCCGGAAAGTGCCCAGGCTATCCCACTGATCAAACCTCCAAATATAAACCAGCATATATTACCCAAAAAGCGCATAATCTTACTTCTTATTCACAGTTTTTATAATTTGTAAATAACTCCCATGCCAGATTTTCTGACGCCACAAAGATGTATAAACCCCGGTATTTCAGATACACACATCCGCTTAATCAGGCATACAGAAGACATACTTTCTCAGCCGTTCAAAGGCCTCTTCCACCAGGGCCTTCGGAAGGGCCAGATTCATTCTGATATGACATTTTCCGTGGAAGGGACGTCCATCCTGCCAGAGTACGCCCACTGCTATGCCGGCCTTCAGCAGGTCGTCAAGAGACATCTTATGCTCCTGACACCATCTGCTGCAGTCAAGGAACAGAAGATAAGTTCCTTCCGGCCTGGTTACAGTCACTCCCGGAAAATGCCTGCCGATAAAGGACAGGGCATAATCCACGTTGTCCGATAAGACCTGGCAAAGCTCATCCACCCATTCTGCTCCCGGCTCCGAATAGGCGCCGATGAGGGCATGCATGGACAGGACGTTCATGGAATTATAGTGGGCTAAGGAGGACTCTTTTCTGATGCGGTCTCTGATCTGGGGGTTATAGATAACATGATAGCTGCCCACCAGGCCAGCCAGATTAAAGGTCTTGGACGGGGCATAGAGGGCCACTGTACGCATTCTGGCATCCTGGGAGACCATCTGGGCTGGAATATGTCTGTTGTTGCCTACTATGATATCCGCCCAGATCTCATCTGCCACCACCTGAACATCGTATCTGGAAAAGAGATCCATGGCCTGTTCAAGCTCTTCTCTCCTCCAGACCCGGCCGCTGGGATTGTGGGGTGAGCAGAGCAGGGCGGCATGGATATGGTGCTTCTTTATCTTTTCCTCCATGTCCTGATAATCCATCCTCCGGGTTCCCCCGTCGTCCTGGATCAAAGGACTGCTGATTATGTGATATCCTGCATTTTCCAGGCTATGGGTAAAGCCAATGTAGGTTGGGGAATGGACCAGAACCTTATCTCCTCTGGAACAAAAGACCCCCAGGGCAGACATGACCCCTCCCAGAACACCGTTTTCGTAACCGATACATGCCGGGCTGAGGCCTGTTGTCCCATAACGGCGCTCATGCCATCGGATGACAGCCTGATAATATTCCTTTTGCGGCACAAAATAGCCAAAGAAGGGATGACTGATCCGGTCAGCCAGGGCCTTCTGTACTGAAGGTGCCGTCGGAAAGCTCATATCCGCCACCCACATGGGGATCCGGGAAAAGCCTTCCTTTACTATTGAATTCTTTACCGGGAGCATATCCACCGCAATGGCATCCCGGCCCGACCTTTCGGTGATTGATGTAAAATCATATTTCATATTATGCAATTATATCCGACAGATTCCGGACGATGGCCGCTGCCACCTCCGGCTTATTCATGGAGTAGACGTGAATATTCCTGATATCGTTGGCGATCAGATCGATGATCTGGTCTGTGGCATAGGCTATGCCTGCCTGCATCATGGCAGCGGGATTGTCTCCGAAATAGTCGGCAATGGCCCTGAAGCGGGCCGGCAGCTCTGCGCCGGACATCTCGCAGCTCCTCTTGATCTGGCGTCCGTTGGTCATGGGCATGATTCCCGGTATGACTGGTACCGTGATCCCCTGCTCCCTGATCCGGTAGAGGAAATTATAGAAATAGTTGTTATCAAAGAACATCTGGGTGGTCAGGAAATCCACGCCCTGATCCACCTTCTCCTTCAGATGCCTGATATCTTCTTTTTTATGGGCTGCCTCCGGATGTCCCTCGGGATAGCAGGCTGCTCCGATGCAGAAATCTCCCTGGCTGCGGATATCTTCGATCAGCTCGGAGGCATGCCGGTACTGGTTGGGGAGCGGAAAATCCACGTCCTTGGGAATATCTCCCCTTAAGGCAAGAATGTTTTCAATCCCGTTCTCCTTAAGCTGCTTTACCACATCTGCTACCATTTCTTTCGTAGAAGAATAACAGGTCAGATGGGCAAGGGCCGGCACTCCCAGATCATGCTGGATATGGGAAGCTATTTTTACTGTATTTTTGCTGGTGCCGCCGCCGGCGCCATAGGTCACACTCATATAGGATGGGGATAGCTTTGCCATCTCATCTGTAGCGCGGAGAACTGATTCAAAACCTGTATCCGTTTTCGGAGGAAACACCTCAAAAGAGATGTGGATTCCTTCACTGTTTAATCGATCAATAATCCTCATGACAGTGTCCTTTCTAATATTCAGAACTCCTCGCCATTTTCAATGGCAGTAAGCATATTGATCCGCCTCTGATATTTCCCGCCCAGGAATTCCGCATCCAGCCATTCATTTACCACGGCCTTTGCTGTCTCAATCCCGATGATACGGGCACCGAAGGCAATGATGTTGGCATTGTTGTGCTGCTTGGTAAGCTTTGCGGAAAGGGGATCATTGCAATGGGCACAGCGGATTCCTTTTACCTTATTGGCTGCAAGAGATATGCCAATACCTGTCCCACAGATAAGAACACCGCATTCTGCCTCACCGGATGCCACTGATTCGGCAACCAGCCTGCCGTAGACAGGAAAGTCGCAGCTTTCTGAACTGTGGTGGCCAAGGTCGATGACTTCATGGCCTTTTTCCACTAACATTTTTTTGATCTCCAGCTTCATGTCATAGCCTGCGTGGTCATTACCGATTGCAATTTTCATAAGATCCTCCTTTCAATCAACAACCTTTATAAAGAGTTCATCCAACTGTTTCTGATCTACCAGGTCCGGCGCATTGGTCATAAGACAGGAGGCGTCCTTGATCTTGGGGAAAGCAATGACATCCCTGATGGAATCCTCCTTGGCCATAAGCATTACCAGCCGGTCAAGACCGTAGGCCAGACCTGCATGTGGGGGTACACCGTACTTGAAAGCATCCAGCAGGAAACCGAAACGCTCATACGCTTCCTCTTTTGTAAAGCCAAGACACTCAAACATTTTCTCCTGGATGTCATCCTGATGGATACGGACGCTGCCGCCCCCAAGCTCTGTTCCGTTTAACACGATATCATAGGCCTTGGCCCGAACCCTGCCCGGCTCTTCGTCTATAAAGGGAAGGTCTTCCTCCATGGGCATGGTAAAGGGGTGGTGCATGGCGGTATATCTGCCCTGCTCTTCCGACCATTCAAGAAGGGGGAACTCAGTGATCCATACAAACCGATATTCCTCTTTATTGATCATGTCCAGCTGGTCAGCAAATTTCAGGCGCAGAGCACCGAGGACATCACAGACTACCTTATACTTATCTGCTGCAAATACCACCAGGTCTCCCTTACCGGCTCCCACTGCCTGTGTCAGACCGGTCAAAAACTCCTCGGATACAAATTTGGCAAAGGGGCATTTCATGGAACCATCGGACTTCAACTGGATATAGGCCAAGCCTTTGGCGCCGTAGTCCTTTGCGGATTTCTCGATATTTTTCATTTTCTTTGAGGAAACGTCCCCAAGACCTTTTGCACACAGGGCGCGGACAGTGCCACCCTGTTCAAGAGCTCCTGTAAAGACTCCGAATCCGCAGTCCTTTACCAGGTCAGATACGTCCTGGATTTCCATGCCGAAACGAAGGTCCGGCTTGTCGGAACCGAAACGGTCCATGGCTTCTTTCCAGGTCATGCGCTGTATGGGAAGGCTGATTTCTTCTCCCAGGCACTCTTTAAAGAGGCAGGCCAGAAGTCTTTCGTTGACATCGATGACATCATCCACGTCCACAAAGGAAAGCTCCATGTCGATCTGGGTAAATTCCGGCTGACGGTCCGCCCGGAGGTCTTCATCCCGGAAGCACTTTGCCAGCTGGAAGTAGCGGTCGTAGCCTGATACCATAAGAAGCTGCTTAAAGAGCTGGGGCGACTGGGGCAGGGCATAGAAGCTGCCCGGATGGACACGGCTGGGTACCAGGTAATCTCTGGCTCCCTCCGGAGTGCTTTTTGTAAGCATGGGGGTTTCGATTTCCAGAAATCCCTCTCCGGCCAGGAACTGCCTTGTGAGCATGGCCACCTTGCTCCTTAATATAAGATTTCTCTGGATATTCGGCCTGCGAAGGTCCAGGTAACGGTATTTCAGACGAAGATCGTCCTTAACGGTAATATCGGCGTCAATGGGGAAGGGGGGTGTCAGGGATTCGGAAAGAATCCGGAGGGACAGGACTTTGACCTCCAGCTCACCTGTCTTTAATGACTCATTAAAGGCTCCGCTTCTCTGTTCAAGGGTACCGGTCACCGCGATGACAAACTCGGAACGCAGGCTGCCTGCCTTCTCAAAGCCTTCTTTGCCGATGGTCTCCTCTTCGAAATACAACTGCATCAGCCCGCTTCTGTCCCTTAAATCAACAAAGATCAGACTTCCAAGATTCCTTCTTTTCTGCACCCAGCCCATCAATGTCACTGTGCTGCCTATCATATCGGCGGTAAGCTCTGTACACCGATGGGTCCTTTTCAGGCCTTTCATTGACTCAGCCATAGTTAATCTCCTCCTGAATAGTAATTCGTTCATACACTGCAATGTTACTTTACTCCCAGCCTGGACAGCATATTGTTCATATCCTCGGACTGGGTCACCTGCTGGAAGGCCAGAAACACTTCCATGTCAAAATTCTTTATTTCATCGATCATAATGTCAATGGCGGTTTCAATGTCAAATGCGCTCCGGTAGGGACGGTTGGCGATCAGCGCGCCGAACACGTCACAAACCCGGAGGATCCTGGCATTTAAGGGGATATCATCTATTTTCAGGTTGTTGGGATATCCGCTGCCGTCTGCATTCTCATGATGATAGAGGACTGCCAGGAGAACCTCTTCATCATAACCGTGCTCCTTTAAAATGGCATAGCCCAGGGTAGGATGCAGACGCATATATCTTAATTCATCAATATCCAGGGTCGCCGCCTTCTCCTTATAAACATAGGAACGAAGACGAAGCTTGCCGATATCATGGACCATGCCCGCCACGGCCAGGGTATGAAGCTGGTCCTCCGGGAGGTTGAGTACTTTTCCGACAAAATATGCCAGATTGCTGACAACCATACCATGAAGCAGGGCTTCGCCAAGGGTTTCCTGTAAAGATGTTTCGACATCATTGGCTCCATAATCTAACGCCATTATATTCTCCTTGTAATCTCTACTTGTAATCCTCTAACCTTATACCATCTCCATATATCTCTTTTTCCTGTCTATCATCTCATCGATCCTCTGAATATAATGATCGATGTTTTTCACATTTTCTGTCCTCTCGATCCGGTTTTCTTCGGGATAGACATACTTGGTGGATGCTCCGGCACCGCAGGAGATAATATCCTGTTTTTCTTCCATGATCAGAATATTATACAGACATTCCTTGCCGGGAAGGCTGTAACCGATATTCTCCAGATTGCCCGGAATATTCTTCTGGCGGTACATATAATAGGGCTCCATTCCCATCCTGCTGCAGACCTCATCTGCCAGGCGGAGCATATCATTGCTGGTTCCCTTTACCATGCTCTGGTAGCGTTCCATCTCAATATTCAGATGGGCTGCCCTCTTGATCGCCAGGGAATGAACCGTCAGGCTCTCGGGGCCAAGCCCGGAAAGCTGAGACAGGGTTTCTCTGACATGATCGATATCTTCCCCAGGCAGTCCCGTGATCATGTCCATATTGATGTTGTCAAATCCGGTCTCTCTGGCCAGGGCAAAGGCCTGTCTGACCTGGTCCACCGTATGATCTCTGCCGATAAGGTCCAGGGTCGTCTGATGCATGGTCTGGGGATTGATACTGATCCTCCCCACCCCTGCCTCATGTAATATCTTCAGCTTTTCACTGTTTACACTGTCCGGACGCCCTGCCTCCACCGTAAACTCCTTTAAGGATGACACCGGAAAATTCTGGTGAATTATGTCCATGAGCCTGGTCAGGCCATGCTCAGAAAGGGCTGTGGGTGTTCCCCCGCCCACATAGATGGTGGTCAGGGCCTTCTCCCTGTAAACACCGGCTGTAAAACGGAGTTCCTTCTCAAGTGCATCCAGATAAGGATCCATGCGGTCCCCGAACCGGGACAGGGGAAAAGAGGCAAAGGAACAGTAGAGACAGGTGGTCGGACAGAAGGGGATCCCGATATAAAGACTGTATTCCCTTTCAAAGGGGTGGGATTCCAGGATCTCTTTTTCCTTCAGGGCCACCCGGCAGCATAATGCGGCCTTCTGCCGGTCCGCCAGGTAAGTTTCACTGAACCTCTCTATGATCCCCCGGGGCTCCATCCCTTCTTCCAGCCATTTCATCACGATCTTGGTAGGCCGGATGCCGGTAAGCATACCCCAGGGAAGCTTTCTTCCTGTAAAATCAGAAAAAATGTGATATAAAAACCTGCTCACTGCATTACGGCAGTGAGCATGGTCCCGGTAATCACACTCTATTGACTTGCGGGACTTCTTTCCGGTTAAGTCGGTAAGCTGTCCTTCTATCCGTTGATCCCCAAAATCCAGTTTCAAAAAAAGGGGCCTGTCATCGGGGCCGGCTTTCCCCGGGCCTGCCGCAGCCAGCTGCCGGTCCGGGATATCTTCTGATACTTCAATGATTTTCTCGCGTTCAAAAAAGGCAAGGGCAATGGCTCTGACGTCATAGTCATATTCCCTGCTGTTCTGGTATAAA
This sequence comes from Eubacterium sp., assembly GCA_017433295.1. Taxonomy (GTDB): domain Bacteria; phylum Bacillota; class Clostridia; order Lachnospirales; family Lachnospiraceae; genus Anaerobutyricum. The sequence goes on from JAFRHL010000009.1 coordinate 7,330, forward strand.
TATATCATTTTCTTCTACTTATATACATAGGGATTGGTCTTTCGTTCCTGCCCGATGGTGGATGAGGGACCATGTCCCGGAAATACAACTGTCTCATCCGGAAATCCCATTACGACCTCATTCACAGACTTCATAATAGCGGCTGAATCACCGGTGGGAAGGTCTGTTCTCCCGATGCTGCCGGCAAAGAGGGTATCCCCGGTAAAAAGCCAGCCTTCTTTCTTAAAATAATAACAGCAGCTGCCGAGGGTATGTCCCGGCGTATAGAAGCACTGGGCCTTGTGGGCAGAGGTGACCTCGAAGATCTGGCGGTCATTGATCATCATATTGGCATGGGTGGTATAACCCTCTCCGAACTGGTCACTCATATTATACTGTTTTACCATGAGCACTTCCTGCTCCGGCTTAGCTGCGTAGACCCGCAGCTTCCAGGGGTCATATTTCTCCCTGAGTCCCTCAAGGGCATTGATATGGTCATAATGGCCATGGGTCAGGAGAACACAATCCAGAGTAAGCTCGTTCTCCTCAAGGAAACCGATCAGGCCCTCGGCATGATCTGCCGGGTCAATGATAACAGCCTCTTTGATTTCCTCGTCCACCAGTATATAGGTGTTCGTCACAACCGGTCCCAGCTGTGCGCAGTAAACCTTTAATTCTCCCATAATGATCACTCCTCCAAATCCGGGTAACTGTCTCTTAACCCGTTGTTCTTTCTATGTCGATCACGCTTTCCACATTGCGCAGCTTCTTTATTATATGATTCAATTCCTCGATCCCGCTGATCTCAAAGCTCAGCTCCAGGGTCTTTAAGCCCTGCTTGCTGGTCCTGGTCTGAATGGAACTGATATCCACCTTAAGCTCCAGGAATGTCTTGGAGATATCCACCAGGATGCCGGTACGGTTATGGGCATAAATGCTGATCTCAGCCAGATATAGTTCACCGGTCTTGGCGGAAGCGTTCTCTTCCCATTCCGCATCGATCAGCCTTCTCCTGTCTTCCTCCGGCATTCCTACTATATTTGCGCAGTCTGTCCGGTGAATGGAAACACCCCTGCCTCTTGTGACAAAGCCGATGATCTCATCACCGGGGACAGGGCTGCAGCATTTGGAGAAGCGGACTGAAACATCATCAGCGCCCTTAACCGTAATACCTGACTTACTCCGGGGTCTGACAGGCCGGTCGACGGTCTTATTTTTCTCCTCCACCGCGGTTATGGCGTCGAGGTCGGTCATCTGCTTTTTATGCTCTTTTTGATATTCCTCCACCAGCTTATTGACAACCTGGCCTTCCTTCAGGCCCCCGTGCCCCACTGCCGCCATCACTGCGTTCCAGTCCTTAAGGCCATATTTGGTCATACATTTCTTCTGGTATTCCGGTTTATTATACTCAGGAAGGTTTAAGCCCCTGGATCTGGCGTATTTTTCAATGAGCTCCTTACCTTTCTGGATATTCTCTTCCTTGAACTGGGACTTGAACCACTGGTTGATCTTGGTCCTTGCCTGGGAGCTTCTTACAATGGACAGCCAGTCGCGGCTGGGACCCCTGGAATTCTGGGAGGTTATGATCTCCACCCGGTCACCGGTCTGCAGTTTATACTCGATGGGAACCTGACGTCCGTTGACCCTGGCTCCCACCATCCGGTTGCCCACCGCAGTATGGATCATGTAGGCAAAGTCAATGGGGGTCGAACCCGCAGGCAGTGTTTTTACATCGCCCTGGGGAGTAAAGCAGTAAACCTGTTCGGTAAAAAGGTCCAGGTCGGATTTCAGAGCCGTCAGGAACTCCTGGTTGTCGGACATGTCCTGCTGCCACTCCAGAATACGGCGCAGCCAGGCCAGCTTTTCTTCCTCTTTATTAATACTGCCGCCGCCCTCCTTGTACTTCCAGTGGGCAGCAATACCGTATTCGGCGGTACGGTGCATCTCAAAGGTCCTGATCTGGATCTCAAAGGGCCTTCCGCTGCTTCCGATAAGGGTTGTGTGAAGGGACTGGTACATATTCTCCTTGGGCATGGCAATATAGTCCTTAAACCGCCCGGGAATAGGCTTATAAAGCTCATGGATCACTCCCAGGGCAGCGTAACAGTCCTTTACTGTCTCCACCTTGATCCTGACAGCGAATATATCATAAATCTGGTCAATGGTTTTGTTCTGGTTGCGCATCTTCTTGTAAATACTGAAATAATGCTTGACCCGGCCATTGACCTCCGCCTTGATGCCGGCCTCCTCCATATGCCTTCTGACCTCTGCCACAGTATCTTCTATGAAGCCCTGCCGTTCTTCTTTGGTGTTCTGAAGCTTTTCCTCCAGATCCGCGTAAACCTCCGGCTGGAGGTACTTAAGGCACAGGTCATCCAGTTCGATCTTGATCTTGGAGATACCGAGCCGGTGGGCGATGGGAGCGTAAATGTCCATGGTTTCCCTGGCCTTCTCCCTCTGCTTTTCCGGCTTCATATACTTAAGGGTCCTCATGTTATGAAGACGGTCAGCCAGCTTGATCAGAATGACCCGGATATCCTTGGCCATGGCCAGGAACATCTTCCGTAAGTTCTCTGCCTGGACATCCAGCTTATCTTCCGAGTAGGAAAGCTGTCCCAGCTTGGTGACGCCGTCCACCAGCAGGGCCACCTCGCTGTTGAACATGCGGGCGATATCATCCAGAGTGTATTCCGTATCCTCCACCACATCATGGAGGAGACCGGCCACGATGGTCTCCTTGTCGAGCTCCAGCTCCGCAAGGATGGTGGCAACGCAGAGCGGATGGATAATATAAGCTTCTCCGGACTTCCGCTTCTGGTTATTATGCGCCTTCTGGGCCAGATGATAGGCTCTTTCGATCATGGAAAAATCTGTAGACGGATGATAGGCGCGGATTGCTTTCACCAGATTCTGATACAGTATTTCCGGGTCAGTAAAATCTTTTGGTCTGCTAATGTCTTTTTCTGTACGTTTTATTCTTTTTTTCTGGGAATCCACAGCATATCTCACCACACTTTCAGATTTTTAAATTATATTATACACCAGAAGTCTTTTTTATACAAGTAACGACAGGTCAGTATTCGCTCTTTTTAGCCTCGCAGTATATACAGCGGTATATCCTCTTTTCCCGGTCTGCCAGCTTGAATACATGGTCGATCCCCCTCTCCACGGAGGTGATGCACCTGGGATTCTTGCAGCGGATAATATGAGTGATCCGCTCGGGAAGCTCAACATGTTTCTTTTTCGCGATCTTTCCATCCTTGATATAGCATACGGTGATGTCCGGGTCCACATATCCGAGGATATCCAGATTGATGTCCAGAGTATCGGCGATCTTGATGATATCCTTCTTACCCATTTTATTGCTGAAGGCATTTTTTATGATGGCAACACTGCAGTCCAGCTTGTCAAGCCCCAGGTATTTGTAGATCTCCATGCTTTTTCCTGCTTTAATGTGATCCAGCACGATTCCGTTTTTAATACTGTCAATTTTCATCTGCGCTCACCCCCAGTAATGTCATGATCAAAGCCATCCTGATATATTTTCCATAGAGTGCCTGTTTGAAATAGCATGCCCTCGGGTCGTCATCCACTTCGGTGGATATCTCATTGACACGGGGCAGCGGATGCATGATGCACAGGTCCTCCCTGGCCGTTTTCAGCTTATCAGAGTCAAGAATATAGCTGTCTTTTAAGCGTATATAATCTGCCTCATTAAAGAATCGTTCCCTCTGGACCCTGGTCATATAGAGGATATCCAGTTCCGGCATGACCTCCTCCATGGTCCTGACCTCTTTATAGGAAATATTGTTTTTTTCAAATACATCCTTCAAAATGTATTCGGGAAGTCTCAGCTCTTCCGGAGAGATCATAATAAAATGCACATTTTCATAACGGGACATGGCTTTTATTATTGAATGCACGGTCCGTCCGAACTTAAGATCCCCGCACAGGCCGATGGTCAGGTCATGAAGCCTGCCCTTTTCCCGGTGGATGGTCATCAGGTCGGTAAGGGTCTGGGTGGGATGGTTATGACCCCCGTCTCCGGCATTGATCACAGGAATATCAACCTTGCCGGCAGCCACGTAGGGCGCCCCCTCCTTTGGATGTCTCATGGCAATGATATCCGCATAGCCGGAAACCACCCTGACTGTGTCCGATACGCTTTCTCCTTTGGCTGAAGAAGAAGAATCGGCAGAAGAAAAACCAAGTACATTTCCTCCCAGCTCCATCATGGCAGATTCAAAGCTTAAACGGGTTCTTGTACTTGGTTCAAAGAATAAGGTTGCAAGTTTTTTATGTTTACATACTTCCTGATATTTCTCTTTATGAGCAATAATATCATCGGCCAGGGTCAGTAACTGACTGATCTCCTGTACAGATAAATCCATGGGGTCAATTAAATGCTTCATGGGAACCTCCTTGTATGTTAATCCATATTTGTAACCCTTTTAAATGCTTTAAATTACAGATATTTCAATTAATATACTCGTTCCCGCAGAATCTGTCAAGTAAGCTCAGCGACTTTCCTCCAGTCTTTTCCTTACCGCCCTGATGAAATCTTCACTGTTGACAGGATGGACATACTCCAAAGTGGTGATCAGGGCAAGGTCTTTGGTCATGGTCCCGCTCTCGATGGTATCAATGGTGGCCTTCTCCAGTTTATCCGCGAACTCCATCAGTTCGGGGATCTGATCCAGCTTTCCTCTTTTCCTTAAGGCTCCTGTCCATGCGAAGATGGTGGCCACCGAGTTGGTGGAGGTCTCCTCTCCTTTTAAATGTTTATAATAATGTCTCTGCACGGTACCGTGGGCGGCTTCATATTCTGTTGTCCCGTCCGGAGCCACCAGAACAGAGGTCATCATGGCCAGGGAACCGAAGGCTGTTGCCACCATGTCGCTCATTACATCCCCGTCATAGTTTTTGCATGCCCAGATATACCCTCCCTCGGACCGGATCACCCTGGCCACGGCATCGTCTATGAGGGTATAGAAATATTCTATGCCGGCCTCGTCAAAACGTTCCTTATATTCGGCATCAAAGATCTCCTGAAAAATGTCCTTGAAGGAGTGATCGTATTTTTTGGAAATCGTATCCTTTGTGGCAAACCACAGGTCCTGACCGGTCTCCAGAGCATAGTTAAAGCAGGATCTGGCGAAGCTTTCAATGGAGCTGTTGAGATTATGCATTCCCTGCAGGATCCCCGGCCCGTCAAAATCATGGATCGTCTCCCTGATCTGGCTTCCATCCTCCGCGGTAAATACAAGCTCTGCCTTCCCCGGTCCCGGAATCTTCATATCCACGGCCTTATATACATCTCCATAGGCATGCCTGGCGATGGTAATGGGTTTCTTCCAGGTCCTTACGGTGGGGTTGATGCCTTTTACAATGATGGGGGCCCGGAAAACCGTACCATCAAGGATGGCCCGGATGGTTCCGTTGGGGCTCTTATACATTTCCTTCAGGTCATACTCCTCCACCCGGGCGGCATTGGGGGTGATGGTGGCGCATTTAACCGCGACACCGTACTTTTTGGCTGCCAGGGCTGAATCGATGGTGACCTGGTCCCCTGTCTCATCTCTGTGCTTTAAGCCCAGATCATAATACTCTGTCTTAAGGTCAATAAAGGGAAGAAGAAGTTCCTCCTTGATCATCTTCCAGAGTATCCTTGTCATCTCGTCTCCGTCCATCTCAACCAGCGGAGTAGTCATTCTGATTTTATCCATCTTTATTCCTTTCTGCTCTTTAAAACTTGATCATCTGATCACGAAAGTCCCCCGGCGGATCCCTCCGGGTTCCTTTCCCACACTTTTACACTGGGTATCATTATAATGAAATACCAGGTAAAATGCAAGTTTTTACCCTGATTTATTCATTTACCTTTTGTATCCTGCATATATATTTGAATAATGGCTTGATAACCGTCTGCTGGAAAATTACTGTTGAATTCCCCGGCAGGCGTTTTCTGGGTATTTTTATGACTGAACAAAAACTGGAACCTGAATTGAACTTATCCTTAAATCTCTCCGCCTCCGAACGCATGATGTGTTCTGTACTTTGCTCAGGCTACAATTTCGAAACGGACCGCTGGCGGCTGATCCTTCTGTATCAGGGATCCCTGGAGGAAATCAGCGGGAGCGTCCCCTTTGTCTATGTCCCCCTCCTTGGCCCCTTTGCCATCATTGATATTGCGTCGGCAGACATCGGAAAACTCCTTTCTTATCCGCAGATACTCTATCTGGAGCTGTCCAGGCCCCTTTATCTGGAGGTTGTGACAGGTCTTTCTTCCTCCTGCCTTGATGCCTCCCCCTTCATCCCATACGGGTCTGACAGCGGTTTTTTCCCGTCGGATACTTCACTGACCGGCAGGGGGACGGCCATTGCTGTTATTGATTCCGGGGTAGATTACAGGCACCCGGATTTCCGCAATGCCGACGGTTCCACCAGGCTCTTAAGCTACTGGGACCAGAGCCTCCCCTATGAAAATGACAACAGATACAGACTTGGACATATTTTCTCCGAGGATGACCTGAATGAGCTCCTGCTGAACCCGGAGGGCGCCGGCAGGCCTTCTTATGCAGCCGGGCCGGCTGCTGATGCTTCAGCTCTTATGGCCCCGGCTGCTGATACTCTGAATACTTCAGCTGTCATGGCCCCGGCTGCTGATATTTCAGGCCATGGTACCCATGTGGCGGGGATCTGCGCAGGGAACGGCAGAAGCAGCGGGGGCAGGAACCGGGGTGTGGCGCCTGAGGCATCCCTTATCGTTGTGAAGCTTAAAAATGAGGGTTCCTCTGTTTATACTGATTATGCCAGCCTCATGATGGCACTGGACTATGTGGTTCGTTTTGCCCGGGAATACTCCCTGCCTCTTTCTGTAAATATCAGCTATGGTTCCAATGACGGCGCCCACAACGGCAGCAGCCTGATAGAACGGTTCTTACAAAACTGTATCTATTACGGAAGAAATACCATTACCGTGGGCACAGGCAATGAAGGTCTGTCAAGAAGGCACAGCAGCGCGGTGATCCCCGGCATCCGGCCGGGAAATACTCCTTCCGGTGCCGGTTTGATGTATCCCTTTTCATTCAGCGTGGCCTCCGGTGAAAGAAACCTCTATCTGCAGCTCTGGAAGAATCCGGTGGACAGTTATGATTACCAGCTTACCACCCCCGACCAGCAGACTGTTATCATTACAGGCAAGGCCGGAATTTACCGGTACCGGCTGGGAACAAGCCAGGTCCTGGTATCCATAAGCCAGTCCACACCTTATCAGCCCCTGCAGGAGGTCTTTGTATCTTTCGGCCCTTTGCAGGCCCCGGGCCGGCCGGATGGTACGGCAGAAGAAAGCTTCCTGCCTGCAGGGATCTGGCAGTTTACTGTCATAAGCAGGTCAGTTACCGACGGCAGGCTCAACCTCTGGCTTCCCTCCAGAGAAGCCACCAGCAGCGGCACCGGGTTTCTGGATCCTGACCCTGCTTTAACTCTGACGGTCCCCTCCAGTGCCAAAAATGTGATCAGTGTCAGCGGCTACGACAGCAGCACCGATGTTTTCGCATCTTTTTCGGGCCAGGGCTTTACCGGCCCCTTCTGCACCAAACCCGACCTGTGCGCTCCGGCCGTGAATATCCTGAGCACCACACCGGGAGGCGGCTACAGTATCCGCTCCGGCACCTCCATGGCCGCCCCCTTTGTCTCAGGCTCCTGTGCCCTTCTGATGCAATGGGGGATCGTCCGGGGAAGTGACCCCTTCCTGTTCGGCGAAAAAGTAAAGGCAGCACTCTGGAAGGGTTCCAGAGCACTGCCTGCTTTCCGTGATTATCCCAACGCCCAGGTGGGCTGGGGCAAATTATGTTTCAGGGACAGTGTACCGGAATGATCCCCATCATAACTGTCCGATCACATCTCCCATATCATACAGGCCGGCAGGCTTATCTGCCAGATAGATTGCCGCCTGTATGGCGCCTTTTCCAAAGACTGCCCGGGAATAGGCGCTGTGCTTCAGCTCAATGACCTCGTCGGTACCCGCGAAGATCACCTCGTGGTCTCCGACGATGGTGCCGCCTCTGACAGCGGAAATCCCGATCTCCTTTACCGGCCGCTGCATGCGGCGCTGACTGCGGTCATAGGTGTAGGTATAGCTGCCCTCCAGGACTTCATTTACAGAATCCGCCAGGGCCAGGGCAGTACCGGAGGGTGCATCCAGTTTTCTTCTGTGATGTCTCTCCACAATATCAATATCAAAGCCCGCCTGGCTTAAGATCCTTGCGGCATCCTTTATCAGCTTCATGAGCGTGTTGATTCCAAGAGACATATTTGCCGATCTGAGCACCGCCACCTTCCTGCTGACATCCTCCAGATGGGAAAGCTGTTCGGGGCTGAGCCCGGTGGTGCATTCCACCAGAGGCACCTTCTTCTCGGCGGCAAAATCCAGCACTGCGTCAACAGCCGCCGCGGCTGAAAAGTCAATGATCACGTCGATGTCTGTATCCACATCCTTAAGGGAGGTATATACAGGAAAGGGAGTCCCTTCCGGAACTGTCACATCCACGCCTGCTGCCACTTCGATCTGGTCCATATCTTTGATCAGGTCACAGATCACATGCCCCATAAAGCCGTTGCATCCATATACTAATACTTTTGTCATCACATTCCTCCTCTAAAAAATGGAAACGAACGAAATCCGGCTCCTGACCTATGCAAGGATCCCTGTTTCAATCATAGCCCTGCGAAGACGCTCCGTGTGCTCCGGTTCCATCTCGGTAAGGGGTCTTCTGAGGTGGCCGCCACAGATGCCCATAAGCTCAAGAGCCTTCTTAACCGGAATCGGATTTACCTCACAGAAAAGGGCGCGGATCAGCTCAAAATATTTGATCTGCAGATCCCGGCTTTTGTCTGTGTTTCCGGCAAAATATTCTGCGCAGATGTTGTGAGTGTCTTCCGGAGCGATATTGGATAATACAGAAATAACTCCCTTGGCTCCCAGGGAGAGCATGGGAACGATCATATCGTCATTTCCGGAATAAATGTCTATGTCACCCTGGGTGTCATACATCAGCTGGGCTGTGTAAGTGACATCGCCGGTGGCATCCTTGATGGCTACAATATTATCTACATCCTTCACCAGCTGTGCCATGGTCTTTGACTCGATCTTACATCCGGTACGGCCGGGGATATTGTAGATGATGATGGGAAGGCTGGTTCGCTCGGCAATATAAGTATAGTGCTCGATCAGGCCCTTCTGGGTTGCCTTGTTATAATAGGGCGAAACGATAAGGGCTGCGTCCGCTCCGGCTTCCTCTGCCTTCCTTGTGAGAAAAACGGCGGTTCTGGTATCATTGGAGCCTGTTCCTGCAATTACCGGGACACGCTTATTCACATGGTTCACACAATAGCGGATGGCGGCAAGATGCTCCTCATGGTTGAGAGTAGAGGCCTCCCCTGTGGTTCCACATACAACGATGGCATCCGTCTTGTTCTCGATCTGGAAATCGATCAGCTTTCCGAAGCTCTTATAATCAATATTGTAATTGTCGTCAAAGGGGGTAGCAATGGCTACTCCGGCACCTGTAAAAATGGCCATAATTAACCTTCCTTTCTTTTCTTCCGGTTTTCTTGAGAATATCCCTAATCAAGGATCTCCCTGTCGTTTTCCTTCTCGGCAGTAATACTGTAAATACAGTCGGCCAGGTTCATAAAGGCATCCGGCATCTTGCGGCCGGTCAAAATGACATCCATGGAATCATTCTTTATGCTGACCAGGTTATAAAGCTCTTCCACGGTAATGATGCCGTAATCGATCAGCCCGAATATTTCATCAAGAATAAGCACATCACACTGGCAGGTATCAAGAACCTTCTTTGTATATGACAGGGCGGTCTGTATGTTGGCGACCTGTTCCCTCTGTTCCTCGGGGCTCAGATCGGAGAATACACATCCGGCTCTCTCAAACCGGAAAATCTGCAGTTCCGGTTCCAGCTTTTTAAGATACTCCAGGGTATGGTTATTCTTCCCTTTAAGGAACTGCACCATGATGACCTGTTTTCCCTCGGCGGCAGCCCGGATGCCGAGACCAAGAGCCGCTGTGGTCTTGCCCCGTCCTGTTCCATGATAAATCTGTATACTTCCGTCCATAATCTGACCTTTCATCTTAAACGGACAAAATCCGTTTCATGTAAATCTTTTCTTTATGGTATAAGTCCGGCTGTTAAATATCGGGGTCATAATATCATATTTTTTGCAAAAAATCTATAGAAATCCGCCGGAGACTTAATAGTCTTTAATAATCAACCTGAATTTCTCATATTTATTCACCAAACATTCTTACCTCTTCGTCCCTGCCAAATACCATAAACCCGTCAAACCCCTGCTCCTCCAGGCGGTTTAAAAACTTTCCCATCTTTTTGGGCTTTACAAACAGAGCAGTCCGGTAGTTCTCCCTGAGTTCCTCCGCCTTCAGGATGGCAGCCTCAATGTCCTGTTGGTCATAGAGCAGGACGACCTTTTTCCTTCGTTGGGATAATGCGTCTCCTCTCTCCAGAAGGATGCTGAAAATCCTTTCAAATCCGATGGAAAAACCCACTGCGGGAATCTGCTCCTTTACAAACTTTCCGATCAGATTATCATATCTCCCGCCGCCGGCGATGGAGGAACCGAAATCCAGGGATTCTATCTCGAACACTGTTCCGGTATAATAGCCCTGGCCTCTGACTAAGGTCATGTCGTATTCAATACTGTATTTATTCCCGGCCAGGCTTTCGGAGATCTTAATGATATTTTTCAGTTCATCGACGTACTCCGAATTGTCACAGATGGTTTTCACATAATCCAGGGTAAAGGGGGCATTGGAAAGCAGCTCCATAAATCTATCGATGACTGTTTCATCGTATCCCTTCTGCTCAAGTTCTTTCTTTACACCGACGGCGCCTATTTTATCAAGTTTATCAAAGCTGATGCAGACGGAGTCCAGTTCTTCTTCTTTAAAGCCTGTTGAAAGAAGCACCTCCCGCAGGATACGGCGGTCATTGATCTTTACCTTGAAGTGATCGATGCCGATGGCCAGTAAGGCTTTAGCTGTGGTATGGATCAGCTCGATCTCACAGGTCGGTGATTCAGAACCGAGGATATCTATATCACATTGCATGAACTCTCTGAGACGTCCTTTTTGCGGACGCTCCGCCCGGTATACCTTATCAATCTGGATCACTTTGAAGGGAACCGGAAGATGGGCCCTGTTATTCGCATAGTATCTGGAAAGTGGTAAGGTCAGATCATATCGCAGTCCCATATCGGCAATGGCCGAAGGATCTCCGGTACTCAGCGCCTTGTCCAGTTTTTCTCCCCGTTTCATGATCTTAAATATCAGGTTCAGATTATCCCCGCCTTCACTCTTATCCAGGTTCTCAATATCTTCTACGGCAGGTGTATATATCCTCTGGAAACCACATTTCTCATAGGTTTCACAGATTTTCTCCTGGAGGTACTCACGGAGCTCTGCCTCCCGGGGCAGATAGTCGTTGGTGCCCTTTACTGGTTTTATCTTCATATTGTTATCCTTTCCTGTTTCATTTCACATAATCTGCATTATATAGATAACAAAAGAAAACTTCAAGTTTTTTCTGAGAAAAAGAAAAAGGATCCGCCAAAAAGACTCAGCGAACCCTGATAAACTTAACCGATATTTCCCGAGTCTGCTACTCTGCGCTCCAGACTCATTCCATCATCCAGATATTCCATCTTACTTACAGAAACCTCATAGGCTGTACGATTTACCACTCTTTCATCACCGATCTTTTTCTGGTATTGCCTGCTCTGGATCCTCCCCCACAGCTGGATCCGGCTGCCCACAGGCAGCTTTCCCGCATACCGGGCGTTCCTGCCCCAGCAGATGCAGGGGATATAGTCGGATTTACTGTAAGCTCTGTTTACCGCCAGAAGCACATCTGCGATTTCCCGTCCCAAAGGTGTCGTCCGGTAAACCGGTTCTTTACAGATATATCCATCCAGAAAGATCATATTTGGTCTTCTGATATTCAGTTCCTCCAATAGCTCCAGCTCTCTCACAAATAAAGAAAGAACAAGATGATTTCTGTTATCCTCATGTTTATTATAGGAACGGAACTGTCCCTTTGCTTCCATGAATTTACCCACATAAGACCTGTTTACATCGATAAGCCTCTCTGAGATCAGCAGAGGTATGATGTCACTGGAATGGCTGAGCCGGTTCACTTTTAAAGTCAGAAAATAAAAACCTTCTCCAAATACTTCATGGCTGAATTCAAATTCAGAAACAATTTCTCCTGCGACAACCGCCTGGTTATTTTTTAAGATTTTTTCTGTCATGTTTACTCCTTCCCGTATGTAACACAGTATCTGTATACATAAATGATATTCAGAAAAAAAAGAAATATGCCTCATATTTATGTTTTTATAACAAATTATTCACGTGTCTTTTGTTCTGTATAAGTTTTTCTCTGAAATTACAGGATCGTATCATGATAATTTTATTCTTTTTTCTTGTGTCTTAACCCGGATTATGCTAGAATTACTTCGTTTATCTATAAGTAGGAGATTATACGGAAGCATTAATTCCGATAATAATAACATGCGTTATTAGATGAAAAATTACGAAACTAATACTTACAGAAAGAAGGTTCACCTATGAAAATATCCAGAGAGGATGTACGTAATGTGGCAATCATAGCCCATGTTGACCATGGAAAGACCACGCTGGTAGACGAGCTGCTTAAGCAGAGCGGTACCTTCAGGGCACATCAGGAAGTCGGCGAACGTATTATGGATTCCAATGATATCGAAAAAGAGAGGGGTATCACGATTCTGTCCAAAAATACTGCTGTCAACTATGAAGGAGTAAAGATCAACATCGTTGATACTCCCGGCCATGCCGACTTCGGTGGTGAGGTGGAACGTGTTTTGAAGATGGTGGATGGTGTCATCCTGGTGGTCGATGCCTTTGAGGGACCCATGCCCCAGACGAAATTCGTATTAAAAAAGGCTCTGGAGTTAAACCATCCTGTTATCGTATGTGTAAATAAGATAGACAGACCGGAGGCCCGGCCTGAAGAAGTCATGGACGAAGTCCTTGAATTGTTTCTGGAACTGGACGCCGGAGATGATCAGCTGGACAGCCCCTTTGTTTATGCCTCTGCCAAATCCGGCATCGCCATGCTGGAGCTCAATGAGCACGGCACTGACATGAAGCCCCTGTTCGAAACCATCATCAGGCATATTCCTGCCCCGACGGGCGATCCGGACGCACCTACCCAGGTACTGATCAGCACCATTGATTACAATGAATACGTCGGCCGCATCGGAATCGGCAAGGTGGAAAATGGTTCCATTCATGTTAATCAGGATGTCCTGCTGGTGAATCACCATGATCCGTCTGTTAATAAAAAAGTCAGGATCAGCAAATTATATGAATTCGCAGGTCTTAATAAAGTAGACGTCAGGGAAGCAACCGTCGGCTCCATCGTAGCCATCTCAGGAATCGCGGACATCCATATCGGCGATACGATCTGCGATCCGGACAGCCCGGATCCTCTTCCATTCCAGAAGATCTCGGAACCCACCATCGCCATGCAGTTCCTGGTAAATGACAGTCCCATGGCCGGCCAGGAGGGCAAATATGTTACTTCCAGACATATCCGTGACCGTCTTTTCCGGGAGCTGAATACTGACGTCAGCCTCCGGGTCGAAGAAATGGAAAACAGCACGGATTCATTTAAAGTTTCAGGCCGGGGAGAGCTGCACCTTTCCGTCCTGATCGAAAACATGCGCAGGGAGGGTTACGAGTTTGCCGTCAGCAAGGCTGAAGTCCTTTATCGAACCGATGAAAAGGGCAGAAAAACCGAACCCATGGAAATTGCCGTCATCGATGTCCCGGAGGAGTTTTCCGGAACAGTGATCGAAAAACTCAGCATGAGAAAAGGAGAGCTTCAGAATATGAGTATGTCCGGCACAGGTTATACCAGGCTGGAATTCTCCATCCCCTCAAGGGGCCTGATCGGATACCGGGGTGAATTCATGACAGACACCAAAGGAAACGGGATCCTCAATACCCTCTATGATGGATATGGCCCTTACAAGGGAGATATCCAGTATCGTAAGCAGGGCTCCCTTATCGCCTATGAGTCCGGCACCACCATCACCTACGGTCTCTTTAATGCCCAGGAGCGGGGCACCTTGTTCGTGGGTCCCGGCGAAAAAGTATATTCCGGCATGATCGTCGGTCAGAACGCCAAGACAGATGACATTGAAGTGAATGTCTGCAAAACCAAGAAACTGACCAATACCCGTGCTTCCGGATCTGATGAGGCATTGAAGCTGACACCTCCCAGGATCCTGAGCCTGGAGCAGGCTCTTGAATTCATCGATACCGATGAGCTTGTGGAGATCACTCCGAAAAATATCCGTCTCAGGAAAAAGATCCTGGATCCCACCGCCAGATACCGGGCAAAAAGAAACAGTCAGGGATAACCATATCCATCACAGGCAGTGTGGATCACCCCTCCGGCGATCCACACTGCTGCTCATCAAAGACAATGACTTTGCCTTCGGCTTCCCCGAAATACACCTCTTCTCCCTCCTCGATCCGGACTCTCCCGCTGGTAGCTTCCGTAAATACTTTACAAAGCCTGTCCTTTTCCTCCACAGGGAACAGGAGAGAAAAGACCACCTGGTCACTGTACTCTGAATCTGTCGTATGGATCCCATTCTGCGCCAGCAGATACTGTATCTTCCCAAGGTCCGTATAATCTGTGACCAGCCTTATCCTTATACCCGGTATCTTCTCCATGATCACCGAATGAAGGATGCCCTCTCTTGCCGCATCTGTATAGGCCCGGACCAGGCCTCCCGTTCCCAGGAGAGTTCCTCCGAAATACCTGGTTACAACAATAACGATGTTCCTTATACCGCTGCCCCGGATCACCTCAAGGATCGGCTTGCCAGCGGTTCCTCCGGGCTCCCCGTCATCACTGCTCCTGGTAACAGGATTCCTGTCGCCCACCAGAAAGGCGGAGCAATTATGCCTTGCATCCCAGTACTCCTTTTTGATCTTATCAATAAACTCCTGTGCCTCTTCGACGGTCGAAGCATTCGCAACATGGGCAATAAACCGGGATTTCTTCTCAACGATCTCCCCGGTCCCCCCTTTATAGACAGCCTTATAAGCTCTCATACTGCTCTCCTTTATCTTCTGATACTCAGGACTTCCGGGCGGCTCCCGGACTCCCTGCCATGTCATCACATCTGTCATTATTATATCATTGCCAGAGCAGATTGCCAATCTTCAATCAGATCCGGTAAAGAAACCGGCATCACCAGCCCCTCAACTATTCTGTCAAAAAGAATACAGGCAGCTTCCTTCTCTTCAGTAACACCACGGATCCGGCACTGGTCAAACAGCAGCCTGCTATCCCCCCTCGTCTGGCGAATACCGATACCATAGTATACTTTCGGCTCGTCTTCCTCCCCGGATTCATACTCATGGAGTTCGTAGCTGAGCTGATAGCTTCCGTATTCTGTCAGCACAGACCGGTTTACCTCTGAGATTATTTTCATATATTCACCTCAATAACAAGAATAAAATCAATGTATAATATATAACATCAATTTATACTAATTGATTATACTTGTTTATTCAAAAATAGAAAGGTAAAATTATGTAATTATTGGGTATATTTTGTCATAAAATGTGGAAATTTCTTACATTCATATTATATAATTCCACACCTGTTTACATTTATCGATGTGTCTGTTTCTGATATAATATTAGATTAAACTAAAAAAAGGACCTGCAGATAACTCTGCAGGTCCAATAATTTCCGGTCAACTGGAATATTCGCGGGATATATCATCATAGAAGGAAGCGTATGAAGCATTGACATAGGGCCCCAGAAAAAGGAACCCGATCCCCATGGTAAGTAATGACAGAAGAGCCCAGCCTATAAAGCTGAATCCCAGGCAGAAGAGCCTCCATTTATTGCCCTTCATCATATCGATGGATATGGTCATGGCTTCTTTGGCATCAATTTCCGGATTCTCCGCCATAATAAAACCGGACATGCTGTACGAATAATACTTGATGATTCCCGGTATAATAAGGAGCAGTGTCCACAGGAATATAAAGATACCCATTCTGACCCTGAGCCATAAGGCCTTCCCAAGAAGAGAGGACTTTGAGAACAGGTCTGAAAACTGTCCCTCGGCGCCGTCGATCAGGTTCATATTATACTGTATCAGCCCCAGGCTGACGAATCCTCCAACGATAAACCGGACGATACCGATAATCGTCATCACGGAACCTACGGCAACCACAAAGCCTAATACATATTTCATAACCTCCGGCGGAAGATCCTCTGCCATCTTCTGATAATTCTCATTATTACTGCTGAAAACTCCGGAAACGGAGCTGGTGCCGGACATGAGGACATTCGCCCCCAGAAGACTTGCCACCAGAGTTGTCACTACAGCTTCCCCCCAGTTTCCGCTTAAAGCGGCCCTCGCCCGGGCCCTGAAATCTGCTGCTCTTTTCATTGGTATTCTCCTCCTTTTTTATATCATACCCTTAACTCCCTGCCTTAAGTCATTTCTTCCTGCCCTGCAAAAAGGCATCGATCCCGTCGGCAACCCCCCGGACGATCTTCTCCTGATATGAATCTGTACTCATCTTCTCGTCTTCCCTGGGATTTGACATATATCCCATCTCAAAGATGGTGCAGGGGACCTCGGCCCAGTTGATGCCGCTCATGGTATCTGTCTCATAAATATAAAGCTTCTTTGCGTCTGTTTTTTCCACAGCCTTATCAAGGACCGCCTCCGCCAGCGCTCTGCTTTTCTTGTAGAGCTTGCCGTTATAAGGATTATGAGGAGTCTGGCACAGGGTCATCATGCCATGAACACTCCTGTTGTCATCGCCATTGGCATGGATCCTGATAAAAGCATCTGCATGATTGCGGTTGGCGATCTGAGCCCTCTCCACATTGGAGATATCAACATCATTGGTCTCCCTGGTCATAATAACCTTATAGCCTCTGTCCTCAAGCTCCTCCTTAAGCTTAAGGGACACCTCAAGATTTAACTGATACTCATCAAGACCTGTACTGACACCGCTGGTCCCGGAAGACACTTTTTGTTTCTTTTCGGAGGAACCGGGTCCTACGGGCTCCAGCCCTTTATTCTGTTCCTGCTGATGGCCGGGATCGATCACGACCAGGAACTGCCTGTTCCCGGAACCGGTTCTTTTCTTGCCGGATTCAGACGTTTTCTCTTCTGAATCAGACAGGCTCTTCCATGTCGTGGACTGTTGTCCTCTGGTATCAGAATACTCTTCAGAAGTATCTTCTTCCGCTTTTCCGGGGTCTTCCGTCATCTCCACGTAAGAACCGGTCTCCATATCCTTCGGACCCTGCTGTTCAAAATGCTGCACAGAGTCTTCTTTAGTGGCGGATGCTTCCTTGCGGTTTACAGTATCTTTACCGGCACAGCCGACTAACATAGCAAGGACCAGGATAAGAATAATAAATAGTTTTTTCATATATGATTCCACCTGACAAAAAATAAAAAAGCAAATAGGAACCAACGATATATTAACATAAAAAATTCTCATCGTCCACATTTCCCCTAAAAAGTCCTTTTTTAATGATTTATCACATCTTACCCCGTGAAATCATATGATATATTACAAAACTTTACAGGAGGACAATTATGGAGAAAAGAAGCCCCGGCATTTCCTGTCCGGTAAGGCCCGGCTACCAGCCTGTTGACTCTCTCCCCCTGTCCATGGCCTATGTGCCCTGGCAGGAATGGGGAGATTTATATAAACCTGAAGAGGGATTGAAGCAGGGAACTGTTTTCATGCAGCTGAACAAACCCTTTACCGGAAGGAGATGGGGAAAATAATGCGTAATATGGAAAAACAGAATCTATTGTATTATATCAATGTCGTAAGCTTTGCCGCCCTTGACGCATCCCTTTATCTTGATTCCCATCCGGATGACGAGGAAGCCCTGGAGTATTTTAATCATTATAACGAAGCCAGACAGCAGGCAACAGAAGAGTATTCTGCCCGTTTTGGTCCCTTATGTCTTGATAAGGTGACTGCTGCTGCAGATCAGTGGAAATGGGCCACACAGCCATGGCCATGGGAAGGAGGCGGATGTATCAATGTTTAATTATGAAAAGAGACTGCAATATCCGGTAAATATTAAACGGACAGATGCGAAAATGGCCAAGGCCATCATCACCCAGTTCGGCGGTCCGGATGGCGAACTGGGAGCTTCCATGAGGTATCTTTCCCAGAGATTTGCCATGCCCTACCGTGAGGTCATGGGGATACTGACTGATATCGGCACCGAGGAGTTAAACCACATTGAGATGATCTGTACCATCGTGCATCAGCTCACCAGGAACCTTACTCCCGAGCAGATCAAGGAGCAGGGTTTTTCAGACTATTATGTGGATCACACCACCGGACTGTACCCGGTGGCTGCCAGCGGTGACCCCTTTACCGCCGCCACCTTCCAGTCCACGGGGGATCCCATCACTGATCTGAATGAGGACCTGGCCGCGGAACAGAAGGCCAGAACCACCTATGATAATATACTCAGGCTCGTAAAAGACGATCCTGATGTATACAATGTGATCAAATTCCTGCGGGCCAGAGAGGTCGTCCATTATCAGCGGTTCGGCGAAGGCCTGCGTATTGTCCAGGATCATCTGGACGGGAAGAATTTTTACTCCTTCAATCCCGCTTTTGATAAAGTATGCAAAAATAGTTCCAACGGCAGCAGCAGGGGAGGCTGCGGCATGAGGAAATAGTTGACAAAGGGGCTGGCGCAAAAGCTGCACCGACCGCCAGGATTTTTCCTGTAAGTATTACATGGAATCCTGGCGGTTTCTTGTTGAGAGGGGGACTGCAGGCAACGGGACCGGACAGGTTGCGTTTGCTACCTCGGTTTGCGCGAATGGCGGCTTATAAGCGCGCGAACCGAATAGCAAAACGCAACGGGTCGAATCACCACCCGATGCTGACTGACTTATTGGAAAAATCAGGATTTCCTGTCAAACAGCGTTATAAACCGCAATCTCCGCAGTTTTGCCAGCTCCTCCGACAGCAGATCGGACACCAGCTCCTCATTATTCTTCAGGGAAACCATCCCCTCCGGATATCTTGGCTCTGACATTACTTCCCCGATTCTGCCGAAAGTCAGGGAATGATAATTCTTCTTTTGATATAGCTTCTCAAGGGCCAGGAAGAGCTCTCTGGCATTGATCATGGATGTTTCTGACAACCGGTATATATCTGTCAGACTGCTCCCTTCCAGAAACTTGGGGATCTGGTAGGGCAGGATAAGGTTTGTGGAGGGAAGCCCCGTCAGGCTCTCCTGCTTTTCTTCATCCGAATTGATCCCGTCGCCTCCGATAAAGGGATACAGGTCGGATTCCACGATCCAGGCCCGCATATCCGGTATAAAATAGGGAGCTTCCACCTCCAGATGGTTTTCCTTGGCCCGGTCTTTGCCCTGTCCGGATAATACACCCACCATAAAGCAGTCGACAGGAATCTTCTCTTCCCTTAAAAACTTCTGGATCTTATTCATCCGGTAGCCCTTATGATAAAGATCATCCACAAAAATGGCCGGACGCTTAAAGGCTCTTATGGTACGGATCTGGGTCCTTAAGGTCTCATAATCCGGAAATTCCTGTATGTCAAAGGTATGCAGGTCGCTCTCATACAGCTTTTCTACATACAGCTCCTTTGTCACTGTATTGGGGATCAGGACTCCTTTTAACAGCTTCCCGAAGGGAACACACATTTTTTCTCCGAAGCTTTCATAAGAAAGAGGAGTACCGTCCTCCTCCACAGGGACGGTCTGGTATCCGTCCACATGGTTTGCCTGTGTGATCAGTCTGATCATCCGGTAATTGATGACAGGAGCGTCAAAATGAAGAACCAGGTTGCCCGGATAGAGATCGGGCAGGATCTCCTGGATCCGTCCCTTGCCTTCCTCTATCACTTTTAAGACCGACTCATCCTGACAGTAGGGTTCTTTGATAAAGGAATCCGCATCATAAAACATGGTCAGGGGATGCCGGAGGTCTACATACATGCAGTCCTCTATTGCCTCAATAAATCCAAACCGCCTGAGCAGATTTCTGACAAAGGGATCCGGGTGGAGACATACCGCATAAGAGAGTTCTTTTTTCTGACACAGGGCCAGAAGCTCATTGCAGACGATCATGCAGGCATCTGTCATTTCGTCGGAAGCCTCTGCCCCGTATAAGCCGGTGATCACCAGAAGCCTTCCGGAAACGTATTCCCGAAAGTCCTGGGTCTGCTCAAGATTTCTAAGGTCATCATAAAGATCACAGGCACTGATCTCATGCCAGGTGACCGCACTGACGATCCGGCTTTTTCCATCCTGCTTTTCTTCCATAAAGAGCCATTGATCTCTTCCCCGGCTTCCTTCCGGATCCTGGACCGGAGAGACTTCAGATTTTGTGAAAGGAATCCGGCTGCCGGCAGGCAGACCTTCTTCCGGAAGCTGATCTTCCGTTATGAAATCCACGGCCCTGGTTTTCGCGATCTTTTTATAGATAGGTTCACTGCGGTACAGCTTCTTGTCGAAAACATAGTTTTTGACCTGATGATCCACCATATCGGAAATGTCCCTGCCCAGAGCGATCTGCTTCTGGATCTCTTCAGAGGTCATATGGTCAAAATAGGAGGGAACCCGTAAAAACTGTGTCTCCCCGCTGATGAGGGAATCAATAAGACTCCTGCTGGTGCCGGTCCCCCTTTGAAAAATGATATGGGGAAATCCGTGGACAGATCCTTCCTCCGGCTCTTTCCAGTATGCTTCACAGCCTTCAACGGTGTCACTGCTGACCACAAGGGTCACCTCTGACTCCGGGAACAGGGATCTTAGAAAAGTCAGGTCCTCGGGATTCTCCAGGCTCACGGGATAATCATCGGGAAAAAGAATTACATTTTCCAGATCAGATATGGATAAATAAATGATCTGGCGCCGTATCTCCTTGGGCTGCAGTTTTTTATACCAGGAAAAATCATGGGCATCCAGGTATACCCTGTAACCCATTTCCGCCACTTCCCTGGCGATGGCCTTGTGCCCTCTGGAAAAGGGATCAAAGCTTCCGGAGAAAAAGGCAATTCTGGGAGGCTGCTCCGATCCGCATATGACAGAAGAATGTTTTTCAAGGTTCCGGTATATATATCTAACTGCCGAATAATTATAGAAATCATCCGTATAGGCGTTTTTTCTGTTCAGGCTGATCAGTGCTTTTCTGGCAAGACGCAGCAGCATGGCAGCAGGAAAGGGAGCTTCCATGCCGACATGGGCAAATATACTTTGTCCGGTCAGGAAAAAAGCCTCTCTGGCGATTCCGGGCTTGTAGCTGGCCATGCCTGTTGACATGATGGAACACAGGTTTTTATTTATGCCTTTTAAGAGGCCCTCCGCCTCCGGATTCCCGGCCAGCTGGTCTCCCATAAAGGAAAAATAATTCTTCAATATTTCCGCCACAACCTCCAGGGTGGTATTGACCACCGCGGGCTCCTGCCTGTCCGCCAGTTCCCATAACCTGGGGATCAGTTCCATCTGATCTGAAGGCTCCAGACTTAAAAATGCCCGTCCTGCAAAGGGGGCTGTAAAATTATAATAATCATCTACGTTTTCCAGAGACTGGAGGATGTCCTTCATGATATCGAACTTCTGGTAAGACTGGAGATAGGGTATTACCTCCGCCAGGTCACTGCCTGCCTGCAGGAAAACCACAGCCTGCTTATTCAGCCTGAGCATGCTGATCAGATGCCCTGCATAGAGGTCATAATAGGGATGGTCTTCTTCACCTGTCCTGCGCAGCTTGAAGAAAAGATCCTTTAATATGGCCAGATTGAGGATCTTATTGATCCACAGGGCGTGAGAATGCTGGTTTTCCTGAAAAAGCAGCATAATATCCTGCCTGCCGGGAAGCTTTACCTCTGCTTCACTGCCCGAAAGGGCATTTGCCAGATCATGGATCCTGGCAATCAGGTGACATTCACAATATCTGGCCTCTTCCCCGCTTTCAATCTCATTTAAGTAGTCCTTTATTTCATCAGAGATCTTCCAGCCCTGGTCCAGCCAGACCTCCAGCAGGTGAAGGGCCGCCAGGCGTACCTCCTCGTTATCCCTGTCCAGATTATTCCTTAAAAAACTGAAAATATGATATTTCTGCAGATTACTCCACTCATCACAGGGAATATCGATGATTCCCATGATCAGGTAAAAGCAGGTTGCGCTGTCCCATCTGCTTGATTTAAAATAGCCGGCATAGTGGTTCAGAAGCTGTTTTCTTAAAGTCTCATCCGCCGACTCCCTGAAGCCCAGCAGGATGTACTTGAGCTGGTAATTGATCTTCCTTCTCTCGGCAGCCGAAACCGAAATGCCCGGAAAGAGGACTCTGCGGATCGCATCATCCGGAGCAATACCATATTCCTTCTGGCGGCAGGCCAGAAGATGTCCATAGGTCCTGGCCGCGATCCTGCGGACCATCCCGCTCTTGTGCGCCAGCATATCCGCCAGGAAGTCCAGAATAATATCCTGATTGTGGACATCCATAAGGGGCAGGTATTCCTTAAGGACAGTAAGGTAGGCCCTCATCTGCCTCCAGTCTTCCTTCTGGAGTATCTCCATGAGGGCGACAAGTCTTTCCCTGGAAGAACAGATCTCTTCCATCTCCTTCTGGACCCTTTTCACATAATCCAAAAAGGCCCCGGCCATCATGGAATCCTTCATAAGCTCAGGCCGTAGGCGCAGTAGTTCCGCCTGCCTGTTCTCTCTGTTAGGACGATTGTCCATGCTGTCTCCTCCCTCTATTTTGTAAATGCGCACACGATCCTCTCATTCATCAGATCATGATACATGGTAAACGGGTTTTCGGTGCAGTCATACAAATGTATGATGTTATTATAAATTGCCCCATCCGGGCAGACCTCCGGCAGAATGTCCGGCAGGCGGTCCAGCTTTTCCGGACAGAAGCAGGCTGTCCGCTGGTCCTCAAAGACCGCTGTATATAAAATATTGTTTTCCACCAGATCCTGAAAAATGTGGCTTCCATAGGATAATTCCGGACTGTAGCCGGCCCTGGATTCTGCTATCTCAAAGATGGCGGAAAACTCACTGATGTCCGAAAACGTTGTGGGCACCCCCAGTTCAGGAGAAGATGTCCCGATTCTCCCGGGTACCATAAGAAGCATGTTCCTGCCCTTGCCGCGAAAATACCAGTTGGCTTCCCCGATCAGTTTTGCGATCTTGTTTTTCTCATGATAGGGCATCTCATAGTATGCGACGGGATCTACCGCCATCAGGTAATCCACCTGCAATGTCTGGGACATGCCCATGGAAGAATGGGTACAGTCCAGCACCATATCCTCCTGCGGTATATTCTCCGGGATCATGGCCCGGCCGGTATCTTTAAATACCTGAAGGGGCCGGCATTGCAGCAGATTAATAATATACTCCCCATCCTCTGACAGATTCATGGTAAACTCGATATCCACCGGCTGTCCGTACTCGCCGGACACAGCTGACATAAGCTGTCTCATATCGCCCATCAGCTGCCGGTTGTTAACCAGCCCGTCGCAGGAAATAAACAGGATGTCCCGTCTTCGTCCCCTCTCCCGAAACCTCCATTCTGCCTGGGTATCATGGGACAGGAGGATCTTTAGAAGGTATTCCGGCAGAGAATCCCTGATCCGGAGGAAGGGTACCTGCTCCAGCTGTCCTGTTTTCTTGTTGATCAGTTCAATATTCTGCTGGGAAAACCTGTGATGCTCTTCCACCGACTTAAAAGCAGTGGCTCCGGGCTTATCCAGGCTTACCAGCCTCGGATAGGAGCCCTCCGCACGATCCACCGCCGATGTCCCGAGTCCCATAACCAGCCTCAGCATCCCGGCTTTGGGATCCAGGGATTCAAGAAAACGGTAGGTACTGTAGGAATATCCCACCCCAGCGGCACAGGGCATGAAATAATCTCCATAATGGGATCCCGAGACCCTCTGAACAAGAAGGGCCATCTGCTCATCCTTATTCTCCAGCCCCCGGCGGATGCGGTAATCCAGTGCAGACCGGCTCAAGGTACTGGCATAGACTGTACGGATGGCATTCTCGAATTCCTCCAGTCTTTCTTCCGGACTGCCGCTGCCTGCACAGAAAACAGATTCATATTTTCCGGCAAAGGCATTTCCGAAACCATCCTCCAGGATACTGCTGGACCGGACGATCACAGGAGCCTGGCCGTAGTACTCCAGCAGCCGGACAAATTCCTCCCTGAGCTTTTCGGAAAAAGTCCCGGAAAGAAGCTTATCATGCAGCTCGCCGGCCACACTGAAGTATCCTTCACTGGTCCTCTGCTTTACCCTCAGATCCCAGAAGTCATTCTCCACAATATAAGTATAGAACACATCGGATCCTATATAAAATGAGTCATGGGGCTCCAGCCGGTCATAGATATCGGGACACTGATTCTCAATGATCTTTCTTGCCACCAGCATACCGCAGGCCTTTCCTCCGATAAGACCGGTTCCCACCATATGCTCCTCCACGAAGAAATAATCTTCCGGCCTGAAGTTTTCGAGGATCATTTTCCGGATCTTTTCGTCACGGCTCATCATGATCTTGCACATGATGCTCATTTCATCCGTAATATCACGGCCATCCTCATAATCTCTCTGGGTCCTGTCAAAAAACCGGTCCCAGCTGTCAAGATTCTGCTCTCTTCTGGTCCTCAGATTAAAATTAAGAGCCCGTTGGAACTTACTGAGCTGCACGCCGTCCAGGATAGGGGTAAACTCTCCGGTATCTTCATGAAAAAAATGAGGCATAAAAAAATTACCGGCAGTAGAGTTACCGATTTTCTGAGGCCTCATATATAAATTCTTAAAATCAGAGTACAGGTCCAGAAAAATCTCCGTATGCTTTCTGATCTCTTCATTAGCCTCCACTGAATGCATGCCGCGGATCAGGGGAAATAAGGCCGTGATCTTCCTCTCCAGTGTCAAAGGTGTAATGACCCGGAAGAAATTCTCCATCATCAAATCCGTCGCCCAGGCAGCCTGCAGCTCAGACAGACAGTCAAAGACCATGATACTCCGGCTTTTCTGCTTTTGTATGATTCCGGACACTTCCATGGTAAAGGCTTCGAAATGATGTGTCAGATGTACCGTATGGACCAGCACTGATTCCGGAAGCTTCGCGAAATGATCCCTTTCCGAAAAATGGATATACAAAATCTCTCTTTCTGATCCCATAATGTGCCGGAGCATCGGACTTAACATCCTCTGAAAATCAGTAAACTCTGTAACCTGACAGACTATATTGGCCCCCTCTTCCCCGGGCCGGAGATAATAATTGATATTGTCAGTCAAAATCCTGTCCTCCTGGAAAAAGAAGGATGATAGTTTAAAAAACCAGATCCTTCCTTTTAACTCCTGTCTATCCTTAAGGACAGGGAAGATACATCCTTCCCTGTCCTGTCATAAACCTGTGATGCTGATGTTTAACTGCTCTTATTGCAGAGTGCTTGTATCAATCAGGGCCAGACCGATCTGCTCGCCGATCTGTTCCTCGTCCTTGATCTTATATTTGTCATCATCCTTCTCAATCTCAACTGTGATGGTCTTGGGATCTCCGTAAGTTAAAGAATCCAGCCGGGCTTCCATCTTGTCGAGCATCAGGTTAAAGACCCATTCTGTGATGGCTGTCTGATCAACTGACTCCCCGTCTGCCATAAGCTTTTTGACATACTCCTGGGCCTCTGTCTGCAGCTCCTCGGAAAGCCCGTCATAAAGTCCGGTTATGGGTTCTATCTCAACATCCACTTTAAATCCCCCATCATCTGTTTCCTCTGCTTCCTTCACAGTATATTTTGACTTGGCCAGGATCTTAACATACACGTCCTTAAAACGTTCCTGCACCTCTTTCGATACACCGGCCGCGCCCACTGCTTCCATCATGGCGTCCGTCATGGCATTATAATCCTCTTTAGCTTCCTCTTCGGACTCCCCGGTGAACTTCATATAATCTTCCACTTCGCCTTTGGTCAGCATATCCATAAAGGACTTTACATATCCGGAAGCGTCAAACTTTTTTGCTCCACAGGCAGCAGTCAGGACCATTGTAACTGCTAATAAACCTGTAATAAATAATACTTTAATTCTGTTTCTCATAATTTCTCCTCATATTCTTTCTCTTTAAATCCTGCCAGTACAAAATCCTCTCCCACAATAATAGGACGTTTTACCAGCATGCCATCAGTTGCCAGCAATTTATACTGCTCCTCCTGCGTCATATCCGGAAGCCGGTCTTTGATATTATTCTGGCGGTAAACCTGTCCGCTGGTGTTAAAAAACCGTTTCAGCGGGAGTCCGCTCATCTGGTGCCACAGTTTAAGCTCCTCCTCCGTAGGATTCTGCTCCACAATGTGCCTGGCTTCAAAGTCCACATTATGGTCGACCAGCCATTTTTTTGCTTTCTTACATGTTGTGCACTTCGGATATTCAACAAAAAGAACCTTCATTGATGATATCCCTCCTTTCTCCTCTCTTTCATCGATCACCTTGTAGGGATCTATACAAAGTGCTTCATCATAAAATATGGCATCTTCTTTCAGAAAATGCGGAATATGATTTTCCACCTTCAGAATATTCACCGTACAATTATAGGGAACATGACCCTGCCAGAAATCCGTCGGATCCTCATAAAGGGGATTCAGCATGGCTCTCATGGCAAAACCGTGCGTGGAAACAAGAATCGTCTTATCCTCGTACTCCGGATTATGGATCAGCTCCTGAAAAAACTCTCCCGTCCGTCTGATCACATCTGCTGTGGACTCTCCGTCAGAAGAGCCCTCAAACCCATAGGCATCTACAAGAAACTTATTATAAACCTCCATGCTGACCGGTACCGAATAATTATCCTGTCTGCAGCCGCACTGATCCCAGCTTCCCCAGTTTATCTCCTTTAATCTGTCATCTTCTATAATGGGAATCTCCCTGCCCCGCTGCCGGGCAGAGGCCTTGGTAACAAGGATTCCCGTTTCCCTGGCTCTGGACAGAGGGCTGGTGATTATCAGATCAAAGGGCACGTCCTTAAGGGCCTCCCCGGAAAGAACAGCCAGCCTGCGTCCGTTTTCGTTGAGGGGTTCATCTACCCATCCCTGAAGTCTTCCTTCGGCATTAAGTCTGGTCTCACCATGACGGATGATATATAAAAGCATATACGTTCCTTTCTGCTAGATATTTTCAATCTGCCAGTCAATGGGCTCAAGCTGGTGAAAACGCAGGAATTCATTTGCCTGGCTGAAATGCCTGCACCCGAAAAATCCCCGGTAAGCTGACAAGGGGCTGGGGTGAGGGGCAGTTAAAATCAGGTGCCGGGGATTATCCAACATCTGTTTTTTAAGCTGAGCCGGTCTGCCCCACAGCATAAAGACAATGGGACGGTCTAAAGCATTCAGCACCCGAATGGCAGCATCCGTAAATTCCTCCCAGCCGATTCCCCTGTGGGAGTTGGCCTGGTGGGCCCTTACTGTGAGGACCGTGTTCAGAAGCAGCACCCCTTGTCCGGCCCATTTCACCAGATACCCGTTATTGGGGATATAACAGCCCAGGTCATCATGCAGTTCCTGATAAATGTTCATCAGAGACGGCGGGATCTCCACATCCGGCTTCACCGAAAAGCACAGACCGTGAGCCTGTCCATAATTGTGATAGGGATCCTGTCCCAGTATCACCACCTTAACTTCATGAAGAGGGGTCAGATGGAAGGCGTTGAAAATGTCCTCCGAGGGAGGAAATATCTCTCTTTCCCGGTACTCCCGGTTGATCTTTATGTACAGGTCTCTGTAGTAAGGTTTTTTGTATTCCTCTTTCAGGGCTTCGGCCCAGTCATTACTGATTGCCCCCATCCATGTATCCTTTCACGCAAATGCGTTCTCTTTTCCTGAGAAACGAAAAAACTGCTATAATATATTATAGCAGTTTTTATCAATAATAGCCAGTATTTTATAAAGATAATGCTCTTTCCATCCTGAGGGTCATCTTGGCACTCTCCCCCGGACCATATCCCAGCTCATCATAGGCTGCCTTCGCTTCCTCCCAGGGCAGCACATCAATGGGTTCCTTCAGATATTCCATGATCTCCGCGATACCCTCACCTGTATAGGCGCTGGTATAAAAAATCCTCTTACAGCCGGCAATACGCAGCCACTCCGCTGCCTGAGCCGGATCCGCCGCCCAGTGGTCGATCTTTGTAACGACGCCGATGACCTCCCGGTTGCTCACCGATACGATATTGGGAGGATACAGTGAATAAGGTTCCGTGGCACTCATCAGCAGACCGATCACATCTGCTTCACATCCATAAATAGCCAGAGCTGAGGAAAGCTCCTTTGTCTCCGCATACTCCCCGGGTGTATCGATCACGACATCATAATGATTGATATACTGGGTCTTATGATAAACGATCTTGTCACCCTTCATGGCCTGCATGATCGTTGTTTTACCCGCTTCACTGCGGCCGACAAACATAATCTTACGCATGTGAGATCACCTTACTTCTTTGTTACAGGACAGGTGGCGTATCCGAGATCATTCTGGAAGTAGTGAATCACTGCCTTCACAGCAGACTCCACTGCGGAGATACGTCCCGTGAGGATCAGGGTCCCGCTGAAACGGTCAACGAAGCCCAGATAGACATCTCCGCTCTTGATGGCGATATCTGCTCCGATTACGGCAGACTCACTGGGAGTTACCGTAATGATGCCGATGGCGGAACGTTCAAAATCGATATCCGGATTCAGGCCGAGCTTACGATATACGATAGGCTTGGGGCTGGTGATAACATGAGCCAGTGTGATCTGACGACCCGGAACAGTTTCCTGGATAATACGCAGTCTTCCTTCTGTATCCTTTGGCAATAAATCTCTAATGTCCATCTCTTTAAGCTCCTTTTTTATAAAAAACTAATCATTCAGTCAGAAACACCTGTAAAAAGTATAGCATAAAGCCTGTCAACATTCCACCATAAAAGTTGGACAATTCATGCCTTTCTTTGGGTCTTTCTTGTCATTATTCATAAAAAAGAACAATGACCGAAACAAAAAATCACATCATTTCACAAAAGCCTTTGTCCCTCAGACATCGGCAGCTTCTTCACGAATTGTCTTGGTCCGGATCTCTTCACAGATGTCTGTAATGAAATCTCCCAGAGGGCGCTGACCTTCATCGCCGGCGAAACGGCTCCTGACGGATACAAGGCCGTCCTCCTGCTCCTTGGCGCCCACAATGAGCATATAAGGAATCTTGTTCAATCTGGCTTCCCTGATCTTGTAGCCGATCTTTTCAGAACGCCTGTCCACCTTTACATCAATATCATTTCTTCGAAGCTCTTTATAGACCTGATCCGCATAGTCAAAGAATTTCTCGGAGATGGGAAGGATACGTACCTGCTCCGGACAAAGCCATGTGGGGAACTTGCCGGCGTATTTCTCAATAAGCCATGCCAGGGTCCTCTCATAGCAGCCCAGAGATGTCCGGTGAATGATGTAGGGGCGCTTCTTCTCACCATCTTTATCAATATAATACATGTCATAACGCTCAGAGAGGAACATATCCAGCTGAATGGTGATCATGGTGTCTTCCTTGCCATAGACATTTTTTGCCTGGATATCAAGCTTGGGTCCGTAAAAGGCTGCTTCACCGTCGGCTTCCACATAATCAAGGCCGATGTCGTCAAGAATAACCCTCATGGCATCCTGGACCTTGTTCCAGTCCTCGGCAGTTCCAAGATATTTTCCTGAGTCATTGGGATCCCATTTGGACATGCGGTATGTCACATCGTCCTGGAGTCCCAATGTGGTCAGACAGTATTTTGCCAGGCTGACACAATTCTTGAATTCCTCCTCCACCTGCTCAGGAGTGCAGACAATATGCCCCTCCGAGATGGTAAACTGGCGCACTCTGGTAAGCCCGTGCATCTCACCGGAATCCTCATTGCGGAACAGGGTGGATGTCTCACCCATGCGGTAGGGCAGGTCACGGTAACTCTTCTGCCGTGCTTTATAAACATAATACTGGAAGGGACAGGTCATGGGACGGAGGGCGTAGGCATCGCTGTCCGCGTCATCCTCGATAAGATTCAGATCCTGAACGCCCCGGATCTCGCGTTTTTCATCATCGGCACTTTCCAGATCTTCTTTGTTTTCATAACCAAAGACAAACATTCCGTCCTTATAATGATACCAGTGGTCGGAAATTTTATACAGGGTGGATTTTGCCATCAATGGTGTCCTGGTACGTACATAGCCCCATTCATAGTCCTCCAGGTCCTCGATCCAGCGCTGAAGCTTCTGGATCATCTTTGTGCCGTTAGGCATGAAAAGGGGAAGTCCCTGACCGATCACGTCCACGGTGGTAAAGAGTTCCATCTCCCTTCCCAGCCGGTTGTGATCCCTGAGCTTGATCTCCTCAAGGTATTTCAGTCTTTCTTCAAGATCCGCCTTCTTTGTATAGGAGGTACCGTAAATACGGGTCAGCATCTTGTTCTTTTCATCCCCTCTCCAGTAGGCGCCGGAAGAGGAAATGAGCTTAAAGGCCTTTATGGGTTTTAGATTCATCAGATGAGGTCCTGCACAAAGGTCTGTGAAATCTCCCTGACGGTAAAAGCTGATGACCGCATCCTCCGGCAGATCCTCAATCAGCTCCACCTTATAAGGCTCGTTCTTTTCCTTCATAAAGGCAATGGCCTCTTCTCTGGGAAGCTCAAAACGCTCGATGGAGGGATTTTCCTTTATCACCTTTTTCATCTCTTTTTCAATGGCATCCAGATCCTCCCGGCTTAATGGCGGCATATCAAAATCATAATAGAAGCCTTCCTCAATGGCCGGACCGATGGTGATCTTTGCATCGGGATACAGTCTCTTTACAGCCTGGGCCATAACATGGGAAGTGGTATGCCGGAAGGCCATCTTTCCTGCATCATCATTAAATGTAAGGATAGCCACCTCACTGTCCCGGTTTACAACAGTACGCAGGTCCACCACCTGACCGTCCACTTCACCCGCACAGGCAGCCCTGGCAAGGCCTCCGCTGATATCGGCAGCGATATCAATGACAGACATGGGCTGTGCATATTCTTTCTTTGAACCGTCTTTCAATGTAATGATCATTTTTCTCTCCTTTTTATATTGTTTTTTATATATTTTCTTTGTTTACATACTTTTATTCATTCCTTCTATGTCCCTCAAGAAAAAAGAAGGAATCCTGCCTCTTATCTTTTCCGAAAATATTATTGTATTCCAGCAGGTTATACTGGTGGATCAGATCATAATAGGGAGAAGATCTGTCACCGGTTTCATAAAATTTACCATCTTTTCCCCAGTAACCGATGGCATTGATACAGGGAATTTCCTCCCGTAGCCGGGTGAGGAAGCCCAGGTAGCCTGTCTGCTCCATGCCTGTGATCTGTGCCAGCCATGTGGTCAGATAGTTATTACTGGTTCTCTCAACCGTTTCCTCCGGTATATCATAATTGGCCCATATCAGGAAGGGAACCTTATAAAGCTGTTCCAGAGATTCTCCTTCCAGGTCCTGGATATTCGTACCCAGCAGGGCATTATAAAAATACTCCTCCAGATCAGGCTGATGGTCACCGAAAAAGACAATTACGGTCGGTTCATCCACATCGCTGAAATACTGGACCAGATATTTCAGGGCATCATCAGACATTTTTATCATATTCAGAAACTGCTCTGTTTTATAATAATACCGGAATCTCCCCTCAAGCTTCACCTCATCTCCTGTCTCAAAGGTATTGCCATCGTAGCTTCCATGATTCTGCATGGTCACATTGAACATATAGAAGGGGTCCTCCGAGCCTGACCTCCGGCTGTTCTCATAAAGAGAAATAATCTTTTTATAATCTTCAAAATCCGTGATATGGTAATTCACAGTATCTGAAAAAACCGAGAAGTTATTGGAGGTATAAAACTGGTCAAAGCCCATCAGGGGATAGATCTTATACCGGCTGTAGCCGGTGGAATAATAGGGATGCAGGGCCAGTGCCGGCTTATATCCCTGGTCCTTCAGGGTATAAGTAAGGCCCGGAACTTCGCTCCGGAGGAACAACTGGTAGGGCACTGAATTATCCGGCAGGAAGGCAAGGGTATTTCCCGTCAGGAACTCAAACTCTGAATTGGCGGTATTGCCGCCGAAAACCGAGGAGTATGTATATCCTTTGATGGTATTCTTTTTAAGCTTGCGGAAAAAGGGCATATAGTCCTCGGATACCTCCAGGTCTCCCAGTTCCTTTAAATCAGCAAAGGATTCATTCATCACCACGATAATATTGGGCTTTTTACCGGCCGTGTTCTTTGACGGCTCAGACCCTCCCGTACCTGTATCCGCCGGTGTCATCCCGCCCTCATAATCTGCGATCACATCCTCTACCGCCTTAAGAGAATACCCTTCCGGTTCCTTCACATGAAGATAACCAAAGGTTCTGACGGTGGTTAATAAGGTACCGTAAAAACGGTACTTAAACTGTGGATGATAAACCCTGAAATCCACACCGATATTTTTCAGATAATCACTGGTAACATATACCCTGCAGAATACTCCGAAAAGAAGGATCCAGGCAGCCGAAAAGACAATTCTCCCCTTCCATTTAAAAAGACTGTCACTCTCCAGCTTGAAAAGCAGGGCACACAAAACCAGGGTCAGCATAAAAAACTCTGCTGTATCCACATCGATCTGTATCCTGTATGTATTAGAAACTGACAAAGCGGTAAGAAAGGAGTAAATATCCGAGGCTATAAAGGACATCCCCCTGAACAAGGTCAGTTCGTAATTCATGATCCCGAAAAAAGAGGTCAGAAGCACCATCAGGATCGATGCATTCCTGATGCTGTTGACCACCACCAGCAGCAAAAGGAATATCACATAATAGATGATCAGGTCGAGGGTCAGGTAAAGCACGGGGATCCGAAAAACCGGAACCCAGAACTGGGCATGATTGTAAAATTCCAGCCACAAAAAACATACAAAAGGTGTCAAAACTCCGGCTGCCCAGGTCAGCTTCCTGCCGGTCTCCTCTGATATATTAAACTTTTTTACGGTAAGAAAGACCAGTAAAACCCACAGACCTCCGCAGATCGTAAGAGAATCCGCATAGAACTTCATCATAAAAGTGGGCGCCGTGGGATCATAATAGAGATCCGGCCGGGCAAAAAAGGCCACCAGCAGCAAAAACTCCATAAACAGCAGGAAATTCCTCCCGGCTTTTCCCCTGAAGAACTTCCGGATACCGAACCTGCTCTTTTTATCCTGTTTCAAATGTATTCTCCCTGTCCTGCGCCAGGCGCAAAAAAAACCCTGTTTCATATCCTTACGATATAAAACAGGGACGATATCACCGCGGTTCCACCCTGATTACCTGCCTTAATTAAAGCAGGTCAGCTTATTATGACGGTAACGGTGCCGGCCGGATCCGATTAAGGATCTCTCCAGGGTGGTCTTCCATGAATCCGATCTGCGGAATACTCTCAGCCATATCCGCCCTGCCCTGATGGGACAGGCGATAAGGTATTCCTCTCTGTTGCGTCCGCGATCCATGTACTCTTCCTGTCATTGATTTCTATTATACTATTATCCATCAATCATAAGTCAGTCAAAATTAACCCGGGTCTAATTATAACATCTTTATAATGATTGTCAACCGGGAAAGTTACTGTATTCCCTTGAGTGCCTTCTTATTGATATACATGGCTGAGTCAGCCCGGTTAAAAACTGCTGAGATGGTTTCGTCCTTCTCAGGGTCAAAATCTGAAACACCGGTGGCTATGATAACTCCGCCGGTGGCGATATTTCTCTGGTTGACGGCAGCCAGGTCTGCCAGCAGCTCGGTCCGCATCCTGTAATCCTGACCGGTCAGAAGAACTGCGAACTCATCTCCTCCCACCCTGAAAACAGGGCTGTGTTTGAATATATTACATATCTCCGTGCAGGCTTCTTTTATATATTCGTCCCCGGCCTTATGACCCATGGTATCATTGATCATTTTCAGACTGTTGATATCACAGACCGCTATGGCAAAGGGCTCCGTCAGACCTGCCCAGATACTTTCATTCATTTTCTTTTCCGCCTGGGCGTATGCCCTTTTGTTTTTTACCCCGGTCATGGAATCGACCAGGGCCATCTGCTGGGCCATGGCGAATTCCTTTTCCCTTTTTATCTGGGCGTCTATATTGCTGAGACCTACGACAATATGCTGGTTATCTTTATTGACCATCTGGAAAACTTTCACACTCACATAAACAGATTCGCCTCTGATCAGCTTTCGGAAAGAAATAGAAAAGGAACTATCTTTTCGCAGGGCATTAAGAAGCGCCTCTTTATTCCAGACAGTCAAAACTTTATTTCGCTCCGTTCCGAAGGTGGTGTATAGAAGATCCTGCCTGAAGAACCTGAAAAAGTCTTTTTTTCGGCCTTTGGACTTAAGATCCCGGCCGATATCAGCAGGTTTGAACTCAATATATTCATCTGTGTCGATATCTACATAGTAAATGGTAAAGTAATCCATGGCAAGAGTCCTGGCGATACCGGAGAAGGTCTGGTTTTCTTCTCTTGTCGTCTCATACTCCTTCTCTCTTCTCATCTGGGAATCAATATCACTTAATCCTATTACAATGTCTGCCGTGTCACCGGCAAATCTCATGGACTTAAGGCTCACATATCTGGGAGCTCCCTTTAACATCCTCCGGTAATTCAGGAATAAGCCCTCTCCCTCTTCCATCTGCCGGGTCAGATTCTCTTTATTCAATGAATCCAGCAGTTTTTCCTGATCCTCAGGCATAACCAGCCTGCGGATGGTCTGCCGGCTGTCCTCAAAGAAATCTCCGCCCTGCCTCCGGGGAATCAGCTGATGTTCTTCACCCCTGACAGCATACTCTGCAAAATGACCACTGTCCAGATTAACATAATAAATAGCAAAATATTCCTGGGCAAGAGCCTGGGCAAGCCTTGTAATATTTATATGGTCAAGCTTCCCCAGAGGACCCGGGACAGCCTTTTTCTCAGAAGGGATAATCTGCCTGTACTCGTAAAGCTCCATGATGCGGTGCAGACGGGCCTTAACCAGCTCCGGCCGGGGATAAGGCTTTGCAATAGAATCAATGGCCCCGAGCTCAAGCCCCTCAACCTCCGCAGCCGGGTCAGAGGTCATGACTACTACCGGAATCTCAGAAAGCTCCGGATCATCCTTCAGACGGGCCAATATCTCCAGTCCTCCCATTTCGGGCATGTTCAGATCCAGAAGGAGTAAAGACAGCGTAGCGCGGTGCTCCATGATCTTCAAAAGAGTCTCTTTCCCATCACAGGCATAAAGGATCTCATTATCATCCTGCAGCATATCGCCCAGCATTTCACGGTTTTCCGGCTCTTCATCAGCTATTAATATCTGCCTTCCGGCATTAACCGGATAAAAATGCTTATAACTTTCAGGCATGTCTTCCGCCCTCCTTTCTCCATATCATTTGCCTTGTTCAAATAAAGTATGATATTTAAATAATATTCTAACATAAAAATATAGCCTCTGCCAGTAATAAATACAAAAAAGCTGTCATACCTCCGCAATGACTCGTAAGTATAACAGCTTTATTTCCGCAATGACCGATTTTCCTTTCCAGGACCCGCTACCGCTCTGAAACGGGAAGGAAGTCCTGGTGGCAGCCTACATATTTGTAAGCGGGACGGATGATTTTTCCTTTATTGATTAGTTCCTCCAGTCTGTGGGCACTCCAGCCGGGCATACGGGCAATGGCAAAAAATGGTGTGAAGAGTTCCTCCGGGATTCCCAGCATGGTATAGACAAAACCACTGTAGAAATCCACATTGGCACACACGGCCTTAAACATCTGCCGCTGTCTTGGTATCAGGTCCTTTGCGATCTTCTCCACCCTGTCATATAAGGCAAACTCTTCCTGCATTCCCTTTTCCTCCGCCAGCTTCCTGGCAAAGTCTTTGAGGATCACCTCTCTGGGATCGGAGAGAGTATATACGGCATGACCCATACCATAGATCAGGCCGGTACGGTCAAAGGTTTCTCTGGCCAGGATCTTCGTCAGGTATTCCTCAATTTCCGCCTCGTCTTCCCAGTTTTTCACGTTCTCCTTGATGTTCTGAAACATCTTGTGGGCCTTCAGGTTGGCACCGCCATGCCGGGGTCCTTTAAGGGAACCGATGGAGGCCGCTGTGGAAGAGTAGGTATCTGTCCCCGAAGATGTCACCACATGGGTCGTAAAGGTAGAATTGTTACCACCACCATGCTCCGCGTGGAGTATCAGGGCAATATCCAGAACTTTTGCTTCCAGTTCTGTATAATGACCGTTAGAACGCAGCATACGCAGTATATTCTCCGCAAAGGACAAGCCTCTTTGAGGATTCCGAATCAGCAGTGTCTGATCCTGCCGGAAGTGCCGGTAGGAATAATATGAATAGATTGCTATCAGGGGCATCTTCGCTATGAGGTCCAGGGACTGCCTGAGAGCATTGGATGGAGAAATATCCTCCGGATTCTCATCATAAGTATACAAAGTCAGAACACACCTCTGCATGGCGTTCATAATGTTGGCATTGGAAGCCTTCATGATCACATCCCTGACAAATCTTCCGGGGATATCCTGCAGATCACTCAGTACATCCATAAACTTTTCAAGCTTTGCGGTACTTGGGAGTTTCCCGAAAAGAAGCAGGTATATCACCTCTTCAAATCCGTACTTCCTGTCCTTTTGATTATTTACAAGATCATAAATATCATATCCCTGATAATAAAGCCTTCCCTCCGACGGAATCTGTCTTCCCTCGATCAGCCGGTAGCCGTTTACATCAGATACTTCAGTCAGACCTGTGAGGACTCCCTTACCTGCCGAATCACGCAAGCCCCTTTTTACATCGTATTCTACATAAAGATTCGGATTGATCCGATGAGTATTCACCAGTTCCTCTTCTAAGGATTTCATCTTTTTCGCAAGATCACCCATGGTATCCAGCTGGTATGTTTCTTTATGTAACATATGGTCCTCCTTTTTCTTATTTGCGAATGCCTGTTCAAAAACAAAGTCTGCAAGCGGACATTAACTCCCCGCGGAACCTCCTGTCTGATTACTGCGGGAGAACGGCAGACGCAGTATGAGTTTTAGTTTACACGAAAATGAATGCTAATGCAATAAATTTTTCGTTTTTCTCCATATCTCCTACGATAGAACAGCTATTCTAAAAGGAAATGAATCAGACAGGTGGGTATACTTCAATTGTGGGGGAGGACGGGTTTGTTTGACCGGGGTTTTTGCTTTTCTATCCAGCATACAGCCGGAAGAGGCCTGTAAATCTCCCCAGGTGACTTTGCACCGCAGGAAATTAAAAAGCAAGAACTGCCATATAACGTCGTTTTACGAGGAGGAACGGAACCTGAGGAGATTTACAGGCCTCTTCCGGCGTCTGTATGCAGAAAAATAATCCGTCCCACACCTCAACATTTCTATTGACAAATAATAAATATCCGGCTATAATTCAGATAACACACCACCCCAGGGGGGTATCTATTTCATCATCAGTTTGCCTGGTCCGACTAAATTTCCGCCCTCCTGCCTGATTACTATTATTTTATAAGGAGAAGATCTCATGCAGGCAGAACAGAAAAAAATCATCCGCCTTCTGAAAACAGCCCGGGGACAGATGGACGGGATCCTCAGAATGGTTGAAGAAGACCGCTACTGTATTGACATATCCCAGCAGCTTATGGCCACCGAAGCCATACTGAACAAAATAAACAAAGAAATCCTGGCGGCCCATTTAAAGCATTGCGTAGCCCAGGCAACCAGCAAGGAAGAGCAGGAGCAGAAAATAGATGAACTGATCTCCATGCTGGGCAGGATCATGAAATAAAGCAACAGGCACCGCATGATTTTTAATACTATAATCAATTCAATAACTTTATTTTGAAAGGAGAGCTAATAATATGAAACAATATAATGTGACAGGTATGACTTGTGCGGCCTGTGTTGCCCGGGTGGAGAAGGCTGTTAATAAAGTCGATGGTGTCACCGAATGTGCTGTGAGCCTCCTTACTAACTCCATGGGAGTAGATGGAACCGCATCGGAAGCAGATATCATTGCGGCTGTCGAAAAGGCCGGTTATCAGGCCTCTGCCAAAGCTTCGGGCGAATCTGGTAAACAGCAGGCTGCCCGGTCCGACTCGGATGATGTTTTAAAAGATACCGAAACACCCAGACTGAAGAAAAGGCTTCTGGCTTCTCTCGGTTTCCTCCTGGTCCTCATGTATTTTTCCATGGGACATATGATGTGGAACTGGCCCATCCCCTCCTGGTTTGAGGGAAACCATGTGGCCATGGGACTCCTGCAGCTTCTACTGGCCGTTATTGTGATGGTGATCAATCAGAAGTTCTTTATCAGCGGATTTAAAAGTCTTATTGCCGGTTCACCCAACATGGATACCCTGGTGGCCCTGGGTTCATCAGCCTCCTTTGTTTACAGTGTTTACGCCCTCTTTGCCATGACGGATGCCCAGTTAAAGGGTGGCGCGGACGCAGCAATGCCATGGATGCATGAATTTTATTTTGAGTCTGCCGCCATGATTCTGACCCTCATCACCGTGGGAAAAATGCTGGAGGCGCATTCCAAGGGAAAAACAACCGATGCCTTAAAGGGTCTTATGAAGCTTGCCCCGAAGACCGCCGTCCTGTTTAAAGACGGAGAAGAGGTGACAGTCTCCATCGAGCAGGTAAAGCAGGGTGATATCTTTGTAGTTCGTCCGGGGGAAAACATTCCGGTGGACGGGGTGATCATAGAGGGGAACAGTGCTGTAAATGAAGCAGCCCTTACCGGTGAAAGTATTCCGGTGGACAAAGAAGAGGGAGATCTGGTCTCGGCCGCCACCATAAACCAGTCCGGTTATATCAAATGTGAAGCCACCCGGGTCGGAGAAGACACCACCTTATCCCAGATCATCCAGATGGTCAGTGATGCCGCCGCCACGAAGGCACCGGCAGCCAAGGTGGCCGATAAGGTATCCGGAATCTTTGTTCCTGCCGTAATCGGCATTGCTTTGATAACATTGGTTGTATGGTTACTGCTGGGACAAACTCTGGGATTTGCCCTGGCCAGGGCCATATCCGTTCTGGTGATCAGCTGTCCCTGCGCCCTGGGCCTGGCTACTCCTGTGGCCATCATGGTAGGTAATGGTATGGGAGCTAAAAACGGTATTCTTTTTAAAACCGCCGCCTCATTGGAAGAAACAGGAAAAGTGCAGATCGTAGCCCTGGATAAAACCGGAACCATCACCTCCGGTGTTCCCAGGGTAACAGATCTTATCCCGGCAGATGGGATTTCCGAAAATGACCTGCTCTCTATGGCTTTCTCTCTGGAAAAACGCAGTGAACATCCCCTGGCAAAAGCTGTCCTTGCCCTGGCTTTGGAGCGTCAGCTTAACGCGGATGAGGTCAGTGATTTTAAAGCCCTTCCCGGCAATGGTCTGACTGCCGGCTGGAATGGAAAGACTCTCTGCGGCGGCAACTATAGCTTTATAAAAACCAGGACCTCCGTCCCGGACAATATACGGATCCGCTCCGAAGAACTTTCTGAGGAAGGGAAAACCCCTCTCTTCTTCAGCTGTGATGACCGCCTCATCGGTATTATCGCAGTGGCAGATGTCATCAAGGAAGACAGTCCCCGGGCCGTGAAGGAGCTGCAGGACATGGGCATACATGTGGTCATGCTCACAGGGGATAATGAACGGACTGCCCGGGCCATCGGCCGTCAGGCCGGAGTGAACCAGGTCGTGGCCGGGGTTCTGCCGGACGGGAAGGAAAGTGTGATCAGCTCCTTAAAGCAATATGGCAAAGTCGCCATGGTGGGCGACGGCATCAACGATGCTCCTGCCCTGACCAGCGCCGATACCGGCATCGCCATCGGGGCCGGAACCGATGTGGCCATCGATGCCGCGGAAGTGGTCCTGATGAAAAGCCGTTTAAGCGATGTCCCGGCAGCCATCCGTTTGAGCCGGGCAACCTTGAAGAATATTCATGAAAATCTTTTCTGGGCCTTTATATATAATATCATCGGGATTCCTCTGGCTGCCGGCTGCTATATCGCTCTTTTCGGCTGGAAACTGAACCCCATGTTCGGAGCAGCTGCCATGAGCCTGTCAAGCTTCTGTGTCGTAAGCAACGCCCTGCGCCTGAACCTTTTCAGGATTCACGAGACCCGTCATGATAAGAAACTGAAAAATGCTCTGTCTCCGGAAGATCTGCTCAACAGCTCCATAGGCAGCAGTATCAGTCTGAGCAACGATCAACCGGATAATACAGCAAATATCCCGGCGGAGAAAGATACTGTTTCTCTCTCCTCCGAAACGATAGATATTGATAAGCAAACAGATCAAAAGGAGGATAAGATCAATATGACGAAAACGTTAAGGATTGAAGGAATGATGTGTGGCAACTGTGAGAAGCATGTCCGCAAGGCACTGGAAGCCATTGACGGTGTGGAAAGCGCTGTAGCAAGCCATGAAGCAGGAACTGCTGTGGTTACTTTAAGCAAAGATGTAGCGGACGATGTATTAAAAGCTGCCGTGGAAGAAGAAGAATACCCTGTAACAGGAATTGAATAAAAATCCCTAAACTGCACTGCCGATCCGGCCGGTTCTCATCTGTCCTAAACAGATGGTCCGGCCGGTTTTTTATCTGCCTTCGTCCCGTATGTTATCCACGAGGCGGCTGCGGACGCGGAAGGCGCGTATTTTTTCCCGAAATCAATGGCCCGCCGGATCTCCAGAAGGCAATCACATAAATGATCATTCTGAAAATCCAGTCAACGTACATGGCATACCATATTCCAAGCACATTAAAATGAAGCAGTCGGATAAATACCCAGGCAAGACCGACCCGAAAGAGCCACATGGTAACGATGGCCACCACCATGGTAAAGGCCGCCCGGCCAATGGCACGAAAATAATAGGGAAGCAGAAAGCCCAGTGGCCATATGATCATGGCTACAGCATGAGAAAAGACCAGATCTCTGGCAAGGTCTGCCGATATTCCCGTGAGCTGATAGCATCCCACAAAGAAACTTCTTCCAAAAATAAGCACCGAGCTTAATACTGCCAGCATAGCATAATTGATCAGGACAAGCTTTTTCGCGTAATGCCTGGCCTGCCCCATCTCCCCCGCTCCGTAACACTGACCTATGATCGTAAGCATACCGGCACCCAGAGCATTCCCCGGCAGATACAGATAAGTGACCAGGTTGGAAGCCACCGCAAAGGCTGCAATAGAAGGCGTACCCAGGGTCGAGACCAGACTCTGAAGGATCAGCTTTCCGAACTGGAAAATGCCGCTCTCCACACTATTGGGAATACCGATG
Source organism: Eubacterium sp. (assembly GCA_017433295.1). GTDB lineage: Bacteria > Bacillota > Clostridia > Lachnospirales > Lachnospiraceae > Anaerobutyricum. The sequence continues at coordinate 48,830 of JAFRHL010000009.1, forward strand.
GACAATATTTGTCTTATCAGGGCTGATTGCGGAAGCAGATCTGACAGATTCCGGATACGCATTGCGTTATCCTTTTTCTGTAAAAGGGTCAGGATAGCAAGGGCTGCAATGATCCGTGAGATCAATGTGGGAATCCCCACACCCATGACTCCCATTTTCAGGCCGAAAATACAGATTGCATTTCCGCTGACATTGATGACATTCATCAGGAGAGACATCAGCATGGATATTTTTGTATTGCCCATGGCCCGAAACACCGCTGCAGAGGAATGATAAACCGCCAGAAAAGGAAACGACATGGCTGTCAAAGCCATATAAATTACGGCATTGTCCATGACTGCAGCCTCCACCTGGCCAAAGATCAGGGACAGGATGGGACGGTTTCCAAGAAAAAGAATTAGTGAGATCAGCAGCATTGATGAAACAGTAATAAAAAAGAGCTGGCCGCCCACCTTACCGGCACCCCTCTCATCCTTCCTTCCGACAAACTGGGCACAGATCACTGTCCCGCCCGCAGTAAGGGCAAATAAGACCTGAAGGATCAGGTTATTTACAGCATCGACCAGGGAAACGCCTGATACAGCCGCCTCTCCCAGGGTCGCCACCATGAGTACATCAGCCATACCCACCAAAACGATGAGCAGCTGTTCAATCACCAGCGGCAGCAAGAGCTTTGCCAGTTTTTTATTACTATATAAAGTATTCATCTTCTCTCCTCTGTAGATGTTGAGTTGTGGGGGCGGGTTTGTTTGACCGGATAGACGCAGAGAAAGAGGGGGACTATGTCTGAAAGTGACTTTGCACCGCAGGAAATCAAAAAACAGCAACTGCCACATATCTTCTATTTCCGAGGAGGAACGGAACTTGCAGACATATACCCCTCCTCTGCTGCGTCTTCCTGGCCAAACCAACCCATCCCCGCAAATCAACATTTTTACAGGCTCATATTGCCCGCCGCAAGATCCTTCATACAACCAAGCGCTTCCCTTAGCATGTTATTTGGCAGGTAGAATAATGTGGAAGGAGCTGCCAGTCCATCAGCCCTGATCCCCTGCTTTCCTGCAATGCCCAAGGCTCTGAACATATGAAAATTATTGGTCACAATGCAGATGACAGCCTGCCTTTCCTCAATCATGGAGATACTGTATTTTATATTTTCCGCTGTATTACGGGCTTTCTCCTCCGGCAGGATCCTGCTGCCGCTGATTCCCCTGTTCATCAGGTACTGCCTCATGACAGCCGCTTCAGAGGCAGCCTCATTTTTTCCCTTCGCCCCGCTGACGATACACTTTGTATCCGGATGCAGCTTCATATAAGCGCAGGCTGTATCCAGTCTGTACTTTAATACCCTGCTCGGCCCCCCTCCCCGGACCTGGGCCCCGAGGATGATCAGATAGTCCACATCCTTTTCCGGCTCATCATGAAAATCCCGAAGGATCATAAGACAGAAAATTGAAATAATACAGATAACCACTGCTGCAGATCCGCAGAGCAATATCCGAAAAGGCAGGTTCAGTCTTTTAAAGAAGCAGGATACTAAAATCAATACTCCTCCCCCTGCTATCCAGATCATAAAAAAACCAGTCCCCGATCCGACAGTGCTGACTATGATCCCGTAAACGATAAAAATCAGTCCCAGAAGGACGCAAAAAATAAACAAGGACTTCTCCTCCTGACTAGTAATTAATAATGCTATACTAACTAATCCTGCTGCTGCAAGTCAAGACACAAGTTCATGCATCTGCTATAAAAAAACTAAAATAAAATAGTATTAATTTGTATGTGCCGCTGCCAGACGGTTCATACCTGCATGAAAGATGGATAAAGTCCTGTACGCCGGAAACCCGGCAACCAGGTTTATCGGATCGCCACGTTTTCCCGGGATAAGGTGGGTATCAAACATCGATGATTATTACGCCCTGCCTGATGACCAGAGGGTAGAGCTTATCGACGGGGTCTTCTACGACATGGGGGCTCCTGCCCTGATCCATCAGAAGATCCTGGGTGATCTTCATATTCTCTTTCGTGAATGCGCCGACCGCCATAACATGCCCTGTGAAGTATATCTGTCACCCTGTGATGTGAGACTTGATATGGACAACTATACCATGGTGCAGCCTGATTTACTGGTGATCTGCCGGGAGTATGACATCCATGCCATCCGCTATGAGGGTGCGCCTGATCTGGTAGTGGAGATACTCTCTCCCTCCACCAGATCCAAGGATATGATCCTGAAACTTTACAAGTATCAGAATGCCGGTGTCCGGGAATACTGGATCATTGATCCCAGGTATCGGACGGTGACCGTCCATTTTTTTGAAGAAGAGGAATACCAGCCGAAAACATACGATTTTAACTCCCAGATCCCCATCGCCATATCCGAGGGCTTCTGCACCATCGATTTCTCCCGGATCATGGCAGGGCTGAAAAGATACTATGAAGATGTATGATTACAATTTCTGACTTCTCATACTTGTACGGCCCTTTACGGATAACAGTTCCAGACAAAGAAGAACAGCATCGGGTGGCGTGACGAACCACCGCCCGATGCTGTCTGACTTGTTAAAATTAACCATTTCCTTACTGTCAGGTTTAATCCCGCTCTTTTTCTCTATGCAGTATTTTACCACCGGATCTGGCTATATCATATTCAAAATCATAGTAATGTTTTCCCTTCCCTGTAATTGCCTCAAAGCTTACTTCCCATGTCTTTTTCCCTTTATACTTGTCTTTTTCAACTTTGATATCCCGGATTGTTGATGTTTTAATGCCATAATTCTTTTTTGCATTGTCCAGAGCAATCTTCTTAGCCTTTTTTTTGCTGATTTCCTTACTTTTTGCCTGAATCTCCATTGTCATTCCGGCTACAGAGCCGGATGCTGCGGGTACAGCAGCAGAAAACAGGTTGGCCGCTATCAGAGTTAATGCCAAAACCAGTGTGATCATTTTTCTTCTTTTCATCATCTTAAATCTCCTTTCTTTTTAAGACTTGCTTTGATCTCTCTTTGTTTTACACCCATATAATAGCTTACCAAAATTAATTCAAAATGAGTTCAAAATGAAGAGTTCATTAATAATCAACTTCCCAGTCCAAAATTGTTCCTGTCCCGGCATCAATCTCAAATTTGTAGATAATTTTATTTACTACAGCTATACCATCATAATAAAAATATCCGTCCTGACTGTCATAGTCAAGTTTAATGATATCTTCTCTGGATGCACCCGGAATCCTGGACAGGACAATTTCTGTGATCTCATCCTCTCCCAGTTCTTTTCCCGAGGATAGGCTCTGACTGTGAAGAGGAGAAGGATCCGGAACCAGAACAGCCCGATTATCCTTTTCGGAAGAAAAAAGAAGGTAACTGTAACGCAACACTATGATGACCAGAATCGTAACAATAGCTGTGATAATGGTATTGATAATATAGCCCGTATATTTCATGTGTCAGCTCCTTTATCCGGAAATGTTACAATAAATGTACTTCCCTGACCGGATACGCTCTCCAGGTCAATCCGACCGCCATGAGATTCGACAACCATCTTAACAATAGCTAATCCCAATCCGGAGGACCCAGACCGGCTGCGGGAAGGATTGATGGTATAAAAACGGTCAAATATTTTTTTCTTATGCTCAGAAGGAATACCGGGACCGTCGTCCTTAACAGACAGATAAATATTCTTGTTCCTGGAAAAAAGAGATAGTTCAATGTGACCACCGGGACACTTTCCATACTTATGAGCATTGGTAATCAGATTAATCGGAATCATCATCAGCAGGGTCTCGTCACCTTGGATCACTATGTCAGGTTCAATCTCTGTTGTCAATGTTATCTGGTCTTCAGTAAGAAGATCCTGCTGCTGATCAGCTACTATACTGCAAAGCATGGAAAGATCCACCTGTGTTTTAACAGTTGAGAGTTTTCCTGCATCACCTCTTGACAAGAGGAGTAATGTGTTCACCAGAGAAGACATGGATGAGGCATTCCGGCGGATAACTGTCAGAGCTTTCTCCTGGTATGAAGAGTCCTGCAGCGCATAATCACATTGGGAAATAATCACCGAGAGAGGAGTTTTCAATTCGTGAGACACATCAGAGGTAAACTGTTTTTCCCTCTCCTGCTGTTCATTCAGCCTGTCAAACATCATGTTAAACTCATCCGTCAACATATCCACTTCATCCCGGGAACCATCAAAGGGAAGCTTTAAAGACCAATGATTCATGGTATGCCCTGGGTAATCAGGCTCATTCTTCCGGGAGGAGTCCTTAGGCAGATATCGGACATAAGTTCCGGACTTATCGTTATTGCTGACGCTATGGACAGTCTTGATCAGGGACCAGACAGGCACAAAGGCTCTCCTGCTAATCAGGTATCCCCCTGTTATGGCGATGATGATCAAAGAAAGCAGCCCCAGTATCATGTAGAGGAAGTTCATCGGGAAATAATCGGATACCAGGTTTCCTCTGGTAACACCCCGGACCCAGATCATCTTATCGTTCATCTCAAACTGATTATCGTAAAAGTACCATCGTCTTTTCTCCCGGTCACTGGCCTGATGCAGGGTTTTATCTTTCAGAACCGGCCACACAGTAACTTGAGGAGGACGTCGCCCCTCTATCAATTCTCCGTTCTCATCATAGATGCTCAGGTATATATCATTTTTATAAAATGATATATAAGAACTGATGGCAAATGTACTATTTTCATCTAAAATGCATTCTCCGGCATCTGACACTGCTTCGGTCAGCGCGTTTCTTGCCGCGGCCTGTGCTTCTTTTCTCTCAAGCTCAAACTGGAGCAGCAAAAATCCTAAGGTAATGATAAGAAGAAAAGCGGCATACCAGCATGTGATCCGGATAACAATAGAGGTGTTTTTCATTTTTTTATTATTCCCTGTATCTGCACATATAACCAACACCCTTTACGGTATTGATGATTTTAACGTCATAACCCTGGTCAATCTTTTTCCGCAGCTGGTAAACATGAACATCTATGACATTAGACGCTCCTTCATAGTCATAGTTCCATATGTGATTACATATTTTTTCCCGGGATAATACTTTTCCCTGATGAGTCAGTAAATATTCCAGAACATCAAACTCTCTGGCTGTCAGAGAAATAGGCTTTCCCTGCCTTGTGACCTCTCTTGAGGCAGTATCCATTGTCAGATCACCACAAAGAATCTGGCTGCTGGCCCTTTCTCCTCCCCTTCGAATCAGAGCCCGGAGCCTTGCCAGCAGTTCATCAAAATCAAATGGCTTGACCAGATAGTCATCAGCTCCCGCATCCAGACCGGCGACCCGCTCTTCCACAGAAGAGAGAGCAGTCAGCAAAAGGACCGGGGTTGTATCTCCACTACTTCGAAGCTTCTTTAGAATACCCAGTCCGGTAATCCCCGGCAACATAATATCCAAAACAATCGCATCATACTCCGCACATGCCAGATAAGCCAGCGCATCGTCTCCTGTTAAGCAGGAATCCACACTATAATACTCTCTTTTCAGTTTTCGTACGATGATCTCATTCAGATCCTGCTGATCTTCCACTACAAGTATTCTCATTTATCTCATCCTCTTTTTCCCAATTTCTATTACATCGTTACGCAAAGGAAAGCTGTAAAAACAGTCCATAATAATTTTAGCAGATTAATATGAAGAGAAGATTAATAATTTTAAATAAGCGAAAAAGAAAGCTGTCTCTCAAAAACAATCCATCCCCCACCACCAGGTTCTTTTATAGAATACAAATGTAAACCCGGCGATTAAGAAAAAACTGTTAAAACGACAGCTTCCTTATTCATACTTATATAAATGTAATTTACACTACCCTGCCACGGGGGTATCTATTTCAGAAACACTTTTCAATAATATCCGGATCAAGCCCGTCCCTGCAGGTAAGATTTCCCACCAGGAAGTAAAGGATCCCGCCTGCCAGCAGACCCCAGATCACTGCGTTGATGCCTGCCACGCTTACCTTATAGTAACAGAAGATATAAGTGGCAACGGCTCCCACAGAGCTGGCGACAGCCGCCTGTTTGGTTCCCTTCTTCCAGAAAAGACCTCCGATCAGGGGCCACAGGAAGGTACATTCCAGGCCTCCGAAGGCAAAGAGGTTGAGGAAGAAGATGATATCCGGCGGATTAAGGGTCAGGATGATCACCAGCACGCCGAAGGCAATGATAAGCAGAGTGCTGACCATCTGGATATTGCGATCGTAGCTTTCTATCTTCTTTGGATCGTCCTTAACCACATAGGTGCGCCACAGATCCTTTACGATGGTTGCCGCAGCCAGGATCAGCAGGGAATCCGCCGTGGACATGACAGCCGCCATGGGAGCGGCCAGAAAGATCCCGGCTATGCCCGTGGGCATGATCTTCTGGACGATATAGGGTACGAAATAATCAGAGGTCGGCAGGTCAGCCGTATCCACCAGAGCTCCCGCCCAGCATCCGGCAAGGTGCATACCGACGATAATAAAGCTGCAGGTCAGGGCTCCTATCCACATAGCTGAGTGAAGACTCTTTGTGTCTTTAAAGCCCATGGCTCTTACAGCTGTCTGGGGGAGGCCCAGGGTACCAAAGCCAACCAGTACCCAGAAGCTTAAGAGACTTCCGGGCGTATAAACTGCAGTCAGGTTATTATAGACATCAGGCAGGTTAGCCTGAAGTCCCGCATCGATCCCTGCCATACCGCCCCCTGCCCGGAGCACATAGAAGATAAAGAGGAAGGTACCGATACACATAACGATGCCCTGGATGGTATCTGTGACGGCAACGGCCATAAAGCCTCCAAATGCAGTATAAATAATAACCACCGCACCGAAAATGAGCAGGGAAGAAACATGGCCGAGTCCCGTAATGGAGGAGATCAGAGTTGCCCCTCCGGTAAACTGACCAATCATCTGGGCGGTGCAGAAGGCAACCATCAGAAGACTTGTGATGATAACCAGGGCGTCACTCTTATATCTGGCCTTAAGGTAGCCGACCACAGTGACGGCACCGCTTCTCCTGGAAACCAGGGCCAGCTTATTACCCAGCACACCAAGCACCAGGAAGGTCACCGGTATCTGAACGGCGGCGATCCAAACCTGGGCGTAACCGTAGGTCAGGCCGGCTGCTCCGGGTCCGGAGACAAAAGAACTGACAGAGGTATAAGTTGCCATGGTGGTCATGGCTAAAAGGAGCCCGTTCATTCCCCGGCCGCCGATGAAGAATTTCTTCTCCGAGGACATGCTGCTTTCCGAGCTTTGTTTTTTACTGTAAAGTATACCGACGATAGCATTGACCAGCAGGTAGCCGATCAGAATCATGAGGATGGTTTTCTGATTTCCTGTCATAACTGCTCACCCTCCTCTTCATCATCGTATTCGAAATCCACGAATACAAACTTAAGTAAATACCATACTCCGACGTGGGCCAGGATGATGGTGCCGAATACCGACACGCTCAGCCAGGCAGGCATTCCCAGAAAATACAGTCCGGTTCCATTGAGCAGAAAAGCAGATGCCACGTGCCAGATACAACATAAAGCCACTACAATTAGTGTGCTTTTGATCTCCTTCATGCACTGGTCATGCTTCTCTTTTCTAGAGAGCTTTTTCATTTTGTTTCTCCTTAAATGATAGTCAGATTCCCCTAAGGGATATCTGCCGCCATGATTATACTCTAAAAGGCTCTGTGACGCAAGCAAAATTCTTTCAGTATTTTTATTGTTACCCCTGTCTCCTACAGCTCATTGCTGTCCAGCAGGATGGTAAAGGGTCCGTCATTAATAAGAGCAACTTGCATTTCCGCTCCGAACTCTCCCTGCTGCACACCCGGTACTCTCTTCCTGCATTCGTCTGCGAAGGCCAGAAACATCCGCCGCGCCTCATCCGGGTCGCCCGCTTTAATAAAACTGGGCCGTCTCCCTTTACGGCAGTCTGCCAGCAGTGTAAACTGGGACACCACAAGGATTTCTCCCCCCACGTCTTCAATGGACAGGTTCGTTTTGCCCCTTTCATCCCGGAAGATGCGCAGGTCGATCATTTTCTTTGCCAGCTTTTTCATATCCTCCTCAGTATCCTGAGCTTCCACCCCCAAAAGGACCAGATAACCCTGTCCGATGGACGCGATTGTTATGTCATTTACTGTAACTGAGGCATTCGCCACTCTCTGAATCACTGCTTTCATTGTAATAGTCCTTCTTTAGATAATATCTTACTCTGACAGCATCACCTTATCCCCATCCATAAAGGGAGCAGCGGTCACCACCATTTTTGCCTTAGATTCCCCCTGATTGAAGACGATGTGTCCCTCGCCGGGTTCAAGGTGAATATAATCTCCAGGAATAAGGACCACCTCTCTGCCTTCCACGATCATATTCACATTTCCCTCCAAAACATAGAAACTCTCCTGCATATACTGGCGTACATGGCCGGATACTCTTTCTCCCGGAAGAAGCTGGACCAGACCGAAGTTCATCCTGGGTCCTTTTTCCAGGTATTTGGGACCGTGGTCCCCATGTCTGTATTCACGCTCATTTTCATTTAAGATATACATAAGCCCTTCTTTATACGAATGAAATTTATTAATAACTACATTCATTTACCAGCTTTGTTATTTCCTCAGTCAGTCTGCAGATGGGAAGTCCCACAACATTGTAATAATCTCCGCGAATACCCGAAATAAACACTGCGGCCTTGCCCTGAATGCCGTATGCACCGGCCTTGTCCATGGGCTCTCCGGTGGCAATATAGTCCCTGATCTCCCGGTCGGAAATACTCCTCATCACCACTTCTGTACATTCAAAGAAAGACCTCCGTTTTAATTCCCGTCCATCGTTACAATAGATCAGGGTCACTCCGGTGTAGACCTGATGTGCCTTTCCGGAAAGCTCTTTTAGCATCCGTAAGGCATCCTTCTCATTCTCGGGTTTCCCTAAAATGCAGTTATCCAATACAACAACAGTATCTGCACCTATCACCAGGACATCTTCCCCTTCCCGGTTTTTTGTCTCTCCGGTCCGGTACCGCAAAGCCACTGCCCCGGCCTTTATCTCTGAAAGCTGCTCCACCATCTCCCGGGGATTTCCTGAGACCACAGACTCATCCACTTCACTTACTTCTACCTCAAAATCATATCCTGCCTGCCCCAGAAGCTCCTTCCTTCTGGGAGAGGCAGATGCAAGAATGATTCTCATATTCAAAACAAAAACCTTACCTTCTCTTTATCAAAGGTTACCGCGGACACATGATCCACCTCGATCTGATAAAGGGCATTGGCCGCCAGATGTTCCGCCGCCTGCTCCAGGTCTCTTATACCAGTTGTCCCGCTGAAAATACTGATCACCTCATCCAGTCCTTCCTCTGTCAATGTACATTCTTCCTTCCTCATGCCCATACGTTTTAAAACTTTGGGCAGGGCAAATTCCGAAAAAATGATTTTCTTCTCCCGCGGGGTATAATCCGGTATGTCGATCACCGCGAACCGGGACATTAAAGGAGCACTGATCTGTGACTTATCATTGGCCGTAGCTATGGGGTAGACTCCGCTGGTGGGAATCATACACTCAATATAATTATCCGTGAAGCCAAGATTATCCAGTAACGTGAGCAGGACATCGGCAGGGTTGCCGTTGCCTTTCCCGGCAGCCGCCTTATCCAGCTCGTTAATGATAAAAACCAGATTGGACTCGCCCGCATTATAGAAGGCCTCCATGATGATACCCGGCTTGGCATTGGAGTAGATCCTTGAGCTTCCTGTCAACTGCTCGGGGTCATTGATGGAGCTCATGTCCAGCGTTGCCCAGGGAAGTTTCAGGATACGGGCGACAGCATAGGCCACCTGGGATTTGCCGGTTCCGGCCGGGCCGACCAGCAGCAGGCCATAGGCAGGAAGAGTGTGGGTCCGGTTGATCTGGATAATGGTCTCTATAATCCTCTGCTTAACCTTCTCCATGCCGTAAAGTTCTTCATCAAGGATCCGCCTGGCTTCCACCGGATCAATGGCCTGAAAATATTGATTTCTCCACTGAATATTAAGCATAATAGACAATGCCCGCTGGGCATGTCTCCTTTCCTCCGCCGTCACTTCATGGGACCGGGCCACCGCAAAATTCCTTCTGGCCCACAAACGGATGTTATCCGGAAGGGTCCTGCCGGCACAGTTAAGAAAATCCTGGATACTCTGAAGGCTGGTAAGCTTCATGTCGTCACCGGTTTCCTCCTCTTCTTCATCCGCGTTACCCTGGGGCGGGGCATCACCGGAGAGAAGTCTGTCTATCATAAACTGGAGGAAACCGTCCTGGGCAGACAGCTTTGTCCCGTTCCCGAATGATGTCTCCCTGATTCTGTAAACTGCATATCCATCTTCCCTGTTCTGGCCGGATAATCTTACAGGAATGTGATTCTCTCCCAGCCACTTAAGCAGACTGACGAATCGGGCGTCGATGGACAGGATGTCGGCACTGACTGTCCCGTCCTCCTCCTCAAACTCGAAAGTAGTTCTTCTGGCGGGATTGGTAAAGGTCCCATTAGAATGATGCGCCCACTGTCTCCTGCTGTTATCCAGTATCATCACCGGCTTCTCCGGGGAGGATATATGCTCATCGGAATAAAAGACGGTATAGGTGCACTCGCTGGATTCTTTCTGATAAGAACTATCTGTAAAATCAAATACTGGCATGTTCTTCTCCTGCTATCGTAAAAATGTCTTAAAGTAAAAGGAAGGCAGCTAAAGCTGCCGCCGGGCCCGCACGAGATCGCCGGGGCGATTTCGATTAATTAATAATGCCGGATCACCACAAGCTTGTAACGATCGTACAACTTCTGATGCTCCGGCAGCAGATGTCTGTCATTCCTGCAGATAATATCATATCTTTCCGGATCCGGATAAAATTCAAAATAGTCTGTCTGATCACTCGGATAAAGTATAACCGGCAATCCTGGCAAGCTCTTTGATGGAATCTCTGGATACCTTCTTACCCCGGTATTCAATCAGATCTTCACACTGTCCGGTAAAGATATCACTGGGATTATACTTCTTAATGATGATTCTGTCTTCTTCTGTAAATATCTCCAATGGTTCTCTCTCGCCAATCTCAAAGCTCTTACGAAGTTCCATGGGTAATGTGATCCTTCCCAGCGAATCAAGCTTTCTGACAATTCCGGTACTCTGCATAATCAAAACTCCTCTCTCGTTAGTAATAATTAATCTAATAATTTCCGCTACTGTAAGTATATCACAAAAATTTGAAATGTCAACCAAATAATGGAAACTTAATTTTAAAATGTAAATATATCAAAATAATATCTTATCCATTATTTATCCTTAAGGCGGTCCCCGTACATGGCTTCATAATAGTTCTGGTATTCTCCTGAGATAATCCTTTCCCACCATTCCTTATGGTCAAGATACCAGCGTATGGTCTTCTGGATGCCGTCCTTAAACATAGTCTCGGGAAGCCATCCCAGCTCTGCGTGAATCTTGGCGGGGTCGATGGCATATCTCATATCATGCCCTTTTCTGTCAGTCACATGGGTGATCAGAGATTCCGGTTTATCAAGGGCCGCGCAGATGATCTTTACGATATCAATATTCTTCATCTCATTATGGCCGCCGATATTGTAGACTTCTCCCACCTTTCCCTGCCGGATGATCAGGTCAATGGCCCTGCAGTGGTCTTCCACATACAACCAGTCCCTGACATTTAATCCCTCACCGTAAACCGGCAGCGGCTTGTCCGCCAGGGCATTGGCGATCATAAGGGGAATCAGTTTCTCCGGGAACTGATAGGGTCCGTAATTATTGGAGCATCTGGAAATGGTCACGGGAAGCCCGAAGGTTCTGTGATAGGAATTGACTAAAAGATCGGCCCCGGCCTTTGAAGAACTGTAGGGACTGCTGGTCTTTAAGGGTGTCTCTTCTGTAAAGAAAAGGTCAGGACGGTCTAAAGGAAGATCTCCGTATACCTCGTCCGTGGAAACCTGATGGTACCTTTTTACACCCACTGCTCTGCTGGCATCCATGAGGACCTGGGTCCCGATGATATTGGTTTTCAGGAAGATACCGGGATCCTCTATGGAACGGTCCACATGGCTCTCTGCCGCAAAATTGACCACGATATCCGGCTTTTCCTCCTCAAAAAGGGCAAAGACTGCATCCCTGTCGCAGATATCCATTTTCTCAAAGCGGAAATTGGGATACTCCATGGCTTCCTTTAAGGTCTCCAGATTTCCTGCATATGTCAGTTTATCTATACATACGATTCGATCCTCCGGATGCTCCTTTAACTCCAGATACACAAAATTAGCTCCGATAAATCCGGCTCCGCCTGTAACAATAATCGTCATGGTAAATTCTCCTTTTCCTTATTTATATTTGTAAATATTCATACAGGTATACTTATCTTTATAATGGGATGCCAGACCGATATATACTGTCCCGTCCCCGGTCACCTGGATCCCTTCCGGTTCCCTGTGGGTAAGGCCGGCAGCTCCCCGTATTTTAACTGTTTTCTTCCTGCCGCTTTTATAATCATATGTTTTTATCTTAATGGGATACCAGGCCTTATGCAGTTCTTTTCTCTCTGCCCTGCAGGCCGTTCCCTCAATGGTATATAAGCAGGTGCCGCAGATATCAAATCCCTGAAAATCTCCTTTTGTCTTTGCCAGGCGGAAAGACTTTACGGGGTGCTTTACATCAATAAATGTCCCGTTTTTTAATCTGTAAAGCTGAAATCCCTGGTATTTTCCCCTGGTATACCTGACAGCCAGGCAGCGGCCATCCGGACTGACTGCCGGATAACAGTTTGTCGCAAAACCCTTTTTTCCTGCAAAGGGAATCCTGTAACGGATCTTTGCATGGTTCCTCATTACTGCTCCTTTCCGGTAAGTAAAGCAGGAAATACTCCGGGCAGCACCTGTCCCCTTATACGCATCGCTTCCGGTCCACAGCCAGGTTTTATTACCGGCTATGGCACAGTCAATATTGGTTCCGTGCCCAAACCCCCTCAATGTCATGTAATCTTCCTCATAACCACCGTCCGCCAGATATCGGACTCTGGTCAGGCGCAGGTCGGCACTGTGCTTTCCACTGCTTGAAAGATTAGACAAATAATAATAAAAGGTACCGTCAAAAGTATATCCCTGGGGAATCCTTCTGGTTGAAAGCCGGGTAGCACCACGGACCAGTGTCAGGTCGCCGGAGGCAGGCTCTGCAGGAGTGGTGGATGATATTTTCCGGGAAAACTCAGGGGTGAGCTTCTCCATGCTGGTATTGGTTTTTTCGGTAACAGGATCTGCCGCAATCTTCGCATAGGCTTTCGTACAGCTTAACTGACAGGCGGCAATCAGTATACAAAACAGGACAGCTGCTGACAGACAACCATATAAATTCTTCATAAATTACTGATCCTTCTTTATATAATGGGTTTTAATATATTGATATATTTTCTCACTTCCATGACCGTCCAGAGCAGAAAGGAATGTTTCCCTGAACTGTTCTGTTTTTTGGGCTATCCGGGCATCATCCGAGGGGTCCTGCGAACATGATTCTTCATCATTTCCCTCTCCCATCAGCTCCCCGGCCTTTTGAATCAGACCTTCCATATCTTTTTCTACCGGGCCGGGTACCATAGATTCGAAATCAAAATAGAAGTCTCGCTTCTGTATGTAGTCTTCAAGGTCAAAGGCATAAAACAGGACAGGTATTTCCAGAATCACAGCTTCAAAAATAACCGAACTGTAGTCTGTAATCAGAAGGTCGGCCACCAGCAGGAGATCATTGACCGGCTCCTTCTCAGAAAGATCCAGCACTCTGTCAGCCAGGTCCTCAGGTATGGAAATCTGTTCCCTGACAAAGGGATGATTCTTAATGATACATACGGTATCCTCCGGCATTTTATCCATAAAAAGACGGACATCAAAGGCCTCCGGAGGATAAAAGGCGTCTTTATTGCCATCGCCCCGGAAGGTGGGGGCAAACAATACGACCTTGTTATCACGAAGCACCGGATACCTGCGGTAAAGCTCTTCTCTTTTCGGTCTTTTATACTGCCAGTCAAAGAGATCATCCGTCCGGGGAACTCCCAGTGCCTTGACTTTTTTATACGGCAGGGCAAAGGCTTCCGCGTAGAGGCCCCTGATCTTCTCACTGCTTACCGTAACCAGGTCATAATTTCTGTGATTCATGGAGCTCTGGGGGGCTCCTCCGGGTTTGCCCATGTGGCTGTAGCCAAAGGTCTTAAAGGCTCCGCAGGCATGCCAGAGCTGGACAATGGAAGTCTCCGGACGAACCGACAGACTGTGCAGCTGGGGATAGAAATCCTCCAGGATAATCACTCCGGCCCGGGCACATTTCTCCGCGCATTCCTTTAACTGGCTTTTGGAAAGCTTATCCACCGTTTCAGTGTGAATAAACTCGGTTACCTCCACATCAGGATCTGCCTCAAACATTCTTTTTATTCTTGCCAGGTTATCCCCCTCTTCAGGATAACGTTCTGACAAAAAAAGAATGGTATTCCTGCTTACCTTATCATTCTTTTTGACTTCCTGCAGATATTTTTCTGCAAAATAACCTGTATTCTGCTGCCTGGGGCTGTAGCTTATCCCGCTTCTTCGAAAGACATACTCATTAACCTTCTTTTTTGACTTCTCAAGATCTTTTCCCGATTTAAAGTAATCTCCTGCCACCATAAAGGGCATCAAAAGAGTCAGCCCGGCAAACTTCAGGTGGTTTTTACGGATAACCAGGTCGTTTCTGGAGAACAGCTCCTTCTGAACGGGAAATGGCTGGTCATCCAGGAGGATCTCCTCCATATCACACCAGAGGGCAAATGTCACGCTCACCCTCCTGCGGGGAGGCGTCATAAAGACATAGGGGAGCTCGATCACTGCGTCAGCATGAATCTCCTGTCCGATATCCGACTCCTCGATCCTGACTTCCATGGGAAAACGCCGGTCCACCTGTCTCTGGGTAAATACTGCCTGTACCCGGATATTCCTGTCAGACCAGCTCTCAGGCAGCTGGCCCCGAAACCCCAGCTTCATGATCTTGTTTTTAATGTTCACTGTTATCCTGTAGTTTATTTTTTTCATGGTCGATCGGCCTTTCTTTTGTCTTTATCCTGGCACCTTTCATAATAATAAATTTAAAAGGGAACTAATTACATTATAGTTATTTTCAAACAAAACTCAAGGCGCAGACATGATTTTTTAAGCTTTTTTCAATAAAAACCATATGAAATCATGGATTTTTCCTTTCAGTATTGCTATACTCAAAAAAGAACGGATCCGGATTGAGCCGGAATCTTAAAAAAAATATGTCGAGGACCAGAAAGCAGGTATATCATGAATAAACAATTCACTTTTCAGGAATTACAGGCAATCGTTTCCACCCTCCGCAGCGAGAAGGGCTGTCCCTGGGACAGGGCCCAGACCCATGAAAGCATCCGGTCCACAACCCTGGAGGAGGCCTATGAAGTAAACCAGGCGGTGACCGACCTGATAAAAACCAGAGATCCTTCGAACCTGAAAGAAGAGCTGGGAGACCTCCTTCTTCAGATCATGTTCCACTGCCAGATCGCTGAGGAGAATGCAGAGTTTACTCTGGAAGATGTGATTGACGGCATTGCGGCAAAAATGATCCGCAGACACCCCCATGTTTTCGGCCGGAAATCCTATAGCTCCATAGAAGAACAGCAGGCCGACTGGGAAGATATTAAAGCCGGGGAGCACCCCGATGATATCAGTCCCGGGGAGGAACTCCGCAATATTCCTCAGGCTTTTCCGGCCCTGGTCCGCAGCCAGAAAACCGCGAAAAAGGCAATGAAGCATAATCTGATCCCCTCATCAGAGGAGACCATTTTCAAGAATATGCTGGAGTCGGTGGTGGCTTTGCAGATGGCATCGGCTGATTCGGAGGATAAAGAGACCTTTAACAGAAAGCTTGGCGAGGCTTTGTTTGCCATCACCTGTCTGGCTGCCAGACATGATGTTTCATCGGAAATGGCTCTTAATGATGAAATCGACAGTTTTATCAGTAAGCAATGATTTACAATCAGGCTCCTGCCGGCAACATGACGGAAGGGAGATGGCATCCCTAAAAAGGACGATGTCATCTCCCTTCTGCTGTTCCTGCCCCCTCCCGTTCCTTTGCCGTCTCGTCGGCCAGGACAGAAAAGAACCTGCTGCTATAATATAAAAATCGTTTCATATCATCCTTGCCCATACGTTCGGAAACAGCATAAATCAGGCTCATACACCGGTCCATTTCCTCCCTGATAAGCTCCTTCCCCTCTTCCGTCAGCATAAGATAGAGATAGCGATGATCTTCTTTACCCTGGAAAAACTCTATGTAACCCTTTCTCTTTAAAACATGTATCATCCTTGATACCGCGGGACGGGACAGGCCAAGCTTTTCTCCCAGGCCTGAAACAGTGATCCGTCCGTCCCTCCGGCACATATTCTGTATCGTCAGCAGTAAAGTGATCTCTCCCATGGGAGCTGCACATTGTTTTTGAAAACAAAGGCCGGCTTTACGTAGCTGCACAATAAATTCCTCATATATTTCCAGATTTTCTCCCGGGCCTGTATCATGATCCATTTATTTATCCTTTCGTAAATCCAGAGGCCGGTATGTTTTATCCGGCGCAACACTCTGATAAGCAGGACGTATGATCTTGTCACAGTTCATCAGTTCTTCCAGGCGGTGGGCACTCCAGCCTACCATCCTGGCAGTGGCAAACATGGGAGTAAACAGCTGGTCCGGCAGACCCAGCATGCGGTACATGAAACCGCTGTAGAAATCGATATTGGCACTGACGCCTTTATAGATTCTCCTTTTTTTCTGTATCAGCTCTGTGGCAAGGGTCTCAACCTTACAGTAGAAATCGTATTCCGCCGAAAAGTCCTTTTCTTCTGCCAGCCGCCCCACGTACCCTTTAAATATCTGTGCCCTGGGATCGGATATGGAATACACGGCATGGCCCATCCCGTAGATCAGCCCGCTGTGGTCGAAGGCGTCTTTGTTTAACAGCCGGCCGAGATATGCCGTGATCTCCTCATCATCCTGCCAGTCTGTAATCTCTTTCTTCATCTCATCAAACATGTGTACCACCTTCAGGTTGGCACCTCCGTGCTTGGGGCCCTTCAGAGAGCCCAGAGAAGCAGCCATGGCAGAGTAGGTGTCTGTCCCGGAGGATGTCACCACATGGTTGGTAAAGGTGGAGTTGTTGCCCCCGCCATGCTCCATATGAAGGACCAGGGCAATATCCAGGATACGGGCCTCCAGCTCTGTGTAGCTTTTATCCGGACGAAGCAGGCGGAGGATATTCTCAGCCGTAGAGAGCTCCGGCTTAGGGGAATGGATATAAAAGCTTTTCCCCCGGATATAATGATTATAAGCCTGATATCCGTAGACGGACAACAGGGGTATGGTACTTATAAGCTGCAGACACTGGCGAAGCACATTATCGATGCGGGTGTCGTCCGCCATATCATCGTAACCGTAAAGGGTGAGGACTCCCCGCTGCAGGGTATTCATCATATCCTTGCCGGGGGCCTTCATAATGACATCCCTTACAAAATTAGTGGGCAGGGTCCTGTATTTTCCCAGAAGATTGCCGAAGCCGGACAGAAGATCCCGGTCAGGGAGATCACCGAAGATCAGCAGGAAGGCAATCTCTTCAAATCCCATCCTCTCCTCAGAAGCAAAGCCCTTTACCAGATCCCTGATATCATAACCCCGATAATACAATTCCCCGTCACAGGGTACTGGTTTTCCCCCCTCTGTTTTAGAAGAAATGATAGTGGATATATTAGTAAGACCTGCCAGGACTCCTTTGCCGTTAACGTCCCTCAACCCTCGCAGTACATGATATTGCTCATACAGACCGGCCGGAATATGGCCCCGTTCCATACATACGGCAGACAAACGCCTGATGTCCGGTGTGATCATGGAATATTCATTCATAAGTATCCCTTCTTTCTTCTGATATACTTAACCTTGTTAATTATTATATCCTATAGTTTAATTGTTGTCAATCAATCCGGGCAGGACAAAACATTACCCTGTATTTATAAAGACCCTTTATCTTTTTTTCGGACAATGCTAAAATTTTATGTAATCTGTACAACTTTTTTCTGTTTTTCAATATTTAATTATGCTATACTATAGACAGATTTAGATAAGGGAGGAGTATGTCGTTTTCTCTCTTTGTACAATATTTACCGGTATTATAAGCTATGATTTTTAGAGAAAGGAGTGTATCAAAATGCAAATACAAAGACTCGTGGATCTGGAGGATTATGAATTTGATACATTGCTCGTTACATATAACCATAAGAACCGTCTCAGTATTGAACTGGGCAAAGTCAGTGAGATCTTCGGCATCTTAAAGGATGATGACCTGGTAGGCGGAAGTAAGGTATATGGACTGCGCGGCAAGGATTTTTCCTATCAGGGACAGCCTTATTATAACCTCATCTTTATCGGCATTCCGGAGAATGCTTCCCCGAGAAAGTACCAGCTTCAGTTCGGGGCTGCCATCAAGGAAGCCAGGAAGCTCAAAGGCCGCAATCTTCTGATGACAGCCATCGGTGACGATGTTGCCTTCTGGCTCAGCTCTGCCATGAAGGGCATTCTCCTTGGCGATTACAGTTTCGATAAATATCACTTCGATAAAAAGGAGTCCCCGGAGATTACCCTCGGTATCCTCACCGGCATCGACCAGGCTTCTTTCAAAAAGGAAGAGCAGTATTCCAGGATGATGGCCAACGCCGTAATATGTGCCCGCAATCTGGTCAATGAACCTGCCAATGTCATGACTCCTTCTGCTCTGGCAGATGCTGCCAAAGGTATCTGTGACAAGTACAATATCAAGTTTACCGCCCTGGGCAAAGATGAGTGTGAAGCCCTTGGCATGAACGCCTTCCTGGCCGTATCAAAGGGCTCCAAGCAGTCTCCCAGATTCATTGTCATGGAATACAACGGCCGGGCCACCGATGATGAGAAGATCGCCCTTATCGGCAAGGGAATCTGTTTTGATGCCGGCGGATACGACCTGAAATCTGCTTCTTCCATGAAAGGAATGCATGGTGATATGGGCGGCGCCGCAGCAGTTATTGCCGCCATGGGCGCCATCGCCGAGGCCAAGCTGGGCATCAATGTAACCGCCATTGTTCCTGCCTGTGAGAATCTGATCTCAGGTAAATCCATGAAGCCCGGCGACATTATACAGTCCATGAACGGCAAGTTCATTGAAGTTGTGAACACTGACGCAGAGGGCCGTCTGACTCTTGCAGATGCCATCACATATGCCATCCGTGAGTGCGGGGCCAGCACAGTGATCGATGTGGCCACTCTTACCGGTGCCTGCGTGATTGCTCTGGGCGACCGTTATACAGGCGTATTCAGCAACAGCGATGACCTGACTGCCAAACTGGTCCAGGCCTCCATCCTTGCCGGGGAGAATATCTGGAGACTTCCCCTCGGTGGCGACGAGTACGCTGACCTGAACAAATCATCTGTGGCGGATATTGCCAACTGCGGAACCAAATGCGGTGCCATCGCGGCTGCCAGGTTCCTGAATGAATTCGTTGAAAAGAAACCCTGGATCCACATGGATATTGCCGGTTCTTCCGAGTCCGGCGAGAATACCCAGATCTATTCTGAAGGTGGAACCGGTGTTGCCGCCATGACCTTATACGAGCTTGTTAAGGTTATGGAAAAGCCATATAAGAGCTATTAATTATTAATGATCGGTTATGATAAAACCGCAGGTCTCCGGCCTGCGGTTTTCTTTCTGATCACATTCTCTTATGCTCGCATATCCTCTCTTTTTCCACCGTAGTCATTTCAGACTCTTCTTATTAAAAAAGCATTGCCTCCCTGATCACAAGATCTTTATTCTTCTTCCAGATGGAAGGAAATTCACCTGCTCCCAGAGGACAGGCTTCGTATCCCACCTCAAGTGTTATGCAGGGAATGTTCTTTTTGTAAAGGAAATACTCTCTGGAACAGCCTCTGGCATAGCTGATACTTTCTGTGGGCATAAGACCGTAGCCTGTCAGACTTTCGGCCAGCTTATACATTCTGGTGGTCTGTTTTTTAACCTGGGAGCTTGCCTGACCGGCACATCTTCCATAAAGGATGGACCCTGTAGAATGATAACTGACAACGCCAACGATCTTTCCCCGCTTCTGAATCCGGTTTACCCATCTTATCATGGCCTTGATCTCAGGCTCACTCGCTGCTTTAGGTCCCCGGTATCCCGCTGAACCTCTGCTTCCGGAATGCTTCCAGGCTATCGGCCAGTTTCTGTTCAGATCAACTCCCCGGGCATTTGACTTCCACCTGTAAGATCCCCCGGACATATTCTTCAGTGCTTTTTTCCATTTATTATTACGTATGGCGCCAAATCCGTACTGGCTGATGGCTGTCCCATCAGGATTGGCAGAGGGTATATAATGAATGGCGACAGAGCCAAGGGTTTTCGAAACCAGCTTCTTATTGATCTTTTTATTATAATTCTGGCAATAGCGTTCAATCTGAGCCATTGACAGCTGGATAGTCATATACTCTCTGGCATGAAGATTGGCTATCACAAGAAGGTGTTTCTTTGCGTCGGGATTGCCGAGAACCACTTCGTAAAGGTTCCGTTTGTCCGTCGACTTTCCAATCACATTATAGTGTACATAATTGGGATATTTCTTCTGAAGACTGTTAATGTCACTCACCAGTTCTGAATATGAATACTTCATATGATTCGTGGATACGATGGCTGCCTTTAAATCTGCCGGTTTCATACAGCCCCACAGCAGCAGCAGGAGCAGCAACTGATATACAAGTCCTTTCTTTACGGATTTCTTATGTCCGGTCCTTAGATGCATCACTTCTTCCTCCTTAGATAAATGTTGGCTTTGTATATTATAACAGACAGGATAAAAACAATAAAGAAGAAATATTATCCAACAGCCTGCGTTGACCACCCATTCCGGACCCATGACACAAAAATAGAGAGCATCCAAATTCCTACCCAGATGCTCTCTCTCAGTGTTCAATTATCAAATCCAACGGTCTATACCTCCTGTTGACGAAATAATACCCGTTTTTTAAATTAAGTTTTTGTCGGTCCTTACCTCAGATACCTTTCCCCTCAACCTAAGAATACAATTGTTTCGATCACTTCATCACTACTTCTGATTCCTCATGTCTTCACCGATGACTCTTAAATCTCAGGCGAACTTTCATATTTGTCCCCGTGGTATGTTACCTTGTCCTATGAATTCCAGAATAACTAACAGCCATTCCTACCACTATTATTACTTCTACTCAGAGGCGATCCTATTATGATCTTAACTCTCTCTTTATATGTATTCCTGTACCTTAGTGTCTTCCGAATTCGATTACTTTAACTTCCGGTGGTCCGTACCTCCTTTACTCAGTATAGTTTCGAAGGCTTAACTTATGCTTTTGGTGGTCTGTACCTCCTTCTTTAATTGTATCTGTATTATAGCCCGTCAAGGGGGGTTTTGTCAATACTATTTTATTATAAATAAAATATTTTTTGTTTTTATATAAATTTTCAGAATATTTTCTGATATAACGGCAATTCTTTATATGTATTCCAA
>JAFRHL010000010.1 GCA_017433295.1 Eubacterium sp.
CACATCCGGCAAGTGAGCTGACCATCATGACGATTGCCACTCCAATAGCCAATGTTTTCATAATTTTACGTTTCATTTCGAACCTCCTGTGATTCGTCTAATATTTGTTGACCTCTTGATCACAGTTGGAATTGTAGAAGTTCGTTGTAAAATTCAAAACCAGTGAAGCGTAAAAGGTTCGTAAATATACATACATCTTCTTTTTATCTAGGCAAAAAATACCCTTCTCGTAAGCGCTGTTGCATTTTTCCGTGCTTTACGTCCAATTCCCCGTCATAGAATGCAATACAGTTAAAATGAGCGCCGCCGGAATTCCCAACAGCGCCCTTCTCAACACAATTACTTACACTCTGGGAGTTGCTGACTAATCCAGTGAATTCGCACCCACTCCAGCTCCGCATCAATCCTGTAAGCCGCCTCAGTCTCATTCAAGCCACCGGAAAGACAGCCCTTCACAGCCCGAAAGCAGTTCTCGGCAGCGTTAAAATAGTTTCTTCCGGCACAATCGTCGTTATCTATCATATCTACGCCGCGCTGAGCAATGTCCTCAATAAAATCAAGCAGCTCATTTGTTCCTACGGTTTTATTCATCCTAATAACCTCCTTTCGTAATCCATTAAATGTTGTCGGAAATATCATCCGCAAACTTCTCAATACACTTCGGACAATAACACTTATATGTGTCATTTGGCAGGAAAATAATATCCTCCAGCTTGTAGCCACAGCCAACGAGAAAAGACGTATACATGTTATGAAGGAGTTTCATACGATCATCACACATTCCAAAGATCCGAAAATTGTTAGGATTGCTGTCAGTCCTAATCGGATGTGTCAAGAGCATATGGAGTCGGTCACGCTGATTTACGGTCAACTCATTGTACGGCCATGTATTAACAATTTCGGTCAAAAAATCAAAGAGAGCTCCATCAAAGGAACACCTGTCTTTTGCTTCTGCAGCATCATATTCATTATCTGGGATGCAACACTTAATACCATTGCTGAAATATACATTTTTCTTATTCATGGATATTTACCTCCTCTTTTTTCTTCCTCCTGCGTTTTTCACGCGTTAACGTGCTTCTACTAATACCGGTTCGCCGAGCTACCTCGGAGTAGCTATACTCTGAAAGAAGTTCCATAGCATGATCCATCTGTGGTCGCGGATACTTTGGTGGACGGCCATCTACCCGTATGCCCTTTTCCCGAGCGCTTTCGCGTCCGGCTTGCGTTCGCTCGACAATCATATCGCGCTCGAATTCTGCAAAAGCCAAAAGGACTTGTACAAGTAGCTTGCCCATTGGGGTGTTGTCCACCGTACCCATATTTATGATATGAATGGTCACCCCTCTGTTCCAGAGATCCTGAACAATTATTCCTCCCTCAACCGCCGTGCGAGCAAAGCGGTCAAGTTTAGTAACGATCAGCTTATCGCCGGGCTGGAGCTTTTCAAGAAGTCCGGATAAATTAGGCCTGTCCATCTTTGAAGCCTGTCTTGGGGTAGAGACCCTCGCATAACCGTAAACCATGGGCTTTTCCTCACTTTCTTTTTGGTCACTACAAATGACCATTGATTTCACTATATTATTTCCAGTTTTACAGGTATGTTCACAAGTTTTAACTAACGGTCACGCTGGTACTCTTCAACAGGAGCACTGACTACATTACTGATATCCGGCAGACGGCGTTCCATTTTCCGGGATGTCATTTTCTGATAGTTCTCCTTGAAGCGATGGTTAAGCGCAGGCATACTAAAATCGTCAGCAAAGCGATCATAGGAAGCCTTTTTTCCAATCCATTCGGATTCGGAACTGTCGGCCAGAACAAATGTCCAGCCTCGTTTGGTTTTACGTGATACGGCTACGCCATTTCGGTTCAGAACATCTTCGAAATCTCCAACAGCCGTAGTCTGAGCGATAGACACCTGAATACGGAGCATCAAATCCTGCATCCAACTGTAACCGTCAGTCTCCCGCGCATGGTCTTGCCGCTTCTTTGCCTCAGACGGCGCTGCTTTACCACGGCGGCGGCCCGCGTCGAGCTCTATCCCTTGGCTCTCCATAATAGCCTCAGTCTGTTTGCGGAAGATATCATAGCTGGTCTCACGACCAGATACAGGCTGCAAGGTTGTTGTATGCAGCGCATTCTGGACAACGTGAACATGGACAAGCCCTGCTTTTCCATCTTTCTGAACCACAGCAATCCACTGACAATCTGGAGCTATGTTGTTCATAACAGCACCGGTCACGTTCAGCGCTTTCTCGACCCATTCCGGATCGGAAGGAGATATCTCGCGCTCCGAGAAAGATAGAGTACGGATATATCCCTGAATAGGGTAAGTTCCGGAAAAGCGCTTCCGATATGGTCGGTCTCCAAGAGCAAGCACGTGATTGAACTGCATAACAATGCCGTCCTTGCTGCCGGTATCGACGATGCCGCCGCCGCACAAAAGTCCAGCAACGCGCTCGGTTCTCTGTACGGTTTTATCTGTCAGCGGATATCTGATGCTCCGAGCAATATTTCTCGTAGATTTCATCCATGTGTGCATGGCTTCACCTCCCGGTATTCGATTTCGCCCCAGCAGTTCTTGTAGTTGATTTCAACCTTGGGGATTGCATTGTCATCATGAAGGATCGCCGCAAGCCGAGCTCCATTTTTATGCCCTTCCGCAAGCGCCGTATCCAAAGCAGATTTCATCTCGTCCAGCGTCCTCAGTGACTGAGCGCTGCAGCCCTGCACACTTCCAGATCGGATATCTCGGATGAGTGCGGAAACGTTGACACCAATCTTCCGGATTTGTTCGGCCTGCGCATTCATAGCCTTCGTCAAATGGCAGATTTCTTCGCTTGCGGGCTCCGAAATATCAACTCTGCAAGGGCGGGGCTCTCTGTTGATTT
Source organism: Eubacterium sp. (assembly GCA_017433295.1). Lineage (GTDB taxonomy): Bacteria > Bacillota > Clostridia > Lachnospirales > Lachnospiraceae > Anaerobutyricum. The sequence goes on from JAFRHL010000010.1 coordinate 2,895, forward strand.
TTCGCGCATAGAGTAAAAGCCTCTCATAGCCAAACTGATGAATACAGCTATTAAAATACTCGGCTTGAGAGATTTTAAGCTGGTTACATATCAGCTGAATTGTCTGATAGTCTTTAATTGGAATACGCGTATGAATGTTTTGAAGCTTACCATGCTGCCTTTTTGAACTCATTTTATTTACCTCCTTAAAAATCGTTGGTTCCGTTACAATAGAACAACAGGTGACGTGTCGTTAATAACGACAGAATGAACCATTCATGTTGTACCGTTACCGGCACACATGACCGCACTTTGTGCTTGGTTCACAGAAGGGACGCATCTCTGATGCTTTATGTCCCCTCTGTACTCCCCTATACACGCATACGCATGTGTGCTATATAGCTTTTTCAAAATAACAGGTACAACGTGTACAGATGTAATTACGTGGGCTACCAGTCTTGCTTTATGGCGTACCTTCTCGAAAAACAAAAAATGTACACGGTAGAAGGCCATCTATGAAGAATTGGCCATCAGACACGATTTTTGCTGTACCAGTTTTTCTTTCAAAAACAGGTACAACGTTTGCTCTATCCTCTGATGCGTGAAATAAGGGATAAGACTTCTTCAACTTTGACTGGCTCATAGAAGTCAATCTCTATATCGCCGCACATTACCGTAATTCGCGGTCGAATAGGCAACTCCGCCGGAACCGACAAATCTTTGGGCTCCTCTGTCGAAGTGTCATTCAACGCTTCGTTGTTCAATTTAGCCAAGGCTTTCTTTGAACGGTAGTATGCATTTCTATCAAGACCATTCCGTTTAATCCATTCACTAACCGGCAGACCGCTATTCTCACAGCTCTCCACCCGTGTCCGGTGTTTAGCAATATGCTTCTGCCTCGTTTCTGGTTTCATATAAATCTCCTCCTCATGCAAAGATCTAAACAAAAAAAGCCCGACAGCTGATACAGACGCAGAGATACTGCATCTATATCGACTGTCGGGCTTGTCGTCAAAAATGTCATCCCACTTCGTTGCACATCCACCCCGTCGAACGGGTGGAGTCAACCATGTAGTTTCTCGAAAATGTACCCAAAATATTCAAGATAACATTGCGTAATGCACTGTTCAGAAGAATAATAACATAGAAAATCGTTTTGTCAATAGGCGGTTTCATGCCTTTCTGTGCTATATGAAGCTCGGTTTTTTTGTGTTTCCGTTCCCAGTCTTGCTAAAAACCCGGTTATGATAAAATAACATTGAGAAAAAATTTTTTTCAAGAGTTTCAGAAAAGGAACCTCTACGCCTTTACTGTCACAGGCCCCTTCAACTTCTGTACCACGAAAAAACAGAAGGAGCAAGACTCCTTCTGCATTTTTCCTCGTCATGGTCTGTAATTTTAGGACGTGCACAGGCACGGTTAATTTTTTAGAATTATTTATTCTGGTACGAATTGTGGTATGGAAATACCACATTCAATTTTTTCAAGACTGGCAAAGGATACGGCTGATTTATTTATATCCTGCCGTGGCAAACAAATAATATTCTAATCATGCCTCAAAAACTCCTTGAGTTAAAATTATAGTAAAACAGGTTGACGGAACGTTCCCGTCCCTCACGACACCAGATTCGTGATCCAGATGCCTTTTCTCACAAGATAATATCCAAAGACCACCTTGATCAGCTCCGCTCCCTGGACGATTGCCAGAATTACCAGGATAGATAAGGGGCTGAACCGGCATAAAATGTAGGCCAGGGGGACCGAGATGGTCCACGAAAATACACTGTCAAAAACAAATGTGATCATGGTCTTTCCTCCGGACCGGAGGACAAAATACAGGGTGTTCATCATTCCCTGTATGGGGAAAAATACTGCCAGGATGATGATAAAGGAGCGGGCAAGCTCCCTGACTTCCGCCGTAGTATTATAGGCCCGCGGGAAGATGCCGGAAAGGACTATCAGGGCAAAGCTGAGCAGTACACAGGCCAGGCCGTTGAACCATACCAGTTTTAATGCGCTGTCCCTTGCCGTATCAAACTCCGATGCGCCCAGGAACTGTCCCTCCAGTATACCGGCAGCGGCACCCAGATTGATGAACACTACATTTAAAAGGTTGCAGAGAACATTTGCTATATTAAGTCCTGCCACCACAGCCAGGCCTTTCCTGGAATAGCATTGCGCCAGGGCCGCAACCCCTGCAGCCCACAGAAATTCATTACAGAAAATGGGAATGCTTTTCAGGATGATGGGCTTCATGGGCCCTGTCGAAATACGAAGTGTATCAAAAACGTGGGCCAGATAGGGGTATTCATCACTCCTGGCTTTCCGCCATCCGGCAATGACTGCCAGTTCGACAAAGCGGGATAAGACTGTGGCAATGGCGGCTCCCCTGACACCGAGGGCCGGCAGACCCGCTTTACCGTAAATCAGGAGATAGTTGAAAATAATATCCACCGCAACTGAAATAAGGCCGGCAACCATGGGTTCCAGACTGTGGTTGGTCTCACGGAAGCTGCCGGCAAATACCTGGGTAAGGGTAAATGGAATCAAACCTGCCAGCATGATATCCAGATACTCCAGACCATACTTCATGGCAAGAGAGGGATCAAAAGAGCTGCCTTCCCCGGTCAGATAAAGCCGGATCAGAAAGGGGCCGCCAAAGAAGAGGACAGCAATTCCGGCAAAGGTTATGAGAAAAGCGATCCACAGTTTCAGCCTGAATACTCCCGCAAAGCCTTCTTTGTCCCCATGTCCGAAATACTGGGCTCCGTAGATTCCCGGGCCCGACAGGCCGCCGAAAACAGCCAGGTTGAACACAAAGAGGATCTGGGCGCTGATGGACACTCCCGTGATGCGCTCTGTACCCAGGCTTCCTACCATAAGATTATCAACCAGGACCACCGCATTGGCAATTCCGCTCTGGATCATCATGGGTACTGCCAGGCGCAGCGCTTTTTTATATATGCTAATGTCTTTCTGCAAATCCAATTTCATAAGTAAATGCCTCGGGAGGAGACAGGGGACGGTTCTCTGTCTCCTTTTCCCTCACCCGGCAGTTTTTAAAGAATCCCCTATTCAGGAGACAGAGAACCGTCCCCTGTCTCCTTCTCCCCTGTCGATTTCAGGGCCTTTTTATTTTCGTACATTTTCTGATCCGCCCGCTCAAATACTTCGGCTACGCATGTGTCGTTCTCGAATTTTGCCATACCGCATGCAATGACCACCCCACCGGACTGCATTGCTTCTGTATTGTGATCTTTCACTTCTCCAAGCCGTTTTCCAAGGCGTAAATAATCGGTTCCCTGGACGATCACCGCAAACTCGTCACCACCTATGCGGAATACGGGACTGTGTTTAAAAATATCACAGATGATTTTACAGGCATCCCGGAGGCACTGGTCTCCTGCCTGATGTCCGGCGGTATCGTTGACCTTCTTCAGATCGTTCACATCAATGATCACGAGGGCGAAGGGCGATTGACGATGTGCCTTAATCTGACGGTCCATACGCTCTTCCGTGACTAAATAGGCATGTCTGTTTTTCACCCCGGTCAGGGCGTCCAGACTGGCCTGGGTCTGCGCCTGGGCGAGACGTTTTTCCATTTCCTCTTCCTGCCTTACCTGCATATCAATATCATTGAGGCCGACAATCAGGCGAGGACCTTCTTTCTCCTCCACCATGGCAGCCTTCATCTGGACATGGACCGGCCTGCCTTCCATCATGAGGCGGTAGCTGATGGTAAAGATGCCGTTTTGTTCAATCTCAGACAAAATATGTTCCTTAGTGAAAGCTGAAAGGAAACGATTTAGATCCTCCGGATAATTGAACTGACCGGCCACTTCCCGGACTTTTTCAAAAAATTTCGTACCTTCTTTTTCCTGGGCAAAACTCGCCGTATAATGGTCCGTTGCGGAAAACTCCCGGTAGTGGTCCGTTTCCGGGTCCACCACATAAACACAGATAAAATTGCCTGTCAGGGCGTGGAGACGGGCATATACAATACGCTCCTCCATGATCCGTTCCTCTGCAAGACGCTTTTTCATAAGCTCATCAATATCCGATACAGCTATGACAATAAAACGATTGTCATCTTCGATCCGGGATACTTTCATACTGACATAAAAGGTTCTTCCATCCTTTATTCTGCGGTATGTCATCTCAAACACCTTAGACTGATCCAGCGCTTTGTCGAGGAACTCCCTGTCCATGGCCTCCACAAAAGCCTTCTGGTCATCCGGATGCACATACAGCTTTACATCCCTCTTGCAGCCCTCAAAGAAATCTGTGCCCCGGCGTGCCTCTGCCAGCACACCGTAGTCGTCGTCGGTATGATATTCGATGAGTTCATTGGTATCCATATTGACGTAATACAGGTCCGTATATCCGCGGGCCAGCACACGGGCAATGTGGCTGTAAATGATACTGCTGCTCCGGGCCTTTTCGTAGGCTTCCCTTGTGGCGTCATTTTCATGCTGGATCCGCATTGCTTCTGTCACATCCTGGCACATACCGAGGATGCAGAGCTGGCTGTCAAAATTGTAGTATTTGAGTTTTGTTGTCTGAAACTGTCTCTGATTGCCTGCGGCATCCAGCACATCTTCAAAGAAAATGAAGGGCTCTTCCATGGAGAGGGTTTTCTTATCGTCCTCCACGAAATGGGCCGCCGTCTCGGCGTCAAAGATCTGGGCATCGGTAAGTCCCACCACGCCTGCAGGGTTCTCCTTGTGGGCATATTCCGCAAATGCCTGGTTGCAGGCAAGATAAATGCCTGTTTTGGCATGCTTGGTAAAGGTCATGCAGGGCATATTATCCAGAAGGGATACAATGGTATCCTCCAGTTCTGTGGTCTTTGAGATTTCCTTGGCCAGATATTGGGGTTCATCATTCGTCGGATTCATCGTCCTCCCGGAGGCTTTGTCCGAGGGATTCCCTTCCTTGCTGACTGCCAGAACTGCCACGGCAACAGCTGTTGTACCCGTAACCGGATTCACGGCTATACGGCGGATCAGGGTATGAACAACGGTATCCGGTCCCACTTTTTCGTCAATGATGACCCGGTTGCCATCCTTGCCGCACTGAGCCACGGCCTTTAAAAACAGCGATCTACGTTTGTCGGACGCTTCAATAGTATCTATTTCCTCTGTATCGTAAGGTATCCCCATGGTTCGCTGCAAAAAGTCCCTGTAAGACCGGTTGCAGCGGTTAAACTGCAGCTTTGTCCCGTTGACCTCAATGATGCACATGGGCAGAGCGTTGAAATAATGGGTCAGGGCATCATCATTTTCGCTGGAAAGGGAGGAAAAATCATACAGGTTAATGCGGCCGATGGAGCTGTAGTAATCTGATTCCTCCGGATTTTCAAACTCCAGCGTGGTCCCCTTTTCAAACAGGGAGACAATTCCCTCAAAGGGAAGGGGTTTTCCATAATAATATCCCTGAATTCTTGTACAGCCGATCTCACGCAGAAATTCCACCTGTTCAGCCTGCTCAACGCCCTCACAGATGGTTTCTATACCCAGGCTGATGGCCATATTTACAAGCTCTGTCAGTATGATCTTGCTTTCGTCCCCGTCATTGAAGCGCTCCATGAAGCGCATATCAAATTTAATAAGGTCAAAGTGAATCTGATGAAGCACATCCAGTGAGGAATAGCCGCTGCCGAAGTCGTCCATCCATACCGGGAACCCCAGTTCCTGGAACCGGGCCACCTGCTCCTTCATAAATTCGAAATTACTGCCGATGACGCTCTCCGTGATCTCAATGGAAAGCAGGGACCGGTCGATTCCCGCCTGGTCTACCCGGCGGCGGATCTCCTCGACAATGTCGCAGCTTTCAAAGTCCATACGGGACAGGTTGATGGACTGGGGTACCAGATAGAAGCCCGCCTCGGTCTGCTGTTTCATCTTTGCCAGCACCTGATCTACCATATACAGATCCAGCTTATAGATCTGTTTGGATTCTTCCAGGACAGGAATGAAGGATGCCGGGGAGAGGAAGCCCAAAACCGGGTCAATCCAGCGGGCCAGAGCCTCCTCATCGCAGACCTTTCCGTCTGCGGTCCGGATAATGGGCTGATAGTAAACTTTGACCCAGCCCTCTTCCAGGGCCCGGTCCAGGTTATTGAAAACGTGGCGGGAGATCTCACTCCTCTCCAGCATGGCATGATCATACCAGGTAACACTGGACGTAAGTTCCCCCTTATGGCGGTCAGCGGCATATTTGGCCCGGTCACAGGCAACGCTGACATCCACTTCCTCCAGCTTATTCGGGTAGATTCCCACCCGGATGGGCATTTCTTTTCCATCTATGGCCGTTTTACAGGCATGCAAAACAGCCTGCAGGTCCTCTTCTATACGGGCTTCATCTGTAACTGCTACAAAATGATTGCCGCCAAAACGGCAGGTCCGGTGATGCCCGAACTGGCGTCGCAGGATCCCGGCCAGCTCTATGATCAGTCTGTCTCCCTGTTCAAAGCCATGCTGACGATTATAATCCCGCAGCCCGATCATATCGAAATAAACCATGACAGGCTTCTGTCCTTCAGAGAGCAGGCGTTTTCTTTCCTTCTCCACAAGAATGAAGAACTTCCGGGTATCAGGCAGGTCCGTCAGACTGTCATAATAAATCTGATGGTTCAGATCTTCAATATTGTGTCTCAGCTGATCCCGCATCTGTTTAAAGGAGCGGGTCAGAGTGCCGATCTCATTTTTTCCCTGATAAGTCAGATCCACATCATAATCTGCATTGGCAAGCCGTTGCGAGGCATCGGTAAGCTGTTCCAGGGGGTATGTGACCACCCGCATCAAAAGAAGAATCACGACCACGAAAAATACGATCACGACCACGGAAATCAGCGCAATGGATGCAATGAGCCGGATCCACGGCTCATTAATTTCAGCCGTGGGTGCGATAACGACCAGTTTCATGCCATTGGAAAGGGTGGAAAAGGACATCTGCCGTTCTTCCCCTCCAATGGTATAGCGCATCAGCTCGTCGCCGCTGTCTTTCTTTTCAAGCATATCTTTATGAATATCCAGTCCAAGCTGCGCCAGGTCACTTCCTATGGGAAGATCGGGATGATAGATCACATGTCCCTCTGCATCCAGCAGGCAGACAAAGCCCGTATCGTACAGCCGGATGCTGTTAACCTGTGTGACCAGAATATCGCAGGGAATATCCATTCCCATCACGCCGATGAGCGTACCGGACTTGTAAATGGGTACACAGTAAGAACAAACCCAGGTATCAAAACACTGATAGGGGCCGATCCAGGACGGACAGCCCCGGTTGACAGCGGCCTCGTACCAGCTGCTGCCAAGGGTCTGGTCCGGCTCAGCGGATTCCACATCCGGGGGTTCCTGCCGGATAAATCCTGTCTTTCCGAGCTTTTTATAATAAAAGCCCGGTACCGTCCGGCTGATCTCCGGATTGATGTAGTAGTAATATGCGGATACCCCCTGGGTACAAACCGCAACCCCGGAAAAGTATTCCTGAATCTTCTGACAGTATTGATTCAGATAATCGTCCATCGCTTTGCTCTGTTCCGGCGTCTGCCCTGTTTTCTCCTCTCCCGTCTGCACGGCCCCGGATTCCACCAGAAAGACGCTGTCCATGTCTTTCACGGCAATGTTGGAGGCAACCTTGACGGACTGCTCAATACTCTCGAAATATTTCTCCAGGGATTTCTGGGTGTCCTGATCGATCAGGTTCATCATGCCGACGGAATTCTCATCGGTTTCACTTTGGATGATCCGATAGCTTGCCGCAAATACAGACAGGATGCTGGTCAAAATCACCACGATAATAATAGCTGTTATGGTTGTGCGGATAGAACGCATGGTATCCTCCTAACCCAAATTGATATACCTTTCCCTCTTAAAGGAGACAGAGAACCGTCCCCTGTCTCCTTCACACCAGGAAAGTGTCTTTCACGGCGGCCTTCAATGTCCACAGCCGGTTAAAGGTGTCCCCCTTAATGATGAAGTAGTGCTCTTCTTCTGTGGGAAATACTCTGGAGGTAAATACTGCATCTCCATCGTTTACAAATATTTCAACCGAACTGCTGTCAACAAATATTCTCAGATGAGACAGGCCATGCTCAAGCTGCCTGGTTCTCATATCTCCTTCGGAAAGATTGAAATGCTGTTCCATGCCGCTTCGGTCAACGGTTATTTCCTTCTTATCATGGTCATAGGAAATGACAATTCCGCCGGTTCCGTCTTCCCTGGCAAATATGTTCATCCTTAGGAATCCCGGCCTGCAGTCAAGCTCCAGTTCTGATGCTTTCGGCAGAGCATTGACACCGTCCTGTACAATGATCTTCTCATTGCGCAGCTTCTTAAGTACGGGTAAGGGCTGCTGGATCAGGCGTCTTCCCCGGACGGTCAGCTCCCGCGGCAACGTAAGGCATCCTGCCCAGTCTTCTTCATCTGTAGGATAGCTCACATCCGGCAGTCCCATCCAGGCGATCAGGATCGCCTTGTCCTCGTCCTCAATGTTGTTTGCGCAGGCTGCCGCATAGGAATCAAAGCCGAAATCCAGCACATGGAAATTGCCATCCGGAGTAAAAGTGAGGCTGTCCCAGTCCATGGTTCCCAGAATGTAACCGTTGTGATTCTGCGTACCTCCCCGCCCGGGAAGTGAAATATGCTGCGGGCATAAAAGAAGGACATCATGGCCTCCGATGTGCTCGATGGAGGGGCATTCCCACATATCTCCGAAATTCTCAAATCCCGGAACCTTTAACTCTCCTGCAAACATCCATCCATGCTGAAGTTCGTCGGAAGAATACACCAGGACGCACCCTCTTTTATCCAGGGTCTGCGCTCCTATGACCATATAATACTTGTCCTGATCCGGCACCTTCATTATCTTGGGATCACGCTGATGTTCCGTATATCCGGGATGTGATCCGAACAGGGGCAGCGGATACTTCTCAGGCCATCCGTCATTTCCAAGTCTTGCCAGGCAGGTATAGGCATGCCTGGTCCAGTCCGCATCCCTGTGGTTTCCTGTATAATAGAGATAGATTTTATCGTCTATGGGCATGGCCGATCCGGAGTATACCCCTTTATTATCATAGCCATCTGCCTGGTCCGGAAGCAGGCAGACTCCCAGATTCTTCCAGGTCACCAGGTCCTTCGACACGATATGATACCAGTGTTTCAATCCATGTACCGCTCCCCACGGGCACCACTGGTAAAACAGGTGCCATCTGTTGTCATGCCATACAAAGCCGTTCGGGTCATTCATCAGCCCGGTAACAGCCTGATTGTGAAATGTCTGCCGGTATGGCGATGCAGCGATCCTGCTATAGAGCTCCTGCAGCTCCTGCGGATCCTTTAAATAACGATAGCGTTCTTCCCTTGTCCATTCTCTCATCTTGTAATCCCCCTTTTTGTTCTCATAAATAAACAGATCTAACGATCATATCAGATACAAATTATGACTGCCCTTTCATCCGGATCTCCACCCTGATATCCGGATCCACATTTTGAGCAAAGATCGCCGCATCCTCCTTTTTCCCGACAATATCCCCGTAGTGGGTCGGGACCGCAATCTTTGGTCTGATGATATTTACAAGCTTTGCAGCCTTTCCGGCATCCATGGTATAAGTCCCGCCGACGGGAACCAGGGCGATGTCGCAGCTTACCTGCTTGTTTTCTTTTGTGATATCGGTATCTCCCGCAATATAGATCCTTTGCCCTTCTATCTGCAGAATATATCCAACCCAGCCGGCGCTTTTGGGATGAAATGGTTTAAGAGTATTATAGGCCGGCAATGTTTCAAATTCAAAATCATCAATATTATAGTTCCTGCCTGCCCGGACAGTAACGATTTTCCCCACACTGCCGGCCACATCTTCGGCTTTGTCTTTCATGTTTTCAGGAACCGCCAGGATGGTATCCTCCCGGCACACTTTTCGGATATCCTCGGGAGAAAAATGGTCATAATGATCATGGGTGACCAGAATCAGGGCGGCATCATGGAACGCTTCCTCCACATGAAAGGGATCAATGTAGATACTGCCGGATTCCAGCCTGATCCTGATACTGCTGTGTGCCAATACTTCGATCTTCTCTATCATCCGATTTTTTTACCTCCTTCTCTGCTTTCTCCTGCCAATTATAACATATATCTATCATGAAACAAAAGACATATTTGAGTTGACCTCAGCCGGATTTCCATATACACTTAATAAAATCAAAAAACAGGAGAAAATCCGTCAATCGGAGACAGGGGACGGTTCTCTGTCTCCTTCCTGCGGTGCAGAGGCATTTTATCACCGGGATTAACGAAAAAAAAGGAGACAGAGAACCGTCCCCTGTCTCCTTGTCTCCTTAATATAACCGGAAAGTATTTCGCTCAAAGTCTATCAGCCTTTCCTTCTTCATGCTGGACAGTTCTCTTGTCAGAGAACTGCGGTCTGCACACAGAAAGTCTGCCAGTTCTTTTCTTCCCAGTGGTACATGGATATATTTGGTCTGCTGCTCCTGAGCCTGCTGGGACAGATAAGCAAGGATCTTCTCCCTCAGACTCTTCTTGGTCACCACCTCCAGCTTCTGCATCAGAGCCTTGTTTTTCTTCGCGATCATATAGATTAAGTTCCTGATCAGCTTTTCATGAAAGCCACAGGAATTAGAGCAGGTACTTATGACTCTGGTAAAGGGAAGAATCAGTGCTTCTGTTGTGGAGGATGCCACAAAGGTCACCACTGCCTCCGCCTCCACACCACAGGCAAAGGTCTCCCCAAACAGGTCTCCCGGCATGATCCTTGTGAGCATATCTTTATTTCCCCAGACATCCTCTTTGATCATATCTACTGACCCCTGCAGAACAATGCCTATATAGCTCATATTGTTCCCTTCCATGGCGATCACTTTGTCTTTTTTAAATAACTTGATGCTGTAGCCCAGACATTGCAATATCAGCCTGATATCGTCATCCTCCATCCCGTCAAACAGGCGGGACCGCCTGATATACTCCATATCCCCTGTCATCATCTCTCCCCCAAAAGGAGACGAGGGACGGTTCTCTGTCTCCTTTATGTCATAATATCGCTTCGGTTGATATGCCTTTCCCTCTCAAAGGAGACAGAGAACCGTCCCCTGTCTCCTATCAAAATATATACTATTATGTCTGCCAAACAGGTTGCAGGCGCAACATTATAATAATATTGTTGCACCTGCATCCTTTTTTAGTCAAGTTTTAGTCAGGATTATTTACATCCGAAGCTTCATGCCAGAAAGAATTGTGTCCGGTCTCAGATGTAGAAGGGAGTACATTTCCCCGGACATGGAAAATCCGCACTGGTCACAGACTCCGAGAAGGCGTCCCGGACACTGGGGCAGCCTTCTGCCGTCGATCAGGATATAGTTTGCCACCCAACAGTATTTTTTAAAATCGGGTTTTAACATCAGCTTCAGCCCGGAAAAGGAGTTCATGATCTTATACCCCTTTTTCTTCATCTTCATGATCTTTCTGATGACTTCTTCTCTTTCTTCGGGGCTTAAGGTAAGCTCCTCCGTTTGAGGGAAGGGTGTATGAAAATTAAAGGCTGCCGACTGAATCTGCGGTACTGAGTCGGCATAGCGGATCAGCCGGGTCACGGAATCCTTGTTCAGCTTGTTGACAGCCATGGCAATGCTTAGCCGGGGATGCCCGCTTGCCCTGATATTGGCGTCCAGCTTCCGGAAGGAACCGGGACCGCGGACTGCGTCATGGTATTTTCCGTACCCGTCCACACTGACCCAGACGCTGTCTGCCAGGGTATCTCCAAAGGGTCTTTGCCCGTTGGTGGTCAGGGTGCAGGAGAAAAAGCCGATCTCCTTCGCCAGCCTGTACAGATCGTTCAGGTCCTTATCTCCATCCTGCCAGAGGGTGGGTTCTCCCCCCTCAAAATCCACAAACCGTGACCCCTTCCTGTAGGAATAGATCAGTTCTTTTTTTATCTCCTCATAGGGCTTCATCCGGGAGCCCTTATGTCCCTCCGGAGTGCAGTGCCTGCATTTCAGGTTACAGTAATCTGTAATAAAAAGCACAGTCTGCAGAGGGCGTTCTTTTTTTAATATTCCGCACTGTATATACCACCAGGGAAGATACATGAATCGTTTAATCTGTGTGAAAAAAAGTTCCCTGCGCTCCATTGCTCCTCCTCACTTTACATTTGCCTGCGGCCCGCCAAGTCCGCCCCGGTCATTCCTCCCACAGCCGTCACGGGAATCCTGCGTATTAGATCGGAACCGCCAGTTTTTCGAGGATGGCCGCAAACATCTTTGTTTCCTTTTGTGCTGGTAAATGTCCGACCTGCCGGGCCAGCTCATGGGACAGCTCCCGGTAGTCCCTGAGGGCTTTTTTCATTCCTCCTGATTCCCGGATCAGGGCAGACAGCCTCTTCCTCTCTTCCCCATGGAAATCCCCTTCCTTTGCCAGCCGGATCAGTGTTCTGATCTCATCTGCATAATCCGGAGCTTCCAGGGCATAAAGGACCGGGAGGGTCAGGATCCCTTCTTCAAAATCCCTTCCGGTGGGCTTACCTTCTTTTTCTTCCACGGAAAGATAATCCAGAAGGTCATCTCTCATCTGAAAGAGCATTCCGAAATTCCTTCCGATACTTTCCAAAAATGCAGACATCTCCCTGTCACAGCCCGCCTCAGAAGCTCCCAGCCGGCAGGCAAGTTCAAATAATGCAGCCGTTTTTCCGTAGATATTGCGCCGGTAATCCTCTATCCCGGTTTCGGGCTGAAACTTTCGCGCGTATTGCCCGATCTCGCCGGTACACATCTTTTCTATTGTGATCCCGAACCATTTTCCCGCCTCATAAAACTTCTCCGAAAACAGTATCTGCATTGCCCTGCTTAAAACCAGGTCACCCGCATACACGGCCATATCTTTTCCGAAATGTGCCTGCACAGTGGGACGTCCCCGCCTCAACGGGGAATCATCCACAATATCATCATGAATCAGGGATGCCAGATGAACCAGCTCCACAAGAGCCCCCAGCCGGCACAGGCATTCCCTCTTTTCATGGTAATATTTCCCGTAGCGGCCTGCAAGTAACAGAAGCTGGGGACGGAGCCGTTTCCCCCGGGCCGAAAGCACATGAGAGAAAATATGGTCCACTGTCTGATTTAAAGATACCGGGGCAAGATACTCTGTAATAAATCTTTCTGTAAGGACCATTTCCTCTTTCAGGTCCGGTATAAGAAATTGGGACATAAGCCTTTCCTCTCTATTAAAATAAAATCAGATTTGCAGACACCATATTTCCCATCAGCTGATTGCCGGCCATTCCGGCCAGCACCGACAAAGGATATCCCACAGCGATCGCAAAAGCCACTTTTGCAAGGGTCAATGTGGCAGCCGTTTTATTCTCATGGGTCATACTGTAAAAAAAGGTTTCGTACAGGGATCTTCGAAAAAGGAACAGAAACAGGAGCATGACAGGGATGCCTGCCGGGTACCAGATAACCAGTACCAGAACAAGCTGGAGGATCCAGAATCCCATCAGGAATCTGGCAAGCTTCTCTGCCCCGGCCCGTCCGATGACAATGGACAAGGTCACCCTTCCGGCCTCCCTGTCCCGTTCCAGGTCGCAGGTATTGTTGGAGAGCATAAACTGGGACACGATCATCATCATGGGGATGGATTTAAAAAGGACCAGAAAATCCATCCGGCCTGTCAGCGACACGTAAACACCCAGCGGCACCAGCCCTCCCAGGGTAAAGCCCGAGAGAAACTCTCCGATGGGCAGATGGGAAGTGGAAATGATCTTTCCCGAATAGGTCAGGGCAATAACCGCTCCGATGACGCCGATGAGAAGAGGCTTCCAGCCTGCCTGCCAGATCACATAGCCTCCTAAAAGAGCGGCAAGCAGCATAAATCCCAAACCTGCGTATAAGGCAGGTTCAGGATTCTTAACATGGTGATATGCCAGAGGACCGTCAATTTCGGAAACGACATTATCTGTGGTGTCATTTCCGTTTACATAATCGTAATAATCATTGATTACATCAACAGCTGCATTCATAAAAACAGGGATTAAAAGAAGGCATATCACCATGATTGCATGTAAATGTCTGGAATATTCCATAGATAAAATAAGGCCGAACACCGCAGGCATAAAGGAAGAAAGGAAAATAGCCCCCGGGGTGGTCATGTTGATGATCATGGCCAGATCCACCTTTTTTTCAGACCCGGGATCTGTCCCCTTTACACCATCGGAAGATAAAATCTTATCCCTCCCGCTTCCAGGGCTCTTATCCCCGGTATGATTATCCCATTCTGAATTCGACACCCATTCCTCCCATGGGATGGTCCCATTTCTTAATCACAGTGTCATGGGCAAGCACCCTGCAGGTGCCGCACTCAAGACATCCCTCATAGTTGAAGTTCAGCTTTCCGTCTTCCTCAAGCCGGTAAAGCTGTGCCGGACATGCCATCACGACCCTTTTTATTATATCCATATCCGTGCAGTCTTTATTCAACTCAATATGCGCATAATTATCATCTGCGTGAAATCTGTTGTGTCCTAATTTATCATCAATTGACATTGCCATATTATAACGCCCCCAATCCATCTAAAACATCCTTGCCCACACGGAACAGCCCGATCTTCTTTACCGGGCGAAGCATCCGTTTGGTCATCTTCTCAGGCTCCTGTCCGTACATTTCAAACATACCCTTCATCATCTCGTCCATCATGCCGGGATACTGCTCGAAGATCCTGTGGCGCTCCAGGAATGCCGGGAACTTGCGGTAGTGCTTCATATCCTTCATAATAAAGCTGTCATTCATTGCCTTCTCATATCTGGAAAGAAATGCCTTGCTGAAGTCTCCGGCCTCTTTGGCGGCGATGATGGTCTCGGCTGCCAGCTTTCCTGACTCAATGCAAAGGTCCATACCGCGAATAGTGTATCCCAGGTTCATGACCAGGGCTGCCGCATCACCGGCCAGAAGCACGCCGTCGCGATACAGCTCCGGGATCATGTTATAGCCGCCTTCCGTAACCAGATGGGCGGAATACTCCATCAGCTTTCCGCCTGCGAGCAGAGGTTTGACCACCGGATGTTCCTTCAGGCGCTCCACCATTTCTCTGGGAGCCACATCGGAGTAACCGATATCCGCGATGGTGGTAACGATTCCCACAGAAAGATCTTCTTTATCGGTATAGAGGAAACCACCGCCGATATTTCCTCCACTGACGTCCCCGGCAAAAAGCCATGCCACACCTTCCTCTGAGGAAACGCCGAAACGGTCGTTGATCTTCTCTTCGCCCAGGCGGATCACTTCTTTGATGCCCACTGCAACCTGGGAAGGATCCAGCTCCTTCTTCATGCCAAGCTGCTGGGCCAGCAGCGAATTGACACCGTCAGCCAGAAGAACCACATCGGAATACATTTCTTCCTCACCGGCCCGGACGCCCACTACCTTGTCATCCTGCACCAGGACCTCGTCCACACGAATACCGGTCACATACATGGCACCGGCTTCCTCTGCCTTTTCCACAAGCCAGGGATCAAAGCGGCTTCGCAGAATCGAGTAGGTCGCTTTGCCCTGTTCACCCAGTCCTTCCGCGGCATATTCAATGGTGGTGGCACTGTCTCCTGTCACAAAGGATACTCTCTCTTTTGTGATCTTTCTCTCCACGGGCGCTTCCTCGGCAAAGTTGGGGAATATCTTCTCGAGGCTGTGAGAATACAGCCGCCCGCCGGTCACATTCTTGGAACCGGGCACCTCCGCCCGCTCAATGATAAGCACTTCAAGGCCTGCCTGTGCCAGAAGATAAGCGGCAATATTTCCGGCAAGCCCAGCTCCCACAATTATGACATCAAATTTTTCTTCCATTTACTCTCTTCCTTTCTCATCTAACTAAAGATCATTTCCAGGCTTTGCAAGTATGGAGCAGAGTATACCCACTTCATAGAGGACCAGCAGGGGTCCTCCCAGCATCACCTGGGAAATCACATCCGGTGGTGTAAGGATCGCTGCAATCGTAAATATTGCCAGAATCACAAACTTCCTGGCACTCCGAAGCTGGGCCGTGGTCACCAGACCCAGTCTGGTAAGCCATACGATCACGATCGGCAGCTGGAACATGATGCCGAAGGGAGGCAGAAATCCAAACAAGAAATTAATATATGTTCCCAGGGATAACATCGGTCTGGCAAACTGATTCCCCGTCTGTACAAAAAAATTAACAGCCAGAAAGAATACAAAACGATATGCGAAAAAAATGCCCAGCACAAACAGCACCGCTGCCACCAGAAGGTAGAGGAATGCGGTTATTCTTTCTTTCCTCAGAAGACCCGGCCGGATAAAAAGCCATACCGCAGCAAACACAAGGGGGCTGGCTGCTGCCAGGCCGGCGATGAAGGATACCTTCATCTGGGCAGTGAATCCTTCCGAAACATTGGTATAGATCACATTGATGTTCCTGTCCAGGAGAGGACGGGTCACATAATGGATCAGCCGGGACGATCCCAGAAAAAATACGGCCAGCACCGCAGCAACTACCACGATGATGCAGAAAATAATGGTCCGGCGCAGTGCCTTCAGATGGAACATCAGCGGCTTAGCCTCCATGGGCTCATCCGGTTTATCAAGCCACCGGCGTATCTTTTCACCGGAGGATGGATCAGCCATCGGCCTTTTCATCCTTTTTTTCCTCTGTTCCGGAAGCCGTCACCGGATCATCCGCATGAATCTCACCTTTAAACTCCCGGATACTTCTTCCCAGGGCTTTTCCCAGGCCTGCGATCCTGGTCCCCCCAAAGAGTAGAATTGCCAGTACCACGATCAGAAGTAATTCTGATGTTCCTAATCTCATAATAATATTCCTTTCCTCGAAAGCCTGCCCGGTCTTTTCCGGGAGGCCAGCGACATCAATATTGAATCAGCCGTTTCTTCAGGGCATATTCCACAAGCTCCGGCCTGCTTTTCAGGTCCAGTTTATTCATGATCTTTGACTTATAGCTTTCAACGGTTTTTACGGAAATAAAAAGCATCTCGCCGATTTCCTTATTCCCGTATCCCTTTGCGATCAGGGTCAGGACCTGGGTCTCCCTTTCTGACAGTTTCAAATATCCCTCTTTTTCCTCTTTATGGCGATTTACAAAGCCCTGCACCAGATAGGGGACCATTTCCTTGCAGACATAGACGCCTCCTTCATGGACAGAACGGATCGCCTCAATAAGCTCCTCTTCGGAAGATGATTTCAGGAGATATCCGGAAGCGCCTACCTGCATTGTATAAAGCAAATATTCTTTATCGGCATGCATGGTAAGCATGATAATCCTGGTATCCGGATAGTCGGAATGCAGCTTTCCCGCAGTGACGATCCCGCTCTCTCCCGGGGGCATGCTGATGTCCAGCAGGACAATATCCGGGTGCAGCTCCCCTGTCATATGATAGGCAGACTGTCCATCCCTCACTATTCCTGCCACTTTCATTCCCGGCTGGTTCTCGATGATCAGCTCTACACCCCTTGATACCAGCCGGTGATCATCAGCAATTAAGATTTCAATCACATTTATTCCTCCATTTGGGACCCGTGCGCCCTTGTATTTTCCTGTCCCTTCCTCTATAATCAGAATCAATCAAAATCGGTAAAGGAGCTGCGCATGGCATTGTTAAATGACTATCTCAAAAGAAAACTGATCTTTGACAATCATCCTTCCATAGACAGCAGCCGCTGCCTTAACACCATCCAGGCCAGGACACCCTGCAAGGTATGCCGGGCTTCCTGCGAGCATGGTGTTTTCGATCAGGCAGATCCCTGCTGGGACAGGTGTGTAAACTGCGGGATCTGCGTGGCCGCCTGTCCTGCCGCCTGCATATCTCCCTCAGGATATCATTCTGATAAGGAACTGGAGCTTCTCCGCTCCGGAAAGACCCATGTCTCCCTCTCCTGTCAGCAAAAATCCGTACAAACAGATCTCAAGCTGCCCTGTCTTGCGGCCCTTTCCCGGGAATATCTTGCCCTTCTGGCCCTGAACCGGCAGGTTACCATCGTAAAGGAGGACTGCTCCGCCTGCCCCCATGAGGACAGAATGTGTCTCTTCGATGAGACCCTGGGCCGGGTAGAAAAGCTTTTGGGTGAAGATACCTTCGGCTCTTCCATCCTCGTCGGGGACCGGTTGCCGGAAGAACAGATCAGTATTTATACCAGGCGGGAGGCCTTTTCCCATCTATTCAAAAGAACCAGGTCCACGGTAAGCATCCTGCTTCCGGAAAAAGTCCCTGCCGACAGACAGCTCTTCCGCAGGCTTCTGGCAGAAAACCTGTCCCGGTTTCCCGGGGAAACCTGCTGGCAGTTCCCCCACTTTAAAGCAGATTGTACCGCCTGCGCCCTGTGTGCCAGGGTCTGTCCGGAGAAGGCAATATACCGGGTCCCCGATGAAAAGGATCCTTCCCTCATGCACATGGCGGTATTTCCCCATAAATGCTCCGGCTGCGGTCTTTGTCATGACATCTGTCCCCGGGAAGGGATCAGCAGACCGGAATATGTAAACCTGTCCGATCCTTCCTCTCCTGAAATCCACCCGGTCAGCTGTCTGCTCTGCAGCCGGTGCGGGGAGCCGGTGCAGCAGCTGCCAAAGCAGACAAATAAAGCAGAGGTATCCACGTTCGCAGCCCCGGACGGATCACGGGAAGACGCATCTCCGGAAAGCAGGTCTCTGGAAAGCGGATCTCCGAAAGACGGGCCGGACGACCCGGTCCTCTGCGACAGGTGCAGGGGAGAGCTGGGTCTTGATCTTGATATCAGATGGTAATGACATCAGGCTTTTAACTTCTTTATTTCCTCGATCATGATGGGGACAACTTCCTTCAGGTTGCCCACAATACCATAGTCTGCCACCTCAAAAATGGGGGCTTCCGGATCTCTGTTAATGGCGACAACATAGTCCGAACCGCTCATACCTGCCAGATGCTGGATGGCACCGGAGATTCCGCATGCGATATAGAGCCTGGGGGCAACGGTCTTGCCGGTCTGGCCTACCTGATGGCCGTGGGAGATCCATCCGGAATCCACAGCGGCGCGGGAGGCTCCGATGGTGGCTCCCAGAAGGTCCGCAAGACCCTGCAGGAGCTCAAAACCTTCGGGTCCGCCAACACCCCGTCCGCCGGAAACGATGATTTCCGCGCCCTCAAGGTCAACGGCTGTTTCTCCTTCTCCTTTGATGATCTCAAGGATCCGGGTACGGATCTGATCAGCCGGGAAGGTGATGTCCTCCCGGATCACCTCGGCACTGCGGCCGGTATCCGGCTGCGCTGCCTTTTTAAATACGCCGGGACGGACCGTGCCCATCTGGGGTCTGTGATCCGGACACTGGATGGTTGCCATGAGGTTTCCGCCGAAGGCCGGTCTTGTCCATGCCACATTTCCTGTTTCTTCATCAATATCAAGTCCTGTACAATCTGCGGTAAGTCCTGTTCCCAGCCTGCAGGAAACTCTGGGTCCGAGGTCACGTCCGTTGTTGGTGGCACCGATCAGGACACTGGTGGGACCATATTTCTCAATCACCTTTACGAAAGCATCCGCATAGGCATCTGTTGTATAATCTTTGTATACTTCGTGATCGATGACGATCACCTTATCCGCGCCATAGGCCGCAGCGGCTTCTGCTGCCGCCTGAACATTGCAGCCGATTACCAGGGCCACCAGGGCGCCGCCCTGTTTATCCGCAAGGATCCTTCCCTGTCCCAGCAGCTCCAGACCGACATTTTTTGCGCTGCCGTCTTCTGCAGTCTCAATATATACCCATAAATCTTTCGTTAATGCTTCCATTCTTTTCCCTCCATTAAATGATCGCTGCATCACTGAGCAGACTGACAAGCTTTACAGTGGATTCTTCAAGAGAGCCTTCATCGATGATCAGTCCATCCTTGTTCCTCACGGGAACAAATGTCTTTTTCACCTTGGTGGGTGAACCCTTAAGGCCGCATCTTCCTGTGTCAATGGAAGCGAAATCCTCTGCGCCCAGGGTGGCGATCTTTGCCTTCTTGGCAGCCATTTTACTCTTGATGGTAGGATATCTGGGCTCATAGAAGGTCTGGGTCATGGTTACCAGACAGGGCAGCTTCGCTCCGACTATTGTGTAACCGACTTCTGCTTCTCTTTTCACCTTTACCATGTCACCGTCCACTTCTGCCTCGATGCCATAGGTGATCTGGGGCAGTCCCAGATGCTCTGCCATCTCGGGTCCTACCTGAGCCGTATCTCCGTCAATGGCCTGTTTTCCGCAGAAGATCAGATCCAGCCTGCCTTCTTCTTCCTCCACCTTCTTAATGGCCTCGGAAAGAATGTAGCTGGTAGCCAGCGTATCAGAACCGCCGAATATTTTGTCGGAAACGAGATAAGCCTTGTCGGCGCCGACAGCCAGGCACTCACGCAGAGCCGTCTGAGCCTGGGCAGGCCCCATGCAAAGTACGATCACCTTTGAGCCGGCACTTCCTTCTTTGATCCGCACGGCAGTCTCAAGAGCATATCCGTCATAGGGATTGACAATATTGGGGACACCCTCCCTGATCAGGGTGTTGGTCTCCGGATTGATCTTGATCTCGGTGGTATCAGGTACCTGCTTAACACATACAAGTATATTCACAATTCATCCTCCTTTTTTCAGAACATTTGTCATTTTTTCATAATCTCCCTGCGGATCCGGGCAATGTCCTTCATTTCCCCGGACAGGTCCGGATCCACATCCATATCCTCTTTGATCTCATGCAGATCATGCTTTATATCTTTAAGGTCTCTCTCTATATCAAGGTCTTCCTTCACCCCGGCAAAAAGCACTCTCATCTGCTTTAGGGCCCGGGCAAGTCCCCGGGCCACCTTCGGCAGGTCCTCCGGGCCGACCACCACAAAAGCAATGATCAGTATCAGAATGATCTCACCTATCCCGAGGCTCATGCTTTAACCTTCTCTTCTTCCTCTCCGGGGATCAGGCCGAACAGGAGCCATACTCCCCCAAGCACAAGGAGGATCAGGCCAACCGGCAGAAGGCCTGTGGCAATCTCCGGCATGGTGGGCATATAATCCCAGCTTCTCACAAAGAGGTCCTGTCCCGGTGTAAAAATACCGGAAGAAATGGGGAAGCTCCACAGGGCATTTTCCGCTCCTTCATTGGGAAGGGACAGGGAGATATGGTTAAAGGCCGGAAGCAGATGCATCATTTTCTGGATAAACATGCCGATGATCACCAGAGTGCTCATACAGGCCAGCAGGGGTCTGCTGCTTCCGTTCCAGATGAAATACACGATCATGGCGATGAGGGGAAGAAGGATCTCCAGGGCAAAGAGAAGGCCGTATTTATGGAATACGATATGTAAAAGCTCTGCTCCTTCCAGACTTCCATTCCAGGAAATGGTCACGATCTCAAGGAAGGTAAATACAAAATGGGCAAGCAGGGCAACTGCTGCGATCCTGGCCAGGATGGTAAAGGGTCTCTCCCAGCTGTCATAGTCCTCCTGTTTTACTGCAAGGGCTGCCACCAGCAGGACCAGGGCTATCCCCGAGGAAACTCCCACGGACACGGCGTCCACCGGAAGGATGGCGGAATGCCACCACTCTTTGGACTTCTGGGTGGCAAACATCAGGGCTGTCCCTGCATTCAGCACAACGATGTAGGGCAGGGCAATATAGGAAAGCTTCTTACAGCGGTCTTCCATGGCCATCAGGTATCCGCGGTTCCCCTTATGACTCTTTGTGTCAGGCAGGATAGTAAAGATCACTGCCAGCAGGGTGATCACCGCGTAGATCCCGAGGATGGCCACATCCCAGAACAGGGGGGAACCGAAATTGGGTGACAGCAGCATATAGAGCACCCGGAAGGGCTGGCCGAGGTCAGTAAGGATGGCCACACCGGAGGCAACCACACTGGCAAAAGAAAGCACTGCCCCTGTTTTGGCGAATTTCTTCATGTCATCCAGATTCCAGAGATAAGCAACAGCAAAGAGGATCATTCCTCCGGAGGACAGACCGATGAAGAACTCAAAGCTTCCCATGTACAGGCCCCAGGAGAAAATATTGCTCAGGTTTGTGATGGACAGGCCTTTCATGATCTGGAGGATCCATGCGCCAAGACCCAGAACAGACAGGGCCGCTCCCACAAGAAATGTCAGAGTACCTTTTTTCATTCTGCCACCTCCTCATTGCTTTTCAGCCTGCTGGAAGAAATGTAGTAAACCTTGGGATTGGTTCCATAGTCTTCCCTGAGACGGTAAACCGTCTTTTCACGGATCATTCTTCCAACTTCGGAATCAGGATCATCCAGGTCACCGAAGAACCTGGCCTTTCCGGGACAGGCCCTCACACAGGCAGGCTCCTCTCCCTTTTGTACATACTGGGCACAGAAGGTACATTTCTCCACCACGCCCACAGGCCGGTTCTGGGTATAAACCAGTTTCTTCGGTTCCTCGGTGGCATCGTGGGGATAGCCGTAGGCATAGCCCAGCTCCTTCTTGGCTTCCTTCGGATCCTTCCAGTTAAACTGACGGACACCGTAGGGACAGGCAGCCATACAGGTCCGGCAACCGATACATTTGTTGTAATCCACCAGGACCACCCCGTCCTCATTGGTGTAGGTGGCACCTGTGGGACAGACCTTCTGGCAGGCGGGATTGTCACACATCTGGCAGGACACCGGTAAAAACTCCATCTTAAAGTGTCCCTTTTCCCCGATGGCTGTCTCATGGGTCTCGGCACCCGGGGTAAACACACGGTTCCACCAGGTTCCCGGCGGCTGGCTGTTATGCATATGACAGACCAGGGCACAGGTCTGGCAGCCGATACATCTGTCAAGATTAATTACCATTCCATAGCGCATCAGTTATCCACCTCCTTAGCCAGATCTGCCGGATCTGCTTTGCGGTAATCTACCAGGCATTCATTCCAGGAAGTATTGGGCGCCCACATCTGGGATACGAAGTACACCTCGTGGATGGGATTGATGAAAGGATAGATCAGGGTATTGTAGGATGTCCCGTGGGTATAACGGCTCCACCAGCCCTCTTCAAATATGCACATCATGGTCTTTACACCCGGATCAAGGACCGCCTCGGCAAGAAGCTTTCCGCGGTCGTTGTATACCTCGACCATGTCTCCTGCTTTAATGCCCTTTTCAGCGGCATCATCGGGATTCAGCCATACCCTGGCGGTGTCATCCTGCAGCTCCCTCATCATTTCATTATTGGAATGGGTCGAGTGAACACGATGCACACTGTTTCTTGTCACATAGTTAAATTTATATTTTTCCCGGGCTTCCGGGTTTAACACATACTCTGTCTCTTCAAAGGGCGGCTTATGTACCGGCAGGCATTCTCCCAGCCGGATAAATGTATCCTCGTCCTTGTAGAACTCGATCCTGCCGCTCTTTACGAACTGAGCTGTCTTGTCAATGGTCATGGGGTAGCTGACCGGCGGGAAGGGCTTCTTATCATGGATCTGCTCATAGAAGGGGATCCGTTTCCGGCCCGGGTTCTCGTGTTTTAATTTCACCGGTCCCTTCTTCAGCATATCAAGGGTAATTCCCTCAAGCTCCGGTCCTCCTGTCTTACAGGTAAGCTCGATGACCTTCTCGATGGCGGCATCCGATTCCTCCGACGGGGCTTTGGCGCCGCTGTCAAAATAAAACTTGTCTCCGTCTCCCGGATGCAGGCGTTCTGCCAGCTCCTTCATGATCCAGATTTCCGGCTTGCAGTCGTTGATGGGCTTTACCGCCGGCTGCATCAGCTGGGCATAGGGATGGATGGGAGTGGAAACCAGCTCGGTCTTTTCATACCAGCTCACGCCGGGCAGACAGACATGGGCGTATCTGCTGGTGGTGGTCTTCTGGAAGTCCAGTGTGACAACCAGCTCCAGCTGGCCGCTTTCTACCTGTTCCCGCAGGACATTGCTCAGATTATGCTGGTCAAAGGCATTGCAGCAGTAGAGGATCCAGGCTTTGATTCCCGAATCCGGCCAGGGACAGGTCATGGTCTCCCTCTTCCCTTTATTGGGATAATCATTTAAGGTGTGATCCAGCATATAAGCAAAGGAAGTCCCCGCCGGTTTCTTTTCCGGTTCTTCCGGTACATTCCACCAGGCAGCCCCTTTATAACGCATCTTGTACTGCCCGGCATAGGTGGAAAACCCGTCTCCCAGATGGCCGATATTGCCCGTAAGGGCGCAGAGCAGGGAAAGAGCCCGCCCCTTGAGGTCTCCATGATACCACTGGTAGTTGGAAGCGCCGTAAAGAATATGCATGGGCTTAATGGAGGCCATCTCCCTGGCAATCCTGGGGATCTCGGAAGCGGGCATATCTGTCTCCTCCTCCACCTTTTCGGGGGTCCACCGGGAGGCCATCTCGGAAAGAAGATCAAAGACCGGTCTTGCCTTTACTTTTCCACCATTTTTCAGGGGAACCGTGATCTCTCCCGTAAGCCGGGTATCCAGCGGCAGGTCCAGCTTCTCCGGATCCACCGTGATAAATTTTCCATTGTAAGCTACGTAGGCTTCCCTGTATTCCGGCATGCCCGCAGGACGGTCAAGGCCCTCCACATCCGCTGCCAGCAGTTTCTTCTGATTATCAGACCGGATCAGGATGGGCATGTCAGTATACGCTTTGATAAAGTCCTCATCATAAAGCTTCTCGTCAAGGATCACCTTGGCAAAGCCCAGGGCCACTGCCGCGTCAGAGGACGGCTTGATGGAATACCATTCATCCGCCTTGGCAGCGGTGGCGGTAAAGCAGGGATCAAATACGATCATCTTAGCTCCGTTCTCCCTGGCTTCTGTCAGGAAATGGGCGTCTGGAATACGGGTCTGCATGGGATTGGACCCGAATATTACCAGATATCTGGCGTCAAGCCAGCAGTAGGTCTCAAGCTCCTCGCTCTGCACACCAAAGGTAATGGGGGCAGACATGGGCAGGTCTCCGTTCATTTCATAACCGCCCATCATGCCGAACCCGTTCAGGGTGGCCAGGCGGGAAACCGCCCCCTTTGCAATGTGCCCAGTTCCTGCCACCTGTACCACGCAGGCAACGGAATCCGGACCGTAGGTATCAACGATCCTCTTTAATTCACCGGCGGTGTAATCCAGAGCTTCCTCCCAGCTGACCTCATCGAACTTGTCCTCTCCCGGCTTTCCTGTACGGATCAGGGGCCCCTTCATACGGTTCGGCCCGTAGATCAGATTGGAGAAGGACAGCCCTTTAAGACAGCCTCTGGGGTTATGCTCGGCATCCTCGTAATCGGAGGCCTGGATGATATATTTGATCTCCTCATCCTTCTTTCCCCGATTCTGGACACAGGCATTCTGTCCGCACCCGCCGGTGCAGTTGGGAGCGCAGGTGGTCCTGACCATGGTAAGATCAGAGTCCACATCCTTTGTGCTCTTGGCTGCCTCCGACACAAATTCCACTCCACCGACGGCAGCTGCCGCACCTGCCGCAGCGGAAAGCTGAAGGAATTTTCTTCTTGTCATTTTCAGCTTCTCATCCTTCAAATCATATCCCTCCTTCCAGTTGTCCTGTTTTCAAACAATTTTATTATCTTCTCCAGAGTTTTCGTCTCCAGGGTTTCACAGGTTTAGTCTATCAAAAACCACCTATATAAGAATCAGGGATATCCCTGAGGTTCTTCATGGAAAATCCGGGTATTCCGACAAAAAAATTTAAGAATATTTATAAAAATGGATATTAGTATAAGAAATGATTCGGATAAAAAAATGATAAACAGGAATCAAAAAAAATGGGGTTGCCCCCGCAACAAATATATGTTGCAGGGGCAACCCTCGAAGGAGACAGGGGACGGTTCTCTGTCTCCTTGTCTCCTGGGTGAAATAAATAAAAATATGGATTGAAATATCCTGGAAACTGCACTATGCTATAACAGATTAGATATATAAGTGATTTCAACTGATACAAAAAAAGGAAGACCATTATGACCGCAAAAGACGATATCGTAATCCGCAGAACCATTCTACATATACTTGATAGCATTCATGGACAGTGCATCCTCTCTGACCATCTGCTCGATCCGGGGCCGGACCTCTATGAATTCATCCGGACTCATATCTACAAGATCCTGTCAAGCGATGACACAAAAGACTGTGTGTTCAATCCCGAAACTTCACCCGTCTACAGTTTGCTTGCAGACTGGAATGAAACAGAGGAAGACTCTTTCATAAAGACCAGTCAGGCTATAGCCACGAGGCTGTATCAGGCCATGGCGGCTGGAAGCGATATACCTCCCGCCGACCTGCTGTTTGCCTCCTTTCAGGCCGAAGGCACCATATATCTTGCCCTTCTTAAGATGAACTACAGGGAAAGTTATACACATGAGTTGACAGGTATGGAAGGCTCCGATGCAACCACCATGGCCCGCATAAGAAAAACCAGCGCCCTTCTGCCCAATGCGTCCACAAGGATCCCGGAAGCCGCCATTATTAACATGACCGACCTCCATATACGGCTTCTTGAAAAGCGCTATGAGATAAACGGTGAGAAGACCTTTTACCTTTCCGAACATTTTTTAGTATGCAACACCAGCCTGCCCGCAAAGAAGAAGCTGAACATCCTGACAAAAGTGATCAACAACATCTGCAACAAATATGATGACGCAGATCTCAAAACAAAGCTGGATACAAAAAGTGCTCTCCAGAAAGAGTTTACAGACCACCAGTCCTTCGATGTGGAACAGATCGGTACCGCTCTTTTCGGAAACAGCCCTGAGAAAAAGGCTGCCTACGATGAAAAGATGGAAGAATACGATCTTCAGTATGACCGTTTTACCCCTGTAAATGAGTCCACCACAAAAAAGCTTTCTAAACAGGTTATGATCACCGACAACGGAATCGAAATATCCATCCCCATGGATGTATACAACAAACTGGCAAATGTGGAAGTGACTACAGACGTCACCGGGAAATCCACCATCATCATACGCAATATTGACAATCTCATCCTGAAATGACCTCGGAGGAGACAGGGGACGGTTCTCTGTCTCCTTCCTGCTATGCGGAGGCATTCTATAACCGGGATTAACGAAAAAAAGGAGACCGAGAACCGTCCCCTGTCTCCTTTGTCTCCTTAGATCAACTCAGAAAACATATAAAAATGCTCCTCCCTGATTTGCTATACTCTCTTGCTGTTCTTTGATTTTTGATGCCATAGATGCCGGAACCCTGAGTTTTTTATAGGTATAAGTATAAGTTGAATTATAATCATATTTCTTATTCGCTTTCTCCTTAAACCTATATGACACCTTCAAAGTTTGCCATCTGTTGTTTTTATATTTATAAGTCATATTCTGAACAACATCCGAAAATTCTATTTTTTTGATTTCCTTTTTAGAATTATATTTATATTTAATCGTCTGCTTTTTCAGTGTTTTTCCTGTAATGACCATTTGGCTTACAAGGTTCTTTTTATAGGTAAAAGTGTATGTAATGCCGACATCCCCATCCTTAATCTGAGCCAGCTTTCCGTTTTTGTAGCTATAAGTAATTACAGTCTTTTTGCCCTTTGGATCTGTAGAGATTCTCCTGGCAATCTGCCCTTTCTTGTTATAGCTGTAATTGATCACGGTTTTTTCTCCATCCTCAATCTGTACCTCACTGGAGATCTTTCCATTCTTATAGCTGTGTTTTGTAATAACGGGCTTTGCAGAACCCATTTTCGTTTCCGTAACAAGTCCCTTATCATTATAAGACATTTTGAAATTCTCAGTTGCACCATTATCATCAAGGCCCTTGATCTGTGTAATGACATATACAGTGGTTTTTTTCTTTGCTGCATGCCCCGGTACTGCCAGGCCTATGGCCATAACTGCCATTGCAAGGACAGCCGCCATCACTTTAACTTTCTTAAATAATAATGTTTTCATATCTGTTTTCCTTTCATTTTTATTTGAGGGGACAGAGAACCGTCCCCTGTCTCTTGTTTGAGGAGACAGAGAACCGTCCCCTGTCTCCTTGTTAATAAGCCCGTCCGGAAAATTTCTTATCAATCTTCCGCTCTTTTACCCTGCCGCCGGAAATCTTGTTCCCGACTACTGCCGAGTAGTAACTTTCACCCCGCTGGTCAGAAATCACGGCGGAGCTTAGATAATAACCATCCGGAAGAGGTTCGAGACTAATCCTGGTAGATTTTTTGATCTTAATGCTGTCGCCCTCCTCTTCTCTACTCTCATTGCTTTCAAAATCCTGTACGGAATAAAGGGGGGTGATCCTGCTTCCGGTCTCAAGCTCCTGTCTGTCCCTGGTGTCCACAAGATAATTGATCCCATCCTCATCAGGGTCCGGGATCTTACGGATCGCATCGATGCTAAACTCCTCCGTATCCAGATCATAATCAAAAACCAGATAGGAAGGATCCCCATCATACAGGACCTTAGATCGGTATTCCACCGATGTCGGAGTGGATGAGGCAATTTCGACTGCCAGGGGTACTCCATCCAGGGTCATCCATCTGCCGTCAAACTCAGCCTTAAGATTTCCTTCTCCATCGAGAGACAAGAGGACATCCTTCCCGTAATTCACGGCAGTCTTTTCCTCTTTGTCATATGAAGAGACTTCCAGCTCATACTTCTGTATCATACCGGCAAGTTCCTCACTTACAGGGATGGAAAAGCCGTCTTCGCCGGTCTTGGGCTCCAGCTTTGCAAAATCACGAAATACCTTTGTGTTCAGGGTCTTTGGTACTACTTTTGCAAGGTCTGCCGTATATTTTTCAAGCTCTTCATTGAGACAGCCTCCCACCTTGTAGTAGTAAAGAGCCCGGATATTGTTATCCTCAGCAATATCATTGACATAATTGAGGAAAGAATTCATCCCGTCCAATGTCTCCACAGAGCTGGGGATGTAAACTGATATCCCCTGGGACTCACTTAAGCTGCCGCATTGCCTGTGATAGAGGACGGCTTCCCCTATAAGCTGTTTTACCCGGCTGCTCTCATCCGGGAAGGTATCGACCATATAATCCACATAATTCCCCAGATCCACCGTGTTATAAATATTGTAGTACATGGAGCAGAGGTGGGTGGACCTGTCGGCACACCGTCCGATATCTGCCAGCACGCTGATGTCTCCTGCCGCCCGGGTAAGCTGAGCTTTGGCCAGGTCACAGTAAGCGCCATAGAGCTCTTCACATTTCTTTGCGTCAAGAACCGAGAAGGTTACATCATTGGTAATAAGGAAACCGATATTGATATTCTGTGTGACATAATAATCCACAAAGGAATCCGCGATGTGTCTGGCTAGCCGGGCCGGGTTCATGGAGGGATCATCCGTCAGGGCCTTAAGCCAGGGGGCATAATTCCATCCCTCTCCCGGTTCCGTTTCCTCACTGACCGCATAATACCTGGCAAATCCGTTAAGGGCGTGAGTCACCTCAAGGGAGGACATAAGACAGGCGTCAAAACCGATCACGTCGAAGGCCGGTTTATCGGGATCAGGCTGATAGACACTGGAAAGGGCGGTCCTGATATCGGCAATTGACATCATGCCTCCGGTAATGGAATCTTTTCCATAGCCGAAGGCGCCGCCGCCATGGTCCCACAGGATCAGCATCTGGTGGTCTGCCGGATAATTCGTCTGGCAATATTTCATAAAATCCGCCAGGGTATCCGGTTCATAGGAGGGCTGCAAAGGCAGGTTTTCAATCTCCGTAAAGTTCCCTCCTTCATAAAGGAAGCGCTGGGTCCGGTTTGGATTCACGTTCTGGTTGGACCAGCGTTTGGCTCCTCCGGTCTGCAAAACGATCCGGATATTATCTGACCAGGTATCAGAAGTCATCTCGCCGATATCCTCAGAGGCGCAGCCCGGCTGATCGGCCACGACCACCTCCTCCTTCACAATCTTGGAAGAAGCCGTCGGCTTGTTGGGATAATAGTAATAATAGGGCATCTCCAGACCTTTTTTGCCAAGATCTTCATTAAAGGTCCGGATCTGGCCGAGGGTCTTTTTATAAGATTCCTCCTGAATCTGTTCGGCAGTTTCCCTGATCTGAAGTTTCGTGGTCTGGGACAAGTCATTTTCATCAAAGTCTTCAAGATTGGATCCCACCATATAGACACAGATGGTCCATGTCTCATTAGCTCCTCCGGCAGGCAGGGCGTCAATCCTTTTTGCACCTTCCTCATCAATGGGACACCTGGCATAGATTTCTTTCTGATCGACCGGGTCATTTTTAATAGAATTCACAAACCCCCCCACACCGGTCTGCAGGACTTTCACCAATACGGCCGGTGCATAGGGCGCAAGCATGCCCGCGATGAGCGCTATGACCAGCAGAACCGTAAGGGGCTTCTTAGCATAAAGGTTCCAGAACCTTGTATGCCAGGGCGCATAACGATAGAACTCTCTCTGCTGAGCCCGCCGGGCTCTTTTTTCTTCTTTCCATCGCTTTTTTTTCTCTCTTCTCGACAATCTTTTTTCCTTTGTATTCATTAAGCCTGTCACCCCCATTTAGTTGCCCGCATCCTGGTAAAGCTTCTCAAGCAGCTGCGGTGTAACGGATCCAACCTGGTTATAGATTACCTTTCCATCCCGGTCAAGCACGATGGTCTGAGGCATGGTGGCGCTGCCGCCGACTCTCTCCCAGACAAGCTTGTCCTTTGTGTCAAGGGCAAAATGCAGATTATCCCAGCCCTTTCCGGAAAGGAAAGCGGGAATATCATCCTTTGACATGGAATTATGGACCGCCAGTATGGCTATATCGTCCTGATATTTACCTGCCAGAGCATTAAAGTAAGGCAGCTCCTCCACGCAGGGGCCGCAATATGTAGCCCAGAGGTTGATGATGGTTACCTTCCCCCTGTAGTCTTCCAGGTGGAAAGAGGATCCATCTGTGCATTGAATGGTAAAGTCTGTCAGTTCGTCTCCCGGGCTGTAAGCGAAACCTGTGTCCGCTGTCTGCTGAGCGTCGGAACCGGTGCTGTTAATCCCGTTTGCTTTTTTCCCTGACCGGTCCAGTACATTATACCAGAGTAAGGCCAGGGCCAAAATAGCCAGGGCCAGTCCCCAGGCTGCTCTGCCTGCCTTTTTGCGCATAGCTTCCGCGTCAGGCGCCTCCCCATCAAGGCCCCCTTCCGGTGCCAGCAGAGTGATAGACCCGGCCTTCATGGATATGGCCTTTTGTCTGCACAGGTTCATACATTTCGCACAGTTGATGCACTCATGATCCCCCACATGGCGCACATCCATCTTACAGTTCATGGCACAGGCACCACAGTGACTGCATCGGTTAAGATCCACCTTCACGCCAATGACGGAAAGCTTATTAAACATACCGTAGATGGCTCCCAGGGGACAGATAAATCTGCAGAAGGACCGGTAACAGAAGATACAGGCCAGTCCAATCAGGAACATGATCACAAATTTTCTGGTAAAGAAGATGCCCAGCATCTTAAAATAGCTTGCGTTGGCCGGATTGGACAAAAGTCCCATGGCCCCCTCCAGGGTACCGGCAGGACAGATAAATTTACAAAAGCCCGGTACGGCCTTCTGGTGTTTTATGCCATACCAGAGGGGTACGGCGATGGCGAAGACCACAAGAAAGAAATATTTAAGATAAGATAAACAGAACGTAATACGGTTCTTCCTGATCTTAGGAGTCGGTATCTTATGAAGCAGCTCCTGAATCAGGCCCAGCGGGCACAGCCAGCCGCAGATGGTTCTGCCCAGCATAAGCCCCCAGAGCATAATGATGCCGAAAACATAGAAACCGATCCGGTTTCCGGAGGCCGCCAGGGCATTCTGGAGAGATCCCAGCGGACAGGCTCCCACCGCGGCAGGGCAGGAATAACAGTTAAAGCCGGGCACACAGACAAGCTTACTCTTGCCGGTATAGATCTCCCCCTTGATGAAGCCTTTTACATAGGCGTTATACAGAAGTGCCGAATACACTTGTATGAGACGCCGTTTCGAGGGACGGTGGCTCTGCCACCATGATATTTTCTCGTTCATATATTTTACCAAATTTCAGCCACAGACTTTAAAAAACGTTGTACTGGTATCTTTATCCGAGGCCGACACACTCTGTACATATATTGATTGCTTTGATCAGCATGTCCTCCATGCTTCCGTTAAATATACCTGCTGCCACAAAGACCGCCGCCAGGACAAACAGGGCGATCCTGACCCTCTTAAGAGTTCCCGGATCGCGGGTCCCGCTCTCCACATGCCCTGCTGCCGCCTTAGCCTCTTCCCGCTCTGCCTTGTAAATATCTTTCAGGTAAGGAAGGACCCGGGGCTTATCCTGCTTCTCGTCACGGACTCCCAGGATAAGGGCGGCAATATTTACTGCCACTGCCAGCAAAAGCAGGGGCAGGAGCTTAAGGAAAGCCGCCACCGCCTTCTCCCTGGTATAGATCCAGACTTCAGGATGCCCCTGGGCCTGCCAGGCAGTTCCCTGGCGGAAGATACTGAGCGCCGCTGCTGCCATAAGAAGAGCCCACAGGATACAAAGCATGGCCTGGGCATATAGGATGATCTTTTTTTTGTCCATTCCGCTTATTTCTCCTTCTCTTAATCCGTTTCAATCTCAGACGCAGGAATCTCGTGACTTCAGTCATGAGAGGAATGCGCAAGGTTAGCTTCTCTCTGACGTGGGACACATACCCGCGTCTGAGATTGAGCCTCCGGCGGATCGCAGAGTTGCGCAATGGAAGGCAGCTAAAGCTGCCGCGCAACTCGCGCGAAATCGCCGAGGCGATTTCGATTGATTCGGAATCGCTCCCGCAACCCGTGGCCGGGCTGCGGGTCAGCTCTGCTGACATCTTCCTTTTCTACTTGACCGGCAGCTGCAGAACGATTGAACCGATACCGGTTGACAACTCGCCGTCACCATCTATTTTACAACCGTCAGGCACCTTTGTAACTTTAACCTTCATATCCTCCGGTTTATCATTAAATACACCGACAGTCCCGTCCTCACCGGTCACATAGGTCTCGGTGCCATTTTCATTGGTCACGGTGAATTCCACGCCGGGAATCATTTTTTTCCCTGACATGGCATAGAAAGTAAGGTAAGCCAGCTGTCTCTCCTGGTAATCATCTCCTAAAAAGGTGGTGATGATCTTCTCAAAGGTTTCCTCATCCGGTATTCCCCCGATCCGATGCATACCGATCTTACCGTTCCGGTCGATAATCAGGGTGGTGGGATAGGCGCCTGCCTTTACAAAATCAAGAGTCCCATTTCCTTTTGCTATGGGGAAGGTCAGACCATGGGAATCCGCATATTTCTTTGCATCCTCCTCACTATCCAGTCTGTCAACGTCCAGACCGATCATAGCCAATTTATCCTGATATTTCCGATAGACCTTATCCATCTCGGGGAACTCTCTCTCACAGGGGCCGCACCAGGTTGCGAACAGAACAAGGCAGAGAGCCTCCTTTCCTTCCAGAAGCTGGCTCATCTTTACCTTCTCACCTTCTGTGGTGGTCACTTCAAAATCAGGGCAGTCCTGTCCCGCATAAGTCGCAGTCTTCATGGTGTCATTTGCTTCCTTCTCCATCTTTTTAAGCTTATTCAAAATGACCGTTCCGGCTATCGCCCCCACCACTACGACCACAAGCAGGACGATCAGGAAGACTTTCAGGCATCCGCCCTTCTTTTTTTCTTTCTTCTCACTACTCATATTCTCTTACCCTCTTCCCTGTGTTATTTTTCTACTGAGCTGCTTTCAGTGTCACTGTCACATCGCCAAATGTTTCAGGCGCCGTATACTCTGTGGTGTCCTCGGCATACCCCTCCGGCACGCTGTAGATGTGTACGGTGTAGGCACCCTCCGGGGTATCAGGAAATGCTGCGATTCCGTCGGCATCTGTCTCGCCCATCTGACAGGCCTGGTCAGAGCAGAACTGGACCATCACTCCCTGGACCGGTTTTCCCGCCTCATCATTCACGATGACCCGGTACTGGTCCGCCGATCCTTCCGAACCTGATGCAGGGGCAGCTTCCTTTCCACCGCCGCCGCAGCCTGCAAGCAATACCAGCACCAGACACATCATCCATACTGTAAGTTTCTTTTTCATGTTTGACCTCCTTTTACAATCACTTTTTTTCCCTTTTTGACTTATACATGGCCTGGTCCGCCAGCTTCATCAAGGCTGCCGGATCCGGCTCTGAAACATCACTGCCATGCGCATATCCCACGCTGACAGAGATTGGAGGGATATCATCCACCCAAGTACTCAGGTCCTCATTGATCCTTTTTATTTTCGATTCGATCAGCATACTGTGCTCTTTCTGAATATGATGCATCAGCACAACGAATTCATCGCCTCCCACTCTGCAGATTCTGTCATCTGCCCGGAAATGCTTTTTCAATGTATCCGCAATTCTAATCAGGACACGGTCTCCTGTCTCATGACCGTAGGTATCATTGATCTGTTTAAAATCGTCTGCATCTGCCATGAGCAGGCATGTCGTGGAAAAATCCATCTTTTTAACCCTCATATCATAGGCAGTGCGGTTATATACACCTGTCAGTTCATCATGCAGAGCTTTATAACTCAGCCGTTTTACGTTTTCCTTATAGCGCTCTTTAAGGGCCTGCTTCTCCTCTTCCCCCTGGATCCTTACCTGATTCGCTGCTTCTTCAGCCTTTGCCTTCGTCGTTTCTGTTACGTCCACACCAAGACCCAGAATACATAATCTGCCCGATGCATCCCTGAATTTCTTTTTTGATATCTGCAGATTACGGATCACATTGCCCGTCGCATCCGTTTCATCCTCAAAAAAGACGTAGGCTTCATTCCGTATCAGCGTTTTGTGGTCATCTTCCACAAAATGAGCTGCTGTCACCGGATCAAAGATATCGAAATCTTTCAAACCGACAACCTCCGAGGGATCTGATTTGCCCGCATATTCCGCGAAAAACTGATTACAAGCCAGATAAACACCGGTCAGGACATCTTTTGAAAAGCTCATGGCAGGAATATTTGTCATGAGAGTTGACATGGAGCTCATCAGCTCTGTCAGCTCTGCTGCCGACTGCAGCTCCTTTTCCAGCCTCTGTTTTTCCTCCTCCACATCCTTGCTTGTATGTAAAATATAGCGCAGATAAGCAAACAAAGCAATAACAAAAACCAGCAGGGCAAAGGACACAATGATGATCAGATGCACCCATTTTTGCCATCTGGCGTTCATTTCAGAGGCAGGTACCGTTATGTACAAACGCATTTCGTTACTTAAGGACAGCCACACGGCCTTCTTTTCCACACCGTCAAACTTATAAATGACAAATTGTTCGTCACTTAACAAAGCATCCTGAATATCTGCTATCTGCTCCTGGTAGCCTTTCTTCTTAACATCGATCTGCGGATGGTAGAAAATGTTTCCCATAGGATCGAGAATAAAAGAATAGCCATGGTCATAGAGGGAAATGTTCTGCAGCCGGTCCGCAATTGCATTGTAATCCATCTCTACACCAACAACACCTAAGAAATGACCCCTCCAGTAAATTGGAACATTGTAGGAAATAACACAGGTGTCCAAAGCTCCGGACATATAAGGCGGTATCCAGGCCGGCTCCCCGGTCTCCTTGGGAACAGTGAACCAGTCAGATGCCGGAG
This sequence comes from Eubacterium sp., assembly GCA_017433295.1. Lineage (GTDB taxonomy): Bacteria > Bacillota > Clostridia > Lachnospirales > Lachnospiraceae > Anaerobutyricum. The sequence goes on from JAFRHL010000010.1 coordinate 38,437, forward strand.
ATCCGTCTTTATCATGAAGTGTGATTTTAGATATTTTATACTTTTTAAATCCTTCTCCATCCGGATTGACATACCAGAAACCCCTGTCGGATCCTGAGGCCTCCGGATCGATATAATAATAATAGGAAAGTATACCCGCCTTACCGTTTACCAGATCGGCAAAATAGTCTTTTGTCGTTTTGATCCCATCAGACAAGCTGGAATACTCTGACTTTCTCAGATCGGATTCTATAAAACCGGCCACCTTATCCACCGATTCTTCTGCATTCGTAAATAAAGTATTCAGATCCTTCTGTTCGGCATCACAGACCAGCAGGAGCGTTTGCTCGGCATCACTGCTGCCCAGTTTGCTGATAGATACAACGCCGATGATCATGGCCACTCCCATGACAGCGACAATCGAAATAAACATAATCAATACAATTTTAACTCTAAATGTTTTCATCCATTAATACCTCTCACAGGCATCATATTAAATAGAAATATACCAAAATTTCAAGAGGTCGTGTCGGAATGACACATTTAATTTAAAGGGGAAAAGGAGACAGGGGACGGTTCTCTGTCTCCTCGGGGAACGATTTTTCCCTTGATGAGCTAAATATAAAAACAAAAAGGAGACAGAGAATCGTCCCCTGTCTCCTTTTCCTTATTTCATGTCACGGTGACCGCGGCAGCGGCCGCCCGGGCAAATCGTTCTTCCATGTCGGGTTCCTCCTGGGCATGGGCATATATACCGATTCTCAGGCTGACTTTGTCTGAAGTAATCTCTTCCTCACTGAATACATCGTCCAGAAACTCCCTGAGCAGCTGCTCATAGTTATCCTGGTGGGGACAGTAGAACAAAAACGTATCCTTCTCTTTTCTGCAGCCGATGCCGCCTGTTTTGCGTACAAGATTTTTAATGCTGCTGCCGATGCTGCGAAGAACACGATCTCCGTATTGCCACCCGTATTTTTCATTTATTAAAGAAAACTGATTGACATCACAGACGACGGCATCGAAAGAGGTAGTCTTTTCGTACTGGTCATAACGGCCCAAATACCGGAAGAAATAGCTGGTATTAAAAAGTCCCGTCAGCCTGTCCCTTTGTGTGCGGCGCACCAGGTCGCGGTTCTCTGACAACTCGATGCCCTTGGCAATCCGGGCTTTGACGATCTCGATGTCCGGGTAGGGCTTGGGAATAAAATCTATTGCGCCCATTTTCAGGCAGTCAAGCTCCGCATCCTGGTCGACGGTCAGTACAATGACAGGAATATACCTTAAGTCCTCATCAACCTGCATCCGGGCCAGCACCTCCCGTCCTGTCATATTGGGCATATACAGGTCAAGGATCAAAAGAGCGATCTCATCCTTTTGCTTTTGCAGCATCTCCAGTGTTTCGACACCATTGTAAGAAAAACAGATATCATAGTCATCGGAAAGAAGGTCTCCAAGTATTTCACGGTTGCTCTCTATGTCATCAGCAATCAGAATCTGTTTTCGTGTTTTGATAACAGGCATCTCCATACAGGTGATCGCGCAGTAGCCGGGATAGATGATCTGACGGGCTGTAAAAGAGAAATGTTTTCCATTCAGAGGGTTATCAAATTCACCTTCTATGGTTTTCCCATCGAGAGCCGCACTCTTGACATCATTGTACCAGTCATCCCCAAGATAAGGGAACAATTCCCTGACCGTGTGCCCCAGCATGGCTCTGGCCGGAAGCTTCGCAAACTCCTCATATTTCCGGTTGACATAAAAGAACACCGCATCGTATCGGTCATCATGTTCCGAATGGGTCACATGATACACAGAGTATGGAACGGGCAGATCATCAAAGAGATGGAAGATCTCCGACGCATGCTCAATACGGTTCTCTGCAGAAATATTCTGATCGTAATCTGCGTGCATTCGCATTTCAGCGCTCTTGGTCTGCTCGTTTAAGTCAAGGGATTCCGAGAAAAGGGTATAACCCACAGACAGATAAAGGGTGACAGGCCTGCCGTCAATTTCCCGGATTGACTCTCCGACAGCTTTTATCCTCTCGCGGAACTTGTGAGCCTCTTGTTTGCTCTCCACCTGCGCAAGCACCGTAAACTTCTGGCCGGCGTAACGGCCGACAGCGCTTCTTTGTCCAAACTCCTGTTTAAGGGCCTGCCCGAAAGCTCCCAGGACCTTATCCCCGAAATCAAAGCCATATTGCTTATTAATGGTATCGAAATCGTTGATGCCGATATGGATACGGACAAAGTCCCGGCCCCGCAGATAATACTCATCATGAAAAGCCTCCGCCTCCTCTGAGATCCCGCGGGAATTCAGCAGGCCAGTGAGGAACTCCCGCCGTGCGGCCTCCTCGCCCCGCTTATCATTTGAACACAGAGAGCTTTTATCGATAAAATAACCAAGCAGTCCTGTAATTTCCCCATTGACATCATAGAGGGGCGTTTTGCTGGCCAGGATCTCCCTGTTTCCCCCTTTGCTGATGCAGCTGCCTGGCATATTATGGTAGGTCATGCCCTCATGGATGACTTTATACTCGTCATTCATGTAGAGGTCCGGGTGAACATGCCATCCCAGCTCCTCATCGTTTTTACCGATGACCTCCTCGGCGGAAGCAAAACCATAGAAGTCGAGAAAGCCTTTCGACACTCCAAGAAAACGGCGGTCCCGGTCCTTCCAGAAAATACGGAACAGTTCAGAACGGGTCAGGTTGCTCCAAAGCTGAGCCGGTGAGTATGGTCCCTTCTCATGGATATCCAGGGCATTGCCTGCAATGAAATCCTTTGCAATATCATGGATATTCCTCACAAGCATGAAATAATTGTCCCCATCAATCATAAGCAGGGTATACTCCGTCCAGACATAGCGGCCGTGATGGGCACTGGTCCGAAACACCTCCGAAAAACTCAAACTGCCGCTTTCTCTAAGACGCTTTGTGGCGGAACCGGGTTCGAAAATCCCGACAAATCTGTCTTTGTCCCCAGGAAAAATGTATTTTTCAGCATAGCCCCGCACCAGTTCACCAATCCCCTGCCGACCAGAGATGCTATCCAGCTTTGCGTCTGTATAGAGAGGGGTAATGCTGTCCTCCGCATAATTAAGAAGGGTAACCCGGTCATACAAAGCGTAAATCTGACGGGCATACTCGTCCAGATATCCTGTTTTATCTGACTGTGTTTCCTTTGTGAGATTGGCAACGCAGACCAGTACGCAGTATTTGTCCCCGGTCTGGCTCATGCACCGTGCCTTGATCTCGAAATATTGCTCATGGATGGTAAAAAAAATCCGGGCTTCCCCATCAACTCTGGCTGATTCCATGAGACTGATGATATTCTGTGAAATCTTGCGGTATGGCTGCGGTTTACTAAGCATTTCCTGTGTAAATACCCCTGCAAACATACCGGAATTAAGAGCCATTTCTTCAAAGGCCGTGTTGTAAAACAGGACTTTAAAAGAGTCGGCAGAGAATTTCGCCAGCATCAGCGGGATAGAATTGAGCTGTCTGGCGGTGGTGAGGGCCTCATGCTCCTCCCTGGTCATAAAGGGAACCGGGCTCAGGAAATTAATACTTCCGATGTCGTCATAATACTTCCTGTCCTGGGGAAGCTCAATCTGGATTCCCTTTTCCTTCAGGCTGAATAGAGCCTGCTCGTAGGGCATGGGTCTGCCAAAATAATAACCCTGTACCTTCTCGCAGCCGATATCCCGCAGAAAGACATACTGCTCTTCGGTCTCCACGCCCTCTGCCAGTGTGTGGATATAGATATCCTTGGCCATTCTTACTACGGCAGTCACAATACGTTTGGAACGCAGATTAAAGGGCCGCAGAAAACTCATATCCAGCTTCAGTTCATCGAAGGAAAACTCCTTAAGCACATTTAAAGAAGAATAGGCACTGCCGAAATCATCCATCCATATCTGATAGCCCACTGACCGGAACCGGTCCACGATGCCCATAAGAAGCTCTTTCTCCTCTGCCATGACACTCTCCGTGATCTCGAAATAGACGAAATCGTGGGGAATCTGATAATCACTGATAATATGATCTGCTACGGTAAAAATATCACAAAGAGTAAAATCCAGCCGGGAAAGATTAACAGAAACCGGGATCGGAGTCTCCCCATTGATAATGGTTGTCCGAAGCCGGGAGCATACCTGCCGGAGGATAGCGGCATCAAGCAGGTGTATAAGTCCCTCCCTTTCCAGCACGGGAATAAATTCATCCGGATAGATCATGCCGATCTGGGGATCGATCCACCTGGCAAGGGCCTCAAAGCTGCACAGCTGCCTGGAGGATGTGCGGATGACCGGCTGGTAAAATGTCTGGATCTCATGGTAATCAATCGCTTTTTTAAAGTTCTGTATGATGAATTCTTCAAGATTTCTTCCCATGGCAGCAGTACCTCCTGTCATGAACGATGGGGGTAAAGATCCCTTCTATACATGTAAAAAATGGCTTACCGATGATATGTATTTCTCAAATAGCCTCTCTGTCAATAAAAAAGAAAATTTTAAAAAAGCAATCGTATTATAGTGGACTCCAGGGAAGGATCAGAGATAATTATTCCGGCAGATTACCCTTTTTTATATTATTCTGAATAATCTGGTCAGTTACCATAAACAATTCTTCCGAACCCAGCCGGGTCATTCTCTGCCGGCCATATACTGTCCGGGAAGATACACCATGTTCCTTCCAGTCACTTCCCTCATTACTGTCATTTAACAGCAAAGGCTGAAGATTATCCATGGCATGGGCAAATTTCGCCTCCGCACTCCGGCATTCTTCAAACTCATCAAACAAAGAAATAAACTCTTCTTTCTGATCCTGGGGCAGCAGGGAGAAGATCCGTTCCTTGGCTGCGTCTTCTCTGGCCTTTTGCGTCTTGAGCCCTTCCTCATCATAGGCATAGGTATCGCCGGCATCAATCTCGACAATATCGTGGATCAGACACATCAGCATTACCTTTGCAATATCCACTTTCTCATTGGCATATTCCTTTAGAAGATATGCCATGATCGCCATGTGCCAGGCGTGCTCCGCATCATTTTCCCTCCGTCCGTGTCCGGACAGATGAGTCTGCCGGAAGACATTCTTCTCCTTGTCTATCTCCAGCGCAAAAGAAAGCTGCCTTCTCATGCGTTCATCCATCATCGCTTTCCTTTCTTGAGGAGAAGGAGACAGAGAACCGTCCCCTGTCTCCTTTTCTTCAGTTTATCTTTTTGTAGATGATCAGATTCAGCTCATAACCACTGATGCTAACCTGAATATTATCGGCCAAATGGGATACTAATGATTTCTCAAGCTCATCCCATTCCTCCTGTGCTCCGGCAGCAGTATCCTTTTTCTTACGGAGACGCTCCCTGTAAGCGTCCAGGGACCAGATAAGATCACCATTTTCCATCGTATCAATCGTATCTAACAAATATTCCGGCGTATCATCTATCGGAAGGGGCTCAAAAAATGCACGAAGCTTTCCCATGATGCCGCGGTGAGCCTCATTTTTACCCCTGGTAGAGGTGGAAATCAGATGCTTGCGCTGTTCTCTGTCCAGCAGTGTCATAGTCTGCAGATGCAGTTGGTATCCCTCATCTGTAGTCTCAATCCAAAATTTACATTCAAGCTGGCCGATGATTGAGCGCACCAGATTTAACATTTCCTCAACCAATAATCTCAAATGCATTGTATCCTTGGGGTTAAGCCCTAATTGAGTCACTAATTCATCGACATGATTCAGGGCCAGGTACATTCCATTCCCCTTACTGGATACAACAATAACTTCTGTTTTCATATAAAACCTCCTGATGGGAATCCTTTTAGAACCATATTCCAGATTCCATGTTAGGAAAGGGGGCGACAATAGTCGTCATTGATCTTCTGGACTTTTTGAACACGACGGACATATTTATCAGCGGTAAGGGCGTCTGTAGACATATAGGTTTTTACAATTTCCATGGCAATCATGCCCCCGATGATCTTTGCGCCAAGGCAGAGCACATTGGCATCATTATGCTGTCTGGCCAGCTGGGCACAGAAAGGATCCTGGCAGACACAGGCATAGATACCGCTGACTTTATTGGCGATCATGGCACTGCCATATCCTACACCATCAACAAAGATGCCCCGGTCACATTCCCCTTTAGCCACTGCCAGGGCAGCCGGCAGAACAAAATCAGAAAGATCGCATGAAGCTTCGTCATAGGTCCCAAAGTCCACTACTTCATGACCTTGTTCTTCAAGAAAAGCTTTGATCTCCATTTTCATAGATGTTCCCGCATGGTCGTTTGCCATAGCTATTTTCATTGTTTTGCACCTCCTGTTTCACATGGATGATAATCGTAGTAACCATAGTATCATTATATTTGACTTCGGGTAAAAGCACAAGTGTGGTTTTGTATTTTTATAATACTGGATGCCGTGCTATTGTTTCCAGAAATGTTCTCGCTTCTTTTACGCCGCCACATCTTTTGAACCCATCCGAGATTCCGCTTGCGGCTGCCTTATACCGGTCATCATACAGCACTTTCTCTACGGCTTTTCTGATTTCCTCCGCAGTCCTCTCCGAAGGCTGCAGCAGCACACCCGCCCCCAGCTCATTTGTCCGTCTTGCCACAGCCATCTGCTCCGGCGTCTTCGGCATCAAAACCAGCGGAACTTCATAATACAGCCCCTCGGATACGGAATTCATGCCGCAGTGGGTTACGAATGCGTCCGCAATCTGCAGCACCGCCATCTGATCCACAGTATCAAACAGCTGAATATTATCGGGAAGTTCCGTAAAGTCGCCTGCCGTTTCACCCAGAGACACAATCACCTGCAAATCCGTTGTGCAAAGTGCTTCTATACATTTCTTATATATTTCCCGGTCACTTACGACTGTTCCCATAGAAATATACACGGTCTTCTCCGCCGTTTTTTCCATGGGACTGGTAACGGGACGGACTGAGGGACCGATGAAACAGTATTTATCAGAAAATGTCTCCGAGCAGGGCTGAAATTCTTTTGATGTATAGACAATGGTATTTGTCTCATTATCATTTGATATCAGTTCCAGAAAATTCTTTACCGGATATCCCGCCTCCCGCAGCCTTTTCAGCTGTATGCTCACCTTCGGCAGGGCGCGAAGCGTACTCCACAGGCCACCCATTCCCTGCCCCATATATTTCGCTGAATAACGATTAAACACAAAGGTCGTGTTGGAACAGACATAAGAGATCCCGAACTTCATTGCTGCCAGCTTTCCGCCAAAAGCCATGGAGTCAGCCACGATCAGGTCCGGTTTCAATTCCGGAATGACTCGTGACACCAGATCATCCATTGCCAGAGTAGACTCCACGATCAGCTCGATGGAGAAAGCAAGATCCTTTCCCACCCGGTTGCTGCCGTTGGCTGCATCGATATGCAGATCACAGTCGTCGCAGGAAATATATCTCGCTCCTGCGGCCTCTATCTTCTCCCTGAACTGTTCATAGGAGAAATATATGACCTCATGTCCCGCAGCGGCCATCTCTCTCACAAGGCCCAGGGTCGGATTTGTATGTCCATGGGCCGGAATACAAAACCATGCTATTTTCATTTTACAAACCTTTCTTTATCTCCTCCACCAGCCCCTTATCGGCCGGCAGCCAGTCCACGCTGTCAATCGTCTCTCTGGTCAGCCATCTGGCAGCTTCTGCTTCCTTAAGGGTCAGGTGACCTTCTTTAATCCGGCACCAGAAGCAGTCCATGCTCAGATGGAAGGAAGGATAATCATACTCCACGGTATCTATGAGCTCGTCAACGATTATTTCCGTATCCAGTTCTTCTCTGATCTCGCGTATGAGGGCTTCTGCGGGGCTTTCTCCATCTTCAATCTTTCCGCCGGGGAATTCCCATTTTCCTTTGAATTCTCCATAACCCCTTGCAGTGGCAAAGATCCGGTCCTGGTCTTTTATTACTGCTGCAACTACTCTTATTGTTTTCATGATATTCTCCATTCCGTCGCCTTTTTCCGGCGGCACAAAACCAATGAGCCCCTTTCTTTCAGGAAGATGTTCCGCGGTTTATCAACTTACTCTTGGGAGTGAAAGTCTTCCCCATAGATGACCCTCTCAATCTTTCGGTCCGGCATCAGCCATAACAGGAGCAGGAGTGTATATAAGACCACTGCCATCTTTGGCAGGCGAAAAGAAATAAAAGGTTCGCCCACATGATCCAGCCATTGACAAAACGCAATGTATGAAGGGTATGATGATGGTTATTCCAATAAGCTCCCACATAGGCAAAGCTAATAGCATACATACCAATCTGGGGAAGCGCTGACAGGATATCGGCAAAGGAATTCCCTGCCGGTACTTTCAGATTCAGAACCATGATTGTGATGATGATTGCCAATACTCCATCACTGAAAGCTTCCATTCTGCTCCGTTCCATATTTTAATCCCTCACAATATAATCATAAATATCATTCCTCACCGGAACATCCAGCCGGTAGCTGATTTCAAATGCGTCATCATTGGTGGATTCCATATGAATCTGATGGGGCTCTCCCTCTGCAAAGATCTCTCCCAGAAAATAAAACTCCTTTGCTTCATTGTCATCTTTGTTCTTCCGGACAAAGAGATAGATTCTATTATCTTTGTCCTCCGGTTTTCTTTTGTAAATGTGGTCTGCGTCTGCGGAGGTAGTCTTTCTCGGGTGTTTGGACAGGGCGATCAATTGTCCTTCTGATATAAAACGGTCCTCATAAGCGATGGCGTCCTCTGCTTTGTCATAATTGATGAAAACCGGAAGAGTCCTGGTATCGGCATCGTAAAAGTAGCCGCCGATATTCTGGGCATTCATATTCTTCTTCCAGTTGAGCAGGCGGCAGACGTCTTCATAGTTATATTTCTGGTAAAGCTGGAAATGGGTGTCGCGGTAGGTTTTACTGTAATTCTCCATACATCGCTCCAGCCCGAAGGTCAGCAGATCAGTCACCATGCTGTAAAATTCCGGGTCCTGAAGCTGCTTATGAAATTCCGGCGTGATTAGGTATCCGCCATCGGCCGTTTTTTCAACAAATACGCAGGCATCATATTTGTTCTGCTCTTCTTTTTTGGGAAATGCATTGGTCAGGCTTCGGTAGACGGATTCCTCTGTGGGCCGGGAAATATTCAGATTATACTTTTCCCTGAGCAAATCTTTATAAAAATGGATTCTGTCATTCTGTTCCAGTAATAATTTCAACAGTGCCAGCTCGTGAGGACGTTTATAGGACACCAGTTTCTTTGACATATATTCGATCATCTGCTGCTGAATTGCATTTAATGCCACATCATATTCTTTCTCGTATTTTTTCAGAAATGCGTAATAAGATCCGCATTTATCAAATATCTTTGTCACCTCTATGGAACCATATCTTCGGAAATCCAGGATGGTCGGAATCCGGCCCAGTTTGTATTTGAGGGCCTGGTAGGATTCCTTCAACAGCTTCATATCATTGGTCCGGGCGGCATCGATGGAGGCATAGATCCGTTTTTTGGAAATCTCGTCGAAATGAATCGTTGAGGATCCCGGTATGATTTTTGATCCTTCGCGAATATAGCGTCGCATGGTATCTTTATTGTAGCTCCGGTCGCCTGACAGGGCAATGGGAATCATAAAATTATTCATATAATTCCCGATGAAATCAAGGATAACCACATATTCTTTCCCCTCCGCCTTACGCAATCCTCTTCCAAGCTGCTGGATGAAAACGACAGGGGATTCCGTGGGCCGCAGCATGATCACCTGGTTGATTTCCGGAACATCCACACCTTCATTGAAGATATCCACCGTAAATATATAGTCCAGCTGTTCTTCGGGATCATCGCCGGCCAGCTGCCCGATCACTTCTTCCCTCCGGGCCTGGCTGTCCTCACCGGTTAAAACAGCTGTCCGGTATAGGTCGCCATTCGTCTTACATACTTTATTGAATTTTGAAGACAGCTCCCTGGCCTCATCCTTGCGTCTGCAAAAGATCAGTCCTTTTACACGGTCGCCGCAATGGCCAAAATATTCTGCCTTTTCAATGATGTAGGATACTCTGGCGTCCGAGACCAGATTTGCAAAATTCCGTATACCGGCATTGTCATCAAACACCTGCCCATCGATCTCAAGATCGGTAATCCCGAAATAATGGAAAGGACAGAGGAGATCCTCCTCCAGCGCCTGCTGCAGCCGGATTTCATAGGCAATGTTGTGGTCAAAGATGGAATAAATGTCATACTGATTAGTATCGGGGCTGGCAGTCATGCCCAGCCAGAATTTCGGTCTGAAGTAGCGCATGATGCGCTGATAACTCTCAGAACCGGCATGATGACATTCGTCCAGAATAATGGCATCAAATTCGTCCGGCGCAAAGTGTGTACGGATATTTTCTTTTGCCATCATCTGCATGGTCGAAAACAGAAACTCGGCGTCCGTTTCTTTGCTGTTTCCCGATAAAAGGCCATAGCTCTTTGAAGAACCGAAAATACGTCGGTAACTCCTGATGGTCTGTTTTGCGATCTGTTCCCGGTGGACAAGGAAGAGAAGCTTTTTCGGGGAAAGCTCGCGCATGGCAAAGGCCGAGGCCAGAGTCTTCCCTGTACCGGTGGAGGACAAGAGCAGGGCTTTATCCACATTTTTTGTTCTAAGGTCCAGGAGACTGTTTAAGAAGGCAACCTGCATTTTATTGGGAACCAGCCTGCAGCGTTCTATCTCTACGATCTGCTCCTTCATGGCCTGCTTCCGCTGGTCCCGGATCATTTTCTGCCGCAGATAGTTTAATCGATATTCTTCAATATAATCTTCGCAGGACAAGGTCTGCGAATCTGTCCACAGATCTTCAAATTCCCGCAGGACTTCCCGGGTCAGCTCTCCATCTTCCGCAGAGACAAACTTTGTGTTCCACTCTCTGTTTTTTGTGACCGCACTGAGCGTCATATTGGAACTGCCGATAATAATACGGTATATTTCCTCTTTCCTGAAAATATAGCCTTTTGTATGAAAACCTCCCGATTCCTCATCGGACCGGAAAATGCGCATTTCTATATTATTAAGAGCCGCCAGCTTGTCCAGTGCCTCCGGATCACTGAAATGCAGATAATCTGTCGTCAGAATCTTTCCCGGAATACCCTTTTGCTCCAGCTCCTTTAATATCTGAAGCAAAGGCGTAATACCGCTTTTTGTAATAAAAGCCACACTGATTTTAAATTCATCACAGGCGGCCAGTTCCTGTTCCAGAGAAACCAGAACTTTTCTTCCTCTTCTATGGTCATTTGAAAGGAATTCCGGGCGGTATGCCAGGTTGGAACGCCAGTCGCTGTCTATAAATGCTGTATGAAATCCGTCCAGCAAATCTCTGGATCTGTCTTTTGCATCGTTCATCTTTTTCTTCCCATTTGTGTTTTTACTGCCTGCCGCCTTTTTCTTTCCATTCGTGTTTGTTTTGCTGCCGGCCGCTCTACTTTACAGATCAAATATACTCAGCTGCCGATACTTTTCCGGCAATTCCTGTATATATTTGAAACAATGATCCGGGCCCCACAGGATTCTATTTTCCTTGCAGATATTCCGACACAGCCCTGTCAGTTCCTTTGCATTGGGACTTGGCAGCTCATAGGCATTTCCATATCGTCTGATATACCGCTCCTTCATGCCCGGAAAATATCTGTCAAGTGCTGCATAATAGTATTCCCGATCACCTTCGCGTAGCGTAAGTCCCATACCAAAATCGATAATGCCCTTTACGCCTGTTCGGACGCATTCATTCAGGATTGCTGTGATATTTTCCTTCGTGTCATTGATAAAGGGCAGTGTAGGTGTCAGCCATACAACAGTCGGAATTCCTCTTTCCTGCATCCTCTCCAGAACCTCAATACGGCGCCTTGTGATGCAGACATTGGGCTCCAGTATCCGGCACAGTTCATCATCATAAGTGGTAAGTGTCATCTGCACTACACATTTTGCAGACCGGTTAATTTCAGACAGCAGATCAATATCCCGAAGTATACGGTCAGATTTTGTCTGAACCGCAGCTCCAAACCCGTGCTCCAGAATGATTTCCAGACATTTCCTTGTAAGCTGCAGCTCTTCTTCGCAATGCATATAGGGATCCGACATCGCCCCGGTTCCGATCATGCACTTTTTTCTTTTCGACTTCAGTGCCTTTTTCAGCAGCTCCGGCGCATTCTGCTTCACCTCAATATCTTCAAAAGGATGCGTGAACTGATAACATTTGCTCCTGCTGTCACAGTAAATACAACCATGGCTGCATCCCCGGTATATATTCATTCCATAATATCCGCCGCTGCCGGTTAAAATCCCTTTTGCGTCAACAAAATGCATCGTTCTAATTCCCCTCTTTGTAAGCGGATTTAACCCTTTTTCACGGTTTTACAGCTCGCCAAGCATCTGGGCAGGATTATCCGCTGCCTTCACTTTATCAAAGGCTTTCACAATGATCCCATTTTCATCAATCAGATACGTTGTCCGCACTACACCCAGGGTGACCTTTCCATAGTTTTTCTTCTCTTTCAGCACATCGTAGGCCTGGATCACATTCTTTTCCGGGTCGGAGAGAAGGGTAAAGGGCAGGCCGTATTTCGCTTCAAATTTTTTGTGGGACGCAACGGTGTCTTTGCTTACACCGAGAACGACCGCCCCTTTCTCAAGAAACTGGGGATACAGTTCACCGAAGGCGCAGGCCTGCTTGGTGCAGCCGGCTGTCATATCCTTCGGGTAGAAATACAGGATTACCTTCTTGCCTTGATAATCCGCAAGGCTTCTCATTTCTCCATTTTGATCCGGCAGTGTAAAAGCCGGGGCCTTTGTTCCGATATTCAGCATATTCTTATTCCTCCCAAGAAGACAGGGAGACAGGGGACGGTTCTCTGTCTCCTAAAAGTCATCATCGTCTCGCTTCGAACATCTTATCTCCTCAGGAGGAGACAGAGAACCGTCCCCTGTCTCCTCGGGAGAACTCCTCCACATAGCTTGCTTCTCCGTCTGTCAATGTCAGCAGCACCTGACTGACGGCAGGTCCGATATACTGGATTTTATCCGGAGGGGCGGCAATAATGGTCTGCAGATTTGACTGGCTCATAAAGGATAACACACCGCTGATCCTTTCATCGTCCATATTGTTAAATGCCTCATCCATCATAACAAGGCCGATGGAATCACCGCCGATACTTCCCCGGTAAAGCTGCATAAAAGAAGCCGCCACCGTTATGTAGAACGGTGTCTGAGTCTCGCCGCCGCTTTTTTCCCTGCTGACTTTGGAATAATACATATAGCTGCCGTCCTCACTGGTGATCTTGATATCATAATCCATGTAGGTCCGGTAATCCGTATATTCCTGCAGAGCGCGGCTGCTGGTCTCGTCATCCAGAGTCAGCTTCTCGAAAAGTTCTTCTATTACTTCCTTGTGGGTATCATTGAAAATGCCGCTGAAAATGGAGGTTCCTTCCATGATATTGAAATCATCCATGATCATCTCATAATATTTTTTCACTTCCCTGCGGGGTTCATATCGAAATTCATATTGTTCCCTGCTGAAATGGATATCCTTAAGGGACCGGTTCAGGTCCTTAAACTCGCCCTGGGCCTGGCGAATATTTTCCTGCAGCCTCGAAAGAAACTGTTCCCGGAATTCTTCTTCCGCTGCTTTTCTGGCCTGATAGACTTTATCCTCATATTCCAGAAGCCGTGAATTCTTTAATTTATCGTATTCTTTTTCAAATTCCGGAAAGCCGGCAAGGGTATCTGCCGCTCCAAAATCGTGGGCTACTTTATAGACTCTCATCAGTTCGCTCATCTGGCTTAAAGCGGCATTCTTTTGAGTCTCGCTGGCCTTTCTGGCCCGCTCATAGTTTTCTTTCTTCCGGATCAGGCTTTCCTGATCCCTGTCCCTTTTTTCGATTTCTTTTTCATACTCCCCTTCACAGTACTGCCGGTCCTGACCCAGTAATTCTCCCAGTTCCCCGGCTGCTGCCTTCTTAATGGAAAGTTCCCGATTCAGTTCTTCCAGCCGGTCTGCCAGTGAAGACAGCAGGGTCCTGTATCCGCCGATTCTCTCACTGAGTTTGTCTTTCTCTCTGTCCAGCTGATCCTTTTCCCTCTTAAGCTCTTCAAGACGGATCCTTTTTTCGATCAGGGTACGGGAAGCATCGATCTTTGACATCTCTTCCCGGCATTTTTTCAGGTCCTTTTCATGGTTTCTTTTTTCCTCCAGGGCTCTCAGCTGATATTTGACATCCACTTCCTTCCCGGAATCAAGGTATCTCTGCACTCTTTCCATGGCTTCCATCTGGGCGTTCTTATCCGAAATAAAATGTTCCAGTTCATCCCTTTCCTTCTTTTTCTGCTCCAGCTGGATCCTGATAGCATCCGCTCCTATGTAGGGAGTCCGGTAAATCTCAGGGCGAATGGCGCTGGCCACATGATTCTGGTAGCGCATACATCCCTTTGTTATGGATATGGGATACTTTTTAAGCTGCTTTGTGGATTCGACGCAGCGCACTTTGCCAAGGACCATATTAATGTATCTTCTTGCCCAGATACTGGCGGAATAAACATGAGCTGCCAGGCTTTCTTCCGGTGCCTGATCATATCCGTCAAGTTTTGCTGCATTGATCAGCCCGACTCCGTATGCCTTTTTCTTTTTACGCTGGTTATCATAAACAGACAGGGCCAGGTCAAAATCCTCCGGAGAAACGATCAGATAGAACCTTTGTGTATTCAGGTAACCTTCCACCGCATTCTGCCAGGTGGAATCCTTAATCTCAAGCAGTTCACTTAAGATCCGTACATCCCCGTCCCGTCCCATTCTTGCGAACTGAGCCTCTATGGACCGTTTCAGCCTCTGTACGTTCTCAGGATAGATCATTCTCTTTGCGGAAAGCTCACGGATCTGTCCTTCAAGCTCCATCTTTTCTTCCCGTTTCTGCCGAAGGGTGTATTTTACCTCCGCCAGATGTGACATGATCTTCTGGTACCTGTCCTTTTTATAGTCCATGACCTTTTCCAGGCAGGTATATACCGGTGTAAGATCATAGATCTTCTCAATATCTTTTAACAGCTGCTGATATTCCTCCATGACCGGGTCTGCATCCGGGATCTTCAATATCCACTCGGCATCCTTTAGTGCGGCACGGATGGAAGCTTTCAGTTTTTTCATCTCATGCCGGTCCTGATCAAGCTGTTCTTTAAGCTGTTTTTCTTTTCTCTCAAGATCCCGGAAGGCCTTATATTCCTCATCCATGTTCAGCTCAAGATCCAGATCCCGGATAGTCTGCTCCTTTACCCGGATGTCACCCAGGAGCTCCTGCTGCCTTTTTTCTGTCTCCTCCAGTTCCCGTTCCTTCGTCCGGGCTGTCTGCCGGTTGGCCCGAATCCCGGCGCTTACGATATCCCTGTCTGCCAGAGCAATATAGTAATCCTGATATTTCTCCCGCCGGGAGAAGGTCTCCACTGCCTTTTCCTTTTCTATGATCTCTGAAAGCTCCTTTATACGGCAGCGGACATCCGCAAGCATTTTCTCCAGATGCTGGTAACTGCGGACATTTTCCCGAAGAGAATCAATATTGACTTCCTTGGCGTCCAGCACATAGGAATATACAAAGTCCTTGATGTCATGAATAGGGCGGAAAGCCAGAGCCTTGGGGATCAGGGTAAAGAATTTATCCTCCAGTCTCCCGAACCTGGCCAGCATCATTCTCCGGGCCTCTTTATTTGTGGTGGCAAAGGTACGGACCATCCGGTTTGAAGACCGGAACATGGAAATGGTTTTCACCTTTTTCCCCTGAAAAAACAATTCATCCTTCAGGTTCTTTTTCTCTATCAGGTACCAGAGGGTGTTGGGCTCCTTCTCCTCCGTGGCGGAATCCATTACAACACCGACGATAAAGGGGGCTTTTCTCCCCTCGTCCATAAATTCCAGGGCAATATGAGATGTGATCGACCCGGTGCGTTCATAGGGCCGGTCTTCCCTTCCGGTCTTGCAGCGGATGTAGGTGTTGAGGGTTCGTTTTCCCTTTTCATGGGCTGCTTTATTAAAATTTGCTTTTGAACAGGTCAGCACAAATTGTACCGCATCCAGAATGGTCGATTTGCCTGCTCCGTTTTCTCCGGAGAGAAGAACCGAATCACCGACAGGAATCGTCTCATTGGTAAACCTGTGCCAGTTAATCAGGCGAATCTTCGTCAGTTTCTTCATGATACTCCGGCTCTCCTTTCCGATAATGGTCGAGCATCTCCGAGACCTTGCGTATGTCGTCTACACGTATTGCCATCAGGATGGAATCATAGATCAATATCCTCGCGTCTTCCTGCATCATATTTTTGTCCAGTGTCTCGATGAGGTTATATCTGCGGAAAAGCCGGAGGGCATTGTTCATGGTCGTCTTGTCAATCTGTTTCTCCCGGATCTTTAAAGACAAATATTTCTCCTGGATATCTCCCACAGTGACCACCACGTCTGTAAGGGACAGCTGTCTTTTATATTCATCATACAAAATACGCAGGATCAGAAGGATAATCGAGTCCACCAGCTTTAACTGAAGATGATTATAGTTTTCTGTATTGACCAGCTGCACCACGCCATATTCTTCGTTGATCTCAAGGGAATAACCCAGTATCCCCAGATAATTCTCAAATACTTTCCGCTCTCTCAATACGAAATAATAATCGCTTTTCGTCTTATCGTTCCTTTTCAACAAAAAGCAGCAGCTCATCAGCTTATTACATACCCTGCGGAATTCATCCTGATCCTTCCGGAGCATTCCTTCAAATAATTCCATTCTATTTCTCCATACGCCTGTATTCGTACCGGCCGCTTCTTCCGATGCGATCCTCCGGAGACTCAATCTCTCTGATGTTTCACAATCTCAAAGTCACGGAACCGATATCCATTTTTTTCGATATATTGATCCAGCCGGATCCTGTAGCTCATATTTTTTCTCGTCCCGTACAATCTCACGTAAATCAGCCGGATGAATGTTTCATCGGATCCCGCAGGCTCGGATGCCTTCCATGAGGTCTTTCCTGCTGGAAGCTCCTTTGCCATGGCTGATCCCTTATCCGGCAAAAGCTCCGATGCCTTTATGGAATCCTTTTCCGCTAATAATTCCCTGATCCAGGCATCGATCTTTTCCTGGCTTAGCACCCGGTCCAGCTTTTCTATCATCCGTTTTCTTCTTCTTTCCCTCTCCTCCGCATCCACCGGCGCTATCTCAAGCTCATGGGGGACAAATACCTTTTTCCCCTCAACCGGAGCATAGAGTGAATCCATATCCAGATAATTCCAGGAAAATAATTTGATCAGAGACGATATCTCCTCCATCTCATAGATGCCATTTAATTCCATACCCCTGTCCTGGATCTTCTCATTAAGATAAGAGATGATATCTTTCAGCTGTCCCTGTACATCGTCACTGCTTGAAAGCAGAAAGCGGGCCCGGTTGATGGCAGCCTTCTGATATTTCGTATTCTTCCGGTTGATCTCATCCAGGATCTCATCCATCTGACGGAAGGCCCGGATCACATTATGGAGCATGGACAGTACTTCCTCTTTTGCCTCTTCCTGTGTCAGCTCCCTGATCTCGGCAATCTCCTTTGCGGCAGCATTCAGATACCTGCTGCTCCGGCTGTCTGCGTCCAGGCGCTCGATAATCTCCGGCCTGAACTTGGAAACGTTATCGGATGTCAGAAGTCTGTGATAAGCTTTATCCACCACATTGCTATAATAATCATTTAAGAGAGCATCCAGAATCTCAGAGACTGTGCTGTATTTTGTCAGCTCATCAATATAGTTTTTTATGTTGGAATTCAGACTCTTCAGGCCGGTAATCAGGGCGTCTGTATTATCAACGATCTGCATCAGACCCACACCGGAACCGCCCCCGGCTCTGGCCAGATTGTAAATGGTGTAAATATAACCCTGATATTCCGCCGAACCGCTGCCGGAAATATTGATCAAGGTCCGGATCATCTGGATAGCATAATCCCTGAAATTCACTCTCTGGACATAGCTGTAGTCAGTTTCCACCGTGATCCAGCCAAAGGACTCCAGCCGCCTCAACATCAGATTGGCTCTGTCCCGGCTGTCGTCACTTAGTTCTTCTGTCCCATCCTCGAAATCCGCAGCCATTTCCGAGTCAAAATAATATTGCAGATCTTCGACCAGGATATCTCTCTCCACACCGAAGGAAAGCTGGCTGCCTGTGATCTGGTAGATTCGGAGGATACATTCCCAATAAACCCGCCTGCCCGGTGCCGCCAGAGGCGAAAAAAAGTTCTCCGGCACAGCCTGGAAGAGATCATATGAATATTTTTCGTTTTCCATCTATATTACCTCTGACAGATATTATCTTTCTAAGACAGTCTTGGTATTGCTTTTCACACATCACATCACAGCTCATCGTTTCATTTCTTTTCTGATACATTATATATTACAATAGCACCGACAACAATCACTGCCCCTGTTATTGCAAGAGGCGAAATGATCTCCCCATAAAATAATGCCACCCAGATCGGATTCATGACCGGTTCCAGGCCGGTGATCAGACTGGCTGTTACAGCGTTAATTCGCCGGATACCTATTGACAGCAGTATATAGGCAAGGCCTACCTGAAATATGCCCAGGATGAAAACTGTTGTGATCGTAGTTATATTAAAATTCGTCTCACGGAAACAGAAGGGGGTAAATACAATTCCGGCGGCAAGCTGACCCAGGAAACAGGAAGAGAGGGCATCGGCTCCCTCTGCCGTATTCATCATGAATACACCTGCATAACAGACACCTGAAAGGATGGCGGCCAGATTTCCCAGGGTATTGCCGGTCTGAATTCCGTCCACAAAAAACAAACAGACCCCGGAGAAAACTGCTGCACAGGTAACTATATCCCTTTTTCCCGGTCTGACACGAAAGATCAGGGTCATGAAAATGATAACAAAAACCGGAGCAGTATATTGTAAAACGATTGCATTGGCCGCAGTGGTCAGTTTATTGGCTATAACAAACAGGGTTGTTACTCCCATGGTGGAGGCAGCTCCGATAATGACCGGAAAATTGATCCGTATTTTATAATGTGTGACAAGAAGAAAGATACCGATCACAAGAGCTCCAATCAGATTCCTTGTCCCGTTTATGGCAAGAGGAGACCAGGAAATCAGTTTCACACACAGACCGCCGATGCTGAAAAGGACGGAAGCAAGTAAAACGCATAGCATTCCGGACCTGGTTTCGGATAGCTTCCCGGCCTGGATTGCGGATTGGTTTCCGGATTCAGTTTTTCCCCTGTTCTGACTCATGCTTTGTTCCATAGGATAATAATAACACGACCGGCAGATAAAATATAGCAAACCTGCGCACATCCTCATAAGGCTTTATAATCAATGTTAAAAGCACTTTGACGTTGAAAAGGAGACAGAGAACCGTCCCCTGTCTCCCCCGGTGTCGCCGGCAATGCCGGCATGGACATTTATATATATTTACAAATCTGATAAATCCGGCAATTCAGGAATTTCCTCCTCGTCAAAACATTCTTTCCCCAGTTCTGTGACCCGGGTCTCCCCTGCTTCTCCATACTGGTAGAGCTGGTCAAAGAATTCTATGGCAGCCCGCAGCTTTGTGCGCAGCAAATATCCGCTGGCCTCGGTGGCCTTATATAAAGTCTCTGCCGAAACTCCCGGTGTCCAGTCATAGGCTTTCCCATGAAAATCCTGAATACTCATAAGGATCTTCATCACTTCGTCTTTAGAAAGGGGAGCCAGTTCAGTAGCATTCAGAATGGCATTTACTGTGCTAAGGGCTGCTGCTTTCATTTCAGGATCATCGGCAAAGCAGTCTTCTACATTTGCAGTTTCGTTTTTCTTGTCGATAACATCTTCTTCAAAAGAAGAGCTGAAAGCAAAAAGCGAGAATACATTTTCAAGCTTCGGGGAAGGATTCAAAAAGCTCTGCAGCATAGCATAGCTTTTTGCCCGGGTCTTTTTCCCCAGACGACCTATAAGCTCTGCTTCATCAAAAAGGAGCACCCATCCATCATAACCCAGCTGCCTGAAGAGGTGGCTGGTAAAACAGAAGTAATCCATGGCATGGGAAGTTTTTCTGAAGCTTACATTAAACTTTGCCACAGTTCCCGTGACACGCCTGTAGCTTCTCTTTATGACAGAAGCAGTCGTAAAATTCCCTTCCAGGTCTGCCAGAAAGATATCCCTCTCTTCTTCCTCCTGTGTTCCCAGATAAGCCTTGATCAAGAAGTACAATTTATCTGTCATCAGCTCCTTTGCTGCGTAGGCCATCAGTTCACCGGAGATCTTACTTCCTTTCGTGAGCTCGAAAAGCTTCTGACGGAATCCCGGTTGGGACGCTCCTGGCAGATAAGTATTTTCTATGATTTTCGGATAGAGGAGATGAAGCTTATCTATAGGGGTTTCTTTTCCCAGCGAGACAAAGGAGACAGCCATGTTGGATGTGGTAGCCATATTAAATACGGTATTCAACAGATGCGTTTTCCCTTCTCCGTATCTGCCTTTAAAAATCATTCCGTCAGACCGGCCGCTCTCCCGGACGCTCTCCAGCTTATCCTGGATCCGCTTCATCATTTTAGGGCGGGCTTCGGAAAAATACTCTCCCACTGCTCTGGAGGGAACCCCGGAACGCAATGCCTCAATAATATGTCTTGCATAATGGTCAGCCATGGTTCTCCTCCTTTTCACGAACTGCATGGTACAGGAGCCCGGGAAGTCCCACCCCTCCGAACTGAGCCCGTTCGTAAAGGCTCCTGATTTCCTCCGGATCAGGCTGTCTTGTCTCAAATCCCTGTGATATAAGCTGACTGCGGATTCTTTCCGCCATTTCCCCGAGTACCTCCTCTGAATAAAACTCGTCTCCATACCGGTCCATATCAATGATATCGGCAAAATGATTGAAACGGGGACTTACAACCTCATTTTGTATGCGCATCCACAAAGCCTGATACGATTTCACGCCATAATTATCGTTATCGATCAGTTCTCTGTCAAAGCAGAGCATAAACATAATATATCGCATATTGTCAATGTCATCAATCAGCTGTCGTATACTCTCGTAGGCATCTTCTCTCCGGAGTTTTGTATATCTTCTTGCATCGGCTGCCGAACGGTTCAGAAGGATCTCCATGTCATCTATAACAATCAGCAGCCCTGCATAGCCTGCCAGGTGGATCAGCTCAGAAAGCGACCGCAGCAGATTACGGGCATTGTATCTTGTTACCCTGGAGGGGGACAGCCCCAGTGCCCGCAGCTGAGCCAGCTTCACTGTTTTGTCTCCTTGTAAAAACGCCAGCAGAAGCTCCCGGTTGGAATCCTCCAGCACCGGATGACCCAGGATCCCTCCGGTAATCAGGGAGCAGGCATAGCCGAAATTATGATCCAGCCTGGGATTTCTGATAAACTTTTCCCGCAGGCTGCTTCTGATTTCTCCCCGGATCAGGGGGTCTGCTTCCCCGATCTCTGACAGATAATCCATCAGGTTTTTACCATCCGAGAGCTTTACCGGGTCATATCCCAGTTCCAGTATGATTCTGTCAGCGCACCCCTTCAGCACATGATCAATATCACACTGTTTTAACACCTCCAGATACAGCTCTCTGAAATCATGAAGCCAGACATCCCTGGCCGAAAATGAAACCGTCAGATATCCAAGACCACATGCATCTTCCTTTATCCGGTCAGCCAGAAATGTTTTTCCGCTTCCCGGTCGTCCGGTGACAAATTTGATCTTACTCCCGCCAAAGGGAATATATCCTTCAAGATATTGTTTCTTCAGGAAATCTGTCAGGGAGCTTATCCCGTTGTAGGACTCCCCCGCATCTACTTTCATTGGTCTCTCCATTATACACCCTCATGGTACCGGCAGCACCGGCATGTTCTTTTATTTCTTTTATTCGTCCTCACTTAGCGGCTTCAAAGTATTAATAAAGGTCTCCACACCAGTACTTCCCAGCACCCGATAGCCGGTTTTTCCATCGCGGCTGGTCCCGAAATAATATTTCTTCCCGTCCTTTGTCATCCATGCCTCCGGTCCTGCTTCATAAATTCTGGCCAGGTCAAAGGCAAAAGCCAGCTTGTCATATTCCTTACGGGCTCTGGAGGTAGGCGCCATGGCCTTATAAATCTTATCAAGCTTCTGGGTACTTCCGATCCTGGCATGGGACTTAAGGCAGGCGGTCTCGTAAGCATCTGCCAGCTCATTCATGAAGGCTGTTTTATTAAAGTTCGCCTTGAAGAGTTTCTCCCGTCCTGTCTGAATATGCGCAGCCACATGGGAAGGCCGGAAGCTCGGGAACTTTTTACGGTTGATATAGACCTCTCCGTCATGATCTTCGTCGCCTGTAATGCGAACCTTATAAGGGAACATCTCATAAATGCCCCTTTCGCCTTTTACATCAACACCGATGGTCTCGCAGGCTTCGATCAGCTGCCTGGTGAAGTCGCCCTCTGCGAAATAAGCCCTGCTGTCAAATCCGTCTGTGATGGCGGAAGCATCAGATATGGCTTCTTCCAGTCCCTCTGCCGCGGCCTTAAGGGTCTCGATACTTTTCTTCGCATTTACCAGATTTCCTGAATCCATGTCCTTCTGGATGCCTTTCTGTAAGCGGTTTGCCGCTGCCGCACTGTCCTTCAGTTTCTTCAAAACAGGTTGCATTTCTTTGTAAAAATCTTCATAATTCAGCATGTTGTATCTCCCATCTTTTTCATCACTGACCAGTAATTCTTTTCATGCCTGCCGGAGGCTTCCCTGATATGTTCCTCCTGGATTTCTCCCGGAATCAGAAAATCAGCGCGAACCAGACCTTCCTGCAGACAGCTCCTGAGTTCCTTTATCTGATTCCTGCTATATCCACATTGGTCTGCCCGTTTCAGAATAACTGAACCGGCATACTCATAGATGTCATGGGCAAATTCCTTCTCGGCAGTATAATAGCGCAGGTTAAAACTTTCATAATCCTCAAACTCTCTCAAATAGGCTGCGTCATCAGAAGACTCTCTGATATAGATGTAGTAGAGACAGGCTGTGTCTTTTCCAGGGGATCTCCTGACAACCCTTCCCAGTCTCTGGATCCTCTGACGTTCCACCGCTGAGCTGCTTAAAACGATTCCGATATTTGCATCCGGAACGTCAATTCCCTCATCAAGACATCGACAGCTTATAAGGATACGGATGTTTCCTTTCCTGAACTCATCAAGCACTCTCTCCCTGGCATCCTTTGTCATCTCCGAATGGTAGATGCCGCAGATATTGCCAAAGCTCCTCCGGACTGCAGCTGCCATATCCCCTGCCTGAGAGATCCTTTCACAGAATACCAGGATCCGGTCTTCCGTATTCAGACGCTCAATCAGGGCAACCCCGCAGGCAATCCTGGCCCGGGCAAGATTACTCACCCTCTTCCGATCCCAGGTCGCCAGTAAGAAGGCTGCCGCAGGCTCTTCAGGATCCATGTCCGCCTCAGAGGCGATGGCGCTGACTTTCTTCAGAAACTGGTCTTTCTCCATCCCTTTCAGGTCGGGATAAGAGGCGTAAAGTCTTGCCAGAAGAAGACTGATCTTATCAGTCAATTCCATATATGTATCCAGTTCATCCCCATAAAAAGAGGCGGCCACCTCACATATGGTAAATGGCGAGATCACTCCGTCCATAACAGCATCGCTGAAATCATACTGATAAATCACCTTTCCCAGGGATCGGGTCAGAACAGAATCATTATTGCTTCCAAAAGGCGTAGCAGAAAGACCCAGGGCAAAATAGCCCCCACTTCCCCTGATCTGGGAAGTCAGAAAACTGAAAATCTTCCGATTCTCCCTGCTCTGATAATGATGACATTCATCACAGATCAGCAGGACGGGATGACCCAGGGCAAGGTCACGGCGGATGTGCCGGAAAAGATAGTCTCTGGCAGAATTGATGATATAGATCATAACCCGTCTGTCCGGATCGTCCCGCCTTTCCCCACTGAAAAAGCCGGGTCTCATCTCTTCTGATGGCATGTGATGAAGCAGTGCCTTCTGCCATTGGCGGGCCAGAGGAATCGTCGGAACAACAACCCTTATGACAATATCCTTGTATCTGTCTGTCAGCTCATCAATCGCGGCAAGGGCAAGTCTTGTCTTCCCCGCCCCGGTGACCGCATGGACGATCCCTCGATGGCCATTGTTTTCCCAGGCCTTCAGACATTCCTTCTGCCATCTGTAAAGCTTCATAGCAGGATCCTTTCCGACAATTAATGACGACCGGGTATGGAGACAGAGAACCGTCCCCTGTCTCCTTTTTCTGCGTAATTATATCATGGCAAAAATGCCATGTAAATAGCGGAAGGGGATTTAATATATCCGTTTATACCCCTTTTCCGCAGCACTTTTTATATTTTTTTCCGCTGCCACAGGGACAGGGATCATTTCTTCCTGGTTTTGTTTCCCCCCGGCGGAAGGTGGTTCCGGAATCGATCCGCACAGGTTCTTTTTTTGTGCTGACTGCATCTTCATAGAGATCATTCAGCTGACTGATAATTTTTTCTTCATTTAATGTCCGATCAATTATATCCCTCCGGCTTTGGGTCAGACCCAGCATCTGTGTAACCAGCGCTTTCTGATACGTCTCCGGTTCATCCTGTATCCTGTAAAAACATTTCTCCGCCATATCCCATGAATGCGGGTATGTTTCTTTTACATACTTCATTTCCCCCGTATGATCATGGTAATATCTGCACATATACCAGTTATATGTCAGATACTTTGACCTGCTCATATACCTCATATCAGCGGCCGAAGTCCCTTCCTCAATACAATTTTGATATCCCGAACTGGTTAGTGTCCCTTTTTCTTTCTGCCGCTCTTCATAAATATAATCAGACACATTTGCAATATAATCCTCCACAAAGCTGCTGACCTTTTTGTCCTCATGCATATAAAAGGACTCAAGCGCAATATATCCTGAATAAACAGTTGTTTCGTATTCCCCTTTTAAAATATCTTTTTCCTCCAGAAAATCCAGAAACCTTAAAAATGGGATACGCAGACTTTTCCTTGAAAGATTTTTACTGATACAGATAACAATATCTGAGATATAAGGCTGAAGCTTGTCACTCTCATCCCCCACCTGATCAAGAAACTTTTTATATAATTCCAGATCCCGGGGCAAACGTCCGACATTCCATTCTATATCAAGAAACAGCGTATTTTGAAAGGATCCATCCAACATCATGGCATGTGGAATCTTCCCTGACTTTTCATATTGCTCCAGATCAAGATGATACCAGGAAAGAGCTTTCCCTGGCTGTCCGATATTCATCAGGCAGTCCCCACACAGCTGATATACAAAAGGCTGATACTCTTTCAATGGACAAACCTTTGAGAAATATCCGGCTGCCTCCCTATAATCTCCCAGAGCATGGCTGACTTTCCCCGACATAATGATTACCTCTTCATCTGCCGGACATTGCTTCCTCAAATATTTCATAATGGAATCAGCCTGTCTCAGGTTTTCCTGCCCCTGAGATTTATTACTGAGATAATACAGACATTGCGCAAGAAGATATTGAATCTCCAGAAGATCAGGCTGGATGCTTACTATCCTTTCACATAGTTCCCTGGCTTCTTCTATCTTTCCTTCAACACACAAAGCATATGCCTGCTGTACATCCTCTTTTACTGATGGGAGAGATTTATCAAGAATCTTCTTCAGATTTCCTTCTCCCAGATCTGTTTCTATTATATTCATTATGGTTTTTTTCATCTTTCTGTGTATCCTTTCTAAAACATTTCAGGGATTCGGGGAGACAGGGGACGGTTCTCTGTCTCCACCTATGCTCTCCTGCTCAATCTTGACTCTTTCCTGAATCATCCGTTCAAACAGTTTCTTCTGCCTCCGGTAAAAGGGATCTTCAGACATTTTCTTCATGGTATGAAGATCCTGCTCTGTCATGGGACGGCCTTCATGAAGATATTCCAGGTATGTGTCCTCATCCATATAAACCAGCCGGATCTCGATTCCTGTCTCCTGGCAGAGATTTTTCCATATACGGAAGCCGCCGCAGTCAATATCTCCAAAATGAAAGAATATTATATGCGGATAAGCTCGTTTCAGATCCATCAGAAGTTTTCTTTTCGCCTGATTGGCATAGCCGCCCAGGTAGATGGCCAGCTCATCCCCGGCCTTCCACTGATGAAAGGATGTAAGGTTCTCAATAGTGAGGATGCCTGAAGGAACATGTTCCGGATCCCAGCAGATCCTTCCCATATCTTCGCAGGTGATCCCGATCCCGCCCGGGAAATCCGCCAGCCGGACATAATCAAAGGAGCCTGGAGCCTTATTCTCTTCTCTATTTTCTACCCTATTTCCGGTTCCGTCCTCCGAAATATACTCCGTGTCTGTCTTCTTCTTTTCCATCGCCAACCGGCCGTTACCTTTCATCATGATCCACGCAGGATTCCGATAAATCTCATATTCTTCCAGAATTTCATCTGCCTCCAGATCACGGAATTTCTCCTCCGGATGAAAGGCGGTGATTATACGGGCTGCAGTTCCAATCTCTTTTTCCGCAATCTTTGAATCATGAAACAGCCGAACGGAAAATGCCCTGAGAAAAACAGCTTTTTTATTCTTAAGAATTTCTCCAATCATAGTACAAATGCGCAAAAAACGATCAGGGGTATCTATATCGACATACTGTCTGACGCTTTTCCCTTCCTCTATACGTTTTGTGATCCATTCATAAAAGGAAGGCAGGCTCTCCCGGATGCTTTCGCTGATTTCAAGGATCCTATGTTCCTTTTCTTTACGGCTTTTCCGTCTCAGCAAGGGGTATATTTCATCCAGCCTGTCTGTATTCAGAACAGCCTTTTTCAGGATATGCCCTTTTTTTCCATTCTTCCATACCAGGCTGACCAGGTCTTTCTCCTCAAGAAGCTCCAGCTGCTCGTGGAGCAGATGATATCCGGACCAGGTTTCATCAAAATATTCCGGAAACAGCTTCCGATCAACGGGAACGCTGATATTTACTGTCCTTGTATTCGACCCGCTGTAGAGGCTGCTTCGCTCATAACGGTTCAGTAATTCATTTAGCAGAATGTCATCATATCTCTTCAAATGTCTTTTCCTCTCCGACGAGACAGGGGACAAGGAGACAGAGAACCGTCCCCTGTCTCCCACTTAAGGAATGCGAAGCATTCCGAAACGGCCGCATGAAAACCTTATCGCGCAAGAAAGGGAGTCATATATATGGGCAGGTACAATAATTCATGATCCCTTTTTATATCTTTTTGCGAAAGAACTATAGTTTCATTCACAGATTTTGAATATTTACTTCTAAAACATTTCAGAGATTCGTGTTTTCCCGTACCGGATGATTTCACTTCGATGGCAGTTATTTTTGTTTTTGACGTAATTAAAAAATCGACTTCATAATAATGTGTACTTCCATCCTTTTCCCATGTATGATAATACAATTCTCTGCCGCCTGCCGTTATCATCTGCGCAACAGCATTTTCGTACAGATATCCCAGATTGGCGGGAAGTTTGTCCGAGAGAAGCTTTGCGTAGATCTCGTTTTCAGCCGAAGGACGATCAATAAACATCAGCGTCACAAAAAGCCCTGTATCCGCTATATACATTTTGTAACTGGTCAGATCTTTGGTATCCGCCAGTGTTACATGGGGATCAGTTGTATTGTAGGAGATCATAACTGTTTTTGAGTCAATGAGATCAAAAAGACGTTCCCCATCCCGGTCCGTCTTTTTCTTTTTGGTTGCAGAAGACAACAGATATCTTTTCGTATCTTTTGCCAGCTGTGCGGGAATGGAATGATACATGGCAGATATCCTGCCGGAAGGATCAATTTTCTTAAAATCCTCTTCATATAGCTCAATGATAGCTCTCTTTACCATATCAATTTCAGAAAAATTCTTTCCATCTAAGTAGGCTTCTACCGCCTGGGGCATCCCCCCGACTGCCATGTATATTCTGAACTCCCGCATCAATGAACGGTTAATCTGCTGGCCTATCTCCTTTTTGGCCCGGAAGAGCTGATTGATGATACCATAACTGGCCTTGCCAGTCGCCCAAAGGAATTCTTCATAATCCATAGGACAGACCCTAAGCTTCATTTCTTCAGAAGGAATCAGGATATCTTTCACATTTTTCCTGATTGAGATCAGCGAGCCTGTTTCAATATAGTGATAGCGCCCATCCTGAATCAGGTATTTGACAGCCTGTCTTGCAGGGGGAAATAACTGTATTTCATCAAAGATAATGACAGAATTATGTTGAACAAGCTGCACACCGGTCACTGCCTGCAGCCGAAGAAAAAACATATCGATATCCCCAATGTCTTCAAAACAGGCCATCAAAGCAGCTGAAGCTGAAGCAAAATCGATCAGAATATAAGAAAGGTACTCATTCCTTGCGAACTCTTCTGCTATTGTCGATTTACCCACACGCCTGGCTCCTTCCAGAAGAATACTGTATCTATCAGCATATTTTTGTTTCCACTCCAACAGCTGATTATATACTTTTCTTTTAAAAATCATTAGCTTCACTCCCTGAGCATTTCAAAAATGTCATTTCTTCAATATTATTTTAACAATAATATTCCGTTTGTTCAAGATTTAAATTTATAAAAAAGGAAGGTTCTTCAAAGTTACACGATGATTTCAGTATACTTCATATATCGGTTTAATGTGGCGGTGGAGCAAATTACGGATGTCGCTGGTAAAACGCATAGCCTTCCGGACCTTGTTCTGACTCATACCTTGTTCCATAAAATGATAATAACACGACCGGCAGATATAATATAGGGTTTTTTATTCCTTCGGTACATCTGGTATTCCTTTTTTACTTGATATTATTGAGATTTTTATTATAATTAAATGAGAACTCACTATGGCAGAGCACCGACCGAGTCGGAAGACGAGACGCAGAGTTGCGCAATGGAAGGCAGCTAAAACTGCCGCCGGGCTCGCGCGAAATCGCCGAGGCGATTTCGATTGATTCTCAGTAAAAACAATGATGCTGGGTACATCGCCAATAAAGAGGTGGTTTAGTGAAACAATTTATCACAACAGGTATTTGCAATCCTGAAAAACACTATATGGTCGATATCCGTGAAAGGCTTGAAAATATAAAAGACATGGTTGATACAGGTAAGTACTTCTGTATCAATCGGGCGCGCCAATACGGGAAAACAACGACCCTCACTGCTTTGAGTAAATATCTTTCCCCGAATTACGCTGTTATCAGCATCAGTTTTCAGGGGATTGGCGGTGCCGGATTCAGTACGGAGGAATCATTTGTTCAGTCATTTTGCAGATTGATAAAACGTGCGGCCAGAACCTGTCCTGACATTCCGGAAAGGACTCTTTTGGCATTTTCAGAGTTTATGGACAGAAGGGAACATCTGGCCAGGCTGGATGAATTATATGATGCGATTCTTGACCGGTGCGCTGAATCTGTAAAGCCTGTCGTCTTAATCATTGATGAGGTGGATGCCGCCTCAGATTATCAGGCATTTCTGGATTTTCTGGCCCAGCTGCGGGAAGGATATTTAAGCCGGGAAGCCAGAAATGAACCGGCGTTCCACCCCGTTATCCTCGCAGGAGTAACGGACATCAAACATCTGAAATCCAAAATCCGCCAGGGTGATGAACTTAAGTTTAACAGCCCATGGAATATCGCGGCAGATTTTGATATCGACATGAGCCTGTCGGAATCCGGCATCAGAGGGATGCTGGATGATTACGAAGCTGACCATCACACCTATATGGACACACTTGAGATTGCACGTGAAATCTATAATTACACAGAAGGGTACCCTTATCTGGTAAGCCGCATTTGCCAGAAAATCGATACACGGCTTATGGACAGACATCTAACTTCAGGCGCTGAAGCATGGACGATTGCAGGCGTCAGCGATGCCGTGCGGGAGATTCTCACAGAAAAGAATACTCTTTTTGATTCTTTGATGGGGAAGGTATATAACAATCCAGGTTTAAGTGCTGTTCTGCAGCGCATCCTGTTTGGCGGCGAACGGATACCTTATAATCCGGATAATATCCCTGCCATGGATGGCGAAATGTATGGTTTTATCCAGAACAAAAACGGTGCTCTGGGTATAACGAACCGGATTTTTGAGACTCGGCTGTACAACTACTTTCTCAGCCTTGAGGAAATGAAGGACAGCCCGATTTCCAGAGCCGGGGCAGGCAAGCGGAGAGCGTCACGTGGTTGAGCTTAAAATCTGGCACGGAAATGCATATCATGAGAATGGAGAAAGCCAGCTGGCTGACTATCTGGAATATTACCATCTGAAAACAGGTTATATGCTGACCTACAGCTTTAATCAAAAGAAAATGAAAGGTATCAGCCATCAGACTGTAAATGGAAAGAAATTGATTGAAGCAATCGTGTGAATACCATATGAAAAAGATTTACGCCGCCACCCGTAAAACGGATGGCGGCGATTTTGTAACTGTATTTTTACAACTGTATTTTTTTCAGCCACAGGCATGCAGGAAATATTTCTGCTGTCAGCAAATAACCTGTAAATTAATTGACACGAACTTTTATGACCTTGGATAAACCGTTCTGGGCGTATACATAGATCTTACAGCTGCCCTTCTTCAGCCCTTTGACTTTTCCGGAGGCTGTGACCGTGGCGATCTCCGGGTTATCAGACTCGAAGCAGACCTTCCTGTGTCTGCTGATCTTCTGTTTCTTTGTAAGCGGCTTCTGGCTTACCTTGATCACAAAAGTCTTATTCCTCTTCAGGGATATTTTTGTCTTTTTCACAGTCAGCATTCCCGGATTGCCTGCCTTGCCTCCTGCTGTTGCGGCATGCAAAGTCTTTGAGGTCGCCAGGACAGTTTTGTTGCCGGATGCATCTTTGATTGCGACTACGATATATTTGTAGTAAGTGCCTTTCTTCAGCTTCTTTCCGTTGAGCTTCTTATGGATCCAGGTTGTTCCCTTAAGTTCTGCAAGTTTAGTAAAGCGGTATTTTGCGCCGCACTGGTTTCCATAGACAATGTATCCCGTTGCGCCTGATACTTTCTTCCAACCCAAAGTATTGGAATTCCCGGAAGATTTCTTAACCCGGGCGTTAAGGATGCGGTAGGTGGAACCTTTCGGGTCTCCGTCACCCTTCTGGCTGGTGATGGCTTTCTCCTGCTTCACTAAAGCTGGTTGAGTGCCGCTTCCCTGGCTGCCGCCGGACGGAGCAGCCTGCTGGTTCCCAGAAGGATCACCACTGCCGTTATTGCTGCCGCCAGATGGGTTGGCCGGTCCGCCCTGCCCGTTACCGGCGCTGCCGGTGTTTCCACCGGTATTTCCGTTGCCAAGCTTTGGAATCACCGACTGCTTTTTGATCACCGCCCCGCACACGGAACAGTGGCTGCCCTCTGTCAGGCCGGTTGATGTCCTGGTGGCGGCCACCGCCGGGTCGGTCACTTCTTTATGCCCTTTGGCCGCAATGGGTTCTGTCTTTGTGTCACCGCAGTCACCACATGTAAATGTCCTGACTCCCGCTTCTGTGCAGGTGGGCTCCCTGGTGACCTCCCCTTTATCCCATACATGGGTATGTTTCTTGATGGCAAACTGGAACGGGTCAGACTCCAGGCCTGTATAGTTGGATGTTTCCTCCACAGTTGCCTTTACAAACCATGTACCGAACCTGCCGGGAAGGGTATCCGTATAATCCCCGTCCTCCTGGTCGCTGTAAATGAATTTAACCTTTCCAAACCGGGCCTCTGCCGCGGGTTCCGGTCTGGTCCCGTAGGGGATATCCGGGCAGGTCAGTTCTGTCTTCCATTTATTCTTTGCCTGACGGATGGTAAAGGGGATCTCCTTTGTCCCTTCATAGTTGCCTTTCATGGTCACGACAGCCTTTGCGGCTCCGGCCTCTTTATTGTCCTGATACTCTACTTCATAATCGAAGCCTTTCGTCAGCGGAACATAATCATTTTCCACATCCACCTCCGGCTCCATTTCACGGCCGCTGTAGGTCCGGTCGGCGATCTGGCCAAAGGTCAGGTCTTCCGCCTTTTTCGGCAGGATGGTGAGGGTCGCTGTCTTCGCCGGGACAGGCTCATGGTTGTCATCCCCGGTAAATTTCGCTTTGACCTCGTAGCTTCCGGCATTATATTTGCCGTTGCCCTCATAGCTGACCGCCAGGCCTTCCGGCAGGTCGCCTTTGACCGTGATGCTCTTCTGCCGTCCGTCGTAGTCGACAGACGAGTCCTTAAAGCTGACATTTGCCATGTCATAGGAAGCCTTTTTGATGGTGAACTCCATGATATTTTCCAGGCCGGCGTACTCCTCCGTCTCCCGGACACGGGCCCGGACATAGTAAGTGCCTGCTTCTGTCGGCACTTTACCGGTAAATGTCATGGCATCGTCCCTGCTGTAAGTAAATGTCACTGTCCCATGCTTTGCCTTTGCGGACGGGCTGGGTGCCTGCCCGTAGGTGATATCCGGGCAGGTCAGGGCTTCGGTCCACTCATTTCCGGCACCCGCGATGGTCCAGCTGACCTTCTTATCCTCTGTAGTTCCGTCCTCCCAGGCAGTGTTCTTCTTATCTGCCAGGCGGACCGTGGCTTCATGGGTCCCCGCCTCTGTGGCGGTGCCGCCGGAGACGACTGTATAATCCTCACTCTCCCACCAGACGCCATACTGTTCTTCCCCATTGTAGACAAGGTCATTGTAACCCTCCGGGATGGGGACCGGCCGGGGCTCAATGGTGAGGGCCGCCGTCATATCCGGGACAGGCTGGTAATTATTACTGTCCCCTTCAAAATGGGCAGTGATGGTATAGGTCCCAGCCTCTGCTTCCCCATTTCCGTCATAGGCCACAGTCAGGCCAAGGGGAAGCTGTCCTTCTACTGTAAGGCTCCTGGGTTCCCCATTATAGGTGACCGTTTTATCCTCAAAAGTAAGGCCGTCCAGATCATACACGGCTTTCGTGATCGTCACTTCCACCGGGTCTGATACGAGTCCGGTGTAATTATCCGTTCCTTCCACCAGGGCCTTTATATACCAGGTTCCCGCGGTGGACGGCGCCTGGTCTGAGTATGTGCCGTCCGCTTTCTCCGCAAACTGGTATGTGGCCTTTCCGAAGGCGGCTTCCGCTGACGGTTTTAATCCTGTTCCATAGACGACATCCTGGCAGGACAGGTCGCTCTTCCATGAGTTGGCTGCCTTGTTGATATGAAAACCAAGACTTTTTGTGCCGGAATAGTTGCCTTTAAATGTTATGGTCGCCGTGGCTTCCCCAACGTTGATATTGTCCTTACAGGATACGGTGTAATCTGTATCCTTCTGTAATACAGCCTCCCCGTCTTTTACCACAGGCTCCGGGATGGTCTCCCGGCCGGTGTAGGTCTGGTCAGGGATCTGTTCCACAGCAACGCCGGAATCTTCTATTGATACGTCTTTGGGATCAATGACGAGATCTGCAGACTTGACATCGATGACCTTGCCCGTGCTGTCCGTAAACTGGGCGGTCACGGTGTAAGTACCGGCATCCGTCTGGTCATTCCCGCTGTATTTCACGGAAACGCCTTCCGGTAATGCCTGGGTTATGGCAAGGCTCTTAGGCGTACCATCGTAAGTGTAAGTCTTTCCTTCAAAGGTGATATCTTCGATCACGGTATCTTCCGCGGAACGCTTTGTCGTGAAGGTGATCTCGTCACTGTCCAGGGTGTAGACGTCACTCCTGCTGGTGACAGAGGCGGTATAGGTCCCGGCCGGGAGCTGGTCCATGAAGGAGGTCTCTGTCAGGCCTTTTTGGGAGAAATCTTTTCCGCTGGCGTCTTTGATGTTAAGGTCGTAGGTGTCGGCCCAGGAGAGGGCGTTCCAGGTGAGGGCAGCGTTCAGGTCTTTGGTAACTGCCTTCAGTTTCTGATCCTCATCCGGGATGAAGAGCCAGTCCTGGGTGGGTGAGCCGTCCCCGATCTCCAGAGTAGCATTCACAAAATGGTCTGGTTTGGAGGTGTCACCATTTATAGAGAAGCCCCCACATTTGGAAACAATGTTGTAGTAAGGGCTGTTGGGAGATTTTCGGATGATCCATTGCTGTGCATCTGACCCGTTATTCTCGTAACTGGTAACTTTGGTTCCCTTATACGCAAGAGCCCCATAAATCTCTACCGCAGATTCAGCTTCCCTATGCCTGATTGTATAATATCCATTCCCTATATACTTTACATTAAACACCTGTCTTTTATTAGTTGCACTTTTGCAAATTCCTATAGGTGTCTTGTTATTAGGATTATATTCATATAAATCCAAACTTTTCGTTTTGTCGGATGCAGTTATTATATGATAGTTCCCACTTTCGACAGTCTTATTACTGTCTTCAGACCAAGAAACAAATGACCATTTTTGTGCATCAGATTCATTTTTAGACCACATACGGACATTCGTTCCATTTTGGTTCGCTGCATTTTCAACATCCAATGCTCGACCATTGCATTTAGAATAAATGTAATAGTTCCTTCCATCTCCAGTTTCTTTGATTATCCATTGTTGTGCAGCAGATCCATTTGAATCATATATCTGTACATTTGTTCCTGTTGAACTACCTGCACCAGCGACATCCAGAGATTTCCCTGATTTTTTATTCGTAATTTTATAATAACCATCACCTAAGTACTCAACATGAAAAACCTGCTTTTCGTCTTCCAAATTAGAATAAAGGTCAACGTTAGTGCCATTACTGTCTGAAGCACCTTCTACATCAAGACATTTATTATCTGTGAGACTTGATCGAATATGATAATCTCCATCTGGAATTGATTGGCCTGTGTCAGATTTCATATGGATTCTGACAATATTTTTATCACTCTGAGTGTGAACACCACCTCCAATATTGATATAATATACATATATATCTTGGTCCCCAGTTTTTCCCGTACTAATCCACGAATCAAAACCGTGTTTGCCTGAAAGTCCATACACATTATTTACATCAGAGCGTTCAATATCTGTTTTAATTGGATAACAAGCAGCCCCGGATGATCCAGCAGGCCCTCCAACATAAACATGTACCTCAATTGATCTACTAGGATCATCTTCATCGAAAGCCCAACCTTTTACACGTACTTTCCCCGGCTGAGATTCAATACGATCAATACATCCCACAGGATTATGTCCAGTTACAGTAATGTTATCTGCAAACAAAACAGTATGATTTCCACTTCCAATATTTATTGCATAAACATAAACCATATGTGTTCCAACAAGTGAAGGAACTTCTAACGTTGCATCAAATCTATGACTACCACTTATTCCATACGCCCTGTTTACATCATCACTTGCGAGATTTGCCGTAAATCCCTGAACTGCCTGAACTGAACCGCTACCGGCAGGTCCACCAACATATATGTGTATTTCTAAGGAAGCATTAGAATTATCTGCATCAAATGCCCACCCTGTAAAACTAATTGTTCCATTTCCACCACTGGCAGTGTCTATATTACCGATAGGGTTGTTGACAGGAGTTGGCGATGGGGGTGAACTATAGTTTGGGTGTCCATAACCCAATATATCTGTACTATTTATTGCATACCCATTTGAATAACCACCATCTATTTTAACTGCATTTTTTGCATTGCCTTCAATGGTGTGAACTCGACCATTACTGGCAGATGTTACAATACCTACATGATCATACCCTCCATTATTACCCCAATCAAAATAAATGATATCCCCAGGCTCTGGTGTGTAACCACTACTTCTTGCTTTCCATCTACCATTATTTTTAAACCATTGAACTCCTGTTGCACAAGAAGCAGTTCTCGGAATAATATCCCCAGCTCCTGCCTGATTAGCAACCCAGGAAACAAATGCATGGCACCATGCATATGAATAAGAGCCATTGATTGATCCGAGCCACCTTGTATATTTATTAGGACTTCCTGATGTTCCCACCTCATTACGCGCTACAGAAATAACGTCTGATGCAGTAGCAGCCTTTGCGCAAATACTTCCTTTCATAAACAAAGAACAGATCAATAATCCAGTAATAACAATACAATAAAGCCATCTTCTTTCTGTACTATCTTGTCTTTCTTTCATATTTTCCTCCCAATAACTTTTTGTTTACTCTAATCAATGAGAACCTTTTCGAGCATTCCATTTAAATAGAATCATTATAGGTTCTTAAGCCCCTAACATTCGCTCCCCCCGAAAGCCCAAAAGCTGACACAACAAATCTCTCAGAGCAGCTGCATCTTCGTGTTGTAGAAATCAACGAGCTTGCTATATTAAAAATAAAAAAAATCTCCGCTTGATCACTGATTACAAAGTTCATGCCCTGGTGGAAATTTTCGACATTTCCATGGAAGAACTTTACCCGTGTCTGACTACAGATAATTAGCTCTATACTACCCATCAATAATTTTAAACTCTCATACACTCATTCCATATGCCGATATACCTCCACTCTCCATATATATCTATCGGTTTCGTTATCTATAATATATCAAATTATAACTATATAGGCAAGATGCTTATATGAATATATAGTACTATTTGCTATGCTTTTTCGCAATTGATAATTATTTACAACATATAAACTACAAATATCTTACTTGCATTCCTATCATTTCCAAGTTATAATTAACATAATAGTTGCATGATGCATTATTGCTGTTAATAATGTCTGTATTGCTTCATGAGAGGAGACTTCTCTAATCGGAATCGCCACGGCGATTCCGCGCGAGTTGCGCAGCAGCTTTAGCTGCTTTCTTTTGCGCAACTCTGTGATCCGCCGGAGGCTCATCTCAGTGGGGGATTCCCCACTGAGATGGCTGCAGACCTTAACACATTAATCACTGCAACAGATAAAGATGCCCAGTACGATGAACAGGCTAGTGTCTTGTGCCAATCATACTTTAAGTTAAAATTTCAGATTGTCGTCAGATGCAAGACGGAGGAAAGAGCCGTAGCGGGCTACGGCGATTGACGACAACGAAGTAGCTGACGACAAGATGGAATTTTAAGTAAAGAAATGATTGACACAAGACACTAAACAGCTGCTTGGCAAAAAGATCGTCCTGGCGCATATCCTGAAATACACAATAGATGAATTTAAGAATATGGATCCTGAAGAGATTACATATTTTATAGAAGGGGAGCCCTTTATCGGTAAAGTTCCTATAGATCTGGGATATACTAATGCAAAGGCTGAAGCCCAGAGCAAAAAAATCATTGGCTTCAACACAGAAAACCAGGAACTCAACGAGGGGCTGGTAAGGTTTGATATCATATTTTACGTGAGGATGCATGAGGGGCTTTCCAGAATCATTGTCAATGTTGAAGCGCAAAAAGATGAGCCATCTGAATATTTCATATTAAACCGAAGTATATTCTACGGTTGCCGGATGATATCTTCCCAGAAAGAGAGGGAATTTATAAAGAAGGACTATAATGATATCAGGCAGGTCTATTCCATATGGGTCTGTATGAATATGGACGAAAACAGCTTAAACCATATTCACCTGACTGATGACAATATTATTGGGCATCAAAAATGGAAGGGGAATTAATGTGTAATCTTAGTCTTGCTGTTAGAGAAGAAGGATGGCGGGCCGGTCTGGCAGAAGGACATGCAGAAATAATTTTCAATATGTTCAGGAAAGGGTTTACTTTGGAGCAGATTGCGGATATCGCTGATAAAACAGAAGAAGAGATACAGGATATTATTAACAGACAGAACTCATTAACATCAATCTCTACTTGAATGGCGGTCTATGAGACAGGGGTCGGTTCTCTGTCTCCTTTTCTTCCTCACCCTACATCAGCTCTTTGATTCCGGGAATTCTCAAATCAAAATAATTTAATAAAAGATATTAACACTAAATTTCAAACTCTATATCAATTTTGCCTATACACTTTGTTGTTGCACATTTCCATTTCTCTTACAATTATATGGACAATATTATTGTGAGGTGATGGAATGAAGCCTGAGGTAGATTACAAAAAGATTGGAGAACGGGTGAGAGAGGCTCGTCTGAAGAAAAACCTGAATCAAAGCCAGCTTGCCGAATTAGTGGATTGCTCCAACAATCATATCAGCCATATTGAAATCGGACAGACCAAGCTGTCACTTCCTCTGCTTCTTCAGATTTCCCACGCACTGGATGAAAGCCTGGATTATTTTCTGGTGGATACACCTTTTGCCAAGAAAGACTATGTGATCAATGTTGAAATATCCAGAAAGTTAAATATGTGCAGGCCTTCCACTTTGATCGTAATCAACAAGGTAATTGACGCACTGTTGGAGCAGCAGAAAGAATATGATAAAAGATCAGCAGAATGAACGGAGCGATGAGCAGACCACTCAGCTGCCTGGCCTGCCCATCGTATTGGAAGATGTGTTTTTTAGATTATTTATCATAAATTACATTTCAGTGATACAGTTCTACAGGATCCCAACCCTCATCCTGATACTGGGTAACTGAAAGCCCGTTTAAGTTGACATAATCTGATACGGTAATCTTTCTTAATTCATCACGGGCATCCTGGTCGCTATACACCTTCATAAAGTCTTCATAATATGTTCCGAAGAGTTTTTTTGCACCGCCATCAAAATCTGAACCATCAGGAACCATGTCCATCTTACTGACTTCATACTTGTCACCGTCTTTCTTAAGATGCATGACTCCGGGATAGTTTCCACCGGAAACGCATTTGAGAGTATCTCCATCGATATTATAGTTTTCAATCCAGAAATCGCCGTATACAATTACTTCATCTGCTTTGGAATCGTCTACAGCTACTATGGAAACGGTCGGGATGTTGACCTCTGCTTCACCGTAGTGCTTGCTTAACTCCTCGACAATATATTTATACACTGCGACTTCGACCGGATCTGTTCCGCCATAACCGTAGGCTGCTCCTTCAAACTCCGGCTCATCCCCGTTTATTTCGGTGGTTTCCTCTGAAGAATCCTGGGGCGTCACATCCTCACCCGTATCAGCTGTGGCTTTGTCTGAAGGTGTTTTTTCCTGTTTCTGGCATGCTCGTGAACTACTCGGTAATTGAATTACCAGAGCATCAAGTATACACGGCTTCGCCGTGCAGATCTTGGGTGCGTCCATAACACCTCTACTGCTGCCTTTTGGGCTATACAGCTACTTTTATTACCCTTATATTATCCAGCCCG
>JAFRHL010000011.1 GCA_017433295.1 Eubacterium sp.
AATGGCTTAATCTGCAAAGGGAAAATCATTTCATCTCTATAAAATATATCCAAAAAGATCATTTCAAGACCGAATCGTGTTAAATTTTCAAGGTACAATCAAAATGTAATAATCATTAATGTGTCTTTTGACACCCTAATCCTATAGAGCAAAAAACGCTCCGCTTAGGATGCGCACTCGCGCGTACTGAAATTTGTCGCGGAGCGAGTGTCTCGCGAGCGAGACACTTTATTATTTTTAAGGCTTCTATATTCTCATTTTTTAATATCATCCATATCTATTTCGTATGCTGTCCGCCTTGACATCATATATATAAAATGGTTTAATTTGAATAATTAAATGATGAAAAATTCATTTTGATTATTATTAATTTATGGAAAGGAGAAAAAGATGTGTTCTGTATTAGCTTACTGCAGTCCCGTGGCAGATAAGGAACTTTTTAAGGATCTCCTGTCAAGAACTGCTTCCAGAGGTCCGGATATGTCTGAGATTTATGATACCGGGAAGGGGCTGATGGGATTTAATCGCCTTTCCATTATGGGTCTGACGGTATCCGGCATGCAGCCCTTCCGTTATCATGGAAATGCCTGCATCTGCAATGGGGAATTATATGGATTCCGGCCCTTAAAGAAATACCTGGAGGAACTGGGATATGAATTTTTCAGCGACAGCGACTGCGAAATTCTGCTTCCTCTCTATGAAAGGCTGGGTACATCCCTGTTCGGTTTTCTGAATGCGGAATTTGCCCTGGTGATCTTTGATGAAAAGGCAGGGTCATTCATTGCAGCCAGAGATCCCATAGGAATTCGTCCTCTTTATTATGGATATGATAAAGAAGGAGCCATCCTCTTTGCTTCGGAGCCTAAAAGTCTCACGGGAGTTTGTGAGAAGATCCGGCCCTTCCCGCCGGGACATTATTATAAAGACGGCAGCTTCATCTGTTACCACAACCCGGCGGATGACTACAGCCCCGTAGAAGAGGAGGACCTGGAGACGATCTGCGGGCAGATCCACGATCTTCTGGTAAAAGGGATCAAAACCCGGCTGGATTCTGACACACCGGTAGGATTTCTTCTGTCAGGCGGCCTTGATTCATCTTTAGTCTGCGGCGTGGCCGCCACATATCTGGACAGTCCCCTGGAAACCTTCTCCATCGGGATGGATAAGGATGCCATTGATTTAAAATATGCCAGGGAAGTGGCAGACTATATCCACAGCAGCCATCACGAGGTCATTATCACCAAAGATGATGTGATCAATGCCCTGGAACCGGTCATCGCGGCCCTTGGGACCTACGATATCACCACCATCCGGGCATCCATCGGTATGTATCTTGTGTGTAAGTGGATTCATGAAAACACAGATATCCGGGTGATCCTGACCGGGGAAATATCCGATGAGCTTTTCGGATATAAATACACAGATTTTGCCCCGGATGCTGAGGAATTTCAAAAAGAGGCCAGGAAGCGCATCCGTGAGATCCATATGTATGATGTGTTGAGAGCCGACCGCTGCATTTCCGTCAATTCCCTGGAAGCCCGGGTTCCCTTCGGTGACCTGGCCTTTGTTGATTATGTCATGGGGATCGATCCCCAAAAGAAGATGAATCATTACGGGATAGGCAAATATCTGCTGCGGCATGCTTTTGAAAAGGACGCCCTGATTCCCCATAATATACTGATGCGGGAGAAGGCGGCATTTTCGGATGCCGTGGGTCACTCCCTTAAGGATGATCTCTGTGAATACGCAGAAAGCCTCTATACCGACAGTGAATTTGAAGAAAAGATACAGCAGTATGGGCATGCGGCTCCCTTTACCAAGGAATCTCTCCTTTACCGGGAAATATTTGAAAAATATTACCCGGGTCAGTCGGAGATGGTTACTGACTTCTGGATGCCCAACCGCAGCTGGGAGGGCTGCGATGTGAATGATCCCTCGGCCCGGGTATTGTCCAATTACGGAGAAAGCGGGGTCTGAGCATAAGAGGAAAACACCCTGAGTATCCCGGTAAAATAACACTGCTTTTGTCTCACATAAGAAGGTGAAGTTATGGATTTCAGATCATTAAAATATTTTCTTGTTGTTGCGGAGGAATTAAATATAACCAGGGCTGCCAGTCTGCTTAAGATGAGCCAGCCGCCTTTAAGCAACAGAATAAAGCAGCTTGAACAGGAACTGGATACCAGTCTTTTCATCCGCAAAAAAAGCGGACTGACCCTGACCCCCACAGGGAAAATACTCTATAAAAGAGCCCGCCAGATGATGGAGCTTTCCGAACGGACCAGGGAAGAGATCATGCATTTTGAGAAGGAGCTTTCAGGCCATCTGGTTTTAGGAACTGTGGAAGGCCGGGCCCCCTATCTGCTTGCCAGATGGATCTCAGGATTTCGGGAAGAATTCCCCCTGGTGACCTATACCATAAGAAATGGCGGAAGCGACGATATTCTTGAGCAGCTCCAGCGTCATCTGATCGATCTGGCCATTATTGCCGCTCCCTATAATCAGGAGCTTCTGCAGGGGTTTTCTGTGGGCCGGCAGCCCTGGGTGGCCATCATTCCGGGCGATCATCCCCTGGCTGTCAGAGAAGGAGATGAGATCCTTTTAACGGATCTGAAAGATGAACCCCTGATCCTTCCGGAAAGGCTCTCCAGGGTACAGGCCATTGAAAGATGGTTTCTTGAGAAGGATATGACCCCCAGAATGGTCTGCAAGGTATCCAACTATGTCAACGCCGTTGCCCTGGTGGAACAGAACATTGGTATCTGCATTTTTCCCCAGACCACCTATTCTCCCAATCCCCATATTGTGACCAAGCTGATCATGGATACACCCAAATACGCTGAACATGTCCTTGTATATACCAAAGATCATCCTCTTTCAGAACTGGCGGAGAGTTTTGTGGATTATGTGAAGGATTTTCTGGAGGAAACCGGGGGTCATTCCCAAAAATTTCAGACCACAGAGCGGGAATTCGCCCTGCCGGAGGATGCCACCTTCCTGTGAATATAAAAAACCGGAAATTATCTGACCGTCAGGATTTCATGTATATATTTATGCATGGAAGCCTGGCGGTCTGTTAATTAGAGGGAACCTGCAGGATATGGGCAGGACAGATTGCCTTTGCTTCCCACGGTTTGTAGATTGAAATGAATTAGAAAATATAAAATTATTCATATAATATATCGAAAACCTATGAATAGCCATATATCAAGAGCGATTTATGAATAATATAAAGAGAAATCCTTCTTGACTAATGATACAAAATCCGTATTATATTTGGTATGGCAGAGAGAAAAAAGAATCTTTGCCGGAAACATTTTTATGAAAAGTATTAAAGTTGATAATGCAAGGAGTGAGTTTTATGAGCAAATCTATTCCCGAAATCTATGGATGCAATGTATTTAATGACAAGATCATGAGGAACAAGCTTCCCAAGGACATCTATAAGGCATTAAAGAAAACCATTGAAAACGGAACCCATCTGGAGCTGGATGTGGCAAATGCAGTGGCAGTAGCCATGAAGGAATGGGCGGTCGAAAACGGAGCGACTCATTTTACTCACTGGTTCCAGCCCATGACAGGATTTACCGCAGAAAAACATGACAGCTTCATCACACCGGTGGGAAGCGGCCAGGTGATCATGGATTTCTCCGGCAAGATGCTGGTTAAAGGTGAGCCGGATGCCTCCAGTTTTCCGTCGGGAGGTCTGAGGGCAACCTTCGAAGCAAGAGGATACACCGCCTGGGATCCCACCTCTCCGGCATTCATTAAGGATAAGACCTTATATATCCCCACAGCCTTCTGTTCCTACAGCGGAGAAGCCCTGGATAAGAAGACTCCACTGCTGCGTTCCATGGAAGCTCTTTCAAGAGAAGCAACCAGAATACTTCATTTACTGGGGAACAGCAAAGTCACCGGTGTATCTACTACCGTGGGTCCGGAGCAGGAGTATTTCCTGGTAAAAAGAGACCTGTATGAGAAGAGAAAGGACCTGGTTTTTACCGGAAGGACCCTGCTTGGTGCCCTGCCTCCCAAGGGACAGGAACTGGAGGATCATTATTTCGGAGCTTTGAAGCCTGAGATTGCTTCTTTTATGCATGACCTTGACGAAGAGCTGTGGAAGCTGGGGATTCCCGCAAAAACCAAGCACAATGAAGTGGCGCCCGCCCAGCATGAGCTGGCTCCGGTTTTCGATACCACCAATGTGGCAGTGGACCACAACATGCTGACCATGGAGATCATGAAAAAGGTTGCCAAGAAGCATGGACTTACCTGCCTGCTTCATGAGAAGCCCTTTGCAGGCATCAATGGATCCGGCAAGCACAACAACTGGTCCATGGTTACAAATACAGGAGACAACCTTCTGGAACCTGGAAAGTCCCCGGAGGAGAATATACAGTTCCTTATCCTGCTTACGGCCGTGATTAAAGCTGTGGATGACTATGCAGACCTGATGCGTCTGTCCGTGGCAACAGCAGGCAATGACCACAGGCTGGGAGCCAATGAAGCGCCGCCTGCCATCATTTCCATGTTCCTGGGGGAAGAGCTTAACGCTATTATGGAGTCCATTGAAAACGACACCCTCTTCGAACACCACGACAAGATTCAGATGGAAACCGGAGCTGCTGTGCTGCCCCATTTCTTTAAAGATAATACAGACAGGAACAGGACATCACCCTTTGCCTTTACAGGAAATAAATTTGAGTTCCGTTCCCTGGGATCCTCCTTATCGGTGGCAGGACCCAATGTGGTGCTTAATACGGCTGTGGCGGAATCACTGCGGCAGTTCTATGAGGAGCTTCATGGTTCTGTCACCGGAGAAAGCAGTCCCGAACAAATCAGGGAAAAGGTGATGGAGCTTCTGAAAAAGACCATAAAAGCCCATAAGAGAGTCATCTTCAACGGCGACGGATATACCGATGAATGGATTGAGGAAGCAGAACGCAGAGGCCTTGAGAATATGAAATCAACCCCCGACGTACTTCCCAGCTTTATCCGTCCGAAGAATATAAAGCTTTTCACGAGTCATGGAATCTTTACTGAATCAGAGATCATGTCAAGATATGAGATCCTGACGGAGGCTTATGTAAAGACCATTTTCATCGAGGTGAAGACGCTGATCAGTATGCTTTCCCATGATTTCCTTCCTGCCCTGAACTCCTACGCCATGTCCCTGGCCGGGTCTCTTTCCATCAAACAGGGACTGCTCGGAAGCGGGAGCTATGCGGAAAAGGAACAGCTGGAGAAAGTGACAGAGGATTATAACAGTATCTATGAAAAGCTGAAAGGTCTTGAGGAAGCCCTGGCGTCGGCGGAAAAAATAGATGAGTCCCTCAAGCAGGCAGCCTTCTGCCATGATGTTCTCCTGAAAAAAATGGATGAGATCCGAATGACCGCAGATCCTGCCGAAGCCAGACTGCCCAAGGAAATGCTTCCCTATCCTACCTATGAGGAGCTGCTGTTTACGATCTAAAGTATTCTTACACAGACCTTTGAAGGGAGCAGAAAGAGGAAAAACATGACCAAATACATTTTTGTTACCGGAGGTGTTGTCTCCGGTCTCGGCAAAGGAATAACCGCAGCCTCCCTGGGGAGGCTGCTTAAAGCAAGGGGCCTTAAGGTGGCAGCCCAGAAAATGGATCCCTATATCAATGTGGATCCCGGAACCATGAGTCCTTTTCAGCACGGTGAGGTCTTTGTCACCGAGGACGGGGCGGAGACCGATCTGGACCTGGGCCATTATGAGCGTTTCATCGATGAGGACCTCAATCAGTACTCCAATATTACCACAGGAAAGGTTTACTGGAATGTGCTCAATAAGGAAAGAAGGGG
This sequence comes from Eubacterium sp., assembly GCA_017433295.1. Taxonomy (GTDB): domain Bacteria; phylum Bacillota; class Clostridia; order Lachnospirales; family Lachnospiraceae; genus Anaerobutyricum. Next base: position 5,833 of record JAFRHL010000011.1, read on the forward strand.
AGAATACCTGGGATCAACGGTACAGGTGATCCCCCACATCACCGATGAGATCAAGGCCTTTGTTTATAATGTGGGAAAAAAGACAGGTGCCGATGTGGTTATTACAGAGATCGGCGGAACAACAGGAGATATTGAATCCTGTCCTTTTCTTGAAGCCGTCCGCCAGATTTCCCTGGAGGTGGGCAGAGAGAACAGCCTTTTTATCCATGTGACTCTGGTTCCCTTCCTGCACGGGTCTCTGGAACATAAATCCAAACCCACCCAGCATTCTGTCAAGGAACTGCAGGGGATGGGCATCCGGCCGGACATTATCGTTTTGCGATGCAATGAGCCTCTGGAGGAATCCATTTTCAGGAAGATTTCCATGTTCTGTAATGTGAAACCGGATTGTGTTATTGAGAACATCACCCTTCCTGACCTCTATGAAGCTCCGCTGATGCTGGAAAGGTCCTCCTTCTCCTCGGTAGTATGCCGGGAGCTGGGAATAGAAGCTCCCGATCCTGATCTGACGGAGTGGAGGAATCTGCTGGACCGGGTCAAGAATTTACATACCAGTGTAGAAATCGGGATCGTGGGTAAATATGTGAGCCTGCATGATGCCTATCTCTCTGTGGCTGAGGCATTAAGACATGCGGGCTATCATCATAATACCGAGGTGACCATACGCTGGATCGACTCGGAAGAAATCACGGAAGAAAATGTGGGAGAAACCCTCTCAGGCCTGTCAGGTATCCTGATTCCCGGAGGTTTTGGAGAAAGAGGAGTCCCCGGAATGATCCTGGCAGCGGGGTATGCCAGAGAAAATGATATTCCCTTTTTCGGCATCTGTCTCGGGATGCAGGTGTCCGTCATAGAATTTGCCAGACATGTGGCAGGCCTGGCTGATGCAGGATCCGGAGAGTTTGATGAGCTCTGTCCCCACAAGGTCATCGACTTTGTACCCGGCCAGACCCGGGAGACCCGGAAGGGCGGAACCCTGAGGCTGGGAGCTTACCCCTGCAGCATAAAGCCGGGGACGGTTATGGAGCGATGCTATGGCAGCCGGCTGATCAGTGAACGTCACAGACACCGCTATGAGTTTAACAATGATTACAGGGAACTCCTGGAGAAATCGGGCCTGACCTTAAGTGGTATTTCACCCGACGGCAGTCTGGTGGAGACGGTGGAGCTTACAGACAGACTGTTTTTTGTGGGAGTTCAGTATCACCCGGAATTTAAGAGCCGGCCCAATAAGCCCCATCCCTTATTTACGGGTTTCGTGGGAGCAGCAGTCACATATCAGGAGGGATGCTTATGAAGCAGATCAATTGGCAGGAGGGACTCTATGATCCCTCTTTTGAACATGATAACTGTGGTATCGGCGCCATAGTTTCCATAGACGGAAGCCCAACACACCAGATCGTGACGGATGCCCTGAAAATCGTGGAGCATCTGGAACACCGGGCCGGTAAGGACGCGGAAGGTAAGACAGGGGATGGCGTAGGTATCCTTACCCAGATTCCCCATACATTTTTTAAGAAAGCGGCCGCAGAGGAAGGGATTATCCTGGGTGACAGGAGAGAATATGGGGTTGGCATGTTCTTCTTTCCGCAGAATGAACTGAAACGCAGACTGGCCAGGAAAATGTTTGAGATCATCACCAGCAGGGAGGGCCTTGATTTCCTGGGATGGAGAAGGGTGCCGGTGCGCCCGGAAATCCTGGGGTCAAAAGCCAGAGACTGTATGCCCTGCATCGAACAGGCATTTATACGCCGGCCCGATAAAAAAATGTCAGATCTGGATTTTGACAGAAGCCTCTACCTGATTCGCAGGGAGTTTGAACAAAGCAACGATAATTCCTATGTACCCTCCCTGTCCTGCCGTACCATCGTTTACAAGGGAATGTTTCTTGTAAAGCAGCTGGGAACCTTTTTTACGGACCTGACGGATCCTGATTTCAGGTCGGCCATCGCCATGGTCCATTCCAGGTTCTCAACCAATACCAACCCCAGCTGGAACAGGGCCCACCCCAACAGGCTGATGGTCCACAACGGAGAGATCAATACCATAAAAGGAAATGCGGATAAGATGCTGGCCCGGGAGGAGACCATGCATTCAGATAAATTTACCGGAAAGGATATGATCCGTGCCCTTCCGGTAATCTCCAGCAGCGGGTCGGATTCCGCCATGCTGGACAATACCCTGGAGTTTCTCATGATGAGCGGGATGGATCTGCCTCTGGCGGCTATGATCACCATACCGGAGCCCTGGCAGCACAATGAGACCATCTCGGAGAAGGAACGGGATTTCTACCAGTACTATGCCACCATGATGGAACCCTGGGATGGGCCTGCTTCCATACTGTTCTCGGATGGAGATGTCATGGGAGCTATCCTGGACCGGAACGGCCTGAGACCTTCCAGGTATTATGTGATGGATGACGGACGGCTGATCCTCTCCTCAGAAGTGGGGACCCTGCCCCTGGATGAAAAGCATATCATAAAAAAGGAACGTCTTCATCCCGGAAAAATGCTCCTGGTGGATACCAAAGAAAAGAAGGTGCGGACTGACCAGGAGATCAAGGACAGGTACGCCAGCAGGAGGCCCTATGGCGAATGGCTTTCCGGTAATCTGCTGGAGCTGCGGAATATCAGGATCCCCAATGCCAGGGTTCCTGTTTATGGCGAAGAAGAGCGGGCAAAGCTGCAGAAAGCCTTTGGTTACACCTATGAAAATGTTTATGAAGGCATTTTAAAAATGGCAAAGACCGGGCACGAGCCCATTGGTGCCATGGGTGTGGATACACCCCTTGCCATCATGTCAGAAAAGAGACAGCCTCTCTTTTATTATTTTAAACAGCTGTTTGCCCAGGTCACCAATCCTCCCATTGACGCGGAGAGAGAGAAGATCGTCACGTCCACCACGGTCTATGTGGGTAAAAACGGAAACCTGCTGGAGGAAAAGCCGGAAAACTGCCAGGTCCTGAAGATTCATAATCCAATATTGAATGACCTGGACGTCCTGCGGCTTAAAAATATGAAGAAGAAGGGATTTTCGGTGGCGGAGATCTCTATATTGCATTATAAGAACGCCCCTGTCCGCAGGGTCCTTGACCGCCTCTTCATTGAGGTGGACAAGGCATGGCTGTCCGGGGCAAATATCCTGATCCTGTCTGACCGGGGAGTGGATGAAAACCGGGTGGCCCTGCCTTCGCTTCTGGCTGTTGCCGCAGTACACCAGCACCTGGTGCGGACCAAGAAATCTACTGCCCTTTCATTGATCCTGGAATCCGGAGAGCCCCGGGAAGTGCATCATTTTGCCACCCTGCTGGGCTATGGGGCCAGCGCGGTCAATCCCTATCTGGCCCATGACACGATACGGTCTCTGATCTACGACGGCCTTCTGGAAAAGGACTATTATGCGGCGGTGGACGACTATGACCACGCTATTTTGCAGGGTATTGTAAAGATCGCCTCCAAAATGGGCATTTCCACCATACAGTCCTACCAGGGCAGCAAGATCTTTGAAGCCCTGGGTATTGACAAAAGTGTGATAGACAAGTATTTCACAGGTACCGTAAGCCGGATCGGGGGGATCACCCTGTCTGATATTGCAGAGGAAACAGACCGGCAGCATTCGGAAGCCTTTGACCCCCTGGGGCTTCGGACAGATCTGGAGGTAACATCCTTCGGACGGCATAAATCCAGAAGCCAGGGGGAACACCACCGATACGATCCCCGCAGCATCCACCTGCTGCAGACGGCAGCCAGGGAAGGGGACTACAGCATGTTCTGCCGGTACACTGAACTGGTGGATAAGGAGGAGACCGGCTATCTGCGCAGTCTTCTGGATTTCAATTATCCAGATGAGGGAGTAGCCCTTGAGGAAGTGGAGAGTGAATGGGAGATTGTAAAGCGGTTCAAGACCGGCGCCATGTCCTATGGCTCCATCTCTGAGGAAGCCCATGAGGCACTGGCCGTTGCCATGAACCATCTTCAGGGGAAATCCAACAGCGGAGAAGGTGGGGAGAGTGATGAACGGCTTGCCTCCGCAGGAACGAAAAGGGACCGGAGCTCTTCCATCAAGCAGGTGGCCAGCGGCCGGTTCGGAGTCACATCCACCTATTTAACCAGTGCCAGGGAGATTCAGATCAAAATGGCCCAGGGGGCAAAGCCCGGAGAAGGAGGGCATCTGCCGGGCCGGAAAGTCTATCCCTGGATCGCCAGGACAAGACATTCCACACCGGGAGTCAGCCTGATCTCTCCGCCACCTCATCATGATATCTATTCCATAGAGGACCTGGCCCAGCTGATCTTTGACCTGAAAAACTCGAATAAATATGCCAGGATATCGGTTAAGCTGGTCTCCGAAGCAGGAGTAGGTACGGTGGCCGCCGGAGTGGCCAAGGCCGGAGCCCAGGTGGTCCTGATATCCGGTTATGACGGCGGTACCGGGGCAGCACCCTTAAGCTCCATCCATAATGCGGGACTTCCCTGGGAGCTGGGACTGGCCGAAGCCCACCAGACCCTGATCATGAACGGCCTCCGCCACCAGGTACGGCTGGAGACCGACGGAAAGCTGATGAGCGGCCGGGATGTGGCCATAGCAGCCATGCTGGGGGCCGAGGAGTTTGGCTTTGCCACGGCGCCCCTGGTGACCCTGGGCTGTGTCATGATGCGGGTATGCCATCAGGATACCTGCCCCATGGGTATCGCCACCCAGAATCCGGAGCTGCGGAAACGCTTTACCGGTAAAGCGGAGTATGTGGAAAACTTCATGCTCTTTATCGCCAGACAGCTTCGGGAATACATGGCAAGGCTTGGCGTCAGGAGTGTGGATGAGCTGGTGGGCCGCACCGATCTGTTGAAGGTAAAGAAGGACCTGACCGGCAGGAAGGCTTCGGTGGACCTGTCCCGGATCCTCTTTGACCTCAAGAGCATTCCAAGGGAGAAACAGATATTCCAGCCGGATCTGGCCTACGATTTTCATCTCGATGAGACCAGGGATGAAAAGCAGATCCTTAAGAAGAGAAGCGTTAAAAATATATTAAAGGCTGCGGCGGTTTCAGGCAGTTCCCTGAAATCAGGCAGGAAAGAAGAAGACCCCGTCCCGGGTCAGGCCGGAGACAGGGCGGAGATCTCTGTCACTGTAGATAATACGGACCGGACCTTCGGTACCCTGCTGGGAGCGGAGATCACCAGAAAATATCATCAGGGCCTGGATGAGGACAAGATCCGGATTCTGGCGACGGGTTCCGGTGGACAGAGCTTTGGGGCCTTCATACCAAAGGGACTGACCCTGTCCCTGACAGGAGACACCAACGATTATTTCGGGAAAGGCCTATCCGGCGGCAAACTGATCTTAAGGGCCCCTGCCAATGCAGCCTATAAGCCGGAGGATAATATCATTGCCGGAAATGTGGCCCTCTACGGTGCCAGCAGCGGAAAAGCCTTTATTGCCGGCAAGGCCGGGGAACGATTCTGCATCCGTAATTCCGGAGCCACAGCAGTGGCAGAGGGCATCGGTGAGCATGGATGTGAATATATGACCGGAGGCTGTGTAGTCATCCTGGGGCAGGCAGGTAAGAATTTTGCCGCCGGAATGAGCGGCGGCGTGGCTTACGTTCTGGATGAGGATAACAGGCTTTATAAAAACCTGAACCCTGATCTTGTGGAAATGGAAATGGTGACGCAGAAAAATGATATCGTCATGCTGAAGAATATTCTAAGAGAGCATGTGGAGGAAACGGATTCTGAGAAAGGAAAAAGGATCCTTGCGGAATTTCCATCCTATCTGGAACATTTTAAGAAGATCATTCCCGTGGACTACAAGGAGATCCTGCGGCTTACCGCCCGGAAGGAAGAACAGGGAATGACGCCGGAGATGGCCAAAATCGAGGCTTTTGAGGCCTTTGTGGCCAACAGTGGAGAGGAGGAATGAGCAGATGGGAACATCAGAAGGATTCATGAAATATATAAGAAAAGATAATCCGGCCATTCCGGAAGAAGAACGTATCCTTAATTTCAGGGAATTCCACGAATCCCTGCCGGGATTTGACAGGGAGCTCCAGGCTGCCCGCTGCATGGACTGCGGGGTTCCCTTCTGCCAGTCCGGCCTGCTGATAGCCGGGATGACCTCCGGCTGTCCCCTTCATAACCTCATTCCCGAGATGAATGACCTGCTGTGTCAGGGCAACTGGAAAAAAGCCTGGGAGAGGTTGTCGGTGACCCACAGCTTCCCGGAGTTTACAGGCAGGGTCTGCCCTGCTCTCTGCGAAAAGGCCTGCACCTGCGGCCTGCATGACCAGCCGGTGGCGACCAGAGAAAACGAGCTGGCTGTTACGGAATATGCTTTTTCCCATGGCTTTGCCAAAGAACCTGCTCCCGATGTCCGTACAGGGAAAAAGGTGGCAGTGGCAGGCAGCGGTCCGGCGGGACTGGCTGCAGCCCAGCTATTAAACCGGCGGGGGCATCTGGTGACGGTCTATGAAAGAAAGGACCGGCCGGGCGGGCTTCTCCGGTACGGAATACCGAATATGAAACTGGATAAAAGGATCATCGACCGGAGGATCCAGCTGATGGAGGAGGCCGGTGTCCGCTTTATCTGCAATACAGATGTGGGAAAGGACATTTCAGCTGATGAACTTCTGAATGAGTATGACCGGGTCATACTGGCCTGCGGCGCATCCTCGCCCAGAGATATCAATGTTCCGGGCAGAGAAGCGGGAGGGATCCGTTTTGCCGTGGACTTTTTAAGTGAGGTCACAAAACGTCTCCTGGACAGCAATTTTACAGCTATCCCCTATGATCTGGCTGAGGGAAAGGATGTGGTGGTCATCGGAGGAGGAGACACCGGAAATGACTGCGTGGGAACAGCCCTGCGTTTAAAAGCCGCCTCCGTCACCCAGCTCGAAATGATGCCCAAGGCTCCTGATGAGCGGACAAAAGATAATCCCTGGCCCCAGTGGCCGAGGATCAGTAAAACCGACTACGGCCAGGAGGAAGCCGCCGCAGTATTCGGCAAAGATCCCCGGATCTATCAGACCACAGTCAAGGAGTTTCATAAAGACGAGAAGGGAATGTTGAAAGAGATCACTTTAATAAGTCTTGAAAGCCAGACTGATCCGGAAAGCGGTAGGAGAAAGATGGTCCCGGTGGAGGGAAGCGAAAGGAAGATACCTGCCGGGCTTGTACTGATCGCGGCAGGATTTACCGGATGCCAGGCCTACATCGCCGAAGCATTCGGTGCGGAACTTGATGCCAGGACCAATGTACTTACGCCGGAGGGAGGCTTTAAGACAAGCGTACCCGGAGTGTTTACCGCGGGAGATATGCACCGGGGCCAGTCTCTGGTGGTCTGGGCCATTACCGAAGGCAGAGCTGCCGCCAGGGCCGTGGATGAAGACCTGATGGGTTACAGTAATTTGTGATTTGCGGGCTGTGTTTGTCTGGCCAGATAGACGCAGAGAAAGAGGGGGACCATGTCTGCAAGTTCCGTTGCTCCTCGGAAATTGAAGCTTTATGTCTGCATATTTTCTTTGATTTCCTGCGGTGCAAAGTCACTTTCAGACATGGTCCCCCTCGTTCTTCGCTGATTATTGTCTGGCAAAGGAAAACCCAGTTCGATTTTTTTGTTTGAGTAAACTGGGAGGAAATATGGTATATTCTTCCTGTTCTTATCTGCCCTGAGCCGATGATAGGACGAATTCAGAGACAGATATGACCGGGGTTTTGCTTTTCTATCCAGCATTCAGCCGGAAGGGTGCCTCCTTCTACATCAGGTATATAGTAGTGGGGAATGGGTATATGTCTGAAAGTGACTTTGCACCGCAGGAAATCGAAAAAAAGCAACCGCCACATAACTTCTGTTTCCGAGGAGGAACGGAACTTTCAGATATATACCCATCATCTACAACTACTTCAAACCTGGGGAGATCTATAGGCCCCTCCAGAACTACTTCGCTTTAAAGTTTATTCCCGCATTTGGGACAATAGGCAAAGTCCTCGTCCGTTCTATAGCCGCATTGCCCGCACACCTTTACATGGGTATCCGAGGAGCTGCGTCCATCTGGCTTATCCTGTCCAATATACCATGCTTCTTCCTGCTGCATATCCTGATCTGCCTTAGAATCATATCCACTATACCGGTCAGACCGATAATCCATATCAGGTCTGTAATTTTGATACCTGCAGGTATACTGATCTGCGACAGGATCCAGATCCTCCGGCCTTATACTGACAGCCTCACCCCTTAAGATCCGGCGGCCCATATCCTTATCCAGATGCCAGGTTCTATGACAACAGCTGCTGACTGCATAATAGTGGCGGTTCCATTTGAATACAGGGATAAAAAACAAGGACAATACAGTATATGTCATATAAATGGTGATCCTTCCGTACTGGCCGCAGGAGGGACAGATCAGCATCTGGCTGAAATCCAGGTCTTTCCGTCCGGTGTTGATGCCCATAATAAAAAACATGATCTATACTTCCTCCCTGTAAATATCTTCATCAATCATTTTCTTTTTCAGATCTTCTTTAATATAAACAAAGTATGTATCGGTTGAGAACTCCTTGCTGAATCTGTATCCATGTCCCCTGAAGGCTTTCAGGTCTTCCGGATCTTCTATTTTATTTTCTGCCATGTACCGGACCATCTCGCCCCGGGCCATTTTGGCATAGACCCCTTTTTGTACAACTTTTCCTTTAATTAATTCACCAAATACACATGTAATATAAAGATCGTCTCCGGTCAGGTATTTTTCGATACATTTTGAATATTCTTTGGAGGCCAGATTGATTATTATATGACTCCCATCTGATACCTCCCGGTAGAGACTGTCACCCCATAATTCGTATAAATTCCTGGTACCGTCGATGCGGGCTTTGGCCTGCATCTCCAGCCGGTAGGGCGTTACGCCATCCATGGGCTTTAACACTCCGTAGAAGCCTGAGAGAATGCGCAGATGCTCCTGCAGATACTCAAACTGACCGTCCTCAAAAACAGCAGGCGCCATATACTGATAGGCTATCCCCTCATAGGAGAGGACAGCCGGAACCAGGTGCTTTTTCAGATCCATACATTTGAATCTATCATAATTCTCAAGGGCAATCTTATCATTGCAGGCCCAGAGCTTTTTGGCTTCGTCATAGGAAAGACCCTGCATCCACCGCATGATCTGAGCGGTCTTCTCCAGAAAAACAGGGAGACCGTCCCAGGACATGGCCTCAACCTCGGAGATCATTTTTTTGGCAGGCGATAGTATAATTCTCATTTTATCACCTTGATTATTTCACTTTATGACCGGAGGCTGCTTCAAAATGATACTTTACAATACCCAGGTCAACCCTGGTATAAAAACCCTTCCCATCAATCTTTATGGCCGGTTCTCCATCGATCATGCCTATTTTGAATTTCTGCTGGTTCATGGCAGTGGGAGCCAGCAGGGCGGCCTCAGCCCCGGCCTTGAACCAGTCGGGCATGGTACCCTTCGTTGCCACGATATCCTCTAAGGATTTACTTTTCCTGGGCACTCCCTGGGTCTGTCCGTAGCCCAGGGCGATCACCATGCATAGCTTTTCCCCTTCTGGAACGATTCGCTTCACAGCCCGTTTATTAAAGGTCAGGGCGGTCCAGCAGGTGTTCAGTCCCAGCATCTGGGCAATAAGGACCAGCTTTTCTCCATAATAGCCGCAGTCTTCTTCAAAACTGTCGCTATCCGGCCCCTTCAGCACAATGAAATTATCCACATTCTGGAACTTCCCGTAATGGGCGAGTCTGGATTCAAAACCCCGGGGATCATCATAATGGATAGTGATATTAAGACCACTTTCCTTATTGATCTCCTCAACAGCCTCGGACAGCTTCTCTCTTTTCTCATCTTCAATCACCTGCATGGTATAGGCTCTGACAGAATGTCTTGCATTAATGGCTTCCTGGATCGTCATTTCATTACCTCCTGTTACATATATTTGTTATTTTTTTCAAAGAATTATATCTATAATATACCACATCACAAAGACAATAAAAACAGCTATAGAATAAAATTAAAAGAGTGTAAGCAAGGAAACAATTTACTGGAGTTGACAATATATATTATAAAATGTATAATAATGTTAATTTAGTAAATAGGAGGTGTTTTTCTGTGTCTATTTATGATAAAAAAGATGATGAGAATTTAAATTCAATACTAAAAGATTCATTGCCGGCTTACAACCTGAACAAAGACACCTATACCATAGAGGATATCTATGCCATGCCGGAGGATATCCGGGTAGAGCTGATCGATGGGAAATTATTTTATATGACAGCGCCCACCAGGACCCATCAGAGAATTATCGGAGAATTGTATCTGGCGACAGCCAATTTTATCAGGTCCCGCAATGGAGATTGTGAGGTATATATTCCGCCTTTTGGTGTGGATCTGATGGAAGATCATTCGGTTTATCTGGAACCGGACCTGACGGTGGTATGCGATATCACCAAGCTGGATGAGAGGGGCTGTCATGGTGCCCCTGACTGGGTGGTGGAGGTACTTTCCCCCTCCTCCAGGAAGAAGGACAGTGTTATTAAGCTCGGAAAGTACCGGGAAGCCGGCGTGAGAGAGTACTGGATCGTATATCCAGATAAGAGAATGATACTTGTATATGGATTTCAGGGAGGAGATGAGGACATGATGATGTATTCCTTTGACGATGAGATTCAGAGTCTGGTATTTCCGGAGCTTGTTGTGAGGTTGGGGGAGTATGTGTAAGGGGTAGTTAGAGATTAGCTTCCGGCGGGTGCGGTCGTCCAGTGGACGACTCTGCGAAGCAAAACTCGCTTCGCTCAAACAAGCTGCAAAGTCCAAAATGTCTGTCATTTCGATGATAAGCAGTTGCCATTTCTTCACACAGTACCGGTCAGATTTCCTCTGGAATACAGACTGATTCTATCTGTGTTTGTCAGAAAGTAAACAGGTTTTTGATACTATTAATCTGGTTTCCATTGAAAAATATCAGAAAATATGCTAATATAATATAAAAATTCAGAAATATAGGATATTTCATTTAATAATATTGATAAAAAGGAGGAGTAAAAATGAGAAGAATGAAATCAGACTATTATTGCAAATTTTCTGACGGTTTTATGTTAGGTATTTTAACTCTCTTATTCTTTTTTGTTATAATACCAGTGAATACTTTGGCTGGAGGTGACAAAACCCAGTTACCAAAACCAACTTTAAGTCTTGATGGGCCAAGTGGACAAAAAATAACCATCAAAGTGAAAGCATCTTCTGAAAACTTTCAAAAACTTAAAGAGATAAGTATATTAATAAGAAAAACGGATGTTGAACCAAATATTGATGCGAAGACAGACTCAATAATTAGAGATTATTTAACATCTTTTTCTTCTGGATATTCCAGAAGCTATTATCTCGATCCTGGTAGTTATGTCATCATTGCGACAGCCATAACAAATGAGCCAAGTAATTATGATAATAGTGAACCCGTTATGTCTAATTATTTTAACATTGTTTCTTCAGGCGGCTCCAGTGGTTCCGGCGGTTCCGGTGGTTCCAGTGGCTCAGGTGGCTCCGGTTACACACCCACTCCCACCAAACTCAGCGATGCAAAGGTACTAATTTACAGTTCTTCGCCGGGAATGGCTACCATAGATATGACAGGCTATGATTATGGTATCGGTGTTGAGGTTTATAAAGGAGATACACTGGTTGCCAGCCGTCTGCTGGGATATTACGGGAATCGGACGGATTATACACCTATCCCATATCAAGGGAGTACGACATTCAAGTACCGGGTGTCTACCTATGGAAAGAACTATTCGCCATGGGCTACAGTAACTATTTTCTCGGCAAAACTTGGCAGGCCGTCTCTTTCTGTAACTAAGATTTCCGCAACAAGGGCTGGTCTTAAGTGGAGTGGAACAGATGGTGCCACGGGATTCAAGGTATACAAAGGGAATAAACTGATCAAAACCTTAAGTAATAAGAAGAAATCATATATTGTAAAAGGGAAAGGCGCAGGAAAAGCAAAGTACAGCGTGCAGGCAATTCGCAGCCTCGGCGGTGGTAAATACGCCTCCGGGCCCAGATCCAAAGCGGTAAAAGGAAAGGCCAATCTCAGAACATACAGCGGAAGCAGCAGCGTCAATTCCGTGAGCTATGGGCATGCTCCATTTCACGTTAAAAAGGTCACCTTAGTGGGAAATACATACACAGTTACAGGTTATGTGGTAAATAACCGAATTTTTGATTTGAAAAAGTATTCTAAATTTGAGATAACGTTACTTTGTAATGGAAAGAAAGTAGCCTATAAGAAATACACTAATATGAACATGAAAGTCAAAGCAAAAAAGTCTAAAAAGGTGGTGCTGAAAATCAAGGGAAAGGGCGGAGTGGACTTCCGGAATTCAGAGGGAACGACCATCCGCTGGTCAACAAAACCTTATTGGGGACCGGGAATATCGCAATGGTAATAATGGATTGTAATAATAAAAGCAGGGCAGATAAGAAGGGGATATAGTACAATTCTATCTGCCCGGACTTAAAATAACAAACATACTATGGCAGATAATTATACTAAATCTGATATATTATCTGCCATGACACAAGATTGTATTATTATGGATGGGGTCATATGGAAATCTTTTATCATAGACCGACAACATAAAAATTATTGATTTCACATATGGAACGTAGTACAATATTTGGGATTGAACAAAATATTTACAATAGGAGACAGTTGTTATGATTTATAAGAACGTGCTGGAAGCCATGGGTGACACCCCGATTATTGAACTTGCTCATATGACAGAGCCGGATTCTGCCAGAGTCCTGGTGAAATACGAAGGCCTGAATGTGGGAGGGTCCATTAAGACCAGGACTGCTTTTAACATGATAAAACATGCCGAAGACCAGGGCCTGATCGATAAGGATACCATTATTGTGGAACCTACCAGTGGCAACCAGGGGATAGGCCTTGCCCTGATTGGAGCGGTAAAGGGATACAGAACCATCATCATTATGCCGGATTCCGTCAGCGAGGAGAGACGTAAGCTGGTGCGTCATTATGGTGCAGAGGTAATTCTGGTCCATGATGCCGGTGACATAGGAAAGTGTATTGACGATTGTCTTCAGAAGGCCCTGAGAATGGCGGCAAAGAATCCTAAAGTATATGTACCCCAGCAGTTTGCCAACCCGGCCAACGTAGAGATCCAGCGGACTCAGACCGCCGAGGAGATATTAAGACAGGTGGACGGACCTATCCACGGCTTTTGTTCCGGCGTGGGCACGGGTGGAACCATCACCGGCATCGGCGAGCGGCTGAAAGAGGCGAATCCGGACATGGTGATCTGGGCGGCGGAGCCGGAGAATGCAGCTATTCTGGCCGGAGGTAATGTTGGCACCCATCTTCAAATGGGGATCGGGGACGGACTGATTCCACCGATTCTGAATCAGGATATCTATGACGATATCCACATTGTTACAGATGAGGAGGCTATTGAGACGGCAAAGGATTTAGCAAGGCTGGAAGGACTTATGTGCGGAATCTCCAGTGGGACAAATGTAGCCTGCGCTCTGGCTCTGGCGAAGAAACTGGGGCCGGGTAAAACTGTGATTACAGTTCTTCCGGATACGGCAGAACGTTATTTCAGTACACCATTGTTTGAAGATTAAATGGGAATAAGATGAATAATATAATACTAATTGGCATGCCCGGGGCAGGTAAAAGTACCCTGGGCGTTGTTTTGGCAAAAATACTTGGATATGATTTCCTGGATTCGGATCTCCTGATTCAGAAGCAGGAAAAACAAAGACTTCCGGAGATTATCGCAAAAATCGGTACAGATGGTTTTAAAAAGATTGAAAATCAGGTAAATGCATCTATTGTTGTATCAGAGACCGTAATTGCCACCGGAGGAAGTGTTGTTTATTGCCCGGAGGCCATGAAACACCTGAAGTCCATCGGTATCCTTGTATACCTGAAACTGCCCCTTGATACTCTTGCCGGTCGTGTGGGCAATCTGAAGGGAAGAGGTGTTGTCCTCGAGGAAGGGAAGACACTGGAGGATCTTTACCGGGAACGCATACCTCTATATGAGAAATATGCCGATATTACTATTGAAGAAAGAGAGAAAGATTTGGAAGAATGCCTCCAGATGCTGCTGGAAGAGCTGGATTCTGCCGGGAGCAGACCTGACGTAATTTCCTGAATTCATACCAGCCCTATGGGCTCAAATATACTTCTGGTCTTATTCAGGAGAGCGATGGCTTCGTTGTCAGAACCCCAGCTTCCCTGCATGTGCATATCCACAGGGATAAGCTCCAGCTTTTCTCCCTGACTGAGCTTTGCAATCATAATATCTTTCATATTTTCTACAGTGGCTTCCGGATGATAGAAGTAGAGGCCGCTGTAGCCTTTCATTTTGGGCTGGGGTCTCCTGACGATCCGGAACCGGTTTTCCGGGATAAGTTCTTTTATACACAGCTCGAGATCATCAATGTTTTTATCTGTATCGACGACCCGGATAAAAGTGACCTGGTCATTCAGATCATAATTCCCGTCTACATAGTTCCTGTAGGGGGAATGTTTCATGATCTCATAATCCTGATCCTCTGCCTGATTCATAAATCCCCTCCGATAGATCATCAATGAGTTGTCTTTAATGGCATAGATGCAATAGCCCTGATTCATTCCGTGGAAAATGTTCTGCAGATAGTATACATCTGCATTGGGGATGGAGATAATATTCAGGTATTGTCTCTCAGGAATGTCGTAAAGGGCGGCCCCATCCATGACGATCACCGGGATTTTTATATCAAGAGTTCCCATCTGGGACAGCATGAAGGCCGGCGCCCATTTGGAAACAAGGCAGATTTTTGCCCCTTCATCCAGGAGTCGGTTCATCATCACAAGGATGTTGGGGGAGACATGGGAATAACGGTCGGGTGCCAGGTCCTGCAGCCTGATAAAAAAGAGATATTCGGGATGTTTTTTTCTGGGTAGGTTCAGTGAATTCACAAATCCTGCAACGATAATACCGATCACTGTATCAATGATCCTGTCTATGGCCAGGGCCACCGGGGCATCCAGGTTAGGGTAGGCAGCTACGATGCATATAAAGACAATGGCTGCCAGGTCGGCGGCATCTGTTTTTTTTATGACGACAGTGGTATATAATGTCACGATAATACCGGCAGCCATGATCAGATATACAAGGATCATGGATAAAGATATGGAATGAGCGTTCAGAAAATACATGGCATACAAAAACAGGAGTGCCCAGGCAACACCCACCAAAGTGCCGATAATGCGGTTTATGGAGGTCCTGATGACATTAGAACGGTAGGGCTGAATACAGATGATGGCCGCCACTGTGGACTGGGTGACCAGGCCCTGATAATCCCGCAGCATATAGATGAGCAGACAAAGGAATACTGCGGCAGCAGTCTTTACAATGCGCTGCCCCAAATGCGGCATGTGTTTTTCAAACCGGTTTTTTCTGACCTCGATTTTCATTTGATTACTCCTGTAATATCCTGTATATCAGGATCCAAAGATTTCTGGAACCACGGTTTTAAAATGGCTCCCTCCACAAGAGGAGGGAGCCATTTTTTCCTAAATAATCATTATTTACTTCCAGGGGATTACAGATCCCTTATATTTCTCGTTAATGAAATTAACGATCTCTTCAGATTTCAGGACATCCACTAATGCTTTAACTTTCTCAGAGCTTTCATTTCCTTCCTTTACAGCAATAATATTTACATATGTCTTTGCTGCCAGGGAATCTTCCTTCTCATATAATAAAGCATCTTTCGTTACGCTTAAACCATCCTGGAGGGCATAGTTTCCGTTGATCACGCCGAAGGCAACACTGCCCAGCTGTTTACTGATCACAGCAGCTTCGAACTCCTTAAACTGAAGATTTTTGGGGTTTTCCACAATATCAAGCTTGGTTGCTGTAATGCCTGCGTCGTCTTTTAACTTAATGATACCGGCCTCCTGAAGGAGAAGAAGAGCGCGGGCTTCGTTGGTGGTGTCATTGGGAACTGCAATGGTATCACCGTCAGCAAGATCATCAAGGCTCTTCTTGGTTCCGGGATAGAGACCCAGAGGCTCATAGTGGACGCCGCCGGCATTTACCAGATGAGTACCGTTCATCTCATTAAAGCTGTCCAGATAGGGAACGTGCTGGAAGTAGTTGGCGTCAAAATCGCCGGACTCAACCTGCATGTTGGGCTGAACATAATCATCAAAAATGGTGACCTTAAGTTCATATCCCTGGTCAGCCAGTACCTTCTTTGCTTCCTCAAGAATCTCGGCATGGGGAGACGCGCTGGCGGCAACCGTGATGGTCTTGTCTCCGGAATCAGAAGCAGATGAGCCTTCAGGGCTGCTTCCGGAAGAAGAACCGCCGCAGCCTGCTATCAGGGCTGCAGTCATTCCAAGTGCCAGGATTCCTGCCAATAGTTTCTTTTTCATGTGTTTTCTCCTTTTCTATAATTTTTTATATGCAACTATTCAGTACCGCATAATGATGAAAATGTAAAGCCTGCCCGGTTCTGAATAAAGTTACTCATTTTCTGTGGTCAAGCTTTGAGGCAACGGCCATGCCGCTTGTCTGGATCAACTGAAAAATCACTATGATAAGGACGACTGTTATGACCATAATCTGGGTATTCCAGCGATAATAACCGTACTGGACTGCTATGGAGCCCAGACCGCCGCCTCCGACTGTTCCTGCCATGGCAGTGTATCCGAGGATGGTTCCTGTGGTAATGGTGGCATTCACAATAAGGGAAGTCTTGGCTTCCACCAGAAGAACCCGGAAAACGATGTCAAAATTGGAAGCACCCATGGACCTGGCTGCCTCAATCACACCGGGATCCACTTCTTTTAAAGAGGATTCCACCAGCCTTCCTATGTAGGGTGCCGCGCAGACAAACAGTGGAAAAACCATGGCGGCAGTACCATAACTCTTACCGACCACCACTGTAGTGAGGGGAATCAGCAGAATAAGAAGGATAATAAAGGGGATACTTCTTAAAATATTACATATGAAATCGAGGATCTTATAGACCAGAGCGTTTGGCCTGATACCGTTTTTATCTGTTACAGTTAATATGATGCCGATGGGAAGTCCCAGAACATAGCCGAGAAAGGTAGAACCGAGGGTCATAATGAGAGTTTCAATGATACCTTTTCCCAGTAGTTCAAAATAGGCTGAATTATCCATCTGAGTCTGCCTCCTCATACTTAAGTAGTCTTTTTGCGGCCTTGGTCCCAGGATTGAGAAAAACCTGGGTTACATCGCCATGCTCTACCAGATGACCCTGCTCGAGGATGGCGACCTTGTTGCAGATATCCCTGACAACAGCCATCTGATGGGTGATTATTACAATAGTGATACCCATATCCTGGTTGATCTGCTTTAAGAGGCTTAAAATGGAAGATGTGGTCCGGGGATCAAGGGCGCTCGTTGCTTCATCACACAGAAGGATCTCCGGTTCGGAAGCCAGGGCCCTGGCAATGGCCACACGCTGCTTCTGGCCTCCGGATAACTGTGCCGGATAAGCTTTCTCCTTATCACTGAGCTCTACGATCTTTAAAAGCTCTCTGGCCTTCTCCCGGGCTGCCTTTTTCTTAACGCCCTTTATAATAAGAGGGAAGCATACATTATCAATGACATTTTTCTGCATCAGAAGGTTGAAATGCTGAAAGATCATGGAAATCTTGCTTCGTTCCCGGCGAAGCTCCGATTCGGAAAGGGTTCCCAGATCCTTTCCTCCGATATACACATGTCCCTCTGTAGGAACTTCAAGATAATTCAGGCACCGGACCAGGGTACTTTTTCCCGCTCCGGACATACCTATGATACCGTATATGTCACCGGAATCAATATTCAGATTGATATCATGCAGAGCATGAACCTGTATCTCGCTGTTCTCAAAGGTTTTGGATACATGGTCAATTATTATATTACTCATTATCTGTCCCTGTAAATCTGTAGTATTTATGAGTTTTATCTGTCTGTGTTATCCTGCTTGGGTATGACAGAAAAACTTAATTATTTAATGCGTCTACTATATCATAATCTGAAATTTAGTCAATAGATATCACCGTCATGGAGTGATGAAATTTTACATGAAAGTAAACTTCTTTACAAAAACTTTACAAAAGTCGGTAATACTTTACAGTTTACATAAATAGGACATGTGATATAATATGTTGTCAGGATAAATCCTTATCCGGCAAACTACTTTCCTGGAAAAGTCTTAAAAAAACATAAAGGAGAAAAGAAAATGGAAGTGTTTTATAGAATAATCGCCATGCTTGGCGGCCTTGCCATGTTCTTATATGGCATGCGCATCATGGGGGACGGACTCAAGCGTTCTTCAGGAGGTGCCATGAAGGCTGCCATGGAGAAGGTAACCAACAAGCCTGCCATCGGTTTCCTGTTTGGTATGCTGGTGACCTGTATGATCCAGAGCTCAACGGCAACGATCGTACTTACTGTAGGTCTGGTGGGCGCAGGTTTGCTGAATTTCCGGCAGTCCGTGGGTATCGTCCTGGGGGCCAATGTGGGAACTGCCATAACGGCCCAGATCATCAGGCTCATGGATGTCAGTGCAGGGTCCGCCAGTATCCTGTATTTTTTCAAGGCGGATAACCTGGCGCCGGTGGCCCTGGTCATCGGTATGATCTTTATCATGTTTGTAAATAAGGACGGATTTCAGAATGCCGGATCCATCCTTGTGGGCTTCGGCGTCCTCTTTATGGGACTCATTTATATGAGCTCCGCGGTCAGTGAGATGGGAGAGGGATTAAGTTCCCTGCTTACAAGATTTGAAAGCAACTATTTACTTGGCTTCCTGTCAGGTGTATTCGTCACCGGTGTGATCCAGAGTTCCTCGGCCGTGGTTGGTATCCTCCAGTCCATGGCCAGCTCTGTAGGCCTGAGCTTCTGCGGCGTCTTTGCCGTGATCATCGGCGTGAATATCGGAGACTGTCTGACTACATTTATTGTGAGTCGGATCGGGGCGTCACCGGATCAGATCCGTACAGCCCTGGTCCATGTGATCTACAATGTGCTTGCGGCAACTCTGGTGGCGCTGGCTGTTTTTGTCGGCAGAGAAACAGGTCTGATCAATGACGCACTCTGGAATATGAAGCTGAATTCCGGCGGCGTGGCCAACCTTCACGGAATATTCCGTCTGGTTCCCGCAGTGATTTTTCTTCCTTTTTCCGGTGCCATGGCAACCCTGGCGGAAAAGATCGTTCCGGATCGGGAGACAGATAATGATGAGGATGCCGTATATGAAGAATATCTCCGGGAACTGGACAGCCACCTGATCACCAATCCGGCCATTGCCCTGGGTCAGGTTTCTGTTCTGATCGGGCATATGGCAGATGTGGCTCTTCATAATGTGGGTTCGGCCTTTGACCAGATCTTTAAATATGAATCCGCCAGGAAGGATAGGATCGATCAGAGAGAACATTTGCTGGACCGTATGGCAGACGCCTCCAACCAGTATCTGATCGACATTTCTCCCTATATGACCCTGGAGTCGGAAAACAGGACCCAGAGCTTTCTGATCAAGGCATTGAACAGCTTTGAAAGAATAGGTGACCACGCTGTAAATGTGGTAAATGAATTTTACGATGTAAGACGTAACGACAAGGACTTTTCGGAAATTGCCATGAATGAACTGGATGTTCTGGTCCATGCCATCCGTGAAATTCTGAACCTTACCTACGATGCCTATAAGAATAATGACGTGGAAATTGCCAAAAAGGTAGAACCCATGGAAGAGGTTATCGATGCCCTGATCGATTCTGCCAAAAACAAACATGTTTACCGAATGACTCATCATATATGTGACATTTACAGTGGGATCCATTTCGAAAATATCCTTTCCAATCTGGAGAGGATATCGGATCAGTGTTCTGATCTTGCTCTTGCAATTCTGGGCATGAATTATCCCGGCATCCTGGGAAGGGAGCATGACTACATCCATACCCTCCACCACTCAGGCAACCCGGACTACCTGAAAGAGTATGACAGCAGGTATGATGAATATTTCCAGATGCTGGAAGAGGCTGAAAATACAGATTGAGCCGCAAAGGGAGAAACAGGATGCAGAAAAATGCAAAGGATAAAAAACTAAAAGAAAAGGGGACAACCGGCCGTTTCCGACACCAGAGAATGAGGGACCGCCGGTGGAAAAGAAAGAAAAGAAGGTGGATGATGCGGAATGCTGCTTTCTTTCTGATCTTGTTTGCGGTACTGGCATCCTTGATCTATCTGATAACATATAATTATTCCGGTAATCATTCCGGGAAAAAGCATAAGGCGGAAAAGAGTACCGCTTCTGGGAAAAAGACTGTTGACAAAAAGACTGCTTCCGGTAAAAAAAAGAAGAAGAAAAAAGGGAAGGTTCCGGACTCCTTTTCTCCCCATGCCGTAAAGGAGACCAGGCCGGACAAAATGATCGTTTCCACAAAGATCATGGACGATGACCGGGTCCTGTCGTCAGATGAGGACTTTGAACCATGGTACCATATGAACTACACAAGCGGTTCTGATTATACGGATACAGAAGGAATCGTTACCTTCAGGGGTAACAATTTCCGGGACGATCCCAGCTTCGGTCATGCCGGCATGAAAGACTACACCATTCATGAAGAATGGGAGATTCCCACAGATTCCCTGGGCTTTAACGGAAAAGCCTGGACCGGAAGCGGCTGGACCGGACAGCCCCTTATGATGAAGTGGCCCCGGAAAGTCAAGAAAGCCATGAATATGTACGATTGGGCCAAAGAGGATGATGACCTGGTGGAGGTAATATATGCCTGCCTTGACGGCAATATCTATTTCACCGACTTAGAAACCGGCAGGGCTACCCGGGATACTCTGAAACTGGGGTTTACCTTTAAAGGATCCGGGGCCCTGGACCCCAGGGGTTATCCGATTCTATATCTGGGAGCAGGTTATAACAGCCGGAATGGGAAGTCGAGGGCTTTCGTTATCAGCCTCATTGACTGCAGCGTTGCCTACAGCTTTGGGAATGAGGATTCCTTTGCTGACCGGTCTGTAAGCTTTTTTGATTCTTCTCCTCTGGTGGATGCTTCCTCGGATACCCTGATCTATCCGGGAGAAAACGGGGTCTTATATCTGATTCACCTGAATACAAAGTATGATGAGAAAAAGGGGACTTTGACCGTGGATCCTGACCGGGTGGCCAGGTGGAAATATAAAGGAGCCCGCTCAGGAGACGAGTACTGGCTGGGAATGGAAGACAGTGCGGCCATTTACGGAGGGTACCTTTATATAGCAGACAACGGGGGCCATCTCATGTGCCTCAACCTTAACACATTAAAACTGGTCTGGGTTCAGGATACCCTGGATGATTCCAATTCCACGCCGGTCCTTTCGGTAGAGGACGGCCGGCTCTATCTGTACATCAGTACCTCCTTCCATCTGGGCTGGAGAAGTTCTTCCTCAGCCACGGTGCCCATCTGGAAGATCGATGCGGAGACCGGTGAAATCGTCTGGCAGAAGGATTATCAGTGCCATTCCAAAGAAGGTGTATCGGGCGGAGTAGAATCCACCATCGCTCTGGGAAAAAATGGATTAAAGGACTACATTTACGTGACGGTATCCATGACGGAAAATACGGGAAAAGGAGTCCTGGCCTGCCTGAAAAAGGAAACCGGCGACCTTGTTTTCGAGCATGAAGCGGCCTATGCCTGGTCGTCACCGGTCTGCGTATATAATAAAGACGGCAGCGGTGCAGTGATCTACTGCAGCTCTGACGGGAAAATGTACCTGCTGGATGGAAAAATCGGCAAAGAGCATGATACATATGATTTCGGCGGAGCTACCATTGAAGCATCCCCGGCTGTTTATAACAATTATCTGGTGGTCGGGACCAGAGACTGCAGGATATGCGGCTTTGTATTAAAATAATAAAATTTTCCATATAGGACAAAGGGACAGTCTGTTCCAGAGGTATCTGACGGTACATGGGCTCACCTCTGGAATACAGACTGATTCCACTAATAACAATGTGGGAAAATTATTATTTTAACCGAAAAAAGGAATTTTCTAAAAAACAGCCTGGTATATGATGTACCTGCATTACAGGTTAAATGATTGATTTGTAGAGGAAATGATAATATGAAGACATTATATTTTGACTGTGCCAGCGGAATCAGCGGCGACATGGTCCTGGGGGCCCTTACAGAGCTGGTCGGTGATGAGAATTATCTCATAAAGGAGCTTCAGAAGCTGAATATTGATGGTTTTAAGATTGAAATCAGCAAGAGTATGAAAAAGGGGATCACAGGAACCCATGTCAATGTAATCGTAGACGGCGAAGACGAGTACGGCCATATTCACCATCCTGGAGACCACGGCCATGACCACGAGCATCATCACGGTCACGACCATCATCACGAGCATGACCACCACCATGACCATGGTCACGGCCATCACCACGATCATGACCATGGTCACGGCCATCACCACGATCATGTTCACAGAAATCTGGATGATGTAAATGCCATCATTGATAACAGCAGCCTGAATGAACGTACCAGGGACCTGGCCAGGAGGATCTTTCTCAGGGTGGCCCGGGCCGAGAGCAAGGTGCATAACAAGCCCCTGGACCAGGTACATTTCCATGAGGTCGGTGCCATTGATTCCATTATTGACATAGTGGGGACTGCCATATTGATCGATAAGATCAATCCGGACAGGGTCCTTTCCGGCATAGTGAATGAGGGATACGGTTTTATTGAATGTGCCCATGGAACCATGAGTGTTCCGGTTCCCGCCACCAGTGAGATCTTTGCGGCCTCCGGAGTAAAATTCCGGCAGATCGACGTAGATACGGAGCTGGTAACACCCACCGGAGCAGCTATCATTGCGGAACTGGCAGAGGAGTATATCCCCATGCCCTCCATGTCCGTCTCCGGAATCGGCTGGGGGGCCGGAACAAAGGATCTTAAGATACCAAATCTCCTGAAAGTATATCTGGGTGACAGCAACAGGGAAGCTGACACAGGTGAGAATGACTTTATCGTGATGGAGACAAATATTGATGATTGTCCGGGCGAGATCCTGGGTTATACCATGGAGCTGCTCTTTAAGAAGGGCGCCCTGGATGTTTTTTATACTCCGGTTTTTATGAAAAAGAACAGACCGGCCTACCTTCTTACAGTGACATGCCATGAGGCAGATATGGAAAGACTTCAGACAGTTATATTCCGGGAGACCACCACCACAGGGATTCGATACAGGCGTGAAGAAAGAACAAAGCTTCCGTGGCAGGAGGTGGTCCTGAATACACCCTGCGGGGATGTCAGAGGAAAGAAGGCAGTCTATAAAGGTGAGACCTATATCTATCCGGAATATGAGAGCATAAAGAAAGCCGCACAGGCCTCAGATGTTCCATTAAAAGAATTATACGGAAGATATAAATAAATGCAACTTGTTTTGCTTATTTCGTCAATAATTTACAGGTATAATTCATTGTATTTTCTTATGGTTTATTATAAAATATGAATTAGGGAAAACTGACTGATGAATGACTGGAGGTTATGATATGCTGACAAAGATGATCGAGAATCTCAAGAAGAATCCAAGAACCATCGTTTA
The DNA here is from genome assembly GCA_017433295.1 of Eubacterium sp. Taxonomy (GTDB): domain Bacteria; phylum Bacillota; class Clostridia; order Lachnospirales; family Lachnospiraceae; genus Anaerobutyricum. Next base: position 29,479 of record JAFRHL010000011.1, read on the forward strand.
CACAGAGGGAACGGACAGCCGTATTCTTGATGCTGCCTCGAAACTGACGGCAGAAGGCATCCTTGGCGTTATCCTGCTGGGTAATGAGGACGAGGTTAAGGCTGCCGCGGCAGCGGGTAATTATAATATTGACAAGTGCCAGATCATAGATCCTCTGACCTATCCCGAGATGGATGCCATGGTTGCGGAGATGGTGAAGCTTAGAAAAGGCAAGATGACAGAGGAGAAGGTCCGCAAGGCTTTGACCCAGAGCAACTATTTTGGCACCATGCTCGTTAAGATGGGCAAGGGTGACTGCCTTCTTGGAGGAGCTACTTATTCTACTGCAGACACCGTACGTCCCGCACTTCAGCTTATCAAGACCAAACCCGGCAACAAGATCGTAAGCTCCTGCTTTATCATGGTAAAGGGAGATGAGAGACTGGCCATGGGCGACTGTGCCATCAATATCGATCCTTCCGAGGACGACCTGGTGGAGATCGCCATCGAGTCAGCCAGGACTGCCAGAGTATTCGGCATCGATCCCAAGGTTGCCATGCTGTCCTACTCCACTTTAGGATCCGGCAAGGGTGAGTCCGTAACCAAGGTTGCCAATGCCACAAAGAAGATCAGGGAGGCCGCTCCGGACCTGGCCGTAGAGGGTGAGATTCAGTTTGACGCTTCGGTATCTCCGGAGGTTGCCGCCATCAAGTGCGCCGGTTCACCGGTGGCAGGGCAGGCAAACACCTTCATCTTCCCGGATATCAATGCCGGCAACATCGGCTATAAGATTGCTGCCCGTCTGGGCGGTTATACTGCGGTAGGTCCTGTTCTTCAGGGACTTAACGCACCGATCAATGACCTGAGCCGCGGATGTAACGCAGAAGAGGTTTACAGTATGTCCATTGTCACAGCCGCATTAAGCATTCCGGAGGATGCTGCATCTGAAGTAGACATGGAAGAACTGGAAGTGATCGTAAGAACCGTGATCGAAGCCATGAAGGCTATGGGAAAGATCTGACCTGTCAACAGGATTAAGGGATCCTGGCTGCGTTTATGGTTATTGTACTTACTGAAAAGTCATATATTCATTATACACCAAAAGCCGTACTTCCAAAGGGAGCATGGCTTTTTTTCCTTTACGGGAAATTCTGGTTTTCTATAATGAAAAAATGTTCCGTTTACAGACTTTATTCATAAAAAAATATATAATAAAAAATGAAATTGATAATTCTGACACATTGTTGTATATTATCATTAAGAATTTGTAAAATCTACAGGATATCTTAACATTTACAGATATTATTCGTAAGTATACAGGCTTAATATACAGTATTATAAGCAGGGAGATAATACCATTATGAAACATGGGTTGCTCAGCATATTCTCAGTGGAGGATGTCAGAAGCTCTTTAATCGATTATCTTAATCATTCTTCTTTTGACGTACTGATTGAAATAGATATTTCCAATGATCATTTCAAATATATCTATAATATTAGTTCCAAGTACCAGGCTCCGGTGACAGAAGGTTCCTACAGTAATTTCTGTTCTTACAATGTAGATCATATGATCCATCCGGATCATGTGGCGGATTATGCTGCCTCCATGGAGCCCGGGGGTCTTGCGGACAGGCTCAGCCACAGCAGTCTTCCGGGCACTTATGAGATGCAGTTCAGAGGCCGTAATATCTCAGGTGAGTGGAGCTGGGTGGATCAGGTACTTATCACCGGAAAAGAATATGGAATTCCTGAGGGGAAAATCTGGTGTTATGTCTATGACATTCAGAATATTATGGAAAGAGAAGAGGGAAAGACCAGGGTTTTACATGACAAGGAGATCAAAAAGGATACGCTGACGGGTCTGCTTAAAGACAGCGACTTCTATACAGCTGCTGAAGCCTTACTTAAGGATCAGTCTGTAAACTGGATGATGGTCGTGATCGATATTGAACAGCTTAAACTGTTTAACGAATGGTATGGTATGGAGGCAGGAGATTTCGTGCTGGCCAGGATCGGAAGCGGCCTGGATAAGGATGCCGGACTTTATAATGGTCTGGCAGGCTATATGGGAAATGATGATTTCTGCCTTATGGTTCCGAAAGGAAGTCTTGATGTACAGGAACTCTTTACCAGTGTACACAATGTGATCATCCGATACGGAGTCTCCATCGGTTTCCTCCCTGCCTTTGGGGTAAGCTATTCCGAAGGCTGCACATCCGTGCGCAGTCTTTTTGATCAGGCCGACCTGGCCTGCCATATGGCTAAGGAAGATTTTAAACACAGGATACGTTATTTTGATAATTCCATGTATGAGAAGACAGCTGATGAATACCAGCTTCTCTCTGATTTTCAGAAAGCCCTGAAGAACCATGAGATCAGTTTCTACCTGCAGCCCCAGTGCAGGGCATCCACCGGAAAGATCGTAGGAGCCGAATCTCTGGCCAGGTGGATCAAACCGGATGGGACCAGGATCCCTCCGGCAGATTTCGTTCCCATCCTGGAGAAGTATGGATTTATCCCTGACCTGGACCAGTTCATCTGGGAGGAGGTCTGCAAGTGGAGCAGGTCCTGTATAAACAGAGGTCTGCCCGCAGTCCCTGTCTCCGTTAATGTTTCACAGGTTGATATATTTACTCTGGACGTGCCCGCCTTTTTCAATAATCTGGTACGCAAGTATGACCTGCCGAAGATGACAGTAAAGGTTGAGATCACTGAGTCGGCCTGCGGTGAGGATTCCGAAAAAGTAAGAAGGACCGTGGAAGAACTCAGGGCTATCGGTTTTACAGTCCTGATGGATGACTTTGGAAGCGGCTACTCTTCACTGAATATGCTCAACGAACTCAATATAGATATCATAAAGCTGGATGCAGGATTTTTAAGACTTGGAAAGACAGCTGCGGAGAAGGGAATACATATCCTGGAGTCCGTTGTCAATATGGCCAAGACCCTGGAACTGCCTATTATTGTTGAGGGGATTGAAACAAAAGAACAAAGTGATTATCTGATGAGCCTGGGATGCCGGTATATCCAGGGATATCATTTTTACAAACCCATGAGCATAGAAGATTTCGAGAAGCTGATCATGGATCCTGAAAAGATAGATACTACGGGCTTTTCTTACAAGCATAATGAAGAGTTCCATACCTGGGAGTTTGTAAACAGTGCGGTTTACAGCGATTCCATGCTGAATGCGATCCTGGGTCCCGCAGCCCTGTATTCATGGCACCAGGACCAGGTTGACATCATACGCTTTAACCAGCTCTTTTATGATGCCGTGAATCTGAAAGAGTTCCATGACCGGCTGAAGGGTATCCAGCAATATATGTTTAAAGCAGATGCGGAAACACTTTTCGACACCTTGTCCAAGGCCAAAAATGACAGGCTTAACGGAGCCAGCAGCCTGATGAGCTTTTTTAATCCCGACGGAGGTTTTTCCCGTTTCCTGATTCATTTTTATTATCTTGGAGAAGGTGTCGAGGGTAAACGTTTCTTCGGCTCCGCCAGAAATGTTACTGAGATCACCAATATGCAGAACCATATGAACCTGATCAGCAGGTTCTCATCAGACAGCATTATCTTTCTTTTAAGAAGAAAGGATAAGATCTCCTTTGAGGTGGCAGCCCACGGCCTTGAAAAAAATATGGGAATATCAAAAGAAGAGCTGGAGGCTGAATTGAACTCAGGTGTGTTCTATTCGCGGATCGTCCCTGAGGACCGTCAACGGCTCGGCAAACTGAGTATGGATTCAGTCAGAATGGAAAAGAGCTTTTCCACCACCTTCACCATGCCGGACGCTGATGGCAGAAAGAGCGTTTACTCCATTCATTCTGATTATGTAAATGATGAAACCAGTGATGTAAGAGGGATCATTTCCTTTCGGAAACAGTCATAAAAGTGTCCGGAGGCCTGTAATTCTTTTGCCGGCAGAAATCCTGTCAGGATCAGGGCGGCAGATATCGTAGGAGTAAGAAGTTAAAGAAATGGGTATTATCAGTGATATTTTCTCTGTCAAAGAAAAACTGTGGCAGGGAGAGGACAAGCATCTTTATGACAGTTACTGTGAGAAGCTCAGGTCCGGGGGCCTGGTGATCCAGGCCTTCAAGGTGAACCAGGAGAGACCCAAATGTAACGGTAACTGCGCAACCTGCCCCGCCCGGGGAAGCTATGACGAGAACGCCGGCTTTAAAGAGAAGCTTGGAAGCGGGTTTTCTGCCGATCTGCTGACCCATAAGGGGGAGAATGAGATATATGCAATCTATGTCAAGAAAAAAGAATTTGAAAAGGCTAAGGAATTGATTTCATTTTCTTCTTTACAAGAGAAAGATTTGTGATATATTTAAAAGGATATATTGTGTACAAGTGTTAATTACACCCAATTTGCTAAAGGAGAAAGAGGATGGAATCATTCAGGAGTTTTTGTAAAAGAAAGGATATCGAGGTATCCCTGCAGCGATATGGCGTTGACGCCCTGGGCGCAATGGCCCAGGGACTTTTCTGTTCCCTGCTGATCGGTACGATCATCAATACAGTGGGGACCCTCTTTCATATTGGATTTCTGACCTCCCCGGTGGCAACGGTGGCGGGTTCAGATTATACAGTGGGCGGACTTGCCATGGCCATGAGCGGTCCGGCCATGGCTGCAGCCATAGCCTTCGCTTTGAAATGTCCCCCTCTGGTCATGTTTTCCATGATCACGACCGGCTTTGCTGCCAATGCCCTGGGCGGGGCCGGAGGCCCCCTGGCCGTATTGTTTATCGCCATTATCACCTCTGAGATCGGCAAGATGATCTCAAAGGAGACCAAGGTAGATATCCTGGTTACTCCTCTGGTGACCATAGGTGTCGGCGTCTTCCTGTCCTGGCTTTTCGCGCCCTGGCTTGGAAGACTGGCCATGAAGGTGGGTGAGATCATCATGTGGGCTACAGAGCTCCAGCCTTTCCTGATGGGCATTCTCGTTGCGGTAATTACCGGCATCGCTCTTACTTTGCCCATATCATCCGCTGCCATCTGTGCGGCCCTGGGTCTTACGGGACTGGCCGGCGGTGCTGCCGTGGCAGGGTGCTGTGCCCAGATGGTCGGATTCGCGGTCATGTCCTTTCCTGAGAACAGGTGGGGCGGACTGGTTTCCCAGGGGATCGGAACCTCCATGCTCCAGATGCCCAATATCGTAAAGAATCCCAGGATATGGATCGGACCCACACTGGCTTCCGCCATCACCGGTCCCATTGCCACCTGCATATTCCATTTAAAGATGAACGGTCCTGCCATAGATTCCGGCATGGGAACCTGCGGTCTTGTAGGTCAGATCGGTGTATTCCAGGGCTGGCTTACAGATATTGAAGCCGGGAGCAAAGCGGCCATTACAGGAATGGACTGGATAGGACTGATCATGATCTCCTTTATCCTGCCGGCCATACTGGCCCCCCTTATCAACATGGGATGCCGAAAACTCGGCTGGGTCAAGGATGGAGATATGACATTATCTTAGGACCCTGCCCGCGAAAATCACCCACCGGAACAACCAAGGCTGCTCCGGTGGGTGACTTTCGTAATCGGGAGATAGTTTTTTAGAAAGGAGCCGATATGGAGGGTAAGTTTTCTTCAGCAGCCGCTTTTCCGGGAAATCCTTCCTATGAGAAGCTGACAGAGCGGGCAGATCCTCTCTACAGCAGGCAGGATGACATCCGAAGCCCCTTCGCCAGAGATTATACCAGGGTGCTTCATTCCCTGGCCTACCGCAGGATGAAGCACAAGACCCAGGTTTTCTTTAACGCGGCCCATAATGATCATATCTGTACCCGGATCGAGCATGTGGCCCATGTGGAATCCGTCAGTAATAATATTGCCAAAAGACTGGGTTTAAATGAAGACCTCACAAATGCCATCGCCATTGCCCATGATCTGGGACATGCACCCTTCGGACATGAGGGAGAGCGGGCTCTCTCTGAACTTACCATGGAATACCTGGGCAGATCCTTCTGGCATGAGAAGAATGGAGTACATTTTGTAGATGATGTGGAACTGCTCAGGGATAATGAGAATAACCTGCGCAATCTGTCTCTGACTTATGGGGTGAGAGACGGGATCATATCCCATTGCGGAGAGATCGACCAGAACGGACTGCTGCCCCGGCATGACCTCTTTGACCTTTCACGTTTCCAAAAGGCAGGGCAATATCAGGCTGCCAGCTGGGAAGGCTGTGTTGTCAAGCTGGCAGATAAGTTTGCCTACATAGGAAGGGATATTGAGGACGCCAGCAGGCTGGGGTATTTTTCGGAGACGCAGAAGAAGCAGCTTCGGGAAATGGCTCAGATACATAACCAAAAGGCCATCAACACCACAGTGATCATGCACAATATGATCATCGACCTCTGTGAAAACAGCAGCGTAGAAAAGGGTCTGCTATTAAGCAGAGCCATGTCAGAGCAGCTTGACAGCCTGAAGCGGTTTAATTATGAGGCCATCTACCATAATAAAAGACTTGAGCCTTATAAAGAGTATTCCAGACTGGTGATCCGGCAGATCTTCAGGATACTCTTTTCCTGTTACAGGGGCGATGCCACCATCCGGGAGATGGAAAAGCACGGCTTTTACCGGAGAAATCTGGTCATGGAGTTCGGTAAATGGATCAGCAGGTACTGTGACGATGAGATCATTCCCGAGTGCTTCAGGGACATCACCGGTCAGTGCAGGAACAAAAAGATCTATGGTTACCTGGATAATGAAACCATCTATATTCAGGCTATTATTGATTATATTGCGGGCATGACGGATATTTATGCCGTCGAGACTTTTAATGAGCTGCTGGCATGCTGATGCATTTTAAGTATCGGTTTTTACAGTTAATTTGACGTGAATTATACAGAGGGAGAATACCTGTTATGAATTACAAAATCAGCTTCAGAAGAGGAATCCGGGATGGTATTCCCATCGGCCTGGGGTACTTTGCCGTATCCTTTGCTTTCGGTATGATGGCTGTTTCAGGCGGCCTGCATACGGGAGAAGCGGTCCTTATCTCTCTTACCAATCTGACCTCGGCCGGTCAGTTTGCGGGACTTGATATCATAAGAACGGGGGGGACCCTGATGGAAATGGCTCTCACCCAGCTCATCATTAATCTCCGCTATCTTCTTATGTCCTTTTCCCTGTCCCAGAAGCTTGATCGGAAGGAACCCTTTGCCTTCCGTTATATTGTGGCGTTCGGGATCACCGATGAGATTTTTGCTGTCAGCGCCAGCCAGCCGGGAAAGGTCAGTGCCTTTTATAATATCGGCGCCATGATGATGGCAATTCCCGGATGGACTCTGGGGACTCTGGCGGGGGCCATATCCGGTAACCTGCTTCCGTCTTATATTTTAAGCGCCCTGTCGGTGGCGATCTATGGAATGTTTCTGGCAGTGATTATTCCTCCGGCAAAACAGAACCGGAATGTATGTATCGCGGTGGCGGCTTCCATGCTGATGAGTACTGTCTTTTATGTGGCTCCGGTCCTAAAGGATATCTCTTCCGGTTTTACAATTATCATAATTACATTGGTGGTGGCCGGTCTTGCCGCATGGCTGGCGCCGGTTCCTTCAGGAAGTCCGGATAAGAGGGAGGGAGAGTGTGACAATGCATAATGTGTATCTTTATATTCTGGTGATGGCAGGGACCACCTACCTGATCCGGCTGATCCCTCTGCTTCTGGCAAAAAAAGAGATCAAAAGCCCCTTTATCAAATCATTCCTCTTTTACGTTCCCTACGTGTGCCTGGCAGCCATGACATTCCCCGCCATATTGTTTTCCACAGCCAGTGTGATATCCGCCCTGGCGGGATTTGCCACGGCGGTATTCCTGGCTTACAGAGGAAAAAGCCTGCTGACGGTGGCGGTTTTTGCCTGTATTGCAGTTTTTATCACAGAACGGATACTGGCTTTTCTTCCCGGAGGTTTTAGTCTATGAAATATCATGATATTTTATTTCCATATGGCAGACCAAAGGAGCGGGTTTCAGAGGAGCTTCTAAAGGATCTCAGGATCGATTCGGTCCTATTAATGCTATCCCAGGGCCCCAACCAGCTGAAATACGATACCTGCTATCTGCCTCTTACAGACAAGGAAAGTGTCCTGTACAGACATGCCATTTTTCAGGATATCATGCGGTTTGACCTTTTTCCTGTCCTGATGAAATTCCAGGAAATGATGGACACCATCAATCTGCTGGAAGACCAGTTAAAGCGGCTGGATCTGCCTGTCTTACGATACCGCTATCAGCTGAACCGGATGATAGAGCTGAAAAAAACTCTGCTGGACCTGCTGGATTATTTAAAAGGTCTGCCTCTAAAATCGGAAGGCCTTGCCAGATTTCGTGAAGACCTGTCTGAATATGTCTCTTCAGAAGCCTTTATTTTGCTTGATAAGGAGACTTCTGAATTAAAAGCAGCACTTGCTGAAATAACATTCAGCGTATATGTTCACGATAATCACATTGCGGTAAGAAAAATAGACGGAGAAGAGCTCATCAAGACCGGAAGCACTGAGTTTGAGAAGGAGGTAAGCGGTTTTTTTGATCAGTTTATCCACGGAAGAGCCCCCTTTCAAAGGTCCGCCACGGACGGATGGTTTTTGAATCCTGTTGAGGAGCAGATCCTCGGAGCCCTTATGACCCTTTTCCCCGAACCCTTTTCCCGGCTTGAGAAAATGGCCGGAAAAAAGAGCCGGTTTGTTCCGGATGCTTTGATTTCCTACCATCAGGATCTTGGTTTCTACACAGTCTGGATGGAGTATATCCTGCCCAAACAGGCAGCCAAACTGAACTTCTGTTTTCCCATGATCACCGGAAGGGAGGACGGTTTCATGGCAGCAAACTGTTTTGATCTGGTTCTGGCAGATCAGATGCTTGAGGCAGGGCAGCAGGTGGTACGTAATAATCTTGTGTTGAAACCGGGGGAACGTATCCTGGTCCTGACCGGCCCCAACCAGGGTGGAAAAACCACTTATGCCAGGATGCTGGGACAATTGTTTTACCTGGGCTCCCTGGGGATTCCCGTACCGGGAACCGCTGTAAAAATATTTCTTCCGGACAGGATATTCACTCACTTTGAGAGACAGGAAAGCCAGCAGACACTTAACGGAAAGTTAAAGGATGACCTGATCAGAATCCATGATATTTTGCAGAAGGCCACAAAAAACAGTCTTATTTTGATCAATGAAATGTTTTCCTCCACCACATTAAGGGATGCCGCATGGCTGGGGAAGAACATCTTGAGCGAGATCCATGACAGAGGGGCTCTCTGCCTGTATGTGACTTTTATCAATGAACTGGCTTCTTTCATACCGGGAACGGTAAGTCTGGTCAGCGAGATCGGAGAAGATCTCAACCAGCGGACTTATCAGATCGTCAGGGCAGCGGCTGACGGCAAGGCCTATGCTAAGTCTATGATCCAACAATATGGTCTTACCTATGAAAGCATCTCAGAGAGGATCGGTGATCGTGAATGAATGCTTTTCTATTATTTAAAGACAGGGTTATCGAGGATTCTCTTACGGATTGCCGTCTGAAGGATGACCTGGAGCTTTCCCGTCTCATTGAAAGCATGGCTTTGGAGGAGGGTATGGGCAGACCGGACCCTTATATAAAAGAGACTGTCTCCATGGTTTTTTCCTCCGGGAATCTCTGCAGGACAAAGGAAGATATCCTGTACCGCCAGGAGATCCTGACAGACTGTATCCATAATCCTGAAAAGATCCGCCGTCTTTATATTCTTATCAGTAAATGTATAGAAGCAAACAGGGACACTTATTTGTCCATTACCCATAAAAAAGCAAAATTCATGCTGGATGTGTCGGTAAAAACCCTGCTTGCCATGGAGAAGATCCTAAAAGAAGTTTTCCGGTGCGCCCGGGAAATGCTTCCCCTTTGTCATTCGGAAGGATTATGCAGACTGCTTAATGATCTTCTTCTCCTGTTTGACCCGGTTCATCTGGACCGCATGAGAAGTTTTGCGGAAGATATGTCAACGAAAAACGGCATCACCTCCGCTGCTACCCTGGGGAAATACTTTAAGGCGGACGGATTTCATTCCTGCCGGAATCAGAAGGTTGAAAAAAAAGGATTACTTCGCTTTCTGTCCAGAGAGAAAAACTGTGTGGAATTTGATATTGACATGAATGATCCGGATGTTTCTCCGGCACTGTCAGCTCTGAGGGACGACATGGTCATTTCATCTGCTTCCGTTTTAGTACAGTCGAAAAATGAACTGTATGAGTATTTTAATGAATTAAAAAGGGAACTGTCCTTCTATATAGGATGCCTGAATCTGAAAAATGAACTTGAAAAACTGGGGATCAGTGTGTCCATGCCAAAGGTCTGCGGTAAGAAGCCGGTGCCGGAAAAGGTCTTGCCGGCGGATTCCGGAGGGATAGCTTTTGTGTCCTTTAAAAATCTGTACAATGTGTCTTTTTCCCTGCAGGAGAAAAGGGCTTCCGTCAGCAATACCATAGATTGCCCCGGTGAAAAGATCATTGTGATCACCGGATCCAATCAGGGAGGAAAAACCACTTTTCTAAGAAGCCTGGGTCAGGCTTTATTAATGATGAACAGCGGTATGTTTACAGCCTCCGCTGCCTTTGAAGCCTGCCCCGGAGAGGTGTTCAGTCACTTTATCCGGGAAGAAGATGAGAGCTTAAAAAGCGGGAAGCTGGACGAGGAACTGCTGCGAATGAACAACATTGTTGATCATATAACACCGGGCAGCTGGCTCTTGTTAAATGAATCCTTTGCCTCCACCAATGAAGAAGAAGGCTCCGAAATCGCCATGGAGATCATATCTGCTCTCCATGATCATGGAATTCATATTGTATACGTTACCCATTTTTACCATCTGACCCGTTTACTGATGGAAGCGGACCCGGAAGGCGTCCTGTATCTGAATGCCCCCAGAGACGAATCGGGAGGCAGGTCATTCAGGCTGGAACCTGGCGAGCCCGTGGTCAGAGGCTACGGGGAAGATCTTTATGAAGAAATCTTTAATATAGAAGGAGTAACATTATGAATCATTACGCCATCAGCCAATGTGTCAAAGAACTTGGCAAAAAAGACCTGTTCATAACATCTGAACACCGGCAGCTCTTCAGTGACCTGCTGAACTGTTATTCGGAATATCCTTTTTTCCATAAAGGACTTTGTAAATGCATGTATTTGTCATCATGGGATATAGAACACTATATGATCATGCTGGATATCCTGAATGATATGACCATCGGAAAAAGTCAGAATACAGATGAAATGTCAGATAACGGTATTACTCTGGAAAGCCAGGCCACAGGTTACGAGCGCTATGTGATGCAGATGTCCGGGGCCTTTATAAGGAATGAACCTTATGTGATTCCCGATGAACCCATTGAGGAAGAAGGCTTGAGAATCATGAGGATGGGACTGATGGCGGCCGAAGTAATTGATGAAATATTTGAAAAGTACTAGGATAATCCGTTGATTATAATATATTTTTAGTACTTTTTTTCGTAATTTGCCCTTTACTAATTTGAATATTTATCTTAAGATATAGGTGTTCACATAATTTTCATTTTTTAATGAGGAGGAAATTCAAAATGAAAAAGTTACTCGCATTTCTCCTTGCCGCAACCATGGTTATTTCCCTCTGTGCCTGCGGCGGTTCCGATAATAAGTCTTCGGAGTCCACAGGTGCTGCAACAGGAACCAAAGCCGTTGATGCAGGCAGCATCAAGATCGGCGCCATCATGGTAGGCGATGAGAATGAAGGCTACACAGAGGCTCATCTTAAGGGTATCCAGGCCATGAAGGAAGCCCTGGGACTTTCAGATGACCAGGTAATCATCAAGACCAACATTGGCGAAGACCAGAAGTGTTATGACGAAGCAGTCGACCTGGCAGAGCAGGGTTGCAGCATCATTTTTGCCAACAGCTTCGGCCATGAGGATTATATGATCCAGGCAGCCAGTGAGTATCCTGACGTACAGTTCTGTCACGCCACAGGATATCAGGCAGCATCCTCAGGACTTCCCAACATGCACAACTTCTTTACCAACGTTTATGAATCCCGTTATGTTTCCGGTGTGGTTGCCGGTCTCAAGTTAAACGAGATGATCGAAAAGGGTGAGGTTACTCCTGATGCATGCAAGATCGGTTATGTAGGCGCTTACCCCTATGCTGAGGTTGTCAGCGGTTTTACTTCCTTCTTCCTTGGAGTAAGATCAGTATGCGAATCCGCCACCATGGAAGTGAAGTATACTAACGACTGGGCATCCATGGATCTTGAGAAGGAATGTGCCAAGCAGCTGATCGCTGACGGATGCGTCCTGATCAGCCAGCATGCGGATACCACCGGAGCTCCCAGTACCTGTGAAGCAGAAAAGGTTCCCTGCGTAGGCTACAACGTCGATATGGTTCCCACTGCTCCCCACTATGCCCTGACATCTGCTTCCATCGACTGGGCTCCTTACTATACTTTCGCAGTACAGAGCATCATCGACGGACAGACAATCCCCACAGACTGGGCACAGGGTTATGCAGGAGATGCTGTACGCATCACACCGATCAATGAGGCTGCATGTGCTGAGGGTACCGCTGATAAGGTTGCGGAAGTAGAAGCAGCCATCAAGGATGGTTCTCTTAAAGTATTTGATACATCTAAATTTACAGTAGGCGGAAAGACACTGGAAGAGCTGGTTGAAGCAGGAGATGAAACTGCCAAGAACCTCTCTGCACAGATTTCTGACGGATATTTCCATGAATCAGATGTGGCTAACGGATTTAACTCCGCTCCCGCGTTTACATTTATTATCGATGGTATTACCTCTGTCACTGAGTAATCTGATATAGACAGGAACTTTAAGGCAGAGTGGCATTTTGCCACTCTGCCTGCCTATTTATTAAGGAGGAGTAATATTGGATCAGACATATGCCATAGAGCTTAAGAATATTACGAAACGTTTTGGCAAAAAAGTCGTGGCAAACAAGTCGGTCAGTCTGAATGTGAAACAAGGAGAGATCCTTTCACTGCTGGGAGAAAACGGAAGCGGAAAAACTACTTTGATGAATATGATATCCGGTATCTATTTTCCGGATGAAGGCCAGATCTTTGTAAACGGCAAAGAAGTATTTATCAGATCTCCCAAAGATTCCTTTGATCTGGGGATCGGCATGATCCACCAGCATTTCAAACTGATCGATGTAATGACAGCCGCGGAAAACATCATTCTCGGTCTGCCGGGAAAAGCTGTTCTCAACATGAAAAAAGTACATCAGGAAATACAGGAGCTGGTGGACCGCTATGGCTTCGATCTTGATCCTGCCCAGAAGATCTATAATATGTCTGTTTCACAAAAGCAGACTGTAGAGATCGTCAAGGTGCTTTACAGGGGGGCTAACATCCTGATACTTGATGAGCCCACCGCTGTTCTGACCCCCCAGGAGGTTGAGAAGCTTTTTGATGTCTTAAGAAAGATGAAAGAGGATGGCAGATCCATTATCATCATCACCCATAAGTTAAATGAGGTTCTGGCAATATCGGATCGTGTTTCCATCTTAAGGAAGGGACGGTATATCGGAACCCTCAATACATCAGAAGCCACGGTTTCCTCCCTGACGGAGATGATGGTGGGAGAGAAGGTGTCCCTTGACATCAACCGCCCCATGCCCCATGATACAAAGCTTCGGCTTTCCGTAAACAATATCTCATGCCCCGGTATGGACCAGTTAAAATCTCTTGACAGTATAACCTTTGAAGCCTACGGAGGCGAGATCCTGGGTGTGGCCGGCATATCAGGGTCCGGCCAGAAGGAACTGCTTGAGTCCATCGCAGGACTGACAAGGATTTCTGAAGGAAGTATTATTTTCCACTCCCCGGAGGGCGAAGATATTGAACTTTCGAAATATGATTCGGTTCAGATCAACCGGATGGGCGTCAGGTATTCATTTGTTCCCGAAGACCGCCTTGGCATGGGCCTTGTAGGTTCCATGGGAATGACCGGCAATATGATGCTGCGGAGCTTCAGGAACGGAAGGGGGCCCTTTACCAGTACGGCAGAGCCCAGGCAGCTGGCTGAGGAGATCAGGGAGTCCCTGGAAGTAGTAACCCCCAATGTGAATTATCCTGTCCGCCGTCTTTCCGGAGGAAATGTTCAGAAGATTCTTGTGGGTCGTGAAATATCTTCAGATCCCGCCCTGCTCATGGTGGCATATCCTGTACGGGGACTTGATATTAACTCCTCCTACATGATCTATAATCTGCTGAACGAGGAGAAGGAGAAGGGAGTAGCGGTGATCTGCGTGGCCGAAGACCTGGACGTGCTTCTGGAGCTCTGCGACCGCATCCTGGTTCTTTGCGGCGGCCGGATCAGCGGGATCGTGGACGCCCGGACCACCACAAAAGAGGAAGTGGGATATCTCATGACATCCCATAAAAAGGATCGAAAGGAGGATGCATAAATGACTGACAATAATTTCAAGGAGCCTTTCGTCCATATAGCCAGAAGGGATGATATGCAGATGTGGAAAAGGTGGCTCGTCCGTCTTATTGCCATCTTAATGTCCCTTCTTGTCTGTGCTGCATTTATTGTGGCTATTGTCCATATGAACCCGGTCCAGATCTATCAGGGGATCATCGACGGCGCCATAGGCACCAACCGGAGACTCTGGGTCACGATCCGTGATTCACTGACCCTTTTGCTTGTGGCAGTGGCCGTTACTCCGGCCTTCAAGATGAGATTCTGGAATATCGGTGCGGAAGGCCAGATCCTTATGGGCTGCCTGGCTTCATCTGCCCTCATGATCTATGCGGGCAATTCCCTGCCCACCTTTCTGCTGCTGCTTTTGATGTTTGTCTGCAGTTTCCTAGCCGGAATGATATGGGGAATGATACCTGCTGCCTTTAAATCAATCTGGAATACCAATGAGACTCTGTTTACTCTGATGCTGAATTATATTGCCATGCAGCTGGTAACCTACTGTATCGTATTCTGGGAGAATCCTGCCGGTTCCAATACGGTGGGTATCATCAACGGAGCGACAAAAGCCGGCTGGCTTCCCAAGCTGTTCGGCCTGGACTACGGCTGGAATCTGCTTATTGTCTTCCTGATCACTCTCTTTATGTACATTTATATGAAGAGAAGCAAACAGGGCTTTGAGATAGCGGTGGTAGGAGAAAGTGAAGATACCGCCCGCTATGCGGGAATCGATGTCCGCAAGGTAATTATGAGGACAGTGGGACTCTCCGGCGGGATTGCGGGGATCGCGGGCTTTATTCTGGTCAGCGGCTCTTCCCATACCATATCCAACAGTATTGCGGGAGGCAGAGGCTTTACAGCCATCATTGTTTCCTGGCTGGCTAAATTTAATGTCTGGGTCATGGCCGTCATTGCCTTCCTCCTGGTCTTCATGCAGCAGGGAGCCATACAGATCGCTACCCAGTACAATTTGAACGAGAATGCCTCCGATGTTGTCACAGGTATTATCCTCTTCTTCGTAATCGGATGTGAGTTCTTTATCAATTATAAACTTGAGTTCCGCAAAAACCATGAATAAGGAGGATTGCATAGTATGAGTTTAATAATCACATTTATTCAAAACGCTATTATTCAGGGGATTTGTATGCTTTTCGGAGCCAACGGCGAGATCCTGACGGAAAAATCCGGCAATCTGAATCTGGGTGTTCCCGGCATGATGTACATGGGAGGAATCGGCGGACTCATGGCGGCCTTCTTCTATGAGAAAGGGAACGAGAATCCAAACGGTTTCGTAGGACTGGTCCTGTCATTTATCGCAGCCTTTGTCTTTGCGGCCATCGGCGGACTGATCTTCAGTATCCTGACCATTACCCTAAGGGCCAACCAGAATGTGGCGGGTCTTGCCCTGACCACCTTTGGTACAGGCCTGGGTAACTTCTTTGGCGGTTCCCTGTCCACCCTGGCAGGCGGTGTGGGACAGATTTCCGTGGCCAATACTGGAAGTGCCTATATGGCAAAACTGCCCCTGTTATCAGATATACCGGTGCTGGGAGATATCCTCTTTCATTATGGCTTCCTTACTTATTTTGCCATTATCCTTACTATAGGACTTTCCTACTTTTTGAACAGGACCCGCTGGGGCCTGAACCTCAAGGCTGTGGGAGAGAATCCGGCTACGGCAGACGCCGCCGGAATCAATGTCACCTTATATAAATACCTTGCCACCGTCATCGGCGGAGGAATTGCCGGCCTGGGCGGCCTCTATTTCGTAATGGAGTATACCGGAGGCACCTGGACAAATAATGGATTCGGAGACAGAGGATGGCTTGCCATCGCCCTGGTAATCTTTGCCCTCTGGAAACCATTAAATGCCATCTGGGGATCACTGCTTTTCGGTGGATTATATATTCTCTATCTTTACATTCCGGGTCTTGGAAGAAGCATGCAGGAGATCTTCAAGATGCTTCCCTATCTGGTAACTGTTATCGTCCTGATTTTAACAAGCCTCAGGAAGAAGAGAGAACAGCAGCCGCCGGCAAGTCTCGGACTGGCTTATTACAGAGAAGACAGGTAGATGTGTTTTTAAAACGGACGCCGGGAGGAGTGGTGATAAAACAGACGCCTGGTGGGGGCATAACTATCTCCCCAGGTTCCGTTCCTCCTCGGAAACCGGAGTGAAAAGACGGTTTTTTGTCTTTGATTTCCTGCGGTGCAAAGTCACCTGGGGAGATAGTTATGCCCCCTCCCGGCTGGTTGTTTAAGAAACACATGGTAAAGGCCCGATAGGATGATTTCTAATAAACGGTTATTGGCAAAATATAATAATAATCTGAAACGGTTATTCATTTTTATATCCGATAAACAGCAAAGCAGGCGGAAAATATCTCTGAAAGTGACTTTGTGACGAAGGAAGCAATATTCTCTTCCCATAAGTCAGATTCCTGTTCCGAGGAACAACGGAACTTGCAGAGATATTTTCCGCCTGCATTACGTCTATTTAAACCCAATAACCAGTTCCAATCACAACCTCTTTACGATCTCACTGGTACTCTTAAAATCATTGGGCTGGTGGCGGTGAAAATTAATATGAACGGATGTGGGTCCTCCGTGGACCTGGATACCTGCGCTTACCCTCCATTCCGGCCCGTAGAGGACTCTTGCTTCGGGCAGCGCTTTTTTTATGCGGGCAGCTATGGTGTCAGCAAACTCCTGCACATCCCCGTGGGCAACTATGATGGTACCCCTGGGGTCGACAATCGTTTCTTTGGCAAAGGCAGCCACAAGTCTTGCAAATTTCTCCTTGCCTCTGACAGAGCTTTTTACAGGGAGAAGGACTCTGGCACCGTCATGCTTTTCATCATATTCATTGGAACAGAAGGGCTGAAAGTGCAGTGCACTTCCTAAGAATGCGGGAAGCAGTCCAACCCGGCCGCTTTTACGGATAAAGCTGAACTCACTCCAGGAAAAGATATGGGCGATTCCAGCCCTGGACTTTTCAATGAAGGGCACAAGCTCTTTTACATCTGTAATATTTTCCTTTTTACAATAATCTATGATATCCATGATAAGCATGGCAAGACCTGTAGACATACAGTGGGAATCCACACATATTACGGTCCGGTCCGGATATTCAGCGGAAAGCTCCCGGTAGAGACCGGTCACATGTCCGTAGGTACTGCTGAGGGAACCGCTCATGACAACATAGATTACGTCCCTGCCCTGGTTCAGATAGCGTCTGGTGATCCTTTCCACCGATTCATACTGGAGATCTTCCGGTTCATCATCCCCCATATAAATGCAGGGGCAGCTGGTATGAACAGAGTAACCCTTATCCACATAGGCAGCAACCTGTCCGAAATCCTGAGGCTTGAGCCCACGCATGATGATGGATTCCTCACCGCTTGATACGGTGATGGGTGTATCTATTATCGTCACATTTTTATATTCTTCTGCCAGTGCGTCCGGCAGGTCACAAAGACCATCAGTTAATATCTGAAAATCACTCATTTACTAATGTCTCCCTCCCGTATATAATCCAAGATAAATTAGTATTTATAAATATTAACAAAGGGGATATGGTTAGTTAAGCCATATCCCCAATCATGCCGGCTGTGGGACTTGAACCCACACGATGTTGCCACCAACGGATTTTGAGTCCGTCTCGTCTGCCAATTCCGACAAGCCGGCGAACTACTATACATTATCATAATGCGGGTTCCCTGTCAAGATTTTAAAAAGGTCAAAGATTATTTTTGTTTTGTGAATTGTTGACAATAAATGCCTTAATAAGTAAAATATCAATGAAATGCAGTTACATATGATGCCGGAGACAAGCGAATCCTGCGCATTCCTCTCATGACTATAGATCATGAGATTCCTGCGTCTGAGATTGAAACATTTGTGAAATGGAATAGGAAGTAAAGATGAAGAAACTAAAGATAACAGGCATTATATTTCTGGTGCTTATTTTCCTGGCCATTGCCGGAGTATCAGGATATACCGCTTACTATTATAATACTTATGTAGATATTGATAAAGTGTATCCCGGCATATCCATAGGGGATATGGATGTGGGGGGAATGACCATGGATGAAGCGGAAAAGGTGGTTAATGATTATGTATCCTCGGTAAAAAGTCAGACCATTACCCTGGAGGCCGGGGAGAAGAAGGATTCCTTTCCCGTTACGGAGATCGGTCTGGAATGTCAGATGCCTGACGTGGTCCGGGAGGCTTATGATTATGGTAAGAGCGGGAATCTTTATGAGAGGATCAGGACCGTTTATGATCTGACCGAAACAGCCAGAAATTATCCCCTGACTTTTGCCTTTGATGAAGGAAAGGCCAGGAATAAGATCATAGAAACGGAAAAGACCTTTCTTGCGAAAAAGAAGA
The DNA here is from genome assembly GCA_017433295.1 of Eubacterium sp. Classification (GTDB taxonomy): domain Bacteria; phylum Bacillota; class Clostridia; order Lachnospirales; family Lachnospiraceae; genus Anaerobutyricum. Next base: position 48,315 of record JAFRHL010000011.1, read on the forward strand.
ATGCCACCATAAAACGTAAAAAAGGAAAGTTTATTGTAACGGAAGAAGTAAACGGCCTGGATATGGACCTTGATAAAAATGCGGACCAGATCATCCGGGAATTATCCAAAAATGACTGGGGACCGGAATCTCTGGTTTTTCCCCTGGATTATACAGAGGATAAGGCCGAGCATACAAAAAAACAGCTGTCCGTCATTAAAGATAAGCTGGGTACTTTTACCACCTCCTATGCCGGATCAGCCAGCGGAAGATGCGTTAACGTGGCAAATGGAGCGCGGCTTATCAACGATTCGCTGCTTTATCCCGGAGATACCCTTTCCGTACATGATAAGGTTTCCCCCTTTAATAAGGAAAACGGTTACGAGCTGGCAGGCTCCTATGAAAACGGAACCACGGTGCAGACCTATGGAGGCGGTATCTGCCAGGTATCCACGACCCTTTATAATGCGGTTCTGCGGGCCGAGCTGGAGGTCCTGGAGCGTTCTAATCATTCCATGACGGTCCATTATGTGAAGCTGTCCGAGGATGCAGCCATTTCAGGAGACGATAAGGATTTCAAATTTAAAAATAATCTAAAGGATCCGGTCTATATCGTGGGTTCAACGGATGCTGGCGCTCAGACGATTACTTTTACCATCTATGGCAAGGAATATCGTGAAAAGGACAGATCCATAGAGTTTGAGTCAGAGACTATAAAAGAGTATCCTCCAAAGGAAGAGATCATAAAAGACGATTCCATGAAAAAGGGCAAAAAAGAAGTGGAGAAATCCGGGCACACCGGTTATTCCGCCAGGCTCTGGAAGATCATTCGTGTTAAGGGAAAAGAATATAAAAGAGAGCAGGTCAACAGCAGTTATTATATTTCTACACCCAAAGTCGTCCGCATAGGGACCAAAGAAGAAAAGAAAGAGGAGCCAAAAAAGACAGAAGACTCAACAAAGACAGGAAACGAGAACAGTAACGAGACAACTGAACAAGTTAAGACTAATACAGGAAACTGATGAGGGAGGAAAAGAAAGATGCAGACTTATATTTCAGAACGTAACGACAGAGGATTATTTCATGTGACACCACTTAACAGCAGCGGTACCCGGTACGATGTGCTTTATATCGGCCTTGATCATGTGGAAGATGTATTCTGGTCCTGGAAGGTGAAGGTGGAGGCGGAATCAGAAGAAGATTTCCTGACCACCATCAAGTATATCATTAATGACCCGGATTATGATGAGGAGGGTCAGTCCCTTTACGGGTATGAAACCTATGAGGAGCTTATTGAAGAACTGAAGCTGCCTGATGACGTGGCAGAGGTATTCCGCAAGAAGCTTTCCCAGGTAAAAAGAAGCAGCAAATAACCTTTCGTCAGGCCCGGCAGCATCGTTGATTTCCCGGAGCTGGAGACCGCATTTACTTTATTCTGCTTTTCGAAAGAATGGATTTATCACACCGGTCCAGGACTGTCTGGTCTGAGGCCACGATATACAGGAATACCGATACATCCTTCTCCGGGAAATAGCGGGCGTAGATGCGGCCCTGCATGGCTGCCGGGGAAAAATCCTCTGTCCCGGTCCCGGTGTCGGTGTCGGAGGGCCTGCCATATTGATTATAGGAAAAAACATTCTGCTTTGGCCGATGATAGGCGCCGCTGACCCTAAGGTCCGATTCGATGACTGTCCAGTCTGTAAGCCCCAGGTAGTCTGCCTTTTCCTTAAGACCGGTTATCTGCCAGTCAAATACAAAATCCTTTTCCTTAAGACCAAAATCCCCTAATACCAGCTGACTATAGTCAAAGTAAGGGATTTTTGCGATGGAGGCAGGATCGCATTCCAGGCGGCCGTCCGAAGTCTTATGAAAGCCATAGGGGGCGGATGAACTGTTCCTTACAACATAAGCCCCGTAAAAGCTGTTATAATAGGGGGAGCGGGGATCGTAAAGTCTGCTGCAGCGATTCTTTATGGACCAGGCGGGAAAATTATAAAGGACAGTCAGTCTAAGATCAGACTGCCGGCAGTAGCGGGAAAAATAAGGATCCGCATGAAAAGTCATGACAAAGGGGAACCAGTCTGATTCCGGAGTGGAGAAGCCGCCGGGGATCTCAAGGGACAGACCGCAGTCCGACAGGAGACTCTCTTTTTTCTGGACCCGGTTCCACCAGGTCATCAGAGCCATGGCCTTTAATTCAGGACCAAAAGTATATAAGAGTAATAGTGCCGAAAGCATGATAAAAAAGAGCAGGACTAACCTGCTCTTTATCATAGGTAAGCATTTTCGGGACCCGGTATGATTCCGGGATTCTGTTTTTAAATCCATGTATCCATCATTCATCATCTTCCTGGTAGGCCTTATTTACCTTATTATAGGATGTAAAATAGGGGGCAAAATCCTTGTAGTCGGAACGCTTTTCGGCGTTTTTCTTTTCGGAAGCCTGTCCGTCTTTCTCACTGGAAGATGCCTTGACGGTCCTGATAAAATTAGTGCGGATCTTTCCTTCATCCGGCGGAAGGGCAAGGCCGGCGGCTTTACCGGCTTCAATGGATTTAAGCATCCAGGCCATGTTCCGGGCCAGGGTACGCATCACCATCAGGCCTTCCTCATCCTGTTCCACTTCCTCGGCGGAGTTGCCATGGACCATATTCCAGTAGGCAGAGGGGACAAGGGGCATGTTATTCATCATGAAATACTTGTTAAGCTGTTCCAGCGCGGCGGTGGAACCGGCCCGGCGGCAGCTGACCACCGCTGCTCCCGGTTTATAGGGGAAGCCCCTGCTGGCATAAAACATACGGTCCAGGAAGGAGGTGATATCACCCGCGGCAGCGGCGTAATGAACCGGGGATCCGACGATCAGGGCATCACATTCCTGCATGCGGCTGATGGCCACATTGACCGGATCATCTCCGAAGATGCACTTGCCGAGATGGTTCTTTCGGCAGGTTCCGCAGCCCTTGCAGCCTCTGACCACATGCATGCCGATCTGCATCAGCTCGGTCTCGATCCCTTCCTTCTGAAGCTCAAGGATAATCTCTTTTAATGCCCGGAAGATAGCCCCGTTCCTGTGGGGACTCCCGTTGATCAGTAAAACCTTCATATTATCTGACTCCTTACAAAACTATATCAGCTTAATTATACCAGCTTATCACCTGTCATAGATGATACAAAAATCCTACTGTAAGTGTATCATAAAATCAGATATATGGATAGGAAAAAAAGGAAAAATTCTGATAAAAATCAGTATCTTGTACTTGTTTTTAATGACAAATCTTTATATACTTAATAGATAAAAGTAAACACCCGATTTTCAGGAGAGCATCATGGATTTAAGAATCAAAAAGTTTAAAAAAGTACTGGTAGCCAACCGGGGAGAAATCGCCATCCGCATTTTCCGGGCCCTGGAAGAACTGGACATCAGCTCGGTGGGAATTTATTCCAAGGAAGACCGTTACGCGCCGTTTCGTTCCAAGGCAGATGAGGCTTATCCCCTGGATCCCGGCAAGGGACCGGTTGACGCCTACATGGACATACCCACCATTATCCGTATCGCGAAGGAGAAGAAGGTCGACGCCATCCATCCCGGATACGGATTTTTATCGGAAGACCCTGCCTTTGCGGAGGCCTGCCGGAAGAATGATATTGTTTTTATAGGCCCCACCGTGGAGACCATGAACATCATGGGGGACAAGATCTCCGCCAAGCAGGCGGCTTTTGAAAGCCGGGTGCCTATTATAGAAGGCAGTGATACCATTTTGTCCGATGCCGCTGAAGCAGCCGGGATCGCCGAAAAGATCGGTTATCCTGTCATGCTCAAGGCCAGCAATGGCGGGGGCGGAAAGGGCATGCATCTGGTCCGCAGCGAAGAAGAGATGCCCCGGGCCTTTGCCCAAGCCACCAATGAGTCTAAAAAGGCCTTTGGCCAGGCCAGGCTCTTTCTGGAAAAATATCTGGAGCATCCCAAACATATCGAAGTCCAGATCCTGGGGGATAATTACGGGAATATCGTTCACCTTTTTGACCGGGACTGCTCGGTACAGAAGGATAACCAGAAGCTGATCGAGTTTGCCCCGGCCTGGTCCATCCCCGAGGATGTCAGGAAAAAGATCATGGACAGCGCCAAGCGGCTGGCCAGAAGAGTAGGCTACAGCAACGCCGGCACCATGGAATTTCTGGTGGACCGGGACCTGAACCCCTATTTTATCGAGATGAATCCCAGGATCCAGGTGGAGCATACCGTATCTGAAATGATCACAGGCATCGATATCGTCTGCAGCCAGATACTGGTGGCCGAAGGCTATCCCCTGAATTCACCGGTTATCCATATATATTCCCAGAATGAAGTAAAATGTACGGGCTTCTCCATCCAGACCCGGGTAACCACCGAGGACCCTGCCAATCATTTCCGGCCGGACCATGGGAAGATCGACCTCTATCGGTCAAGCTCGGGAAACGGTATCCGTTTAGATGGAGGCAGCGCTCATACCGGGGCTGTGGTAAGCCCCCATTATGACAGCCTGCTGATCAAGATCATTTCCCATGACAGGAGCTTTGAGGCGGCCATCAGAAAGTCAGTCCGAAGCTTAAAGGAATTTCGGATCCACGGCGTTAAGACCAATATGAGTTTCCTGATCAATGTCCTCAATCATGAGACATTTAAAGAGGGAAAATGTTTTACAACCTTTATCGAGGAAACGCCGGAGCTTCTTGACCTGCATCTGAGGCTGGACCGTCCCAGCAAGATCCTTGAGTTTCTTGCCAATAAGATGGTCAATGTCCATACCGGTCCCAAGCCTTATCTTGAGAACAGGAAGGTGCCGCAGATCCCGGCGGACAAGAAGATATACGGCACCAGGGACGACTTTCTCCGGCTTGGTCCGAAGGAATTTACCCAGAAGATCTACCGCAATAAGAAGCTTTATATCACGGATACTACCATGCGGGACGCCCAGCAGTCGCTGCTGGCCACCAGGATGCGTACCAAGGAGCTGGCGGGGGCGGCCAGAGCCACCAACCTCTACCTTAAGGATACCTTCTCCATCGAGGCATGGGGAGGTGCCACCTATGATACCGCCTACCGCTTCTTAAAGGAGTCTCCCTGGCTGAGACTGGACCTTTTGCGGGAGAGGATGCCCAATGTCCTTATTCAGGCCCTGATCCGGGCTTCCAATGTGGTGGGCTACAGCACCTATCCCGATAATGTCATCAGGAAATTCATCAAAGTATCCAGTGATCACGGTGTGGACGTTTACCGGATCTTCGACAGCCTGAACTGGCTTGAGAATATGAAGCTGCCGGTGGAGGAAGCTTTAAAAACAGGAAAGATTGTCGAGGGCGCCATCTGTTATACCGGTGATATTCTCAATCCAAAGGAGAATAAATACACTCTGGATTACTACATCAATATGGCAAAGGAACTGGAGGCCATGGGCTGCCATACTGTTGCCATAAAGGATATGGCCGCTCTTTTAAAGCCCTATGCGGCAAAGAAGCTCATAGGGGCCCTCAAGGAGGAGTTAAAGGTACCTGTACACCTGCATACCCATGATACCACCGGAAATGGCATAGCCACTTATCTTATGGCAGCAGAAGCAGGTGTGGACATCGTGGACTGCGCCATCGGTTCCATGAGCTCCCTTACCAGCCAGCCCTCCATGAATGCCCTGATCGAGGCATTGAAGGGGACAGAAAGAGATACGGGGATCGACACAGCCGGCCTTTCTGTGCTGGATGACTATTACAGCCATGAACGAAAGGTATATAAAGTATTTGAGAGCAGTATCAATGCGCCCGTGGCAGATACCTATGAGACAGAGATACCGGGAGGCCAGTATTCCAACCTGGATGCCCAGCTGAAAAGTATGGGGTCCGCGGGAGATGGAAAAGAGATCCGCCGGCTTTATAAAGAAGCAGACGACCTGCTGGGCCATATTATAAAAGTCACCCCAAGTTCCAAGGTAGTCGGCGACCTGGCTATCTTTATGCTGGAAAATAACCTGACAAAGGAAAACATTTTTACAGAGGGAAAGGACCTGTCTTATCCCGATTCGGTGGTGGAATACATGAAGGGTATGCTGGGACAGCCGGAGGGCGGCTTCCCGGAAGAACTGCAGAAAATTGTCTTAAAAGGACAGGAGCCCATCACCGTCCGTCCCGGTTCTCTGCTGCCGGATGTGGATTTTGATGCTATAGAGGCTTATCTCAGGGAGCACTATTACATGGAGAAAATGGAAGAGCCGGGAGTGATGGAACAGAAGACCTTAAGCTATGCCCTTTATCCGAAGGTATATGAGGATTACTGTGAACATTTTGAGGCTTATAATGATGTCTCCAAGCTGGAAAGTCATGTATATTTCTATGGCTTAAGACCCAATGAGGAGACCACCATCCAGCTGGTGGAGGGCAGGGATACCCTGATCAAGTTTGTCCGTGCCTCGGAGCCGGATGCAAACGGTTACAGGACTCTGGAATTTGAAGTCAACGGATTCTACCGGGAGGTCCGCATCCTGGACAGACATTTTGAAGTAAGGGCTGACAGGAGACTGAAGACAGATCCCAGGAATCCGGGCCACCTGGGAGCCGCCATCCCCGGTGTAATAACCGGACTGCGCGTAAAGGAAGGTGATCATGTGGCTAAAAATGATCCTCTGCTGACCATTGAGGCCATGAAGATGGAGACCACCGTCACCTCAAAGGTTTCCGGTACCGTAGATAAGATTTATGTAAAAGACGGCGATGAGATCAACCAGAATGATCTTCTGATCTCCTTTGCCGTGGATGATAAGGATATGAAGGAAATATCCCATCCGGAGCTTCCCAAAATGGATCTCTCTCTCCTGGATAAGGACGACTTTCATACCATCACCTAAAAGATCCCGGATTCGCCCCGGTAATTTGATCTTTATGAATAAACATAAAAAAAAGCATCAGGAGGAAGCATAATATGAAAGAAAATGTATGGCTTACATATGACAAGGAAGATACAGAAAGACTCCACCAGCTGGCTGACCGCTATAAGGACTTCATAAGCCGGTGTAAAACAGAAAGAGAATGTGTCGCTTTCTTCATGGAGGAGGCCGCCAGGGCAGGCTATGAGGATATAAACGACAGGATCAGATCGGGAAAGCCCTTAAAGCCGGGAGACAAGGTTTATGCGGTCTGGATGAATAAGACCATCGCCCTGTTCCGGATCGGTGAAGAAGACATAACCGACGGGATGAATATCCTGTGTGCCCATATAGATTCCCCGAGACTCGATTTAAAACAGGTTCCCCTCTATGAGAATACGGAGCTGGCCTTCCTGGACACCCATTATTACGGAGGCATCAAGAAATACCAGTGGGTGACCATACCGCTGGCCCTTCATGGTGTAGTGGCTAAAAAGGACGGTTCTGTTATCTCCATATCCATAGGGGAGGATCCGGCTGACCCGGTGGTCTACATCACAGATCTTCTCATCCACCTGTCGGGCAAGCAGATGACAAAGAAAGCCAGCGAAGTGGTCGCCGGTGAGAACCTGGACATTTTAACAGGAAGCATTCCTCTTGGGGAGGAAACAGATTTAAGCGGGGAAGCAAAAGAAGCTGTGAAGGCGAATATCCTTAAGCTGTTAACGGATAAATACCAGATCGAAGAGGATGACTTCCTTTCAGCCGAGATAGAAGTGGTTCCTGCCGGCCCGGCCAGGGACTGCGGCCTTGACCGCAGCATGGTGGCCGGATACGGACATGATGACAGGGTCTGCGCCTTTCCCTCCTTTGAGGCCATTCTGGAAGCGGGTCCGGTCAGACGGACCGCCTGCTGCCTGCTGGTGGATAAGGAAGAGATCGGCAGTGTGGGCGCCACCGGAATGGAGTCCATGTTCTTTGAGAATACAGTGGCTGAGCTGCTGGCCCTGGCCGGTCAAGATTCCAATCTGGCGGTGAGAAGGACCCTGGCCAGGTCCAGGATGCTTTCCTCTGATGTCAGCGCTGCCTTTGACCCTGCCTACAGTGAGGCCTTTGAGAAGAAGAACTGCGCTTATTTTGGAAAAGGACTGGTGATCAACAAATATACCGGTGCCAGGGGCAAGGCCGGCTCCAATGATGCCAATGCAGAATACCTGGCCCGGATCCGCAGGATCTTTGACGAAAACAAGGTGGCCTTCCAGACGGCAGAGCTGGGAAAGGTAGATTACGGCGGAGGAGGAACCATTGCTTTTATTGCCGCCCTTTACGGAATGGAAGTGGTGGACAGCGGGGTCGCCGTTTTAAGCATGCATGCTCCCTGCGAGATCATCAGCAAGGCGGATCTTTATGAAGCAAAAAAGGGATATGCCGCTTTCTTAAAGGATGCATAGAAGCCGGCAGCCCATTTCATTTGTCCCGGTTTACCCGGGGATAACAGATTAATGAAGGAGAGATAATTCATGCCGGATAAAATTATGTTGCTGGACGGACACAGCCTGCTGAACCGGGCATTTTACGGACTGCCCGACCTTACCAATGCAGACGGGCTCCACACCAATGCGGTTCTGGGCTTCTTAAATATTATGCTGAAATATATTGAAGAAGAACAGCCCACCCACCTGCTGGTGGCCTTCGACAGGAAAGAGCCCACCTTCCGGCATCTTCGATATGAAGCTTATAAGGGGACCAGAAAGCCCATGCCCGCGGAGCTTCACCAGCAGGTTCCCCTGACGAAGGAAGTCATGGCTGCCATGGAGATTCCGGTGGTGACCCGGGCTGGGATCGAGGCGGATGATATTCTGGGCACCATCGGGCATACAGCCGAAAAGGAAGGCTATGAGGTGGTCATCGTCTCAGGGGACCGGGACCTTCTGCAGCTGGCTACGGATCATGTCAAGATCAAGATTCCAAAGACAAAGGCGGGAGGTACTGTCACAGAGGATTATCACGCCGCCGATGTCAAGGCCTTATACGGAGTTACTCCCCTGGAGTTTATCGACATGAAAGGTCTGATGGGAGACCCCTCTGATAATATACCGGGTGTACCGGGCATAGGAGAAAAGACAGCTGCCAAAATCATCGGCACATGGCATTCCATCGAGAACGCCTACAGTCATATTGAGGAGATCAAACCGAAGAAGGCCAGGGAGAACCTGGAGACCTATTATGACCAGGCTCTTTTAAGTAAGGAACTGGCGACGATCCGGCTCGACTGCAGCTTAGATTATGATTTTCAGAATGCCAGGCTGGGCCTGCTTTTTACCGCCGATGCCTACAGCCTGTTTAAAAAGCTGGAGTTTAAGAGCCTGTTTAAATATTTTGAAGCAGATCAAAAGGAAGAGAACAGCTTAAAGGTTCAGCTGGTAAAGGACCCGGAGGAAATTCAGGAGTTACTAAAAACTCTGCCTTCCGCCGGATCATGTACGGATTCGTGCCCGTTCGCACCCGGGTCTGTCTCCGGGAATAGCAGAACCGGACTGGGCCTTGTGGGGAAATCCGGGGATTTTAAGGCCCTGTCCCTGACTCAGGGGGACAAGTGCCGGGTCATCCTCGCAGGAAACTCTTTTTCAGAAGATATGGCCCGGGTTATGATCCGGGATCTGCTGATGGCAGGGGTGGCTCTTTCTGTCCTGGATTATAAGGCCCTGCTGCATTTTACGGAGGAAGCCAGAGACTATGAGACTTTGATCGATGACGCAGGTCTCATGGCCTATCTGATCAATCCCCTCAAATCATCCTATGACTACGACGACCTGGCCGGGGACTGGCTCAATATGGTTACCCACTCCAGAAAAGAACTCTGCGGGAAGAAAGCTTTTTCAGAGGTCTTTGATCCTGAGGATGAAAAGCTCCTCCATGCCGCCGGCCTCCTGTCCTATGTGCCGGCCCATGTCACGGGAATCCTTAAAGAAAAATTAAGGGAACTGAACATGGACAGACTTTATGAGGAGATTGAAAAGCCTGTGGCCCCTACCCTCTATGATATGGAGAAATACGGGATCGCTGTACAAAAGGATGCCTTAAAGGATTACGGTGACCAGCTTGTGGGACGGATTCAGGAGCTGGAAGAATCCATACACAAGAAGGCGGGGAAAGTCTTTAACATCAATTCTCCCAAGCAGCTGGGTGTTATCCTTTTTGAAGATTTGAAGATGCCCTTTGCCAAAAAGACAAAAACCGGCTACAGCACAGGGGCTGAGATTCTGGAGAAGCTGGCTCCCGACTATCCCATTGTCGAAGAAATTTTAGAGTACCGGCAGCTTAGCAAACTGAAATCCACCTATGCTGACGGCCTGGCAGCCTTTATCAGAGAAGATGGCAGGATCCATGGTAAGTTCCACCAGAAGGTGACGGCCACGGGACGCCTGTCCAGCTCAGATCCCAATCTGCAGAATATTCCCATCAGAATGCCGCTGGGCAGAGCCATCCGCAAGGTATTCGTTCCCGAGCCCGGTTATCTCTTTATCAGCGCGGATTACTCCCAGATCGAACTGCGGGTCCTGGCCCATATGGCCGACGATGAGAATCTGATCGCTGCTTATCAGAATAATGCGGATATTCATACTGCCACAGCCTCTCAGGTGTTTGGCGTTCCGGTGGAGGAGGTCACTCCGCTGCTTCGGAGGAATGCCAAGGCTGTGAATTTCGGAATTGTTTACGGCATCAGTGCCTTTGGCTTAAGCCAGGATCTTGGCATCACCCGGAAAGAGGCTACGGACTATATCAAAAAGTATTTTAAAACCTATCCCGGTATCAAGGCATATCTGGACGGCAATGTGGAAAAGGCCAGAAAAACAGGCATCACCAGGACCCTCTACGGGCGTATACGGCCCATTCCGGAGCTTTCCTCAAGTAATTTTATGACAAGGAACTTCGGGGAGAGGGCTGCCATGAACAGCTCCATCCAGGGGACAGCGGCGGATATCATAAAGATCGCCATGATCCGGGTGAGCCGGAGACTTAGGGAAGAAGGGCTTGCCTCAAGGCTGATCCTGCAGATCCACGATGAGCTGCTCATAGAGACGAAGGAAGAAGAAGCAGACCTTGTGGCAGGGATACTGTCTGAGGAGATGACAGGGGCCGCCGAACTTAAGGTTCCGCTTATCATAGATATTGAAAAGGGGTATAACTGGTATGACGCAAAATAATCTGCCTGTCATTGGAATAACCGGCGGTGTGGGCTCCGGTAAAAGTGTCGTGATGGATATCCTTTCAGAGGAATATGGCGGTGCCGTGATCCTGGCAGATCAGGTAGGGCATGATCTGATGCAGCCCGGGGCTGTAAGCTACAGGCAGATCATCAGCCATTTCGGCCGGGAGATCCTTGGCGAAGACGGGCAGATCAACCGTCAGGCCCTTGCCGCCATTGTATTTTCCGATGAAGCAAAGCTTAAAGAGCTGAATGGGATCACCCATCCCAATATCCGCCGGGAGATCATCGAAAGGATCAAAGGATTCCGGACCGGAGGAGAGCATCCTTTTATAGCCCTTGAGGCAGCACTGCTGATAGAGGGAGGCTATGAGGAGATCACCGATGAGCTGTGGTATATCTATGTAACAGAGGGAAACCGCATAAAAAGACTGATGGCAGCGAGGGGGTACTCTGAGGAAAAATGCCGTGCCATCATTTCTTCCCAGCTTTCCGACACCGTTTTCCGGCAGCACTGCCGGACCATTATAGATAACAACGGGTCTGTGGAGGAGACCAGGAGATCTGTGGCTGCGGCTCTTTTAAAAAGCGGGATCATAAAGGAATACACAGAGGATGAAATGGCATGAAACTGGCAAGTATCGGAAGCGGCAGCAGCGGTAACTGTATCTATGTAGGAAATGAGAAAGATCATTATCTGGTTGACGCAGGCTTCAGCCGGAAACGGATCCTTGATGGCCTGTCCAAAATCGGAGTGCAGCCGGAGAAGATAAAAGGAATATTTGTAACCCATGAGCATATGGATCATATCAGCGGACTGGGTGTCTTCTTAAGAAAGTACCCGGTACCTGTTTTCGCCACGGGAAAAACCATTGACGCAATCCTTTCCACCGGCTCGTTGGGTAAGATGGATGCGGGACTCTTTCACTCCATTGAGGCCGACCGGCCCATCAGGCTGGGAGATATAAAGGTTGAAGCCTCTGCTATTCTGCATGACGCGGCCGACCCGGTCTGCTATACATTTACAGATGGACAGTCCAAAGCAGGGGTGGCCACGGATTTCGGCACCTTTGATGATTACCTGGTGGAGAAGATGAAGGGCTGTGAATCACTGCTGGTAGAGTCCAATCATGATCTGAATATGCTGATGGTGGGACCCTATCCTTATCCGCTTAAAAGAAGGATCATGAGCAATACGGGACACCTGTCCAATGAACGGGCGGGGCAGTTCCTTTCAAAAGTCATAGGAAAGGAATGCCGCCATATCTATCTGGGACATCTCAGCAAGGAAAATAACTACAGCGAGCTGGCCTATGAAGCGGTAAAGATAGAGCTGCTGATCCATAATATCAATTTAGAAAAAGAAAACATTATCATGAAGGTGGCCAGCCGGACAGAGCCCACCATTGCCTGGTAAACAAACCTGTTGGAGGAGATATGGAAAACAAGAAAGCATTAAAGAAATCAATTATCACTGTGATCGGTAAAGATTCTGTGGGCATTATTGCCAAGGTATGCACCTATCTGGCAAGCAACCAGATCAACATTCTGGATATCAGCCAGACCATCACAGGAGGATACTTTAATATGATGATGGTAGTAGAATCGGAAGAAGTGCTCAAAACCTTTCCCATGATGGCAGAAGAGCTCAACCAGATCGGAGAGGAGATCGGATGTGTGATCCGGGCGCAGCATGAAGACATTTTTGAAATGATGCACAGGATCTAGGAGGCAGCCATGTTAAACATCAATGAGGTTATTGAGACCAACAGAATGATCCATGAGATGAATCTGGATGTACGTACCATTACCATGGGCATCAGCCTTCTGGACTGTATCAGCTCAGATCTGGAGGAGGTTTGTGATAACATACATAAGAAGATCGTAGGAAAGGCCAGAAATCTGGTCCGGACCGGAAAAGAGATCGAGACGGAATACGGTATTCCCATTGTGAACAAACGTATCTCCGTTACACCCATCGCCCTGGTAGGGGGAGCCTGCTGTAAATGCCCGGAGGACTTCGTAATAATTGCCCGGAAGCTGGATGATATAGCAAAAGAAGTCGGGGTGAATTTTATCGGGGGTTATTCCGCCCTGGTAAGCAAGGGGATGACCCAGGCAGACCAATGGCTTATCCGCTCCATACCCGAGGCCCTTGCGACCACCGAAAGGGTCTGCAGCAGCGTCAATGTGGGATCCACTAAAACCGGAATCAATATGGACGCGGTAAAGCTGATTGGGGAGATGATCCTGGAGACCGCCCGGCTTACAGAGGATAAGGACGGGCTTGGCAACGCCAAATTTGTTGTATTTACAAATGCTCCCGATGACAATCCCTTTATGGCAGGGGCTTTTCACGGAGTGACAGAAGCCGATTGTATCATTAATGTGGGTGTCAGCGGGCCCGGCGTTGTCAAACGAGCCATAGAGCAGGTCAGGGGAGAGAATTTTGAAGTTCTCTGCGAGACCATCAAGAAGACTGCCTTCAAGGTGACCCGGGTCGGCCAGCTGGTAGCCCAGGCTGCATCGAAAAAACTAAATGTTCCCTTCGGCATCATTGATCTTTCTCTTGCGCCAACGCCGGCCGTGGGCGACAGTGTGGGCGAGATCCTGGAAGAGATCGGACTGGAATATGCAGGAGCTCCCGGGACAACAGCGGCCCTCGCCCTGCTCAATGACCAGGTAAAAAAGGGAGGTGTGATGGCATCCTCCTATGTGGGAGGCCTGAGCGGCGCCTTTATCCCGGTCAGCGAGGACCAGCGGATGATCAATGCCGTGGAGGCTGGAGCTCTGACTCTTGAGAAGCTGGAGGCCATGACCTGTGTCTGCTCCGTGGGACTTGATATGATCGCGATTCCCGGCAACACCAAAGCCTCCACCATTTCGGGAATCATCGCCGATGAGATGGCCCTCGGTATGGTGAACCAGAAGACCACCGCAGTCCGTATTATACCCGTGATCGGAAAGGATGTGGGTGATACAGTGGAATTTGGAGGGCTTTTAGGACACGCTCCTGTTATGCCGGTGAATTCCTTTGATTGTTCAGCCTTTATTAACCGGGGCGGACGGATACCGGCCCCGATTCACAGTTTTAAAAATTAATTTTTAAAGCTTCCCATATATTAATCGAAATCTAAAAGAAATCAGTCTGTTCCAGAGGTATCTGACGGTACATGGGCTCAGAAATGGACTGCTTAATCATTCATGACAGACATTTTTGCGGACTCTGCTACGCAAAACTCGCTTCGCTCAGACAAGCTGCAGAGTCCAAAATGTCTGTCATTTCAATGATAAGCAGTTCCCATTTCCTCACACAGTACCGGTCAGATATCCTCCGGAATACAGACTGATTTCACTAATAACGATATGGGTAGTTTTAGTAATTTTTACCTCCGGATCTTGGAATCGGGAGGTATTTTTTTTATTATTATATCATATAAAGAAATAAATAAGCTTTACTCCTTAAAAGGGTTTTAAGGTATATGAGTCAGAAAAGTAATAAAAAGGGCACCATTCAAACGAAAGGCAATGAACCTCTGCCTTATGTGGTCAGCCTGCGCTTAAGGATCATCCTTTGTGTGATTGCTTTTGTGGCATTTGCCGGCGCAGAATGGAGCCTGCCGGGAAGGATGGACAAATTGATTTACAGGAAACTGGAAGAGCCCATGTCCGTCGAAAGCATCGAGACATGGGCACATATTATTCAGGCACATAGCCAAAAGTTTTATTATCATCAGGAAAATGCTCAATAATATCACCGATGTCACAGCTTAGAATATTGCAGAGCCTGTCCAGTGTAATCACAGTTACATTCTTATTGTGCTTCAGACGGTTAAGCTGTGAACGGTTCATATTGTATTTCGTGTACAGGTCGTATTGAGTTATGCCTTTTTCTTTCATGGTTTTCCATAATTTGTCATATGTAATCAAATAATCCGCCCTCCTTTTTTATTTTCATTATGGGCGGATTCATGTTATGATAATAGTGTTCATATATCGACACTATATTGCACAAAATATATTTGCAGTAAAGAAAGAGAGCATTTTTACGGATGCTCTCAGACTTCTATTTTGCCATATTTTCTTTCGTGTTCTATAATTGCCTGACGAATCAGATAAAGAACCTCGCTGTTCATTGACCTGCCTTCAAATTCCACCAGATATTTGAACTTTTTGTGAGTTTCTTCATCAATACGCAGTCCAAGATGTTTTGTCTTTTTCATGATTTTCATCCTTAGATAAATTTTAAGTTTATTTTAAACTTAAAATGGTCTACAATGTCTAAAATGAACTTATTATAAGTACACTATATTTGGAGGGTACTCACATGCATAAAAATATCAAATCAAAAATTCTAAAGGGTATGTTGATGCTGAATCGCCATTCCGACCGGATTATCCGGCTGTCGTTTGTGTCCTATATATTCGCGTTTCTTTGTCTGATCCTGAATGGATTCCTAAACGGGTCATTGATCGGGGGCCTTTGTACTGTATTGATGATTTCTTTCTTAATTTCCGGGGCACTCTTATCCGGCATTGCCAATTTATGTACTATGGATTTTATTATTATTTATGATCCGGATCGTCATCGGGATGCTCCAATGCTTGAAAAAGACCAGGAGATTTGTTATCATAATGATAAAGAGAACTAATACAAAATAACATAAAGCAGGAGAGGGGGAGTTGTATATGTATGATACCGGAATACCATATAAGATTAAGCTCCGGACTCTGCCCGGTTCTGTTTTGGTCAGACTTCTGGTCTTTGCTCTTTTACTGTTGTCAGGTTCTCTTCTGCGTCCGGCCCATGTCCTGGCGGACACCGTTTTCTGTCATGAAAAATCTGAGCTTTCCTCTGAAATGGAACTCTACCGGCTGGGCTCCGAGTTTCATACCGGAAGAAGCTCCCAGGGAATGTGCGTCGCAGGGTCATATATTATTTATACAAGATATACTTCAGATTTCGCTCCTACAACCTATATAGTGATTGACAGCAGAACACGTAAGGAAGTCGGAAGATACAGTTTCAATACATTACACAGTAATTCCCTTACCTGGAATCCTGACAGGGAGGAGCTGGTATGTGTTTCAAAAAAACATGCTTTTGTGTTTTCCTTCAGAGACCACCGGATGAATCTGGTGAGGGATATTGTAATGAGCCATAACTGCTGTAAGATAGCATATGTCTCTTCATTAAAGACCTATTATCTGGGAACCAGTGACACCATATACCGGAGCAATGACTTTCAAAAGCTGAAGCCTGTATTTCACGTCCCCAAAATGGCTGTGGATCAGGGTATGGGCTTTGACGGTAACAATCTGTATATAATCTGGTATACGTTTGGCCATAATACGATTGCGGTATACTCTCCGGAAGGGGTTTTTCAACGATCTTATTCCATTGTTTCTTCAATATTCCGCGAGGTGGAAGAGGTTGATTTTCTGAATGATAAGATGATTATCAGTGTTGCCAACAGCAAAGAGCAGAATGGTCTTTATACTGTTTCCGGCAAACACATTTTCAGTAACTGGGAAACATTCAAACAGGCCACTTGTTCCAAAGACGGGATAAAAATAAGGACCTGCAGGCAGTGCAGGTGGACCGAGATGAAGTCGATTCCCGCCACGGGAGTGCACAGGCTGGACAAGTGGATAACCATAAAGAAACCCTCCTGTGAAAAGAAGGGGAAAAAGGTCAGAAAATGTCTGGATTGCGGCCAGGCCATAGAAACAGAATCTATACCGGCGAAAGGCCATCGATTTTCTCACTGGAAGACAATTACAGAACCGGATGTCATGACAAAAGGTTTTCAGATCAGGCATTGTGAAAGGTGCGATAAAGCGGAGGTCATGGATATGGCCTGTCTGCCTGCTTATGTCAGAATATATCCCGACAGCCTTTCTCTTTCTGCCGGCAGCAGCTATGAGGAGATCCGGGTCCATTTGAACAAGGGAGACCGTATTGTTTCATGGACTTCGGCCAATCCTGACATTGCCGGTGTCAGTGAAACCGGAAAAGTGACTGCCCACAGACCCGGTGAAACCCGGATCACAGTACAAACAGCAGGCGGCGGCCGGGCCGGTGTTCAGATAAAAGTAGGATTCTTTTCATATATTGCCGAAAAGCTTCTGAAGCTTGGAGAAAAATGATCGCAAAACCAAAGAAACATAATAAAATATTTAAAATCTTTCTTATAATAACAGGTGTTCTCCTGTTATTATATTTTATCCTGATCAATTTTCTTGTCAGTGCGGCCCTGATTCCGTCCTTTATGAAAAAACTGCAGATTTTTGAGGATATCACAAAAAAATGCTATGGAGAACAGGTTCAGTCTGATGATATTAAAGAACATATCAAAAACGGGGCAAAGGCATATGCGGACTGGCTTGATCATGTGGAGATCCGCACTATTACAAGGGAAACCTCCGATGGCTACAAGCTGGTTGCCTCTGTCCTGCCCGGCGAGGAAGACTCCCATATCTGGGTCCTCCTTCTCCATGGTTATACAGGCTGGAAGGAAGCCATGTATCCCTATACATACTACTACTCAAAGCTTGGATGTCATGCGGTCGTCCCCGACCTCAGGGCCCAGGGTAAAAGTGAGGGGGATTACATAGGGATGGGGTGGACGGATCATTTTGACTGTCAGCTCTGGATCGATTATATCCTGTCTGAAGACCCTGATGCCGATATTATTATTCACGGACAATCCATGGGGGCTGCCACTGCCCTGATGATGAGCGGAGAAAAGGATGTTTCCGACCACATTCGCTTTATCGTATCCGACAGTTCCTATACGGACGCCTACTCCATGTTTGGAGAAAAGGCATGGGAGTGGTTTCATCTGCCTGCCTTTCCCATTGTGGATTCCGCCTGCCTGGTGCTGAAACTCCGGGGAGGTTATGATTTGAAGAAAGCCTCGGCCCTTGAGGCTGTAAAAAAGAGCCATATACCCACCCTTTTTATCCACGGGGACCAGGACGCCATGATTTCTGTGGAAATGTCAAAGAAGCTGTTCCGGTGTGCCTCATGTGAAAAAAAGCTCCTGATCATTAAAGGGGCCGGGCATGCCCAGGCCCAGGCCAAGGATCCGAATGGATTCAATGGCGCCATCCATGATTTTATTATGACATACTGTGATTGACGTATTTGAGAAAAAAAGTTATAATCTGTTTTCAGACACAGAGAAAGAGAAAACAAGGATCAGATAATTATGGATAATTTAGCATTAACGGACGAAATATTATTAAGTATTGAAAAGCCGGTACGCTATATCGGCAATGAAGTCAATATGGTCCGGAAGGATCCGGAGTCGGTAAAGACCCGGATTGCTTTCGGATTTCCTGATGTGTATGAGATCGGCATGTCCCATCTGGGTATGCAGATCCTTTATGATATGTTCAACCGCCGGGAGGACCTGTATTGCGAGAGGGTCTTCTCCCCCTGGGTTGATCTGGATGAACGAATGAGGCAGGACCGCATCCCTCTTTTCGCGCTGGAGAGTCAGGATCCGGTCTTTATGTTTGATTTTTTCATCATCACCATACAGTATGAGATGTGTTATACCAATATCCTGCAGATGCTGGATTTAAGTCAGATCGGTATTTTTTCCGGAGACCGGCGGGAAGATGCGCCCATTGTCATAGGCGGAGGCCCATGTACCTATAATCCGGAACCTCTGGCCGATTTCTTCGATATATTTTATATAGGGGAGGGAGAGACCATTTATTACGACCTGATGGATCTCTACCAGGAGCACAAAAGCCGGAGCGGCTCCCGGAAGGACTTCTTACGTAAGGCTGCCCGGCTGCCCGGATTATATGTTCCTTCCCTGTATGAGACCGGCTATCATGAAGATGGGACCATAGCTTTCTTTAAACCCCTGTACGAGGATGTACCTGCAACTGTTTTAAAGCAGGTTCAGATGGACCTTACCGACACCTGGTACCCGGAGAAACCCATTGCCCCCTACCTGAAGGTCACCCAGGACCGATGCGTGCTGGAGATCCAGCGGGGATGCACCAGAGGCTGCCGTTTCTGCCAGGCGGGGATGATCTACCGTCCTGTCAGGGAGAGGGACCTGTCCATGCTGGAGGACCTGGCGGATAAAATGCTGGCTGCCACGGGCAATGACGAAGTTTCCCTGAGCTCATTAAGCTCCAGTGACTTTACCAGACTTCCGGAAATGTGTAATTATCTGATCGATAATTACCGTAAGAAGAATATCAATATATCCCTGCCCTCCCTGCGGATCGACGCCTTTTCACTGGATGTCATGAGCAAGGTGCAGGATGTGAGAAAAAGCAGTCTGACCTTTGCTCCGGAAGCAGGCACCCAGAGGATGCGGGATGTGATCAACAAGGGACTGACGGAGGAGATCATCCGGCAGGGTGCCCTGGAGGCCTTTAAGGGCGGATGGAGCAAGGTAAAGCTTTACTTTATGATGGGTCTTCCCACAGAGAGGGAAGAGGATATGAAGGGTATCGCCCATCTTTGTGAGAATATAGCCATGGACTATTATATGATGGATTCTGAGTACCGTCACGGGAGGGTATCCGTGGGGGCCAGCTGCTCCTTCTTTGTCCCCAAGCCCTTTACCCCCTTCCAGTGGGCATCCATGTGCGAAAAGGAAGAATACAGCAGGAGAGCGCACCTGGTAAATGATGAGTTTAAAAGACAGCACAACCACAGGAGCCTTTCCTTTAAATATCATGACGCCAGTACCACGGTGGTGGAGGGGATCCTTGCCAGGGGCGACCGGCGTCTTTGCAGGGTCATTTATGATGTATACCGGAAGGGCAGTATCTATGATGCCTGGACGGAATACTTCCATTATGACCGCTGGATGGAGGCACTTAAAGATAATGGTCTGGATTACCATTTCTATACCACCAGGCCCAGGGATATGGATGAGATCTTCCCCTGGGATTTTATAGATATAGGGGTGACGAAGGATTTCCTGAAACGGGAATGGAAGAATGCCATGAAGGAAAAGGTCACTCCAAACTGCCGCGAGAAATGCTCCGGCTGCGGTGCGGCAAAATTCGGAGGAGGTGTCTGCTTTGAAGGCAAGAATAAAATGGACTAAAACCGGCGTCCTTCGATTTATCGGGCATCTGGATGTCCAGAGATATTTTCATAAAGCCATCATGCGGGCCGGACTTCCCGTAACCTTTACCAAAGGGATGAGTCCTCACCAGATGATGAGCTTTGCGGCACCTCTGGGTCTCGGCATGACCAGCGAAGGAGAATATGTGGATGTGAATTTTGACTGGTCCTATCCCGGAAATGAGATGCTGTCCCGTTTAAATGCCGTAATGAATGAGGGTATTTCCGTAACGGAATTCAAACAGGTCCATGATAAAGAAAAAAACTGCATGTCCGTGACAGCAGCGGCGGATTACCATGTTTCCTTCGCAAAGGGATACTACTGTACAGAGGCCTTTACAAAGAGAACAGAGCCCTTTTATTTTCAGGAGTCGATTCCGATTCTTAAGAAAACAAAGCGTAGTGAGAAGGAAGTGGATATTTCTCCCATGATCCTCAAGATCGGGGAGCAGGGGGATGGTATCTTCATGAAGCTTGTCACCGGCAGCTCGGAGAATCTTAAGCCCCAGCTGGTCATGGAAGCCTTCTGTAATTATCTGGGCTATGATTATCATCCCTTCGCCTTCCGTTATCACCGGCTGGAAACTTATCTGAAAAAAGATGGCATATTACAGCCCCTGGGATCTGTGGGATGGGATGTCCCGGAAATGATCCTCCCGGAAAAGGACTAAAGAATTCTTTGCTGTTACGAAAGGATTTTCCGGAGAAAGGAAGAGTCTATGATGACAGATCATCACAGGTTTATTATCACAAGAAGAGATCATACCGTTTACTATGGATTTTACCGGGGAGATCATCCTGTGGAGCTTTACTGTGAAACAGAAGATAACCACAGCCTGGCAGGTAACATCTATGCTGCCAGGGTAGACCGGGTGGCCGAAGAGATAGGAGGCGCTTTTCTTGATATCGGGCAGGGACAAAAGTGTTATTTTTCCCTGCCGAAAAACGGCTTAAAACCGGTTCTGCTTTCTCCGGAGCATGAGGCAAACAGGAAACATCGTGAAGGATTCCGCCTTTTTTGCGGCGACATCATCCTGGTCCAGGTCACAAGGGATGCCCTTAAAACAAAGCTCCCTCAGGCAGAAGCCAATATCAGTATCGCCGGCAAGTATTTTGTCATCACCCTGCCGGACCGGCGGCTGGGCGTCTCACAAAAGATACATTCATCACAGGAACGGTCACGGCTTTTATCCATCATTAAGGATTTTGTAAAGGAACTGCCGGATGTGGACTTTGGCATAATTGCCCGGACCAATGCTTCCCAGGTCCCCGGAGAGGAACTGTCGGAAGAACTGCGGCAGCTGGCTGTCCGGCATCAGGAGCTGATGCGAAGAGCCTCCATAGCACCCGGAAAGACACTTCTTTACCAGGATGCTCCATACTATATCACTTGTCCCAGGGATCTTCTGAAGAACAGTCTTGCGGAGATTGTCACAGACCAGCGGGATATTTATGACAGGCTCATGCAGTTTTACAAAATGTCCCGGGATGAGGAGATTACTGGAAAGCTGCGGCTCTATGAGGATGAGTACGAACTCTGGAAGTTATACCGTATGGAATCGCATTATAAAAGAGCCCTTTCCCGGAATGTCTGGCTTGATTCCGGTGCAGGTCTGGTCATTGAACCCACAGAGGCCATGGTGGTAATTGATGTGAATACCGGAGGGGTGACCAGAAAGAAAGAAAAGGAAGAGGACCTTTTTTACCAGATCAACCGGGAGGCAGCCCGGGAGATCGCCGGCCAGCTGCGTCTACGCAATTTGTCCGGCATCATTGTTATAGATTTCATCAATATGAAGCTTGAAAGTCACAGGCAGAAACTGCTGGATTATCTCCGGACCCTGTGCGCGAACGACCGGGTACGTACCCAGGTGGTGGATATCACTGCCCTCAACCTGGTGGAAATGACCAGGCAGAAGAAACGAAAACCTCTCCATGAGCAGTGGAAGACCTGCCATTAAAAATCGAAAAAATGATTATTTTTTTGTTGACACAGCCACTGCCGGATGCTAAAATATTATCCGTATGCCGCACAGTTCGGTAAAAGTTCTCCATAAAGGAGACACCAAAACTGGCGAGTAATTATTCAGGAGGTGCCATATGTACGCTATTATTGCAACAGGTGGTAAACAGTATAAGGTAAGCGAAGGCGATGTGATCAGAGTTGAAAAGCTTGGCGTAGAAGCTGGATCTGCTTATACATTTGACCAGGTTTTAGTTGTAAGTGGTGATGAAGTGAAGGTGGGAGATCCCACTGTAGCCGGAGCTACTGTTGAAGCGACTGTCATTGAAGACGGCAAGGCCAGGAAGATTGTCGTTTACAAGTACAAGAGAAAGACAGGCTACCACAAGAAGCAGGGCCACAGACAGCCATACACAAAGGTTAAGATCGAAAAGATCAATGCGTAAGTCCTTATTATGGACAGGTTTTTGTGATCTTAGGCTTTAAGACATAAGACTGGTAGTTATCAGATGATATGTATTACAATTTACAAGACGCCTGAAGATCTTTATCGGGGATTTCAGGTGATCGGACATGCCGACAGTGTGGAAGAGGGGGCAGATCTGGTCTGCTGCTCGGTCTCTGTTCTCACCATTAATCTGGTGAACAGTCTGGAGACCTTCACATCGGATTCCTTCGGGATCCGGCAGGATGAGGAGACAGGATTGATTGAGCTGTTATTTGACAGACAGCCGTCCCGGTCCGCGGACCTTCTGATGAGGTCCTATGACCTGGGAATCCATTCCATTGCTGATGAGTATGATGCCTGGTTGAACGTTATGACGAAGGAGGTGTAACGACCATGATGAAAATGAACCTTCAATTCTTCGCACATAAGAAAGGTGTTGGTTCCACAAAGAACGGACGTGATTCTGAGTCCAAGAGACTTGGTGCGAAAAGAGCAGATGGACAGTTTGTAAAAGCTGGTAACATTCTTTATAGACAGCGCGGAACCAAGATTCACCCCGGCAATAATGTCGGACGCGGTGGAGATGATACATTATTTGCATTAGTAGATGGTGTAGTACGTTTCGAGCGTAAGGGAAGAGATAAAAAGCAGTGCTCTGTATATCCAGTAGCATAGTGATTCCTGATTATCAGCGGCTTCAATATTTTTGAAGCCGCTTTCTTTTCTCTTTGGGTATTAAACAGAAAGGATATATGAGTATGTTTGCAGATCGCGCGCGCATCTTTATCAGATCCGGAAAAGGCGGTGACGGCCATGTGAGCTTCCGCCGGGAAAAATATGTTCCGGACGGCGGTCCCGATGGCGGCGACGGTGGAAACGGCGGGGACCTGGTCTTCGTTGTGAATCCCGGCCTTAACACACTGGTGGATTACCGTCATAAGAGAAAATATTGCGCAGGAGACGGAAAAGAGGGCGGCAAACGGCGATGCAGCGGCAGCAGGGGCCAGGATATGGTCCTTAAGGTACCTGCAGGCACTGTAATTAAGGATGCGGATTCAGGAAAAGTGATTCTTGATATGGCAAACCGCAGGGAACCTGTGGTATTATTAAGGGGAGGAAGAGGCGGCAAAGGAAACCAGCATTATGCCACTGCCACCATGCAGGCTCCCAAGTATGCCCAGCCGGGTCAGGAGGCAAAAGAGCTCTGGGTCGACCTGGAGCTTAAGGTGATTGCGGATGTGGGTCTCATAGGTTTCCCCAATGTGGGCAAGTCCACCTTCTTATCCCGGGTAACCAACGCCCGGCCCAAAATTGCCAATTATCATTTTACTACCTTAAATCCCAACCTGGGTGTCGTGGATCTGTCCGATGGCAATGGCTTTGTTATTGCCGACATCCCTGGGATCATTGAGGGAGCCTCAGAGGGAACCGGTCTGGGTTTTGAGTTCCTCCGCCATATTGAGCGTACCAGGGTGATGATCCATCTGGTTGACGCGGCATCCGTGGAGGGCAGAGATCCCATAGAAGACATCAAAGCCATCAACAAGGAGCTTATGTCCTACAACAAAGATCTGGCTTCCCGTCCTCAGGTCATCGCGGCGAACAAGATCGATGCCATGACTGATGAAGACTGTGACCTGGTGGTCTCCCTTCTTAAAGAAGAGTTCAATCCCATGGGTATGGAGGTATTCCCCATCTCCGCCGTCAGCGGAAAGGGAGTGAAGGAGCTGCTCTGGTATGTTAATAATCTTCTCAAAGAACTTCCGGAGGAATCCGTCGAATTTGAACCGGAGTATTTCCCCGATGCGGATTTGGAAGACACAGGGGAGCCGATCACTGTTACCATGGATGAACCCGGTGTCTACAGGGTAGAAGGTCCCAGGGTAGAAAAGATGCTGGGTTATACCAACCTGGAGTCCGAGAAGGGATTTGAGTTCTTCCAGAAGTTCATGAAGAATAACCATGTCCTTGAGCGCCTTGAGGAGATGGGAATAGAGGAAGGAGACACCGTAAAGGTATATAATCTGGCCTTTGATTATTATAAATCTTAATATAAGCTGTGATTTCATACAGCGGAATGGAGTTTATTATGACCAGTAAGCAGAGAGCTTATCTGAAAAGTCTTGCCATGAACATGGACAGTGTTTTCCAGATCGGCAAGGCATCTCTGACACCGGAGGTGATCCGGTCAGTGAGAGAAGCAATTGACAAAAGAGAGCTTATCAAGGGGACTGTCCAGAAGAACTGCATGGATGACCCCGGAGAAATTGCCCAGGTTCTGGCAGAGCGTACCCGCTCCCAGCTGGTGCAGGTGATCGGCAGGAAGATCGTTTTATATAAGCCTGCCGATGATGAAGCAAAAAGAAAGATCGTTTTACCCTGACAGAGGATGCCTATGGACAAGAATATGGTTAAGAATAAAAGAATCGGAATCATGGGAGGTACTTTTAATCCCATTCACTTTGGACACCTGCTTCTGGCAGAGACAGCCTACCATCAGTTCGGGCTGGATGAAGTACTTTTTATGCCCACAAAGAATCCCTACTATAAGAATCTGAGTAATACGGCAACGGAAGAGGACCGGGTCAATATGGTCTGCCTTGCCATTGAAGATAATGACCATTTCTGTCTTTCAAAGGAAGAGCTGGACAGGGACGGAACAACCTATACGGTGGAGACCCTTCGCAATCTGACCACTGCCAATCCGGACCATAAATACTTTTTTATTATGGGTGCTGATTCTTTGTACCATATTGAATCATGGAGAGAGCCGGAAGAAATCCTGAGGATGGCCGTGATCCTGGTGGCAGGACGGGACGGGGGAGGGTCCTCCTCCTTAAAGAGTCAGATCGCTTATATCATGAATAAATATGACGCAGATATCCGTCTTCTGAAGTCTCCTGTCCTGGAGATATCCTCCCATGGTATACGACGCAGGATCAAAGATGGGCAAAGTATCCGTTATCTGCTCCCGAAAAAAGTAGCTGACTATATCCTTGAACATGGACTTTACGGACAGACATCATAAGTCGGGGCCACAGGATACTCATAGTATTTAATTGCATTGAACTGCAAGAGTCATGCGTGAAAAGGAAATTATCATATGGACCGGTCAGAAATCAAAAAAGAACTGAAGAAACGTTTGAGCAACAGCCGTTATGAGCACACTCTCGGTGTGGAATACACTGCCTGCTGTCTTGCCATGAGATATGGGGCCGATATGAAGAAGGCCGACCTGGCAGGACTCCTCCATGATTGTGCCAAGAATTATTCAGCTAAGGAAATGCGCATGCTCTGCGAGAAATATCATTTGCCCGTCTCGGAATATGAAGACAGGAATCCGGAGCTTCTGCACGCGAAGCTGGGAGCCCGGACAGCCTGTGAAGAATACGGTATCCGGGATGAAGAGATCCTCTCTGCCATTACCTGGCATACCACCGGCAGGCCGGAGATGTCATTGCTTGAGAAGATCGTTTTTATCGCCGATTATATTGAACCCAACAGGTATAAGGCCCAAAATCTTGACCTGATCCGGTCCCTGGCCTTTCAGGATCTGGACCAGTGTCTTTTGAAGATCCTTTCCGACACCGTGGCCTTTCTGTCCACCAGAAACCATGTGACGGATCCCATGACAGAAAAGACCTGGGAATACTACAGCAGAAAACGAACCTGACGGCGCTTTCATGAAAAGCCCGTAAACTAGTATAACGGTTCTTAAATAACTGGACCGAATGCTTGCCTGCTCATCCCGATAGCACACACCTGAAAGCCTCATCGTAGCCCGCTACGACTACGTTTTCAGGTGCGCACTCTCGGGCAAGCATTCGGCGCATTAGTCCAGTTATTTTGCGAACGTTATACTAGATAAACCTACATGCCGGCACTTCCGGCAGCACGAGGATGTATAAGAGAGGTGAAATGGATGGATGAATCTAGGAAAATGGCACTGATGGCCGTAGAAGCCCTTGAAGACAAGAAAGGAGCTGACATCTCCATACTGGACATCAGCGAGATCTCTGTACTGGCAGATTATTTCATTATTGCCAACGGCAGCAACCGCAACCAGGTACAGGCCATGTCTGACAGCGTTGAGGAAGCTCTTGGGAAAGCCGGTTATCTGCCCAAACAGATTGAAGGATACCAGGCAGCGGGATGGATCCTGCTGGATTACAAGGACATTATTGTCCATGTCTTCAGCAGGGAAGAAAGAGAATTCTATGATCTCGAAAGAGTCTGGAGAGACGGAAAGGAAATCAGCAAGGAAGATCTGATGATTTAATTATAGTGAAGGTTAAAAATAATTAGACGTTCACCCTTGTTTATGTAAATATAAAATATTAAAAGCCCCAACTGGGGCTGTCGTATTAAAAGAGCCCTCTAACCGCCGGAATTTCATGTGATTATACATGAAATCCCGGCGGTTTCTTAATTAATTAGAGGAGTCCTGGTAAAGTTTGATAAAAGTTCGCTCACTTAAAACTCCTGAAGAGTCCGATGACCTTTCCCACGATGGAGAAGTAGGAGTCCGGAGGGACATAGATAGGATCCATGGCATCGTTCTCGGGCTGGAGGCGGATTCCGTTTTCCTCCTTATAAAACCTCTTGACGGTAACAGAGTCATCGATGAGAGCTACGATGATATCTCCGTTGGCCGCTGTCCTGGCTTCCTCCACCAGAATATAATCTCCGGAAAAAATACCGGCATTCACCATGCTGTCACCAACTACATTAAGCATAAAGGTCTGCCTGTTGTGAACAAACTCCGGCATAATAGGGAAGTAGCCTTCTATGTTTTCCACGGCCAGTATAGGCTGTCCGGCTGTTACCGTACCTATGATCGGCACGTTGACCAGCTCACGTCTTGTCAGGTTAAAGCTGTCGTCAATGATCTCGATAGCTCTGGGCTTGGTGGGATCCCTGCGGATGTATCCGTTCTTCTCCAAAGTCTCAAGATGGGAATGAACAGAAGATGTGGATTTTAAATGAACAGCCTCGCAGATCTCTCTTACAGCAGGAGGATATCCTCTGTTAAGGATAGACTGCTTGACAAATTCAAGGATCTCCTTCTGTTTTGCAGATATTTTTCCGTAACTCATATGATAAGCTCCTCTTTTGAACGTATGTTTTACAAATAAATTTTAACATTTATTAAATTAAAATACAAGGCAAATATTAAAAAAACACGAAATTATGTTCGATTTTTTTCGTTTTACTATTGACATTCGAAAATATGTTCGATATAATTAATACACAAAACAGAACGGACGTTCGTAAACAATATAATAATATATTTGAGGGAGGGAGTAATCATGACATCCAGATCATCATACAGACAAAGAAAATCCAGCGTTTTAATTAAAAGAATCATAATTTTCATCCTTACAGTACTTGTTCTTCTCATCATTGCTGCCGGTCCCTTGTCAGGGTTGATCTCCAGAGATACTGCAGTAGCTCAGGCCGACCAGAGGTTAACGGATATACAGTACAAAATTATTGAGATAGAACCGGGAGACAGTCTCTGGTCCATTGCAAAAGATAATATGGGCCCCGGTTTTAAAGACACCTATGATTATATCAGAGAAATTAAAGAATGTAACCAACTGGAATCGGACCATATCACTTCAGGCAACTATCTGATGATTCCCTACTATGAGACAGAGGATGCTGCTTTTTGAGGCTTCTCACAACACAAGGGGCTGTTTTGTGCAACAGCCCCTTGTGTTATCGTTCACGAAGTTGTACTTTTCCTGCGGCCTGACGTCGTCTTTCATCCTCCATAGCCGCATAATGCTTTCTGGTTGTATTTACATCACTGTGACCCAGGACATCGGCAACCAGATAGATATCTCCGGTTTCCTTGTAGAGCTGAGTACCGTAGGTACTCCTGAGCTTGTGCGGAGTAATGTTTTTTAAGGTAGTCACCGTTCTGGCATATTTTTTTACCAGGTTCTCCACAGCCCTTACACTGATGCGGCTTTTCTGCATGGAAAGAAAGAGGGCATCTTCAGACCCTTCTTTCGGCATGATCAGTTCCCGCTCGTCTAAGTAATTACTCAGGGCTTCGGCCACTTCCTCACCGAAGTAAAGAATCACTTCAGCGCCGCCTTTCCTGTGAATCTTCATACCATTCGTAGAAAAGTCAAGATCTGTGATATCAAGGCCAACACATTCGGATACCCGGATACCGGTACCCAGAAGAAGAGTAAGGATAGCCAGATCCCGTGTCCTGGTCTTATTATGATATCTTTGCTGAGATTTTGTCAGTTTATCTCCCTGTTCTACCGAGTCCAAAAGCTTTGCGATCTCGTCAACCTCAAGGCGTATGATGGCATGCTCATGACGTTTTGGCATATTCAGGAGACTGGCTGTGTTATTTTGAATCTGCTGCTTACGGTAGAAGAATTTATAAAAGGACCGGATACTGGCAGTTTTCCTCATACGGCCTTTTTCATCATTTGTATGTATGCGGTTTGCAGGATCCTCATATAATTTAAGGTAATCAAGGTATTCCTCTAATTGAGTAAGAGTCACCCTGTCAAGGACATCCACTGTCCAGGACTGGACCGGGCCGGAAGCAATCCCCGGATATTCTTCTTTCAGGAACCTGAAAAAGATACGGATATCATAACCGTAGGCAATACGGGTCCTGGAAGATGTGGTCGGTTCTATCCCGCGGAAGAATTCTTTGCAAAAGGGGGGAAGGTCACGGCAAAGCTTTCTCAGTCGTAATTCATTTTCAATATTAACCTGGTCAGTATATGATGCCTGTTTCATAATTATCCTCTGAATCAATCGGAATTAGTTTGCTTGATTATATCCCAGAAGACAGTTGTTTGTCAATGTTATTTGATTAAATAACAATATATATTTAATATCAGATATCAATCTCATGGGATATTATACCGGCGATCTCCGTCGACTGGTTTCGTCCGGTAACGATTTATGATATAATATACAAACCTGTCATGGGTTTTAACCAAGGCAATAATAACATGCGTTATTAGATGAGGAGAGTAGAGGCCCTGTCATGAAAAAACTGCTATCTAACCTGTTTATTATTTTTATTCTTACATGTATCATACTATTATCATACGGATTTCTTCAAAATAAACTGAAGAGCTTTAAACCCCGGGACATATATCATTTTTTTGTTGGTGGAAATTCTTCAGATAATACCCCGGAGGACAGCTCAGACTTTCTGGACGATCCGGATGAATACCGGGCTGTCTGGCTTACATATATAGAATTTAATGCCTACCGCACTTCAGTAAAGACGAATAATGAAAAGAACTTTACGAGGTTTTATCAGCATGTTCTGGACAGATGCAAAGCCCTTCACATTAATCATATTATTGTACAGGTCAGGCCCTTTGCAGACGCCTTATACCGATCAGACTATTATCCATGGGCTGAATGTATCTCCGGGAAACAGGGTCAGGACCCCGGTTATGATCCCCTGGAGGTGATGGTCAGGCTGACCCATGAGAACCATATGAAGATCGAGGCCTGGATCAACCCCTACAGGATATCATCCGGCGAGGATATCCATGAGCTGGCCGATAATAATCAGGCCCGCAGGTGGGCTGAAAATCAGGCTGAATCCCGGAATGTCCTGAAGTACGACCATGCTCTTTATTATAATCCGGCTTCGAAACAGGTGCGGAACCTGATTTTTAATGGTGTAGAGGAGATAGTAGAAGGTTACAGGATAGACGGTATACATATGGATGATTATTTTTATCCGGAGTTTGACGAAACAGATTTCGATAAGGCCTTTGATGCGCCTGAATACTTATCAGGACTTAAAGAAGGTAAGGTATCCCGGAATATGTCCCTGGCAGACTGGAGACGGTATAATATCAATCAGCTTGTATCCGGTATATATAAAAGAGTCCATAAGAAGAATCCTTCCCTGACCTTCGGCATCAGTCCTGCCGGAGAACCGGAAATGCTGCGGAGCAATCTGGCTTACTATGCAGACATAGATACCTGGGTATCAAAAAAAGGCTATATTGATTACATTATGCCTCAGATTTACTGGGGATATACCAATAAGGAGGCTCCTTTTAATGATATTATCAATGAGTGGAAGAAGCTGTGTTCCGGTTCATCTGTTAAGCTCTATGCCGGCCTGCAGCTGTACCGGCTTGGTATCACGGATAAAAGCCAGTCGGATTACAAAGAACTCCAGACTGCCGATGTTACCAAAAAGCAACTGAAGCAGGTTAGTAAGGATAAAAAGGTTGATGGGTTTTCCCTATTTAGTTTTCAATATCTGGACGCGGAGAATGATGAGTATCATTTTGAATCATCAGAATATTCAAATTTAAGGAAAAATATTCTGAAAGATGTGTGCAGCTATATTGAAAATAAATAAAAATTTGTTTATAATTAATTGCATAAAAGGAAGTGAACTCAATGAGGCAGATAATGAAAAAAAGAATGGCAGGTATTCTGGTATTTTCCCTGCTTGCCGCAATGCTTACGGCCTGCGGAACGAAAAAGGAATCAGGGATCCGGTATCATTTCGCGGACAGGGAGGAGGCGGTTTCTTGTTATCTTGGGAATGAGGAATATTTTAAAGGTTACAGTCCCTGCGATATTCAGTACAGGACCCAGGACAGCAACGGCACCCTGGAAGAAGTGAAAGAATTCGGGGCTTCACAGATGCAAGAGTTCACTGATGAAGATAAGGAATGTCTGAAAAAGGTATTGGAGGAAATGGAAGCTGATCTGAAAGACCACGGGTACAGGCTTCCTGATCTGGAAGAGATCACATTTATAAAGTCCAGCCAGAAGGAAGAGTGCGGCAGTGCGGCATATACACATGAGACTCAGATTTATCTGGGGCAGTATATGGTAGACTTTCTCTCCTCGGAGGATGAGGAGGAGCGATTATTTGGAAAGTCTATTCTCTGGCATGAGATATTCCATTGTCTGACCAGGAACAATCCGGATTTCAGGAAGGATATGTACCAGATCATCCATTTTACGGTACAGGATGAGGAATATCAGATTCCACCGGAACTCTTTAAGCAGTACATATCAAATCCGGATGTACCCCAACATAATTCATATGCAACTTTTAAGATCCATGGTAAAAACGTTGACTGTTTTACGGTACTTATTGCTGAAAAACCATTCGAGAAAGAAGGAGATTCTTTTTTCGATTCGATGAAAACAGCCCTTGTGGCTACAGATGGAAGCAATGCCTGCTATAAGATGGAGGATGCTGATAATTTCTGGGAGGTCTTTGGCAGGAATACAGAGTATGTCATTGATCCGGAAGAATGTATGGCGGACAATTTCGGCTTGACCTTAACATACGGTGCAGATGGAATGGAATATAAGAATCCTGAGATCATAAAGGCAATTCAGGATTATTTATCAGCAGATCACTGAATCAATCGAAATCGCCGAGGTGATTTCGCGCGAGTTGCGTAATGGAAGGCAGATAAAAAGAGTATAAAAAACAAGCCTGACTTTGACCCCTGTAGTCATTATCAGGCTTGTTTTTTATGTACCCTTTCATGATCTGAAAAGATTTCCAAGTCTTTCAAGGAATCTCTTAGAGGGAGCTGTCAACTGTGAGAACTGTTCACAATAATCATAACGCTCTGAGTTCATCCAACCCGGCCTGTATTCTGATAAGTTATGTTTTTCATAAATAAATGCGCTGTAGATTGACATTTTTCCTTCCTCCTGTTATCTTCTTTATAGCAAGTTCTTGTTCTTATGCAACTAGAATACCATATTAAATTGGGAAATCAATGGGCTGTAAGCTAGAATAATGAGATTATATTAGTGCTGTAAGCACAAGAGAGAAGAGGAGAGGAATTGTCATGGGATTTACCATAGAAGATATGCTGACCCTGACAGGCGACCGTTATCAGATGTCCATGATTGCCGGCAACAGGGGCTGGTCCAACTCCATAAGCTGGGTGCTGATGGTTGAGGACTTTACCATTTTACGGAATTTTGTCGGCAAGGAGCTGGCTGTCACCATGGGTATGGGTTTTGAGAGCCAGGAGAAGCTTCTTACACTGATCCGTCAGCTCAGCGCCCGTCATGCGGCAGGGCTGATAATCAATACAGGAGTCTATATTGACAGGATTTCGCAGCCTATCATTGACTTATGCAATGACCTGGGCCTGCCTTTGCTGATTGTGCCCTGGGATATCTATATAGCGGAAATGATCAAAGACCTGAGTGTACGTATCTTCCTTCAGGGTATGACGGACGAGCAGATCAGCGTGGCTTTTATCAAGGCTATTGCTTCACCGGATCTGGCAGCAGCCGCGAAACAGGATCTGCTGCAGTATTATGATGTGGATGGCGTTTTTCAGATCATTCTTCTGAATACACCGGGTCTTGACACCATGGATACGGTGGAACGAAAAAGGATTGGTTATCGGATGGAGCTCTTTCTGGAAAATATTACCCATAATTGCAGTTTCTTTTATTACGATGGCAGCTTTGTCCTGGTTTGCAATGATATTCCTCCGGATGTGACGGACCAGGTTATCCGGGAGTTTCAACGGCGGATGCATCTTAAAATGCCTGAGTTGAGATTTTATATCGGTATCGGAAGCCGCCTGAAGAATCTGGAGAGTCTGGGCACCGCCTATCAGAGGGCTAGGGCAGCCCTGGATATGGCCCTTATTACAGAGAAAAACTGTATAAGTTTTGACCAGATGGGTATCTACCGGCTGCTTTATCTGATTCCGGATAAGGAACTTCTCCGGGAAATGAGTGAGGATCTGCTTATGCCTCTGATCCAATATGATAAGAAGCATGACAGCCAGTTTCTGGAGACGCTGGAAAACTATCTGACTCTGGAAGGCAGTTTTATGGCTATGTCCGAGAAGATGTTTATCCATCGTAATACCCTTATGTACCGAATGAACAGGATAAAGAAGCTGCTGGGCACGGACCTTACCACATCAGAAGAAAAGCTCAGCTATCAGATCGCCTGCCTGATCATGCATATGGGGCAGATTCCTGATGCAACTCTGCGTTAAAGTTGAGTTTTGCGAATAGTTTAATATATCTTCTCCTGCGGGTGACAAAAAGCCCGCAGGATTCCACTTTTTAATAAAGCAGCTCTTACTGTTATTATCCTGAAAAAAAGCTGTCCAGCAGCAGCCAGTTAGCCCGAAATAAATTCATAATGTTCCAGTAGCCGGCGCCTCCAAGTCCAAACTCCCGTATCAGGGAAAACTTTGCTTCCAGGCTCCTGACATCCTCAAACCATACTTCGTGCTCACCGGAGGCCAGTCTGTAAGTATAACTGGGAGAAGCCGCAGTCTGGTCAAAACGGATGGGGACGCCATACTGGACGGCCCGCTGCCTGGCTTCAATACTCCCCAGTGTCATTGCCCTGGTCTCCCCTTTAATAAAAGGCAAAGGCCAGTCATAACCATAATTGGGGATGCCCATGTTGATCTTTTTTGCCGGTATTTCAGTCAATGCATATTCCACAACCTGTCTCACATTTCTTATGGGAGCTACAGCCATGGGTGGTCCGTATGTATAACCCCATTCATAGGTCATAAGAAGAACGTAGTCTGCTGCCGCGCCCAGAGCAGGATAATCTTTTCCTTCATACAAAAGTCCCTGCTGGTCTGCAGAGGTTTTCGGAGCCAGGGCGACAGAAACCGGGAAGCCCAGTTCACCTACTGCGGATCTCACTTCTCTTACAAAATCTGTAAATCCATCCCTGTCTTCTGCCAGGATATATTCAAAATCTATGTCAACTCCTTCAAAACCACGATCGATGATCTGGTCCCTGATCTGGCCGATGAGCCGGTCACGACTGTCCTTCTGCTGCACGATCCGGCTGATCAGGTAATTATTAAACCTTCCGTCGGGTCCGAAGGGAGCCAGGGTAAGGATCGGAGCTGTACCATATTCCTTTGCCAGTGAAATCATCCAGCCATCCGGCAGGTTTGGAAATACAAGGTCCCCTTCTTCAGTAAATCCATAGGAAAAGATATAGAGATCTGAGAGCCAGGGCAAAGTCTGTTGCAGAACATATCTGCTTATAAAGGGATAAGCATATCCCCCTGTTCTTATCTCCCTTTGCGACGGTTCTGCCGGGTTCTGGTCTCCGATGTAGAGAGCTTCTCCCGGTGTCAGAGAATATGGATAGGGTATCTGATTGTCATAACTGATGGAAAGAGGGTCCGCGCCGTATAAAGCGGCAATCTGATCCAGAGTGTCGCCGGGGTTAACCACATAAATTGACATAACAGTAATCGGAATCTTTCTGTCTGAATATTTTATTATCATAATATGCAAAAAACGGCAGATATGACTCTGCCGTTTTCTTTTTAGCTAATGTGGATCGCAATATCATCCATTCTCATACTGATGGATAGCTTCCACTGTTTTCTTATAAACACTCTCAATCTCCTGGAGCTTTTCGTTTATTTCCTCGTCAGACAGCTTACGGCTGTTTCCCGCGCGGTATTCTTCCGCAATCTCCGAAGCAGCGTCAGCCAGGCGGGTCAGCCCGAGATTAGAACATACCCCCTTGACAGCGTGGGCACATTCAAAAAGCTGTACAGGATCCTTTTCCTTTCCTGCTTCGATCAGCTTATCCACAACGCCGTTTTTGGTGAGCTTTCGGATATGCTTATCCATCAGCTTTTCCATACGAAGAACACGAATAGCCTGATCATAATTTCCGTCGATATTCTGGTATAATTCCTGTAATGTCATTTTTATCTATTCCTTTCAATTTCTTTTTCTTTTATTATGAGTGCCTCGAATTCCCCGGCGGGAACCGGACGTGAAAAATAGTAACCCTGGACCAGATTGCAGCCGGCTTTTTTAAGGAGGTCCAGCTGTCCTTCGGTCTCCACACCCTCTGCAACAACATTCAGATTTAAGTATCTGGAGATGTCCAGAATAAGATTAACGAGCCGCAGGTCCGTTTCGCTCTCCTCAATATTGCGGATAAACTTCATGTCCATCTTCAGCACATCGATGGGCATATCGGAAAGCATATTAAGGGAGGAATAGCCTGAGCCGAAATCATCCATTTCTATCTCAAAGCCCTTCCGCCTCAGACAGCGGATCACTTCAAGCATGGCCCTGGCATTATCTGTACAGGCGGATTCTGTAATCTCCAGTTTCACATCCCGGTAATCCAGACCGTTATCTGTAATAAGATGCGTGAGCCTGTCAATAAGGGTAGAATCAAATATATCGGTCCTGGAAAGATTTACGGAAACCGGCAGGGTAAAATCAAACCTTCTCTTCCACTCTGCCACCTGCCGGGCTGCATTCTGCCATACATAGTTATCAACAATATTGATTAGTCCGTTGCCCTCAAACAGGGGAACAAACTGTCCCGGAGAGATCATGCCCAGCTCCGGATGCTTCCACCGGATCAGTGCTTCCGCACTGCTCAGTCTGGGAGGATCACACTGGATATCATACTTAGGCTGATAAAAGACCGTAAACTGATGTTCTTCCACTGCAGCATTCAGGTCGTTTAAGAGCTGTCTGTCAAACTGTTCTTTCTTCCTCATGTCTTCATCATAAAACATCAGGGGGTTCTGATAGTTTCCCCTGACCTTATTACAGGCAGCCCTGGCTCTGTCAAACTGCAGAATGGGTTCTACCCCTTTACTCCAGGACATGATACCCATACGCAGATGAATATCGACATTGGGAGAAATTGTGTTGATATCTTCCTGGAAACGGGTAAGCAGTGCCTGGTAGTCAGGCTGTCTGATGCAGTATATATTAAACTGGTCTGCATCTAAACGGCTGGCTATTCCCTCTGTTTCAGAAAGAAAAGTACGGATTTCGCTGCCGATCTTTTTCAGGATCTCATCACCAAATTCCCGGCCGTTCACGGCATTGATGGTATGGAACTGCTCAATATTAAGGACAACGGAATCCATTTGCAGCTCAGGATGAAACTTGTAGATCCTGTTTGCATATTCAAAGAAAAAGTTCCTGCTGTAAAGCATGGTAAGACGGTCGTGCTCTGCTGCGGAAATAAGCTGCCGTCCTTCACTCAGTTCAATGATCCGGCCAACACGGGCAAGTATCACTTCATGGGTGTCAAATGGCTTGGTAATAAAATCGGCTGCTCCCAGCTGAAGAGCCTGAAGTTCTGCATCCTTTTCCGCTGTCAGAACAATGATGGGTATACTCTTAAGGTATTCATGCTCGCGGACATACTCAAGGACCTGAAATCCGGTCATCACCGGCATTACCAGATCCAGCAGAACAATAGATAGTTTTTCTGCGTGTTTCTCCATCGCCTCAATGGCTTCTTTACCATTTGTGGCATATAAAATATCATAATCGTCTTCCAGGATGATACCCAGTACATCTCTGTTGATCTCATAGTCATCCACGACCAGTACAAGATGGGTCCGTTGAATATTTTTTGAACTGATCATAGAGTGTCTCCTTTTATCTTAGTGGGAATCGCTCCCTGCTTGATATGCGCATTCCGGATTGTATCCTCCAGCGCCTTATAAAGCTCGTCTGCATCAACCGGCTTTGTAAGGTGTACATTCATGCCGGCTTCTATTGACTGCCTGATGTCGCTTTCATAGGCGTTCGCCGTGAGAGCCAGGATGGGCACTGTCCCGGCATCCGGCCGGTCAAGCTCCCTGATCCTGCGGGTTGCGGTGAGACCATCCATCACAGGCATTCTCAAATCCATTAGAACAGCGTCATAATAATAAGGTGAGGACCGGCTGAACATATCCAGAGCGATCTGACCATTCTCTGCATGTTCGCTTTCCGCTTCCTGAAGCTCCAGCAGGTCCATTACGATCTCGGCATTTTCCGGTATATCTTCCGCCACCAGGATGCGCCTGCCCGCCAGCGGCTCGCTTCTCTCTTCTGCCGGAGGCAGATCGTCTGCGGGTACGCCCTGCTTCATGGGTATAGACAGCTTAAAGACAGAACCGGTATTCTTCTCACTGCTGACGGACAGCTTGCCGTCCATCAGCTCAGCCTTGTTTTTCGCTGCCGCAAGACCCAGTCCGCTGCCTCCATATCGGTTGGTGGTGCTGGCGTCCTCCCTGCTGAACAAATCAAATACTTTGGGTAAAAACTCGGGATCTATTCCCACTCCGGTATCAGAAACTGTGAATTCCAGAATGTCAGTATCCTCTTGACAGGATATCCTGTCAACGGAAAATGTTACATCCCCGGGAGCATCCGTAAACTTTACGGCGTTATCAAGAATATTCAGGAGAACCTGTTCTATGAGCATCTCATCACCGATATAATATGGGGATACAGAATCCGTGACGAAACTGTGATAGGTCAGTCCCTTTTCAGTACACACTTCTTCAGCGATCACATTCAGCCGGGTCATGAGTTCGTTCAGGGAAAACTCTTCCGATTTAGCGGTGAGCTCACCACTTTCCATATAATTAAGATCAAGAATATTATTGATAAGTTCCAGGAGATAAGTACCACTGACCTCTATCTTCATCAGCTGATCCCTGACTTCCGGTGACACATCCGGATTCTTCAGGGCCAGCCTGTCAAGACCCAGAATCACGTTCATGGAGGTGCGCATCTCATGGCTCATACTGGCTAAAAAGCTGGTTTTGGCCCTGTTACTCTCCTCGGATGCCATCAGCTTAGCCTCCCGCTGCTCGTGGTCAATGACACGCTGGGTGACGTCGTAAAGCACTCTGTGCATGATAAATACGAAGATGCTGCCGCCAAACAGGACTCCGCCGATAATAAGATCCGGTTTTCCGAAAATACCGATGATCAGGTATCCCATAAGAAAAAAGATCAGTAATACAATGGGAATGTAGAGAATGCTGTTCTCTTTTCCCATACTCTCTCTTCCCCTGATATAGCGGGCAAATCGGATAAAACAGTAGATATTATATATCATAAGCATACTTCCGAGATAAATCATCCCGTAAATGATCCAGCCTATCACTGTTTTCCCTCCCACAAGTCTTAAATATCTTTCAAATCAGAATATTAAAAAAGCCTGCAATCTCTCACAGGCGTAAACGATTGAATATACGATTATAATATCATATCAATCTTTTATTAGCAACATTATTTTTATCCCAAAGTCATGCGAAAGAAGACCTGTCCAAATCTTTAAAATGGAATTCGCTCTTACCGGAAGCATAGTCTCCCACGATCTGGCCATGTCCGAAAAGCTGGTATTTATAGGTGATCAGTCCGGCCAGTCCCACGGGCCCCCTTGCGTGGATCTTTCCTGTGCTGATCCCCACTTCAGCCCCGAAGCCGTAGCGGAAGCCGTCGGCAAAGCGTGTGGAGCAGTTCCTGTAAACTCCCGCCGAATCCACCATCTGCATAAAAAGCTCCGCATTTTCGTTATTCTCTGTAATAATGCAGTCGGTATGGTGGGAACCGAAACGGTTAATATGGTCGATGGCTTCTTCGACTCCCCCCACCAGCTTAACGGAAAGAATGAGATCCAGATATTCTGTATTGAATTCATCCTCCCCCATAATTTCCATAGGCAATATGCCGGCAGCCTCTTTACTGCCCCTGAGTCTGACACCGGCTTCATGGAGCTTTTCTGAAAGGCAGGGAAGGAGGTTCCGGGCGATATCCCGGTGAACCAGCAGGGTCTCAACGGCGTTGCAGGCTGCCGTATACTGGGTTTTTGCGTCAAGGATGATGGGAACGGCTATTTCTTTATCGTAATCTTTGTCCACGTATATATGACAGATACCATCGGCATGACCCATTACCGGAATCTTCGTGTGATCCATGATGTAACGGACAAACTGGTTGGAACCTCTGGGAATGAGCAGGTCTATATCCCTGTCGCAGGCCAGAAGTTCATTGACATCTCCATGGGACTCAGCCTGAAGCATACATCCTTCCGGGAGACCGGCGGACAGTACACTGTCATAGATGATCTTAAAGAGAATGCGGTTGGTATGGGCTGTTTCCCTGCCTCCCTTTAAGATTGCACAGTTGCCGCTCTTAATACACAGGGAGGATATCTGGACCAGGGCATCCGGACGGGCTTCAAAGATCACTCCGATGACGCCGATGGGACAGGTCTTCTGGTACAGGGTCAGTCCCTGATCCAGTTCCCTGGCAATCCTGACCTGATTAAGGGGGTCCGCAAGTTCCATGAGCTGATATATTCCCTTTACAACATCATTCAGCTTCCCTTCATCAAACTTCAGTCTTTTTTTAACCGCGTCACTGACACCATTTTCATCAGCCATTGCCATATCGATGGCATTCTCCCCAAAAATCTCCTCTTTGTACTTCATCAGATTATCGGCAATTGCCCGTAAGGCTGTATTCCTTTCCTCATTGGTGGAGGCCGCCAGCCTGGGAGAAGCCAGCTTCATTTTATGAGCCTGTTCAACAATATTCATGGAAATCTCCTTTCAAGAGTCACTTATGATGGCATCCAGTTTTCTCATGTCTGAAAATTCCGCAGCAGCCATAATGATGGCCACAATGGCTGACAGCAGATCCGCCAGCATCCCTGTATAGAGGATCCCGTTGATTCCCAGAAACAGGGGCAGGATGATCAGCAGAGGCAGGAAAAATATGATCTGCCTTGTCAGAGACAGAAAAATTCCTTTCACCGGTTTTCCGATGGAGGTAAAAAAAGTTGATGTGATCGGCTGCAGACAGTTGGCCCAGGTAAAGAACAGAAAAGTCTTAAAAAACCGTGTTCCAAACTGGAAATACAGGTCTGAACCTTTTCCGAACATGGACAGGATCTGTCCCGGGAAAAACTGGAACATCAAAAATGAGGTCAGGGAAATACAAAAAGCGCTGGCCAGGGCTAATTTATAAGCCTGCCGTACCCGGTCATATTTCCCGGCACCGTAATTAAAGCTTTCTATGGGCTGGCTCCCCTGGGCCAGTCCGATAACTATGGAGAAAAAGACCTGGTTGGTCTTCATGACAATCCCGGCGCAGGCAATGGGAATGGATTCCCCATATATTGACAAGGCTCCATAGTGTTTTAGTGAATTATTACAGACCACCTGAACCACCATCATGGCAATCTGGTTAAAGAAGGAGGCCATACCGATCCTTGCCACTTCACTTACATAGGAAAACCGAAGTCTTAAATGGCAGGCCAGCAAAGGCACTGTTTTAAACCTGGTAAGATACCAGATGACCAGGAGTCCGGAAAAGATCTGTCCGATGATGGTGGCAGCCGCAGCCCCTGCCATTCCCCAGTGAAAAACCAGGACAAAAAGGGCATCCAGAACAGTATTTATGATTGCTCCGGAGAGATTGCAGATCATGGTCATGAGAGGGCTGCCGTCAGCCCTGATCAGATGTCCCCCGCCGGTGGTAAGGATCAGGAAAGGAAAACCGATCGATGTGATCCTGACGTAGGTCATGGCATAGGGCAGCACCTCCCCGGGCGAGCCGAATCCCTTCAGCAAAGGAGCAAGAAACAGCTGGGCTATAATCCCCAGTATCAGCCCGCTGCCAAAAAGGCACACAGCTGCGTTTCCGATATAGTATGCTGCATTTTCTGTTTCACCCCTCCCCATATGGAGATTAAAGCAGGAGGCTCCGCCGATACCGAAAAGCAAAGCCAGGGAAATACAGGATGTAGTCAGAGGGAATGCGATATTGGTGGCAGCATTCCCCAGAGTTCCCACCGCCTGTCCTATGAAAAGCTGATCTACAATATTATAAAGAGCACTGACCAGCATGGCGACGATGCTCGGCAGGGCAAACTTCAGCATAAGACCGGGAACCGGAAGCTCTCCCAGAGGATTTCCCTTATTATTATGTTTTTTCATATCAGTACCCCGAAGATTACCTGGCCTCTTTCAGTTCAACGGCCTTTTTTATCAGTTCCACTGTACCATCGATCCCCAGAGTGCTGCTGTCAATACACAGATCATAGCTTCTGGCATCTCCCCATTTTCGGGAGGTATAATAGTTATAGTAGCTGGCTCTCTGCTTATCCATCTGAATGGAATGACTTTTTATCTTTTCTTCCGGAATACCGTATTCATCGTGGATTCTGTTATGTTTAAATTCAATGGGAGCCTGTATAAAAATATTGAGCAGATCATCCCGGTCCTTTAAAGCGTAGTCCGCGCATCTGCCGACAATAACGCAGGGCCCCTGGTCTGCCAGCTTTTTAATGGTATCAAAGGCGGCCAGAAATACCTTCTGATTTAAGGGCATCTCGAAATTCCCGGAATTGTATCCCAGGGAATAGGGATCCATTACCAGGGAATACAGAAAGCTTGAAGTAGGCTTTTCATCATAGCTTTCAAACATTTTCTCACAGATTCCGCTTTCTTTGGCGGCGATGGTAAGGAGTTTTTTATCATAAAAGGGAATACCAAAGTATTCTGCCAGCTTACGTCCGATCTCTTTTCCTCCGCTGCCATATTGTCTTCCTATGGTTATGATCGTGTTCATCTTTTCACTCCTTCCAAATAATGTCTGCCAAAGGAAATATCCTTCTGCATCTGTGCCTTTAACAATTCTACAGATTCAAATTTCATCTCAGGACGGCAGTAATGAAGCAGGTCAACTTCTATGATCTCATCATAGATATCCCTGTCAAAGTCAAAAAGATAGGTTTCCACTCCTTTGATCCGGCTGGTGTCCACGGTGGGTTTTACTCCCACATTGGTAATTCCGCAATAGCAGTCCTCACCGATACTTACCCTGGAAACGTAGACTCCGTTGGGAGGTATCAGTTTGCCGGGATCTGCCAGCAGATTGGCAGTCGGGATGTTTATCCTGCGCCCCAGGGCATTTCCATGCACTACAGAGCCGGTGATGGAGTATGGTCTTCCCAGCAGGCTGTTTACTTCCTCCATGGAACCGGTTTCCAGAAGCCGGCGGATCCGGCTGCTGCTGATATCCTCATGGTGATCCTGAAGCTTTTCTTTTACGATAAGCTCATACCCCAGAACGCCGGACAGCCGTTCCAGATCTTTCACACTGCCGGACCGTTTCCTGCCGAAGCGGAAATCCGTACCCACCACCACGACCCGGGCACCGGCTTTTCCAACCAGGATATTTCTGATGAAATCCTCCGGGGACAAGGCAGCGAACTCCTTTGTAAAAGGATATTCGATGAGTACATCCATACCCATTTTCTCCAGAATGATATGGCGTTCTTCCTTCGTAAAAATCTGCTGGTAGTTCCTGTCTCCGGTCAGGGCAGACCTGGGGGGTATATTGAAAGTGAATACCACACTTTGAAGATGATTTTTTTTCTGTTGTCTGATCTCATCCAGCAAAAGACAGTGTCCGCGGTGAATCCCCTCAAACTTTCCCAGGGCAACAGCAGAATCCTTAAGCTGAAAATCATCATTGGTTATATAGTTCATTTTGTAAAACCTTATGGTGTTAAATGTCAAAGAATAATTGTAACGGCTCGAGCCGTTTCTTCTTCGGGTTGTTTTTATAGAGACCGATAAAATGTTCATCCCGGTCGTAGACCCGGAATGTCAGGGGGTTAAGATTGTCCTCAGCTTCTGCAGATGTCATGGAAATGGGGACAGGATTGCCGTTCATAAGAAGACGGCTTCCTTCCTCTCCTACCATAAGCTTTGGGTAATCCCTGAAAACAGAATCGATCTTTATTATATAGTGATCAAGCCTTCCCTCAGCGAGGGCTTTCTCGACTTCGGAAAGTGTCAGGCTGTTTTCTATATCAAAACCGGCCACCCTGCTGCGCACCAGAGAAGCCATACATCCGCCGCAGCCGGCTTTTTCGCCCGCGTCCCGGCAGAGACTCCTGATATAGGTCCCCTTGGAACAGGTAACCGAAAAGGATACCTCAGGAAGCCTGATCTCCCTGATGGTTACCCGGCTTATGTGTACATGGCAGGGTTCCCTTTCCACGGTGATCCCTTCCCTGGCAAGCTCATACAATCTGCGGCCCTGCATTTTCTTGGCGGAATACATGGGAGGAATCTGTTCATAGTCACCTTCAAAGGACTTTAGTATCCTGCGGATCTCCTCCTCGGAAACCGTGACAGGACTCCTTGAAAGAACAGTTCCTGATGTGTCTTCTGTGTCGGTGGTCCGGCCTAAAAGCAGGACTGCCTCATATGTTTTTTCCCAGTCACCGATCAGATTGCAAAGCTTTGTGGCCTTTCCAAGGCAGACAGGAAGAACACCGGTGGCGTCGGGGTCAAGAGTACCGGTATGCCCGATCTTTCTTTGTTTCAGGATCCCCCGCAGCTTTGCCACCACATCATGGGAAGTATATCCAGCTTCCTTCCTGATATTTATAATTCCATTTATCATGTATTATTATCCTTCACGATCCAGATCCAGTTTCTGGGATTCGATCAAAGCGGTGATGCTGTTGATCACGTCTCTGGCTTTTCCGCTCATGGTGCAGCCTGCTGCCTTCTTATGGCCGCCCCCTCCGAAATAAAGGGCGATCTTACTTACATCGATCACGCTGTTGGACCGCATGCTCACTTTGTAAACCTGTTCTTCCAATTCATAGAGCAGCAGGGCGCATTCGACGCCTGCCGTGACCCTGAGCTGGTCAACAATGCCATCAAGATCACTGCTGTCAACACCGTAGAATACCATATCCTTTCTGGAAATCACGGAAAAGATCACATAGCCATCCATCACCAGAATACTTTCCAGAAGAGCCCGGCCGAGAATCTGGTTCTGGACATAGGTTTTACGGAAGAAGGTGTCATCGATGATCATCTCCTGCCGGATCCCTTTATCCAGAAGCGCTCCGGCCGTCTCCATGGTTTTCCGGGTGGTGTTGCTGTGTCTGAATACACCGGTATCGTGTACGATACCCAGGTAAAGGGCCTCGGCACAGTCCATGGATATCTTTTTATAATCCATCAGAGAAAAGAGGACTTCACTGGTGGAGGATTCCCCGGGGCGGATGAACATAAGATCCCCGAAACCTTTATTGGTGATATGGTGATCAATACATACCTTAAAAGAGGCATTTTCAAAATAATCCCTGGCAAAGCCCAGCCTTTCCGGTTCCGAACAATCCATACAGAAATACAGATCATAGGAGAATTCCGGAATGCCGGCAGCTTCGGCAGCTTCCTGATGAATGATATCCGGTGCATATTTAAGAAATGTGTATTTGGGATTGATGGGTTCTAAGTAGACATCCACCGTTTTCTCAGGATAGTTCTCTCTTAAATATGTATATAATCCCAGGCAGGCT
The DNA here is from genome assembly GCA_017433295.1 of Eubacterium sp. Lineage (GTDB taxonomy): Bacteria > Bacillota > Clostridia > Lachnospirales > Lachnospiraceae > Anaerobutyricum. The sequence goes on from JAFRHL010000011.1 coordinate 93,084, forward strand.
CCGACACAGTCGCCATCCGGGTTTACGTGCCCGGAGATGGCGATGGTCCCGGCTTCTTTGATCTTTAAAGCCAGTACAGTTAAATCTTTGGATCCGGTGATTTTATCCATAATCATTGCCGGGTTTCCTCACTTTCACGGCGATGCAGATCTGCGTTGATCTCATCAATCTTTTTTGACATGTTGACTCCGTATTCTATGGACTGGTCCATAATAAACCGGATATCCGGGGTGTTCCTTAAATTGATGCTTTTTGCCAGCGCCCTCTTGATATAACCATGGGCGCTCTGAAGGCCATCCAGAGTATCTGCCTGTTCCTCAGGAGTACCCAGAACACTGATATATGCTTTACAGGTTTTCAGATCCGGGGCTACCTGTGCGGATACAACAGATGTCATCGGATGGATTCTGGGATCCTTGATCTCCCTGGATATGATCCGGCTCAGCTCCTTCTGTACCTCAGAATTGATCCGGATATTTTTTACACTGTTTTTCCTCATATATGCCTCCTGAAATTATCTTGGAATCTCTTCCATCACGAAGGCCTCCACCTGGTCTCCTTCTTTTACATCATTATATTTTTCGAAGACACAACCACACTCAAAACCGGACTTGACTTCCTTTACGTCATCCTTAAACCGCTTCAGGGAGGCCAGCGCACCTTCATAGATCACAATACCATCCCTGACAAGGCGGATCTGGGAATTGCGCTGGATGATTCCGTCTGATACATAGCAGCCCGCGATGGTACCCACACCGGAAGCCTTGTAGGTCTGGCGGATCTCCAGATGGCCGATGACCTTCTCCTGGAACACAGGATCCAGCATACCCTTCATGGCAGCTTCAATATCCTCTATGGCATTGTATATTACACGGTAGAGCCTCATATCCACCTTTTCTCTTTCGGCAGCGGACTTGGCCTGGGCATCAGGACGCACGTTAAAGCCGATAATGATGGCGTTGGAGGCGGAGGCCAGTGTTACGTCGGATTCATTGATGGCTCCAACTCCGCCGTGGATCACCTTGATCATGACCTCATCATTGGAAAGCTTCATAAGGCTCTGTCTTACTGCTTCCACAGAACCCTGAACATCAGCTTTAACTACCAGGTTCAATTCCTTGACATTACCTGCCTGGATCTGGTCAAACAGGTCATCCAGGGAAAGCTTGCTCTTTGTATCCTCAAGCAGTTTCTCCCTGCCGTAAGCGATAAAGGCTTCTGCTGTGGCCCGGGCTTCCTTCTCGCTGCCGTGGGCCATCATGACTTCACCGGAGAAAGGCACTTCATTCAGTCCCAGGATCTCAACGGGTACGGAAGGTCCGGCACTCTGGACCCGGTTTCCCTTGTCATCGATCATGGCCCTGACACGCCCGTAAGCATGCCCGATGCTGATGGTATCTCCCACATGAAGAGTACCCTTCTGGATCAGTACCGTTGCCACGGATCCCCGGCCCTTGTCAAGCTTCGCCTCGATAACCAGTCCTCTGGCCATTCTCCTGGGGTTCGCTTTCAGTTCCATAACCTCAGCGGTCAGAGTGATCATTTCCAGGAGCTCTTCTATTCCTTCACCGGTCTTGGCGGAAACGGGTACAAATACAGTGCTGCCGCCCCAGTCTTCCGCGATCAGGCCATATTCGGTCAGCTCCTGCTTTACTCTTTCGACATTGGCCCCTTCCTTATCGATCTTGTTGACAGCCACGATAACCTCAACCTCGGCAGCCTTTGCGTGGTTGATGGCTTCTATGGTCTGGGGCATGACGCCGTCATCCGCCGCTACAACGAGGACGGCGATGTCCGTTGCCTGGGCACCGCGGAGACGCATGGAGGTAAAGGCTTCATGTCCCGGTGTATCCAGAAATGTGATCTTTTCTCCGTTGATATCAACAACATAGGCACCGATATGCTGGGTTATGCCGCCGGCTTCGCCGGCAGTGACCTGGGTAGATCTGATATAATCCAGCAGAGATGTTTTTCCATGGTCTACATGACCCATGACACAGACAACCGGTGGTCTGCCGACCATCTTGCTCTCGTCCTCTTCTTCCTCCTTCAGAAGTTCTTCAATGACATCCACCTGAACCTCTTCTTCTGCGATGCAGTTATATTCCAGGGCAATATCGGCAGCTTCATCGAAAGAGAATTCTGTATTGATGGTAACCATTTTGCCCGAAAGGAAGAGCTTTTTGATGATGACTGACGGCGCGATCTTACAGGCATCTGCCAGATCCTTTAAGGATACGGGATTGGGAAGAGTGATGTTGCGGATCACTTCTTCTTTCGGTTCCTGTTTCTTTACCGGTTTTGTCACAGGTGTCTTTGTGGTCTTCTGGGCTTTGCGGCCCTTCTGGTTATTATTTCCGTTCGTATAATTATTATTCTTTGTATTGTTGTTCCGACGGTTATTTCTTCCGTTTCTGTTCTCTCTGGATTCACCGTTCCGGTTGTTTTCACGGCTGTGTTCCCGGTTTATGTCATGGCGGTTGGAATTCCCGCTGCGGCTTTCCTTGTTGTTGATACCCAGGTCTGCAGCAGATACGGGAGCCCTGCGGCCGCGGTTGTCATTTCTTCTGCCATCGACGCCCCGGTCAGGTCTTCTGCCGTCACCGGTATTACGGTCCTGCATACGGGATCCGGGCCGGTCGTTTCTTCTGGGCATCCGGTTTCCATCACGTCCGGCTTCACCCTGGCGGGGTCCCCGGTTCCGGTTTTCACCACTGCGTCCGGCTTCATTATTCCGGCTGCTCCGTCCGTCACCGCCCCGGTCGGGTCTTCTGCCGTCACCGATATTACGGTCCTGCATGCGGGATCCGGGCCGGTCATTTCTTCTGGGCATCCGGTTTCCATCACGTCCGGCTTCACCCTGACGGGGCCCCCGGTTCCGGTTTTCACCACTGCGTCCGGCTTCGCCGGTGCGGCCTGTTCGGGTCTCGGTATTACGGCTGCCCTCGGGATTACGGACCCTGCGGCCATCGGTGCTGCGCTCACCCCGGTCTCTTCTTCCGCCCTCTGCCGGCCGCGCCGGTCTGGCAGCTGTGTCTGCCTTCTCAGGACTTTTAGCCGCAGGCTTCTGGCCCGTCGCGGGTCTTACCGGGGTCTGTGGTTTTTCCGGTCCGTCTGACGTCCTTTGAGCCGGCTGAACCTGTTTTATCTTTTTCTCTGTTTCTGCAGGAGTCATGAACACGGGTTTCAGCTTTTCCACATAATCATCCGTGATGGTGCTCATATGGCTCTTAACTTCTACTCCCTGCTGTTTTAATGCGGTAATGACCTCATTACTGCTCCTGCCTAACTTTTTTGCTACTTCATGTATTCTCAATTTCGGCATCCGCTACACCTCCATACTATTAATCACTGACTTTGCAAAACCTTCATCCAATATACAGATGGAAGCCCTGTATGCCTTGCCGGACCAGCGTCCCAGTTCTTCTTTTGTTCCAAATATCCGAATCGGAACCTTATAGAATCGGCACATGTCCATAACCATTTTCTTCGTGTTATCTGATGCGTCACTGGCAACAAGAACCAGTTTTCCCCGGCCTGACTTAACTGCTTTTTCAACAGAGAATTCTCCGCTCTTTACAGCCCCTGCCCGGGAAGCCAGACCAATCATTGATAATGCTTTATTATTACCTGTCAAATCTGTTTAAGTTCCTCCTCAAGGCGGTGATAGATCTCATCAGGAATGGCCGTTTTCAGGGCCCGTTCCAGTCCTTTTCCCTTCCTTGCCCGGAGCAGGCAGCCGGTGGATGGACATAGATAAGCTCCCCTGCCATTCTGTTTCCCTTTCGTATCAATAACCACATCCCCTTCCGGGGTCCGGATGATACGGATCAGTTCCTTTTTCATTTTAATTTCACGACAGCCGACACACTGTCTCATGGGTATTTTTTTTGCCATATTACTTATTCTTCCTCAGCATACCCTTCGGAGTCCTCATAATCATCCTCGATGTAGTCTTCATCGTCTTCGGCATAGTCTTCAGAATCCTGATAGTCATCTTCGGCGTAGTCTTCAGAATCCTGATAGTCATCTTCGGCGTAGTCTTCAGAATCCTGATAGTCATCTTCCGGATAATCCTCATTGTCAGCATATTCTTCATCGTATTCATCGTAATCATCATACTCTGCCTCCTGCATTAAAGCAGCAGCTTGTGACTCGCTCTTAATATCGATCTTATAACCCGTCAGTCTGGCGGCAAGGCGGGCGTTTTGTCCTTCCTTGCCGATGGCCAGGGACAGCTGGTAATCCGGAACCACTACTCTGGCTGTCTTTTCCTCCTCGTTCACATCCACGGATATAACATTGGAGGGGCTTAAAGCGTTATTAATAAGCTGGGCGGGATCATCATCCCATGCGATAATATCGATTTTTTCTCCCTGCAGGTCATTGACGATGGCATCTACCCTGATTCCGTTCTTTCCGACACAGGCTCCCACGGGATCCACATTGGGATCATTGGAAGAAACGGCGATCTTGGTACGGGAACCGGGTTCCCTGGCAATACTGCGGATCTCCACGATCCCTTCAAAAACCTCTGTTACTTCTTTTTCGAACAGTCTTTTAACCAGATCGCGGTGGGTTCGTGAGACAAGGATCCTGGGACCCTTATTGGTATCCTTTACTTCAACAACATACAGCTTGATCCTGTCTGTCGGATGGAATACTTCTCCTTTGACCTGCTCTTTTTCTGTGAGGACCGCATCGGTCTTATCATCCAGGCTGACACATATATTCTTTCCGTTAAAACGCTGTACCACACCGGTCACAAGATCCTTTTCCTTGTGCTGGAAATGTTCATAGAGGACTCTGCGCTCCTCTTCCTTGATCTTTTGTACGATAACACTCCGGGCATGCTGGGCAGCAATACGGCCGAAGTTCTTCGGTGTCACCTTGATGTTGACGATATCGCCCAGTTCATAACGGGCGTCGCGCATCTTGGCATCTTCCAGACTGATCTCATAGGAAGGATCTTCCACTTCCTCCACCACTGTTTTCTCCAGAAAGACAGTGATCTCTGCAGTATCACGGTCCATATGCACCTTTACTACAGCATTTTTTCCAAAATCTCTGTTACAGGCAGCAACCAGTGAATCCTCTATGGCCTGTATGATGACTTCTTTTTCTATATGTTTTTCTTCCTGAAGATCATCAAGAGCCCTGATCAGTTCCTTCATTTTTAATAATTCCTCCCAAATATATATTTAAAAATCTATTGCCAGACGAATAGAGGCAATGTTCTTTCTGGAAATACAAAGGTCGCGGCCTTCTGTTTCCAGGGTAATGGTAGAATCATCAAAAGACTTTAATATGCCATCCCAGTCTTTTGAATTGTCTTCTGCCTTAAAGAGCCTGCAGCAAACCGCTTCTCCGATACTTCTTGCAAAATCCTTATCCTTTTTAAGCTGACGGCCCAGTCCGGGTGAGCTTACCTCCAGGATGTATGGGTCCTTGATAAAATCCTCCTGATCCAGCTTCTCTTCCAGAGCCCTGCTGATCAGTACGCAGTCATCAATGTTGATGCCGCCTTCCTTGTCGGCGTAGACACGAAGATACCAATTGGCACCTTCCTTTACATATTCTACATCAACAAGTTCAAAATGATTCTCATCAATGATGGGCATTACCAGTTTTTCTGTTCTTTCAACAATCTCTGTTCTTTTCATGTTGTTCTCACCTTCTTTCTGTTATTATATAAAGTCCCGCGCACGGCTTACGCACTCCGTGCTCCTGCCGTGCTAAGCAACATCTCGATTCCGCACTGCCGTGCTCCATCTCGATGTCGCTTGTCGTCGCTAATGCATGGCCATCTTTGCCCGCAAGCGGTCAGATGTCCTTGCATTGCGACTGGACTTATACAACAAAAAAGAGTTTCGCCTGCGAAACTCTCAAAATCAACGGTATACAGTTGTATAATAACATAAAACCAATAAATTAGCAAGGATAAGATTACTTTTTTCCGTACTTTTCTCCCAGATTCGTGATGGTGCCATCAGGATTCTCCACGTCAATGTTATCAAGGGAACCCCGGAGATTGCGGCGGATGGCCCGGATATATTCCTGGCGGAGCTTTCTTTGCTCCTTCTTCTCTTCCGGCGTCAGTCCGACGCTCTTTGATTTATGATATAAAGTATTGATCCGGTCTATATCAGTATTTTTCATATTGATTTTCCTTTCTGTTAAGATATTACCTGCAATCATACCATGACTGTCGTCAGTTTTCCACTATTTTTTTGGCCACGGCTTCAGCCACTTTGAGCCCGTCCATGGCAGCGGATGTGATTCCTCCGGCATAGCCTGCTCCTTCGCCACAGGGGAAAAGACCCCGGAGAATGCTCTGGCTGTTATCATCTCTCATGATCCGGACCGGTGAGGAAGTTCTGGTTTCCACGCCAAGAAGAATGGTATCCTCCCTGTCATATCCTTTGATCCGTTTCCCGAAGGCACCCATTCCTTCAATAAGAGAATCGCAGATGTAATCCGGCAGACAGGTCCAAAGATCAGCGAGCCGGACCTCTCCTTTTACAGCAGGCAGGATTTTACCAAAACCTGAGGAAGGGCAATGCCGGCGAAAATCACCCAGAAGCTGTGCCGGAATCCTTCCCTGTCCTGCCTTATAGGCCAGTTCTTCATATTTTCTCTGGAACATAAGCCCGGCCAGGGGGCCTTTATCAGAAAAATCCTCCGGTGTAACGGTTGTTATGATGGCACTGTTGGAATTGATTCCATCCCTTCCGTGATAACTCATGCCGTTTACACACAGTCTGCCGGGTTCGGAGGAAGAATTGACCACATAGCCTCCCGGACACATACAGAAAGAGTATACTCCCCGGCCGTTGGCACACTGGTGGGTAAGCTTATAGGAGGCGGCAGGCAGGAATTCCGGATATCCCTCTCCATACTGGCTGATATTGATCATTTCCGCCGGATGTTCCACTCTTACACCGATGGCAAAGGCCTTGGAAGTCATGGGAACCTCCTGCCGGTCCAGCATATAAAATGTATCACGGGCGCTGTGGCCGATGGCCAGGATTACGTTCCTGCAGGCCCATTCTTTTTCGCCCTCCTGTGTGGAAAGCATCAGTCCGGTGATCTGCCGGTCCGGCCCGGGACTTGCAGAAGACTGGATCAGCCCGCATACCCTGGTCCTGAAATGAAACTCACCGCCTCTTTCTTTTATTTCCTCTCTTATGGAAGCTACCACAGACTTAAGGATATCTGTACCTATATGGGGTTTCGCCTCATACAGTATTTCTTCAGGCGCACCATGCCTGACCAGTTCATTAAGAACAAAATGGTTCCTTCCCATCCGGTCTTTAACCAGTGTATTAAGCTTTCCATCAGAAAATGTTCCGGCACCGCCTTCTCCGAATTGTACATTGGATTCCGGGTCAAGGATATTGTTGTCCCAGAAGTCTTCCACATGCTGCTGCCTGATACCCACAGGATCCCCCCGTTCGAAGATGACAGGGCAGAAGCCATGTCGGGCCAGGACCAGGCCGGCAAATAGCCCGGCAGGACCGGCGCCTACGATAACCGGCCGTTCTTCGTCTGATACAGTCAGGGATTTCCTGTGGCAGGGGAAGCTGTAGTTTATGTCCGGAGCTTTCACCCATCCGCCCTTTTTCTGTTTCAGAATCTGCTTTTCGTTGGAGAAGGATGCCTCCACAGTATAAATATAGTAAAGCTCCGGTTTCTTTCTGGCATCGATGGAGCGTTTTATAATTCTTAAGTTTTCAGGCTTTTTACCACCGGCTTTTTTCGTTACAGCCTGAATAAGCTGGTCCCGGGTATGTCCGACGGGCAGCTTTAATTGTGAATAACGTAGCATGATAGGATTCCTCATAAAGTCAGCAGTTATTTGCAGTGATCCATAAGTCTGTGTTTTACCCCCATGCCGGCCGCCTTTCCGCTGGCGAAGGCCCAGGACAGATTGTATCCCCCGCAGGTCCCGTCCACATCGACAACCTCTCCGGCAAAGAACAGCCCGGGCAGGAATACGGACTCCAGGCGGTCTGTCAGTTCATCAAGGGGAACACCTCCCATGGTCACCTGGGCTTTTTCGTAGGATTTATGATCATGGATGCGGAGAATGAAGCCTTTTACGGCCTCGACAAGCCTGCGGATATCTTCGTCATTCCAATCCCCGCCCTTACAGTTCTCCTTGATCCTGGCCTCCCTTAAGATCACAGGGGATAATCTGGAAGAAAGGAGTCCGTTCAGCAGAGCCGGTCCATCCTTGTAGCCGCAGTTATCACGAAATTCTTTCAACAGATGGAAGAGCTGGTTTTTGGAAAGGTCCGGCATCAGGTCAAGGGATACAGAGACCTGCTTTTTCTCCTTCAGGGCCCTTACGGCAAAACGGCTTAAAGAAAATACAACGACGCCCGAAATACCGTAATCGGTCCACTGGACCTCTCCTTCTTCTTTATATACCGCTTCATCTCCCACCAGAAGAGTTACGGCAGCCCTGCATCTTACTCCGGCCAGTTTTTTCAGGAAGGGAGCCCGGGAGCATAAGGAAGTCAGTGCCGGTTCAGGGGGCACCAGACTGTGACCGGCCTTGCCTGCAAACCGGAATCCATCTCCTCCTGCCCCTGCCGGGACACCCGCGAAGCCGCCTGTGGCAATGATCACTGTGGGGGCAAAAAAGCTCTGGATTTCCCCTTCAGAAGCTGTCTTAACCTCGAATAGCTTCGATGCCGGATCCCACTTCAGCCTTTTCACACGGTGGCCTGTCCTTATGGAAAGGCCCGGAAAGCTCTGCAGATATTTCTCAAAGGCTTCCCTGACCGTGGAGGCCTGGTCATTATAGGGGTATACGTAGCCTTGCCGGTCTTTCGTGAGAATGCCCAGTTTTTTCATCAGGGCAAGAATTTGCGTTTCATTAAATTGTAAAAAAATGCTCCAGGCCTTTCCCGGGGCATCGGAGCGGTAATATTCCGGCTTCTGATCCAGATTTGTAATGTTACATCTTCCGTTTCCGGTAACCAGGATTTTTCTCCCGACCCTGTCATCCTTTTCAAGCAGGAGGGTTCTTCCGGCCCGGTTATATCTGGCCGGGGAGGAATGAGAAGGCTTCTCTTTCCACTTCCCTCTCCCCTCCTCTATATAAATGGCAGCTGTCATCCCGGCAGGCCCGGCACCGACAATAATGGTGTCGTATCTGTTTTTCAACTTTATGCCTCCTCCCGGGTATAACCGCACAGTCTTAAGATCTCCTCCTGTTTTGCTTCCATGATAGCACTCTCCGGGTCTGTCATATGGTCATAGCCCATCAGGTGGAGCATGCTGTGGGCAGTCAGAAATGCCAGCTCACGCCTTGGAGAATGTCCGTATTCCCGGGCCTGCAGAAACACTCTGTCCATGGATATCACAATATCTCCCAGGATCAGTTCCCCGGTCCCCGGATGGAAGGCATCCGGATCCCTTGTTTCAAGATCACTGAAATTTCCGGGATCCGGAAACCGGGCCATGGGGAATGAAAGGACGTCCGTCTCCCGGTCAATACCCCGCTGGGCTGAATTGATCTCCCGGATCTCCTGATTATCCGTCAGGAGGATATAGACCCGGGATTCATAAGGACAGTCCTCATAAGTGAGGGCCCGGCCGATGACCCTGCGGATGATCTCTTCATAGTCAGGTACTGTCATATCCTGGTTTGTGTTTTCAATTTCAATTGTCATTTGCTGATACCTCTGGAGGGCCTGTCCCTGTGTTTGTGTTCAGTTCTTTTTTTATCATATTCATCATAAGCGGCAACGATCTTCTGTACCAGGGGATGACGGACCACATCCTGGCTGGTCAGCCTGCATACACCGATCTCTTTAATGTCTTTAAGAATTCTCAGAGCATCATCGAGCCCCGAACGGCTGCCGTCAGGCAGGTCCTTCTGGGTCTGGTCCCCGGTGATGATGGCCTTGGAGCCAAAGCCGATCCTGGTGAGGAACATCTTCATCTGGGCCGGAGTGGTGTTCTGGGCCTCATCCAGGACCACAAAGGCATTATCCAGGGTCCTTCCCCTCATATATGCCAGGGGGGCCACCTCAATGAGTCCCTTCTCCATATTCTTCATGAAAGTATCGGCTCCCATGATCTCATACAGGGCATCATAGAGAGGCCTAAGATAGGGGTCCACCTTACTTTGCAGATCACCGGGCAGAAAGCCCAGCTTCTCACCCGCTTCAATGGCCGGCCTGGTCAGGATGATCCGGCCAACCTCTCCGGATTTAAAGGCTGTGATGGCCTTTGCCATGGCCAGATAGGTCTTTCCGGTACCGGCAGGCCCCACGCCGAATACGATCATTTTATTTGTGATCAGGTCGACATACTGCTTTTGCCCCAGAGTCTTCGGTTTTATGGGTTTTCCCATGGTTGAATGGCAGATGATGTCACTGTCAAGCTCAGACATGACTGACACCTGCCCGGTCATGGAAAGGGCAAGGGCGTAGTTGACATTCTGTTCAGTGATCTGGTTCCCTTTTTGTGAAAGCTCCAGCAGCTCATCAATTACCATCTTTGCCCGGCGGCAGTTGTCCTCCTGACCGATGAGCTTTAGTTTATCATTGCGGAAGATCAATGTAACCCGTAAAGTTTTTTCCAGCTTCTTCATGTTGGAATCAAACTGGCCGAATACATTGGAAGCATGCTCCGCAGGAAAAGGAAATTCAGTTTCCTTTAAATTCATTCACGTATCTCCTCTCATATCTTTTGAATTTTACCAAACCGTTCCCTCATAATAATGGTCCCCCGGGCGGTACAGGTCAATTCATTACAATCTATTTTAACATTATTTTTTAATATTTCTACCCCTTTCGCCTCATATTGTCCAATAAAATAACGAATCTGTTCCTTCATCTGCCGGACCGCCTGGTTTCCGGAAAGCTTTTTTTCAGTTACTTTGTATTCACTGGAGGTATGAACCACCAGGGAAATGGGAAGATAAAAACCGGGGCCTATGTGCAGGCTTTTTTCTTCAGTTTTTGTGTCACATAGAGCAAATGCGGGGGATTTAAAAGGTATTTCATAATAATAACCGAAAAAGATGAACCCCAGGCTTCTGCTTTTTCTCCCGGTATATTTCTTTTCTGACTGCAGGAGGGGAAACTCACTCTCATACTTTTCTTTTGTGATTGCCGTTATATCACCATCTGCCGGCACCCTGGCTTCCTCTGTAATCTCTCCGGCGTCATTTATGAGGGGTACGGTTCCTGAGATCAGTATATCCCCGGCCCTTACCTTATCCCCCTTTTTTACCTTTGCAGTACCTTTTCTTACAACGATGGATTCAATGGTTCCTTCTTTGGATGCTATCAGGTTGCAGGGAAAGGCAGTCTTTCCGGTTTGATCGGACATATACAGAGTCTCTTTTACAGAAACGGTAAGCAGGGTTCCCTTTCTTTCACAGGAGACCCAGCAGATATCCCTGAAATCTTCCCGGATGGCTTCCTCCAGGTCCGGACAGGACAGGGATGAAATCCGCATGCCGCAGCGTATACCCTTATTCTTCAGATAATCGAGCAGTTCTTCTTCGGAATGGGTGTAGGTGCCTGTAATATCGATCCTCCATATATAGCGGGATAAAAAACTAAACAGAAGAAGCGAAATAAGTATGGCGGCGGCAAAACATTTTCTCTTCCTGTACCTGTAAAACAGCCATGGGAGACCGGCTTTGCGGACGATGGCCATCCTGCATCCTGTTTTTTCCGCAATGTCCGGCAGCAATTTGCAGCCTTTTCTGCTGACATAAAAGGTGTACAGGTCTCCTTCCCTGGATAGTCTGAAGATCAGGATCCCTTTTCCGGCTGCCAGATTCAGGAATCTCTCCTTCATGGGCCCTGAAATCTGGACAAGACAATAACCGGTCAGAAAATGCATTATAAAATATATCATAGGCCTCCTCACACACATAAGCTTATTTTAATCGAAATCCAGAGATCGTATCCGTCCTGTAATCTTCATGTCAATATCAGAGAAGTATTCGATCAGAAGCCGTTCTCCCTCAATGGTAATGGTGGATTTCCAGGGGTGAAGGACTATCCTCTTTTCGCTGTAATCACCAAGAGAACCGAAGTTTTCAATATTCAATTCATAGGGACCGTTCATGGTACAGACAAATGCCTGGTTCCGGTCTCTGAAGGAAGGGAGCTTTTCTTTTTTCTCTGTCTTCTCTTTTTTATTATTGAACATTATCAGGGAGCTTTCTTTTTTATTATGTGTATGTCTGTACCTGTTTTATATGCATACAATCCACCCCACGGCTTCGTGCTCTGCACTCCCGCCCTGCTTGCACATTAAAAAAGTGCCCCATGGTAGGGACACTTTTTGCTATAAAGTTATATTTAAAATCAAAACTTTGGAATCTTTCCTGCATTCACCGCAGCCTCTACAACATCCTCTAAAGGAGCACCGCCTTCAGCTACAACAGAAGCTGCAACAGCACCTTCTGCCAGCGGGCAGTCGACCATCTTAAGCTTCCTGCCCTCCATCATCTCAATGACCATTTCCGTGGTCATAACGGCACTTCCAAGGTCCATAAGGATGATCACGCCATCGTCTGTGTAGATCTCGTCAATGGCATTACTGATCTTTTCAAAGCTTGTTCCAAAACCTCCGTCATCCATGCCGCCGGCTGCGCGCATAGGAGCATCGGCAGCCATAAGCCTGGCCAGGTCCACAACTCCTTCCGCCAGTTTTACGCTATGGGAAACGATTACAATACCTACCATACTATATCCCTCCTGATAACGGGTAAGCTGCCTGATGTCAAGTCTGTATCAACCCGATCAGAATCATACAAGATCCGCTATACCCTTAAGCATAATTGTGAATGATGTGGCACCTGGATCCTGATGTCCGATACTTCTGTCGCCGATATAGCTGGCACGGCCCTTGGTGGCCTTAATGGTCTTGGTATACTCGATACCATCCTCAGCAGCTTTCACTCCTGCCTCGAAAGCCTTCTTAACATCCTGGTCTGCCGCATAGGAAGCTTTGATGGCCTCATCGGCCGGGATCATGGAATCCAGCATGGTCTTTTCACCGGTGGTGGCTTTTCCACGTTTTACCACGCCGTCTATGGCTGCCTCAAGCATGGCGATAAAATCGTTCATATCCACTTCCGTTTTACCTGCCACAAGGGCTCCGGCCTTCATAAAGGCGGTTCCGTATAAGGGACCTGATGCTCCGCCGACGGTGGATAAGAGCTTCATGCCCACCTGCTTTAAAATAGTACCGATGTCTTTATCAGCAAAGGTGGGGATGATTGCATCCACTGCTTTAAAGCCACGATCCATGTTGATACCGTGGTCACCATCCGCGATTACATTATCAAGCTCGGTGAGGAATTCCTTGTTTGCCTCGATATCCGCGCCCATTCTTTTGACCATCTCAATAACTTTACTTACATCTGCCATATATCATTCCTCGTTTCTTAATATGTTAATGTTAAAAGGGCCGACAGTAAAGCCGACCCTCTGATATACAAAATATCTGATTATTTAGCTACTGTCATAGCGGGAGTATCTGCCTCTGCGTCAAGAAGCTCTTTCAGCTGGTCATCCAGACGGAGTAATGTGATGGAGAAGCCTTCCATCTCAAGGGATGTCATGAACTCACCAACCAGAGTCTTGTAAACCTTGATGCCCTTCTCAGCGAGAACATCTGCCACACGGTTGTTCACTACGAATAACTCCATAAGAGGTGTAGCGCCGCAGCCGTTGATCATAACAGCAACTTCGGATCCTGCATAGTCGATATCAGCAAGGATCTTCTCAAGCAGCTGGTCTACGATCTCATCAGCAGTCTCAAGTTTTGCCTTCTTAACACCGGGCTCACCATGGATACCGATACCGATCTCCATCTCATCATCAGCCAGCTCAAATCCGGGAGTTCCTGCTGCGGGAACGATACAGGGCTTAATAGCCATACCCATGGTACGAACATTATCAATAACCTTCTGTGCTACTGCCTGTACTTCGTCAAGGCTTGCCCCTGTCTCGGCAAGAGCGCCTGCGATCTTATGTACGAAAATTGTACCTGCAACACCACGGCGTCCGGTTGTCCATGTGGAATCTTCAACAGCAACGTCATCATTCACAACAACCTGCTTTACTTCGATGTCGTCCATATCCTTGGCCATGTCTCCGGCCATCTCAAAGTTCATAACATCTCCGGTGTAGTTCTTGATAACCATCAGAACACCCTTGCCGGCGTCAATCGCTTTGATTCCTTCATAAACCTGATCAGGTGTAGGAGAAGTAAATACAGCACCTGCAACAGCTGCGTCAAGCATACCCTTTCCGACAAATCCGCCGTGAGCCGGCTCATGTCCGCTTCCGCCGCCGCTGATAAGAGCAACCTTGCCCTCTTTCTTCTGAGCTCTTACAACGATATTACCTGCATCGAGCTTCTTAACATACTGAGGAAACGCCTTACACATACCCTCTATCATCTGGTTTTCTACCTGATCAACTGCATTGATAATCTTCTTCACAACGATCTCCTCCTTAGATGATTATATTATAATATTCGTTCAGGGTTTAACCCCAAATCCTTCTCAATTATAACACTTTTGTACAGAATGGTCAACAATAATCATTGATACTTTATGAATTATGACTAACATCTATAGTTGATTTTCAGGATATCCTTCTTTTTTATGCGGGATGTCAGAGCAGGCGTTAAAGGAATTACCGGAAGAAGGATGGCCTGACACCAAAAAAGGCATCCCGAAAAAGGATGCCTTTTTATTGCACAATTATTTATATTTTCTTTTTCTTGCAGCTTCGGATTTCTTTTTACGTCTAACACTTGGTTTTTCGTAATGTTCTCTTTTACGAATCTCCTGCTGAATACCTGCCTTAGCACAGCTCCTCTTAAATCTGCGAAGAGCGCTGTCCAAAGACTCGTTCTCTTTTACGATAACGTTTGACATCGACTCACCTAACCTCCCTCCAGTTGCGTATTGTGCCTAATACAACTGTTTGGGTATTTTTGCACTGTCTAATATTATACCATAGAGTACGTTTTCGTCAATAACTTTTTTAAAAAAATTGTTCAAAAGGGACGAACTCTCTGGGAAGTTCCCGAAATTACAGCGAAATAATCTATGCTGTCTTTTGGCCCGGCTTTACTTGACAATGTATTCAAAGGGCTCAATCCTGGTAAAGCCCATTTCTCTGAGGATACGGATACTGTCCTGCCGGTCATATAATGTGTTATATCCGGGAATGAGAGGTACCCGAATGTGGACCCGTCCGGGACCGGCCTTTTCCAGGAGGTAAATCAGGTTTTCGGACATCTGCCGGCCGTCGCCTCCTGTATAGGCATGAAATCGACTTTCGTCAAGGTCTTTACAATCCACGATAAATTCATCGACTGATGACAAAGCCATTTTCAGTAAATCCCCGTGGACGCAGAGACTGGTTTCTGCGCATATGCGCCATTCCTTCGGACAGATTTGCCGGAAATGACTGATAAAGGCAGCGTGCAGGAGGGCTTCTCCCCCTCCGAAGGTGATGCCGCCTCCTGTGGCCTGGAAATAAAGGTTATCGATCTTTACCCTGTTATAGAGCTCCCGGGGACTGACCATTTCGGGCTTTGCCTCCAAAAGCAGCTTCCGGTTAATGCAAAAGCGGCAGCTTAAGGGGCATCCGGCTCCCGCAACCAGTGTGGTGATCCCCTTTCCGTCGGTTCCCATCCTGAGGCGGGCAACAGCCAGCAGAGGATAAAGAGGATCAGTCATTTTGTTCCTGCTCCTCCGGATAAGCAACTTCTCCGGTCAGCTCGATGGTATCAGGATCCTCTGTACTTCCTTTGGACTGTGTGGTTGATAATTTTTCTTCCGTAGTCTTTTGTTCCTCGGGTGGTGCCACTTCCCCGGTGGTGACAGACAGTTCTGTAGTTGTTTCGGTTTCTGTGTAGGGGACTGCCCCGCCCAGATCCTTCTCTCCTCCCTTTCCGGGGGATAGAGGAGAGCTGCAGCCAGTCTGGGCAAGTACCATGCCGGCACACAGAGCGGCCACCGTCACTTTTTTCTTCATGGAATTGCGCCTGGCCAGCTGCCGTTCAAGATAGGCCAGTTCACTTTCACAGCGGGGACATGTCCCGCTGCATTCTCCCTGATAGCGGCATTCTCTTGTCACATAAGGGATGTCATTCTCATCGGCGATCTTCTGACGAATCTCTTTTAAAATCCTGCATTTGTCCTTACCTGTCATCTGTAGCCCCCCTTCTCCTTTTTATCCTAACTGGTTCTTTGCCAGTTCAACTGCTTTATCCAGGGCGTCTTTGATACCTGCCGGGTTCTTTCCGCCGGCCTGGGCCATATTGGGGCGTCCGCCGCCGCCGCCGCCGACCAGGGCAGCCGCTTCCTTGATGACCTTACCTGCGTGGGCACCGGCCTTTACAGCATCATCGGTGGCAGTTACGATAAGATTTACCTTTCCTCCCATGTCAGAAGCAAGGATAACCACACCGCTTCCTATCTTCACCTTCAGGTCGTCCCCCAGGGTACGCAGGGCGTTCATATCTACGTCTTTTACGGAAACCGGAAGGATCTTAAAGGCTCCTGCCTCTTCCACATCCTTCATAACATCTGAGACTTCACTTTTTGCGATCTGATCCTTCAGTTTCTCATTCTCTGAATTCAGGGCTTTGATCTCGTCGAGCATTGCCTGAATACGGTCAGAAAGCTTGGCAGGCTCTGCCTTGGCCTTCTTGGCAGCTTCTTTCAGTGTCTGCTCCACACCGGCATAATATTTTAGTACATTATCACCTGTGATGGCCTCAATACGTCTCACACCGGCAGCCACACCGCTTTCTGAAAGGATCTTAAAGGTTCCGATCTCTCCGGTATGTCTTACATGGGTGCCGCCGCAGAACTCTCTTGAGAAGTCACCCATGGATACCACCCGGACCTTTTCACCATATTTTTCACCAAAGAGGGCAACGGCACCGGTCTTTTTCGCCTCATCCACAGTCATGATGTCCGTGGCGACTTTTACATCTTCCCTGATCTCACGATTCACCATGTCTTCTACAGCCCCAAGCTCTTCAGCGGTCATGGCCTTAAAGTGTGAGAAGTCAAAACGGGTACGGCCGCCATCCTGGAAGGAACCGGCCTGCTCCACATGGGATCCCAGTACCTCTTTTAATGCCTTGTGCAGCAGATGTGTGGCGGAATGGTTTCTGCAGGTATTCCTCCGGTTGTCTGCATCCACAGAAAGCTCCACCTGATCTCCCACTTTGATCATACCCTTTGTCATCCGGCCGATATGACCATATTTGCCTCCCTTTAAAGGAATGGTATCTCTCACTTCAAACTCGGCGTCGGCAGTGCGAATTGTGCCATAGTCTCCCTGCTGTCCACCCATGGTGGCATAAAAGGGAGTCTTCTCCACAATGATGGTACCTTCATCTCCGTCAGTAAGGGCTTCGGTGATCTCCTCGGTTGTTGTCAGTACAGTTACCGCGGACCGGCCGGTCAGGCTGTCATAGCCGGTAAATTCTGTTGTGATGGCCGGGTCGATCTCATCATAAACCGTGGCGTCGGCTCCCATATAGTTTGTGGTCTTTCTGGCATTTCTGGCTTTTACCTTCTGCTCTTCCATACATGCTTTAAAGCCCTCTGTATCAACGGTATATCCCTTCTCGCCAAGGATCTCTTCTGTCAGGTCCAGGGGGAATCCGTAGGTGTCATAAAGTCTGAAGGCTTCTTCCCCGGAGAGCTCCTTTATGTCCCGGGCTTTAAGTTTTTCCGTCAGGTCGGCCAGAATAGCCAGTCCCTGGTCAATGGTCCTGCTGAACTTGTCCTCTTCCTGGGTCAGGACATTAAGGATGAAATCCTTCTTCTCTTCAAGCTCCGGATAGCCGTCCTTGGAACCCTCGATGACTGTCTTGCTGAGTTCTGCCAGGAATTTTCCTTCTATGCCGATGCGGCGGCCATGACGGGCAGCCCGTCGGATAATACGGCGAAGTACATAACCGCGCCCTTCATTGGAGGGCATGATACCATCGGAGATCATAAATGTGGCGGAGCGGATATGATCGGTGATAAGACGGATGGATATATCATCCTCTTCCTTCTCCTTATATACTTTATGAGCCATCTGGCCCACTCTCTCCCGCAGGGCCCGGATAGTGTCCACATCGAAGATGGAATCCACATCCTGGACTACCACCGCCAGACGTTCGAGACCCATACCGGTGTCAATGTTCTTGTTCTCCAGCAGAGTATAATTGTTATGCCCGTCATTATCAAACTGGGTAAAGACGTTGTTCCAGACCTCCATGTACCTGTCGCAGTCACAGCCCACCGTACAGTCAGGGCTGCCGCAGCCGTACTTTTCACCCCGGTCATAGTAGATTTCGGAACAGGGACCGCAGGGGCCTGCGCCGTGCTCCCAGAAATTATCCTCTTTACCAAACTTGAAAATGCGTTCCGGAGGGATACCTATATCATCTCTCCAGATATTAAAGGCTTCATCATCCTCCAGATATACAGAAGGATACAGGCGGTCCGGGTCAAGTCCCACTACCCTGGTCAGAAACTCCCAGGACCAGGCAATGGCTTCTTTCTTGAAGTAATCTCCAAAGGAGAAATTCCCCAGCATCTCGAAAAAGGTACCATGTCTGGCTGTCTTTCCCACATTCTCGATATCACCGGTTCTGATACACTTCTGACAGGTGGCTACTCTTTTTTTCGGCGGGATCTCCTGACCTGTAAAATAAGGCTTTAAGGGAGCCATACCGGCATTGATCAGCAGCAGACTGTTATCATTATGAGGAACCAGAGAAAAGCTTTTCATCACCAGGTGATCCTTGCTTTCAAAAAAGTCCAGGTACATTTTTCTCAGTTCATTAACGCCATATTTCTTCAATGTTCATTTCCTCCTGTAAAAAGGTGCCAGACAGCAGTTCTCCTTATCCTGTGTCAGCACCCTGTGATCCTTTTTATTTTTCTGATGCTTCTAGAGCATCTTTTTCTTTCTTCTTCTTCAACAAAGCTTTTCCGGCAAAGATTCCGGCACCTGCAACAATGACATAGAAAATCAATGTCAGTACATACTGTATGAATGCACCAAAGATTGCAGCCATGAAAAACCACCTCCTTTATATCAAAGATCTGACAGTGACCGAAAGCTGGTGTGCCACAAGGGAAACCATGGAAATATCGGCAACATTAAGCTCATTGACCATCAGACCGTATAATCGTTCCCCTGCAAAAAGCGGAGATACCATCATGGTCAGCCTTCTCCCGGCATCCACAAATTCATTAATAAACAGGTTTTCTGTGCTGATAAGCTGTTCTTTCTCACCCGGAGAGAGGATCCCATCCTTTCCGAAACAGGCGGCGAGAAGCAATGACCCGGGACATTCCCATTTTTGGCCTTTCGGATGATCTTGTCTTTCCGGAAAGAAATACAGAAAAGACTGTCTGAATCCAATTTTATCAAATCCCTTCAACAGCAGATGATATGGGACCCGGTCATCGTGGGATCCGGTAAAGATATTGCCCATCTGGTTATTTAGCATACGAAAAACCCTGTCTTCCCTGTCCCTATAGCTGTTGATCATGGTGAGGCCTTTCAGTGATAAGATCCTGTAATACTCTGCAAACATATCATAGATCTGCTCTTTATCGCTGCCGGTCTTAAGTCCTTCGTTCTGCAGTGTCAAAAGAACTGTAAACAGTTTCTCTGTACTGCAGTACTTCAGAATATCAGAATCAACCATATTCCTGAAGGTCCTGTCCACCCGGTTCCGGTTCCTGCCGTTTTTGAAATACTTTGAACAGCTGATGCAGAATACCTCCAGCAAAGACTTGACCATGGTAATATGCTCATTATCCAAAAAGACACCAAAGAGGTACTTTCTTATGGAATCAATGTATTTCCTGTCTCCGGATACCATACCATCCACATGGAGGCGGTGTCTGATCTCCTCAATATCAGTTTCCGCACATCCGCAGGAAGCCCGCTGTACAAGATAGGTCTTTACTTCCAGTTTATTAAGCCTGCCATTGTGGATAAAATCATTTGCCGCCAGGACCGCCTTATAGGTAAGATCAGCAGAACTGGTCTCCACAGTTGTCAGAGGCGGGGTCATGGAGGGAGTAAAAACATCGTTGTCAAAACCGGCAGCCAGAATATCCTTTCCGGGCACAAGTCCTCTCTTTTCAAATACTTCATATCCCCCGATGGCCATAGAGTCATTGGCAAAGACAACAGCATCGATATCTTCATTATCATCAAGCAGTTTTTCAACTGCTGCGTGACTTTTCTCAGTGAAATCACCGTATACGATCTGGCTGTCTTCCAGTGGTAATCCTCTGTCAGTAACGTACTTGCGGAATGCGGACAATCGTTCGTCCGCATCCTTATTAGTCTTCGGGCCGCTCACATAACCGATCTTCCGGGCTCCATGTTTGACGGTGAGATGATCCAGGATGCTTATGATCCCTGTTTCATTATCAAAAGTAACGGACGGGTATCCCTCAATATCAGCAAAGAGGGTCACTATGGGAACCCGGGGAAGACTGTCCACGAAGGCCTTCTGAATCTCCTTATCGGCACGTGATCCGATGGTTCCCATTAAAACATATAAAATATCCACATTACGGGTAGTGGGCAGGTCAAAAACGACATTGTACTGATATTCATACTCGCTGTCAGAAAATCTGCCGTCCGGCTCACCTATATAATGACCGGGAAAAATAAACAGATTGGCGTCCAGCGCTTTAGCGGCAAGATCCGCCCCTTTACATGCCTGACTCGTAAAATAGTTATTCGGGTCATCTATAAGTAAACCTATGTTGAGATATCTGTCCATATTTCCTCCCATCCCGCATATAAATATGTTACAAATTATAACCCCTCTGATATGTATTGTCAAATTCAGTTAAGGATCGCAAACTCATCCACAGTCCCGAAACGGTACCCTTTCTTTCTCATGGTGGAAATGATCTTTGGAAGAGCCTTTCTGTCAGCGGAAGAGATCACATGGAGCAGGGGCATCATGCCGCAGAAATGATGTTTTTTAAACTTATTCACAACTGTACTGACTGAAGGCTGGTTATGCTCATCATAATCATACCAGGCAAGGCTCCACAGCATGGTATTATAGCCGCAGTCCTGCATGACCTTCATGACCCTGACACTGTAGACACCTTCCGGCGGCCTCATATAGGGATCCATGGTATAGCCGGTTTTCTTTTCCATTGTTTTCCTGCATTGGTTTACTTCTTTTTTCATCCGTGATACAGACAGGGATGTCATCCTTGGGTGGGTACTGGTGTGGTTACCTACCAGATGCCCCTCCTCTTTCATACGTTTTACCAGTCCGGCATTCTGCTCGATATAGGGCTTCGTCACAAAAAAGATGGCCTTGATGTTTTCTTTTTTCAAGGTTTTCAGGATCTTTTTTGTGTTCCCGTTCTCATAGCCGCAGTCAAAGGTCAGGTAGATCACCTTATCCTTCTGCTTGTAAGCCTCAGGACTATAATACCAGGTATTATAATTCGAGAGTTTTTTTACCCCCTTTGGTTTTGCACACTCCGGTTTCTTATGATCCCTTCGCAGATTCAGGCCGAATTCTACTTTCCTGTTTGAATATTTGCTGTAGCTTTTCCCAAGTACTTTTGTTTTCGTACCTATACACAGGATCACCAGCAGACACAGCAGACTAAGGTATCTTCTCTTTTTCATATAACCTCCTTTTAGACTTTCTTGTTGAGTTGATACATTGTTAACACGCTGATAAGAATATATCATACAATTATTATCAAATATCTAAATATATATTATCGAAATGTAAACAATAGTCAAATCTTATAATATCAACAGGCAGATAGTTTTTTCAGGAGATAGTCACTCAATCTGGTCAGATATTTCATACATGGTTCCGCGGCCACAGCAAACAGAACAAACAGCATCATGCATTTCATGGATACATAACTGATTCCAAACCATCCATGAAACAGGTAAGCTGAAACCCCGAATCCTATCATGCAGATGATCAATACCGCGATTCTGTATTTTGTCAGAGGCCGGCTGATATAATACAGGATCATAAAGCCCACGATGCCAAGGAGAAAAGTCGCAGCCACAGAAACATCTTTTTCTGATACGCCGAACACAGTCCCGAAGATCATCAGGGCGGAAATCAGCACAAAATCTGTTAGAGCAGCGGGCAATGCCTTCAGCAATACTTTCTTCATAAAATGTCCGGTAATCCTCCGCTCCCTGGGCTCCATGGCCAGCAGAAAGGCCGGAATGCCGATGTTAAAGCCGGAAATGAGAGAAACCTGCTCCGGCTGAAGAGGGTAAGATAAAACAATGACAATGGAAAACAGGGCAAGGAACATGGAAAAGAGATTTTTGCAAAGAAACAGGGTCGATGATCGCTCAATATTACCGATGACCCTTCTGCCCTCAGCTACGATCTGGGGCATATGGGCAAAATCAGAATCCAGGAGTACGACCTGGGCAGCCTGAACTGCCGCCTCGGATCCTGATGCCATGGCCACGGAACAGTCCGCTGTTTTCATGGCCATAATATCATTCACACCATCTCCGGTCATAGCCACTGTATGTCCTTTTTTCTGGAGGGCTTCCACGATCTGTTTTTTCCTGTCCGGGGTGACCCTGGCAAATACCGTATACCGGTCGACGGCTGCTTCGATGTCTGAGATATCCTTAAGGGAAGACGCATCAACAGCCCTGTCGGCATTCGGGATCCCCGCCTGACCTGCTATATGGGAGACCGTCATCGGATGATCTCCTGATATGACTTTTATGTCAACATCCTGGTCCTTGAAATATTGAAAGGTATCTTTAGCGGCCTGCCGGATGGGGTTTTTCAGTAAGATAAAAAGCAGGGGTTCCGTCCGGCATTCCATCAGGCCGGATTCAAAGACATCTCCCTCCGCCCGGGCCAGTACCAGCAGGCGGAATCCCCGGGAGGAATACCGCTCGATCTGGCCGGCCCATCTCTGGTAGTCTTTACGCAAAACGATATCCGGCGCTCCCATGACACAGGTCTCCTCCCCGAACCTGACTGCGGAATACTTATTTTTTGATGTAAAAGGAAGGACCCGGCTGATGTTCCGTGAAGATACATTACCGGAATCTGCCGGAAACCGTTTTCGCAGGGCTTCCATTGTGGCGTTATCATCCTTCTGGGCAGAAAGATAGTCGGCAAGCAGCGTTTCCAGCTGATCTTTATTTCTATCCTGTGTATGAATCCCGTTTTCTCTTTCAGGAAGTATGGTATCCTCCACCACCATATCATTTTCTGTTATGGTACCGGTCTTATCCACGCAGAGAACATCGACCCGGGCCAGGGCTTCAATACTCTTCATATCGTGCAGCATGACCTTTTTCCTGGCCAGACCGGCTGCGCTTACCGCCAGGGTCATGCTTACCAGTACATAGAGGCCTTCCGGGATCATCCCCACCACTGCGGCAACCATGGAGGTCACGTTTTCCGAAAAAGGAACATTGTTATGATAGCCCTGAATAAAAAGCAGGATGCCGATGGGTAAAATAGCTATTCCGGCCATAAGCACAAACCGGTTGATACCCCGGACCATTTCGGATTCTTCCCGGCCGGACATTTCTCTGGCCTGGGCTTCCAGCCTGGACACATAGGAATCGGCCCCCACATGGGTAAGCCTGGCCCTGCATTCTCCGGTAACAACAAAGCTGCCGGAGAGAAGCTTGTCTCCACGCTTTTTGGAGATCTCATCAGACTCTCCTGTCAGCAAAGATTCGTTGACGGTAACCTCTCCTGCCAGAACTTCCGCATCGGCACAGATCTGGTTTCCGGACTTGAAGATCACCACATCCCCTTTGACCAGTTTGTCAGTATAGATCTCCTGTTCCTGGCCGTCACGGATGACCCTGATCCTTGAATGGCTTAATATGGAAAGTTCATCCAGTATTTTTTTTGCCCTAAGCTGCTGTACGATCCCGATCAGGGAATTAAAAAAAACAGGGCCCAGAAATGTCAGGCTACGGAATGCTCCTGCGGCTATCACCAGAACAGAAAGGACGGCAAAAATGAAGTTAAAATATGTAAGGGTATTTTCTTTTATGATTTCCTTCACAGTTTTTTGTGAAGTATCCGGCTGCTGGTTTATCTCTCCCCGGGCTTCCGCCAGCAATACCTCTTTTGTTGTTAAACCTGTTTCCCCCATAAATACTTCTCCTTATGTGATCAGTCAGCGGAAAACAGATATATCTGTAATATACAGATCATTACCGCAAACTTTAAAATGTATTTCATGTCCGGCATATGTCATGCCGTAAACCCTGTCAGGATCGTCCTGGTAGGAGGGTCTTGGATCCAGCGATAAGACCTCAAGCAGAGCTTTTCTTTTACTCTCGGGAACAGGGTCAAGCTGTCCGGCTTCGTAATGGATGGAAAGATGCTTGTCTTTCGCCCTGCCGGAATACCCGGAAAGGGCGTCAGGTATGGCGTCCGATGCCGGTATATAGGGCTTAATATCATAAATCGGGGTCTGATCCATAAGGTCCGCTCCCACTACCGTAAGTACCGGACCCCGTTCTTTTGTAATCGTGATCCTTTCGAGCTTTACTACACTGAGCCCCAGACCGTTGGGACGAAAAGGAGAGCGGGAGGCAAAAACTCCCACCCTCTTGTTTCCGCCCAGCCTGGGAGGTCTTACGGTCGGTGACCAGCCGGATTTTTCATTTTCCGAAAATCCCCATATCAGCCAGATATGGGAATACCCTTCAAGCTCCCTGATACAGTCCGGACCGGAATAATCCTTCAGAAAGACTATCTCAGCTTCGGAGTTCACCAGGCCGCACTGCCTGGGAATGCCGAATTTTCCTGTATAATCAGTATGGATGTGAGCAATGGGCGTAATGGTTTTGTTCATGACCGGATACCTGTGGTTTATTATTCTTCAGTAAAATCAAAGAGGCCTTCTTCAATATCATGAAGCATATCCTGATAGTTGCTTTCGTTGGCATGGCTATGGGTAGATACCTTCGCATGCTTGTTTACTGCAGCTGTGGACTTCGGAATGGGCTGTACTGTACCTGCACCGCCGACACAACCGCCGGGACAGGCCATTCCTTCCAGAAGATACCCATCATACTTGCCCTTTTTGGCCATGAGAAGCATCTTCCGGCAGTTTTCCAGACCTTCCGCATGCTCGACCTTTACTTCCCGGTCAGGGTATTTGTCCGCTATGACATTAACCACCGCCTGGGCCACACCGCTTGAAACGGCAAAACGCCTGCCGTCTCCACTGGCGCCATGCATGGAGTGGTCTTCGGGAAGACTCCTAAAATCAACATTTTTTGCTTCAAACATACCCTTGACCTCTTCAAAGGTAAGGACAAAATCAATATCACTGCGGATGGTCCTGCGTCCGGCCTCCAGCTTTTTGGCTGCGCAGGGTCCGATAAAGGCTACTTTACAGCCGGGATGCAGACGCTTTATGATCCTGCCGGTCAGTACCATGGGTGTCAGTGCCATGGAAATATTTTCTGCCTGGTCGGGAAAGAGCTTTTTCACCATGGCTGCCCAGGCCGGACAGCAGGAGGTTCCCATATAGGGCTTTTCTGCCGGAACCTCACGAATGAAGTCCCCGGCCTCCTCCAGGGTACAAAGGTCTGCTCCGATGGCCACTTCCACCACATCTTCAAATCCCAGTGCCCGGAAAGCCGGTCTGAGCTTCCTGGGGGTTAAGTCAGGCCCGAACTGGCCGTCCACGGCAGGTGCGATGGCGGCATAAACGGGCACGTCACTCCGGATGGCCTGGATCGTCTGGAAGATCTGAGCCTTGTCCGCAATGGCCCCAAAGGGACAGTTGGCCAGACACATGCCGCAGCTTACACATTTATCCTGATTAATGTCAGCCCTGCCGAATTCATCGGAGCCGATGGCCTTCATGCCGCAGGCCCTGGCACAGGGGCGTTCCAGTCTTATAATAGCCTGATAGGGGCAAATCTGGATACATTTTCCGCATTTAATACATTTGCTCTGGTCAATGACTGATCTGCCGTTTTTAAAGATTATGGCATCCTTGGGACACACCTCCCGGCAGGGATGGGCCAGGCAGCCCTGGCAGCCGTCTGTCACTTTCACCACATTGTCCGGACAGGCATGGCAGGCAAACTTGATCACATCGATCAGAGGCGGCTCATAGTACTTTTCAGGTTTGACACATTCCTCCGCGCCTGCGGAAACCGGCGCATGCTCCGAGGCCTTTCTTAAATTAAGGCCCATAGCAAGCCGCATCCGCTCTTTCACGATGGCCCGCTCCAGGAAAACGCTCTCCCGGTAAGTGGATACTTCCCCGGGAATAATCCGATAGGGAATCAGCTCCATTTCGGACAGATCGCCCTCTTTATAATTATATGAAAGTCTGGCTACTTCTGCATAAACTCTTTTTCTGATGTCGTTGACGGAAGTATATATTCCTCTCATTCTCAATCCCTCCATTGATGTTTTGGTTTAATATTATAGTAAAGATTTTAACATATTGCCCCGACTGTAACAAGGCTCATTGAGATGCCCCGGCAGTATCACGCCGGTGGACAATCAGACCTGTTCAGATAAGATTTCCTCAGCATCAGGAAATATATAACGCACATAATGTTCTGTATCAGTGAAGAAGCGGGTGTGGCAAGACTGATCCTGAAGATGGACACCGGCAACATCCTGCTGAAAAGAATACACAAGGGTACACGTACCCCGAAGGCTCCCACAATTCCCTGGAGTAAAACGAATCTGGTTTTCTGACAGCCATTAAAATACCCGATAAAACAGAACAGGAAGGCTGTCTGCAGACAGTCGATCCCATAGCCCTTTAAGTACTCTCCTGATGCCACGCAGACAGCCGCGTCTCTGGAAAATACAGTGCTGAGCCATGCTCCGTGAAAGAAAGCAAGATAACCCAGGAAGAGACTGCAGACAAATGACAGAGCAATACCGGAAGCCAGGGCTTTTTCTGCCCTGCGCATCTTGCGTGCTCCGTAGTTTTGGGCCACAAAGGAAGACATGGCCTGGGAAAAAGCGGAGGGCAGCAGCATGATAAAACCGCATAGTTTTTCAGCCACACCGATTCCGGCAGAGGCGATAACGCCCAGTTTGTTGATAACGGCCATGATCACCAGGAAGCTCATGGAGACCAGCAGGTCCTGAAAAGCAATGGGAAGCCCTAAAACCAGGACTCTCCCGACAAGATCACGGTGAAATTTGATATCGGAAGTTTTAAAAGTAAAAGGAACTCCCTTTCTACGAATAATCACAAAGGACAGGAGCACACTCAGGCCCTGGGCCATTACTGTGGCAATGGCGGCACCTGACGCCCCCATACCAAATACAGCAACCAGGAGCAGGTCACCCGCCACATTAAAGGCTGCAGCGATGAGCACGGTGATCAGGGGCATCTTAGAGTCCCCTATTCCCCGGAAGATACTCCCCAGGATATTATAGGCCACAATAAATATTGCCCCACCACAGCAGATGCGAATGTAATATACTGTCTGCGAAAATGCTTCTGCCGGAGCGTTTAAGGCAGCCGCCACCGGAGCCGCCAGGGGCTGCATGACAATGGCTAAAACTATGCCGATGATAGTAAAGATACAGATAGTAGTCCCCACGACCCTTCCACACTCTTCACTTTTCTTCTGGCCGATGAACTGGCCCAGCAGAACCGTTGTTCCCACTGCCAGGTCAGTGATGATCAGAGTCATGGAATGCATAAGCTGGGAACCGACAGATACGGCAGATACATTGGCGGCGTCGGAAAACTGTCCTACGATCAGCAGATCCACCGCACCATACAGGGACTGGATCAGCATGGCAAAGAGTATGGGGAATACAAACCGTATCAGAGGAGACAATATTTTCCCTTCTGTAAAATCATTCCTTTTTATATTGTTTTGTGTCATAAAAATAAACTACTCCAGAAAATAGCTGGGGATGCAGGCCAGATTACCGAAGGTTTCGTCATGGATTTCCCGCATGATCTTATGAACCGGTTCTTTTTTATGCTTTATCTTCAGAAATTCCACGATTTCATCCACACCCTCCCCTGTATAGGCGCTGACCCGGAAGATCCGCTTACAGCCGGTGAGCTCCAGCCAGCGGGCTGCCTGCTCCACATCAGCGGCCCAGTGGTCGATCTTGGTAACGATACCGAAGATATCACGGTTGGCATAGGGTGTGACATTGGGAGGATATAAAGAATATGGCTCGGTGGCGCTGATACAGATACCAACCACATCAGACTCGGAAGTATACAGCGCTATGGCATGGGCCAGGTCAAGGTTCTCCGCATACTCTCCCGGCATATCGATCAGCACATCATACTGACTGACATACTGGGTCTTATGATAGGTGATCTTTTCGCCCCGGAGTACCTGCTTTAATGTGGTCTTTCCACATTCACTTCTTCCTACCAGTACCAGTCTCCTCATATCAATGTCCTGGTTGGTTTCTGTAAGATTACCGTACTCGATATTCTCATCATGAACTATCATAAATACACCTCCCCGCATTATCATTGTCTGTATTTAAACCTGTGAAATTCTAGTATATCTTACAGCCGCTTAAGCCTGCCAGCTTCTGTTTGATCAGGATTGACTCTGCATCCTGGAATATGCTTCCCTTAGGGTTCCTGCGATCAGAGAAAGCAGCTCCGACACATAAAAAAACGGAAGGAAAATCTTGTCCCGGTTCCTGCAGCTGATCATTGATCTTCCGTATCTTGTCCTTTACCTGTTCTTTTATGGAGCTGTCCACCCGGGTCATAATTATAACGAATTCATTGCTGCTGATCCGGCATATATGGTCAACCGAACGGAAACTCCGCCGCAGTAATAACGCCACTTCTTTTCTCACAACATCCCCCATGCTCCGTCCGTGATTCCTGACGATTTCCTCCATATTGGTGATCTCGGCAACCAGCAGGGCAATATTGTACTTGTCAGCATCCTTTAGAAACATTTCAAAGGCCGTGTAATTATAGATTCCTGTCAGAGGATCGTGAAGGGATCCGCCTGTCCGCTTTTCCTTATGGATGGACAGGGTTTTGTGGGATAGTTCCACCGGTTCGGTCTTTTCCTTCATACTCATCCTCTTTACGATGAACTCTTCATACTTTTCCGGAGGAAGGGGCCTGGAAAAATAATAGCCCTGGACAATGTCACAACCCATGGCTTTCAGGGAAGTGACCTGCTCTTTGGTTTCAACTCCCTCCGCAATAACCGGAACGAAAAGAGAATCCGCGATGCCGATCACGGCTTCAAGCATTCTGGTATCATTCTGTTCCCGGAAAGCCGTTTTAATAAACTGCATATCCAGCTTCATAACATCTATGGGGAGCGAGGATATCATATTTAAAGAAGAATATCCACTCCCGAAATCATCCATTTCAATGAAGAAACCGGCACGCCGCAAATCTTTAACATTTTCAATAATACGACCGGAATCCTTTGTATAAGCAGATTCCGTGATCTCCAGCAATAAATCAGAGGATGTTATATCAAATTCTGACAAAAGATCCTGCAGCACAATCACCAGATCCGTATCATACATATCAACCCGTGAGACATTAACGGAAACCGGGACTGTTTCACCAAACTTGTCCTTCCACCTTCGAAGCTGCCCTGCCACCCGGCGCCAGACATAATAATCCAGATCACTGATCAGTCCGTTCTGCTCGAAAAGAGGAATAAAGGAAGCCGGACAGATCATGCCCAGTTCCGGATGATTCCAGCGGACCAGCGCTTCCGCACTGTTAAGGATGGGTTCTTCCTGTCTTATATCAAACTTGGGCTGGTAATAAACGACAAATTCCTCCCTGTCAAGACCGGTCCGGAAATCTTCCAGAAGCTGCTGGGCGAATAATTCCTTTTCATGCATTTTCTCATCGTAGATGGAAACGCCGCCCGTAAAGCTATTCCGCAGCGCATCGGCAGCCATTTTAGCCCTGTCGAATCTTCTCTCCATATCAATGGACTTGTCTACATTGGAATAGACACCCATTCGGAGACGGATATGATTTTTCCCGTCCTTGGTCAGAGCAATGGAAGTGTTATCCAGTATCTCATTATAGTCACTTCGATGGGGGCAATAGATAAGAAAGGTATCCGCCAGACGTCTGCATACAATGCCCCCCTCATCCTTCACACAGTCTCTGAGCTTTAAGCCGATCTGCCGTATAAGCTGATCTCCCGTATGCTTTCCATATCTTTCATTAATTATGTGGAACTGATTCACATCCACAACGATGGCATCCATGGGAAGTGATTTATGATAATTATCATACTGACCGGCATACTGATAGAAATATTCATAATGGTACAGGCCGGTTAGAAAGTCCCGTTCTGTCCTGCTGATAATATCCCTGTCCTCATACAGCTCAATGGCACGCTCGATCCGGGCAAGCATCACATCCGGAACCGGATAAGGTTTGGAAATGAAGCCCATGGCGCCCAGTCGCAGACATTCGACCTCATCAACGGTATGTGAGCTCATAACGATCACGGGCAGATTTTTCGTGTCCGGATCAAACTTAAAACGGCGAAGGATATCAATCCCATTTAAATCCGGAAGCATCAGATCGAGAATGACCAGGCTTATGATATCAGCATACTGTCTGATCTTCTCCCGGGCAGCCTTTCCGTCTGAAGCTTCAATAATTTCATACTTATCTTTTAAAATCTTAACAAGAAGTTCCCTGCACACCGGGTCATCTTCTACGATCAATATCAGTCTCTTTCCACTGACCGAATGAAACTTCACATGGCTCTCAAGCATACGAATCTTATCCTTTTCATTATCTTATCTCTGTAAAACTCTGCAGACTGTTACCAATAATTTCTAATTCAAAAACAGAAATTAATTATATTTTAACATATAGTTTAATTTTTGTCTATGTGATGAGCCCGCAAAAAAACTGCATGAAGGTTTTGTCTTCCGGAAAATTTCGAATTCCTGTAAGACAAAAAATCTCCTGACAGGATAAAGGAACTTCTCTTTAACCTGTCAGGAGCAATTATTTACTATGAAAGCTTGTTGATAAAAAGGTTTATTTATTCAATTTTTCCCTTCTCTCTGAGAATCTTCTCCGTCATCTCCACAAGCTCATAGACCATACCATCACAGTGGTCTTTCTTTGGGGTTTGGGTTTTCGCATTTTCCCTCAGGAGATCCCGGCAGTCGATCATGCCTTCATGGTTTTCCTTAACCTGCCGGATCAGAGGCAGGGAATCTGTGATCCCGGCCAGTCCCAGAACCATCAGGGCTCCCGTGACAGCCCCGCAGGTGGAGCCCATCTTCATGCCGCTGCCGAAATTAGCTCCCAGGCGGACTGCCATATCCTCCCCTAACCCTAAATCATTGGCAAAGGGCACCAGGACTCCCTGGGCACAGTTGTAATGGACATCCGTCCGGTTTCTAAGTTCTCTGGCTTTATCAAGGTATACGCTCATTAATCTCTTTCCTCCTTCGTTCTGTTTGGGAAACGGAGGAGACAGGGGACGGTTCTCTGTCTCCTCCCGGTCTCTTTATATTATAAGCCATTCGAGAGAAAAAAGCTATGATGAACTTACTTTACAGTAAGTGCTACTTTGGCCATTTTACCTCCTACCTTGACAATGAGGGTAGATTTTCCCTTCTTAAGGCCTTTCACCTTAACGATCACCTTGCCTTTTGCAGTTGTTATGTTTGTTACGGAAGCAACAGCAACTTTCGAGAATTTGGCTGTGACAATATCCGAAGTAGCATATTTTTTATCTTTTGCAGTTACCTGGACAGCTATTTTTGCCGTTTTATTCAGCTTTACAGTTGCTTTTTTAGCCGCTTTCACCGTAAGTGTTTTATTTGCCTTCTTGAGCACAGTAACTGAGACTTTGGCTGTTTTGGTTCCCACCTTGACATTGACAGTACTCTTTCCTGCTTTTGCTCCTTTAATTTTAAAGGTAAGCTTTGTCCCTGACAGCTTGACGGAAGATACGATGATGATCTTCTTGTTGGCCGGAGTAACCACAGCGGTATCAGTCAATGCCTTAGACGTATCGGCAGGTGTTATGAATACTGTGACCACCTTTGAAGCTTTTGTCTTCAGAACAAGAGGTGTGTTCAGAACCGTTAAAGCTGCGGCAGGATTTTGCGCCGCTTTTCTTGCGGCCTCCTCCTGGGCAGCCTTTTTTGCTGTTGCCAGATTATTCTCAGCGGTGGTCAGTTTCGATTTTACAGTTCCGGATACCAAGGCTTTCTGAGCAGGTGTTAGTGCGTCATAAGCTGCCCTGGCGGCA
>JAFRHL010000012.1 GCA_017433295.1 Eubacterium sp.
GGTGGTCAGTTTCGATTTTACAGTTCCGGATACCAAGGCTTTCTGAGCAGGTGTTAGTGCGTCATAAGCTGCCCTGGCGGCATTGACCGCTGCCTCGTTGGCTGTTGTTATCTGAGCAGGCAGGGCATTGATCCTGGCAATGGCCGCATTGACTGCTGCCTGGTCAGCCGCTGAATTCCTGGCTGCAGAAATCTGTCCTTCGGCGGTTGTAAGCTTGTTAACTGCTTCTGCCGATATTTTATCCTTATCAGCGCCCAGGGCATCATAAGCCTTGCGTGCCTGTTCTACCTTTGCCGCATCGTTCAGTCCGACAGAAGCAGGAAGGGCATTAAGCATGGCTTCTACTACCTGGACAGATGAAAGCCTCGGAATGACAGTATTGGCGAGTGTGATCTCATTCTTTCCCCCGGCATCTGAGAATATCTTATTGCAGTCTTTGCAGGTGTAGTATTCGATATTTCCTTCTGCGTCCGCTGTTGGGTCTTTGGCATTAGTCTTAACAAGGTCATGCTTAAGCGTCAGAGTAAATGTTGTAAGACCATTTTCTTCGTTATAGGTCCCCTCATCAGAAGTATAGCATTTACATGGCGTAGCAAATTTCCAGATATACTCAGCCTCTGTGCCATCTGCGTTATATTTATCCAGATTGGAAACAGTGTCCGTCCAGTCCTTGGAATCTTCCAGCATTACTTGCCCTAGTACAACAGTTTCATTGTTTTTATTACAAATTGTCGCCTGAATGTCAGCTCGCATATTAAGCTTATTGCTGTCATCATTCCAGTTAACCTGGATACCTCTGGAAATGGGGGCTGCAACTACAAAAGTCCAAGGATTATTATAGGTATTGTATTCCTCATATCCTTCTGCGTTAGCCTTGGCAATGATCCGATAGTTACCCGGATCTAAATCTGCAGTATCTAAAGATATAATTTCATGGTTCGAGTTGGCATCATATGAGTTTATAAAGTTCCAATCATGTTTATCTTCATTATACTTTTCAACGTCATACCAATAATTTGATGCATGAGCAGATGTAGTAAAGCCACCTAGTATAGTAGTTCCTTTGGTAGCTGCTTTCTTATTCATTGTAAAAGTAAATGCACCTACCCGGCCCTGGGAAGTTACTGTAACATTTACCGGTGCACTGGTGATCCACTCATTGCTTTTCCCTATCCTGGCTCTGGCGTAGATTGCAAAGACTCCTGGTTCACCAAAATCAATACTTCTTGTAAATTTGTCATCTTCATCAGGATTTTCAGGATTCCAGAATCTATAGCCGTCATATAGCTGAACTTCTGTCATATTATCTGCAGCTACGGTTACTGTAATGTTTTTATTTACCGGTACAGTATTCTCATCAACACTTACCGTGACATCATTACTGGTTTCTCCATACAAAGCAATCCTGTGTTCTTTCCAGACACCATTATACCCAGGCCCCCAGGCATAAACCTGAACCTTCAGACAATCTTGATCCTGAGGAATCTTGCTCTTTTGTATGCTGACCTCAACATTATCTTCCCCATCCTCCTGGTTAAAAAGATCCTTTTCTCCATTTTCAGTATCATAGCACACCCTTACATCAAGACCTGCTGCGTTTTCAGGCTTTTCGACAGTAAAACTTAGAGGATCAGCGCCCGAAACAGTCGACCAGGATGCAGGAATACCTGATAGATCCAGACTTAGATCTCCCTTGGGTGCTGTTACAGTGATGGTAACCGGATCTGAATCTTTAGATGTCTCCTGCCCACTATCATCTTGGAAATATGCTCTGGCAAAAAGCTCATATTTTCCTGCATTTCCAAAGGAGTGTCTGTCGCTGAAGGAGTCGCCATACCATTCATCCGACCAGCTCCCATTTCCTCCTTCTATCTGCCGGGAGAATACTTCTATCCTTTCTGCATCCGGTGCATAGGCAGAGAGACTGAAATCCTCATGGGTCTGTACTGAATTTGGATTTACATTGAACAGAACTCCACTTTCCGGAGGATTGACATCGGCGATAGTGATCATCAAAGCTTCCTGATTCCAGGTCTCATATCTTGTATAACCTTCTGCTTTTGCTCCTGCTATAATTCGGTACTCTCCGGCGGGGAGTTCCATTGTGTTGAATGATACATCACCGGCCGTATCCCAATCCCCAAGATACCACTCTCTTTCATCGTCACCATCTATCACTGCTTTAAGCCAGTAAGTATCAGCATGTTCAGATTCTGTGAAAGTACCGGAGAGACTCTCTCCTCTTACAGCTTCTGTATCAGTCATAGTAAAAGTGAAATTTCCTACAGGACCGTTAGAAGTTGTTGTAATTACTACCGGCTCACTGGTGATCCAGTCATCGCTTTCCCCAATCCTGGCTCTGGCGTAGATTGCAAAGGTTCCCGGTTCAGCGAAATCAATTTCTCGTGTAAATTTGCCATCTTCATCTGGATCTTCAGGATCCCAAAAATCTTCCCCATCAAAGAATTGAACTTTTGACATATTAACTGCCTCAACACATACTTCAAGTTGTTCATTAACAAGAACATTTTTTAACTGATCCTGCGTCTTGTTCTTTATTGATATTTGAAGAGCATTATTGGGAGCAGCAATTACCGGTATCTTCCATTCCTGAGGATCGGGATTATAACCAGGCCCCCAGGCTTCTGCAGATATCGTCACGATCATTCCCTCTTTAAGCTTCTCTTTAGAAATATTTACGGAAATTTCATCTGATTCACTTTCCTCCCGGAACAGTGGAGTATCATTTTCTTCATCCGAATCATCCCATGCCCTCACATTCAATTCTGATGCATTGGCGGGTTTTTTTACAGTAAAGTTAATATTTTCTCCTGTTTTAACATAGGAAGGTAAAGCCTTCGGCCTGGTAATAGAAAGAGGACCGTTTGGTGCTGTAACAGTAATGGTAATTTTGTCCGACTCGGAGTAGGATTCAGAATCATCTTTATAAGCCCGGACAAAGACCTCATATTTACCCGATGAACGCCATTCATCCTCCATAATAAAGGAGTCTGTATCCTCAAAGACTTCCGGATCATCTTCGTTATTTTCATTGGGATCATTTACATTATACCAGTATAATTCAAGCTTTTTTGCCTCAGGGCAATAAGCCGAAAGTGTGTATCTTTCCATTGTAACTAAAGTAGTCTTGGATGCATTGAAAAGAACACCGCTTTCCGGTATCTGCTGAGGCTTTGTAATAGTTATTATCAGCTCGCTTGCTTCCCAGGTTTCACGGCCTTCATAGCCGATACCGGATGCTCCGGCGATGATTCTATATTTGCCTTCAGGTAATTCAATGGTGTTAAAAGATACTTCAAATGCCTCTGCAGCTGTCTTATTCCACGCTCCAAGATGTCGGAAACGGACCCATTCCTGACTTTCCTCATCGTAGGTTAACGCTTTGACCCAATACATATCAGCATGATCTGATGGTTTAAAAGTACCGGTAAGAGTCTCTCCTCTCTTAGCCTCGGTATTACTCATAGTAAAAGTGACAGCTCCTACCGAACCATCAGAAGTTACTGTAACTACCACCGGTTCACTGGTGATCCACTCATTGCTTTCCCCTATCCTGGCTCTTGCATAGATTGCAAAGGTCCCTGGTTCTCCATAATCCATGTCTCTTATGAAACTGCCATTGTCATCAGGTTCTCCCTCATCATACAATTCAAATGAATCATACAATTGAACCTCGGTCATGGCGAGGGCATCTTTCGGGGTAACCGTGACAGTAAATCGTTCATTTACTTTTACAGCATTTTTGCTGACAGCGACTGAAATATCATCACTTGTAGTTCCAATTACTGCAAAGTTTTTTTCAGTTCTCGTTTCGTTATTATCATTGTCCCATGATTTAGCATTTACAAATACAAACATGCCTGCCCGCAGGCTATCTTTTGGAATATTTACTTCTATATCTCCTGTTGTAGATTCTTTCTGAAATAGTTTGGTGTTTTCTTCTTCAAAGCCTTCGCCTTCATACCAGACGTTTACTTCCAGCTTTTCCGAATTTTCAGGCTTTGCAATTGTAAAACTAATGTCTTTCTCTCCTGCCGTTACCCATGGTTGCAAATCCGGAATCGTCAGATTATCCGGACCATCTGCATTAACCGTGACAGCAAAGCAGCAAAATAATATAAGAAAAATCCATATAAAACTTATCTTATATAGAACTGACTTTATTGTTTTTGTCTCGTTTCTCATCTAATATCTCCTCCCTGATTATGTATAAAACCATTAACAATGCATAGAACATTATTATTATACATCAGTTCTTATAAAAAAAGGTGGCCTGTCAGACCACCTTTTGGAATTTTTTTATCCTATTGAGTTTTAGATATTGCTTTTTCATTTTTTTGTCTGATCAGCGGCGTCAAACACTCTGTCTGTATTGGCAAAGATCAGCGCCAGTTCTCCCACGGTAATGTCCTTGGGCCGGTTTGCCCCGGTCATGATCCCGCATTTTTGAGCAAATGCTTCAGCCACCCGGCAGCCGGGATAATAACCGTTATCGTCTTTGAGACTGGACCAGTCTGCCACCAGTTCAGGGTCATGTACCTTTATGGCGGCATAGACAACATTTTCCCGGTCGAGAAACTGGTCGTCATCCCATCCCCAGGGAAGGAAAAAATCAGGGCTCTCATGGGGCATGTCATTATTGATGGCGTATACATAATCCCTGTCCAGACCGTAGAGGTTAATGAGAACAGTGCGCAGCAGTCCCACAGTGGCCAACTCATCTGCTGAATCAAAGAGATCCGTATTGTATTTACCATTAAGATAGTCTACTGCGTCCGTGATCCGTTCCTGATCGTTTAGTACTTTGGGAATGGCATCTGCGTTAAAGGGATCGTAGGTGACCACTTTATAGGCTCGGTAGCCTCCAAAGCCCACCATGGCAGCTATCAGGAGACCACAGATAAAACAGCCGGCCATATGGATCCGCTGCGAGCGGGGATTTGCCTTTTGAAGGGCTTTTTTCACCTGGTCAATATCAGTGTAGCGTTCCTTCGGATCAAAAGCAGTGCACTTTTTGATGATCTTCTCCAGAGGACGGTAAAGCCGGATATTTTTATTATTCCTGGGGCTGCCTGTCAGGAGATATCTTAACAATATGCCAAAGGAATATATATCCGTTCTGGCATCTGTCTGGGCAAAACCGTACTGTTCAGGCGGAGCATAGGCCCGGGTGCCGAAGAATACAGTGTCTGTATCCCGGTCACTGTGGTATATCCTGGCAATATCGAAATCGATCAGAGCAATATCTTTCTCCGGTGTAACGATGACATTCTGGGGTTTGATATCCCGGTGGATAACAGGCTGGTCCCTGTGATGGAGGAAAGCAATAATATCACATAGTTTGATACAGAGATTTACAATTTCCTTCTGATCCGGTTCCTGATCAACCATATAGCGGTCAAGAGCGGTTCCTTCAATGTATTCCCGGATGATCACAATTTTATTATCATCTTCTAATGTTTCCACATACCCGGGCAGACCTGGATGCACCAGGTTTTTTAAGATGTCCTCCCTTCCGGATATGGACCAGGTACTCTTATTATAACTTTTGGCAATATTGAGCCGGCCGGAAGGATCCTGAACCAGAAAAGTATCTGTTCCGGTTCTTTCTGAAAGACATTCCAGAAGAATGTATTTTTCAGTAAAATCACCGGGATAACCGGTTTCTTCATAGCCTTTAAGAAAGTCTGCAAAATCGGGATCATTAAATATAACATTATCATTCTTTTTATCTGACATGTTTTATACCTCCGATCAAGGGCAGAGAGTTATTCTCCAGAGTAAGCTGGGTATCCATAAGGCTTATTCCATGGCAAATACAAAAAACGATTATGGCATCCCGTTTGACCTTTGGATGCAGAAGGGCTGCATGGGCGATCTTTAAAAGCTGTTGTGTCTCTTCCAGATCCATCCCGAATCCAAAAGCCAGCTGAATAACAGTGTCCCGGGAAGGATTTCGCAGGCCTGAGAAAAGTCGGTGTCCATAGGAAGAATCAATCTGGGACCTTTTTATGACAGATCCAGGTTTTTCTCCCCTTAACCTGCATAATTCACTTATATAATCCGAAAAAGCCGGTAATTCACAAAGACCGTCATTTTCTCCAAAAAACTGGCTTACAGAAGAAGCCTTAAACAGCTTTGCCCACAATTCACGGGTAGAAATATTATAAGACTTATCATTCATTGTTAAAATACCACCCTTATTTTATCATTAGAGACAGAGAACCGTCCCCTGTCTCATTTTACCGTAAGATTGATTTTAATCTTCTTACCTCCGACCTTAACAATAAGACTGGATTTTCCATATTTAAGACCTTTGACTTTGACAAGTACTTTCCCTTTTACGGTAGATATATTTGTTATACTGGCTATTGCAGAATTATTGGATTTGGCAAAGATATTATCTGTTGTGGCATATTTTTTATCAATTGCAGTTACCTGGACAGCTATTTTTGCCGTTTTATTCAGCTTCACAGTTGCTTTCTTAGCAGCTTTCACCTTAAGTGTTTTATTTGCTTTCTTTAGCACAGTAGCTGAGACTTTGACTGTTTTGGTTCCTACCTTGACTTTGACAGTACTCTTTCCTGCTTTTGCTCCTTTAATTTTAAAGGTAAGCTTTGTCCCTGACAGCTTGACGGAAGATACGATGATGATCTTCTTGTTGGCCGGAGTAACTACAGCGGTATCAGTCAGTGCCTTAGACGCATCGGCAGGTGTTATGAATACTGTGACCACCTTTGAAGCTTTTGTCTTCAGAACAAGAGGTGTGTTCAGAACCGTTAAAGCTGCGGCAGGATTTTGCGCTGCTTTTCTTGCGGCCTCCTCCTGGGCAGCCTTTTTTGCTGTTGCCAGATTATTCTCAGCGGTGGTCAGTTTCGATTTTACAGTTCCGGATACCAAGGCTTTCTGAGCAGGTGTTAGTGCGTCATAAGCTGCCCTGGCGGCA
>JAFRHL010000013.1 GCA_017433295.1 Eubacterium sp.
ACTGATCAGGTAACCCTTATCAGCGGCGATGGCGATACACTCTTTGATGACATCCATAGCCTTGGGCAGACCCATGCTGACGATCACGATCTTGGTATCGGGATCCTTGTCCTTGATTCTGGCAGCTGCCTCAAGGGCATAGCCGTCGAAAGGATTCAGGATAGCCGGAACGCCTTCACGGATCAGTGTGTTTTTTACAGGGTCGATCTTGATTTCTGTTGTGTCGGGAACCTGTTTTACACAAACAAGAATATTCATAATAATTCCTCCTCTTTGTTATTTACTGCGGCGCATGGTTACGCCACCTCCCTGCAGGTACAGGGATGGTGCCTGTAATAATGTTGAAACATCAAGAAAGAGTTTCATATGTAAGTATTTAGGATCAGAGAACAATAAGCACAGACCTGTCCTCTAAAGCCTGTTAAATACTTGACTTGTTATATTTTACGACATCTCATATATTTTTTCAACCAGAAAATAATAGTTTGTATAAATAACTCCATTCGATTTCGATTAATTTTCATATCAATTTCGCGCGAATCATACCATGGGGACATTCAGCCGGAACATGGGCTCGCCGGCCACCAGTTCCTCACCATCCTCGATATATTTATCAATGACTTCCCCGTCCCAGTTACTGGTCACTTCAAAGGTTTTTCCCCGGCTTTTCAAGGTTCCGAGCACCTGTCCGCAGCAGATATGATCTCCTGTATTGACCACACAGCTGCTTCCATCCAATGTTGTAAAATAAAAAATCCCTTCCAGAGGCGACTCGATCACTTCTTTTTTCAGCGTGGGCTCTTTGCTGATCCGGGTATTGGTCTCCACATTATAATCCGGCAGTTCATCGCCATTAGCAACGACCTTATCCCCTGTTTTTGCCGCACTCATTTTTATAAAAAGGTTTCCCTCTCTGTACTCAAAATCAGAAAGGCCTGCCTTTCCTACTTCACGCACCAGATCTAATAATTCTTCAAACTTCATGGATAATACCTCTTCTTTTTAATCATTCTATTAATCTCAGACGCAGGAATCTTGTAATCTTCAGTCATGAGAGGACTGCGCAGTATTCGCTTCTCTCTGACCCGGGGCGGGTGGTCGGGCGCCTGTACAAGACATTACATGAAAATTCTGTGGACCGACTGACAGGGAATATGAAGCTCTGCGATCCTGTCATGCCATTCCTCATATTCATCCCATGGCATACGCCAGGAAAGGCCGCAGCCTGCGGAGATCTGTGCGGGCAAAGGTATGATCCTCCCCGGAACCCCTGCTTTCATAAAGGTTTTTTCCGTGGCCATGGCGTCTGTGGTGGTTTGAAAGGTTAAAATAATATATTCTTTTTTCTCTCTCATAATTTAATGTAAGGATCAAAGGATATCAGGGTTTAATGATCATGGATGCCTGCATCATTTTCTCGACGATGGCATACATATTGGTGACCGATCCTACGGCCAGCTTTTCTGTCAGTCCATAATGGTTCAGGCAGGTCCCGCAGGTCAGGATCTCCACTCCCCTGGCCTCCATGGATCTTAAATCTTCCAGGGCCTGTGACCCTTCCGTACTCATTCTGGCACCGCCGTTATAAAGGAGGATCACAGAAGGCAGTTCATCCTGCTGGGACAGGGCAAAAATGAATCCCTTAAGGAGAGCCTTTCCAAGCTCATCGCTGCCTTCTCCCATTTTATCTGAGGAGATCACCACCGTAATATTCTTTCCTGCATCCGGGAGACAGGTCACAGGTTCCTCCGGCAGGCGATTCTCCGCCTGCTCATCCGGCATGTCGGACGAAACAGTCATGACGACACGGAACTCTCCTTCCCGGATTTTTTCAGAAAAGATCTGGTATCCTTTCTGATTTGCCATCTTAGCCAGATTCTGGACTGCAATCTCATTATCCACCAATGTCTCCACTTGTCCGGAACCTTTTAGTTCCTTTATGGCATTCTTGGTTTTTACTACAGGGATGGGACATGCATCACCCAAAGCGTTTACTTTTATCATCAGTTATTTCCTCTCGCAATTATATACTCCGGCATGGGGGGATTATTATACAACTATCCTCTAACCAGGATCTCCGGTTTCTGTTTGTCCGGCAGGACCATCTCCCCCACAATGGCGGCCGGCAGCCCGGCAGCCCGCAATTTGTCAAGCAGCTTTTCCGCCTGGCAGCCCGGCACCGCCATCAGCAGGCCGCCGGATGTCTGGGGATCAAATAAAACTTCCTCCATGGCAAAACTGACATTTTCAAAACATACATTTTTACCCACATAGTTCCGGTTTTTCTGCCCGGCCGCCGTAAGAAGAAATTCATCGGCATGCTTTAAAGCTTCCTGCATGACCGGTACCCGGGCTGCTTCTATCCTGCAGGACAGTCTTCCGGAAAGCATCTCATGCAGGTGCCCCAGAAATCCGAACCCGGTGACATCCGTGCAGGCATGAATCTCATAACTGCGGCTGATCAAGGCGGCGTCCTTATTGAGGGTGGTCATGGAAGCGATTGCCTCCTGCATGGCTTCCCGGGAAGCCTCTCCCACCCGGTTTGCCGTACATATGATCCCGACTCCCAGCTTTTTTGTGAGAATCAGTTTATCTCCCGGAAGAGCTTTGTTGTTTTGATATATCTGATCGGGGTGGATGGTTCCCATAACAGACAAGCCATATTTTACGCTGCTGTCAGCGATGGAATGGCCTCCCGCCAGGATCCCTCCTGCCTCAATGACCTTCTCGGCTCCTCCCTGCATGATCCGGCCCAGTATATTCAGATCCATATTTTCCGGAAAACATACGATATTGAGGGCTGTTTTTACCTCGCCTCCCATGGCGTAAATATCACTCAATGCATTGGCGGCGGCAATCTGTCCGAAAATATAGGGATCGTCTACCATGGGCGGAAAGAAGTCCAGGGTCTGAACAATGGCCGTATCCTCTGAAATCTTGTATACTGCCGCATCGTCTTTGTTGTCATAGCCTACCAGGAGTCTATCATCCTTATCCCCTTTCGGCAGTCTGGACAAAACCCGTGACAGGACCCCGGCACCAAGCTTTGCGGTACAGCCTCCTCCGCTGCAAAATATGATCTCTTCTTTACTCATAATAGTTCCTCCGCCAGTTCCTTCAGGGCATTGGCCGTCCTGCTTACCTCTTCCTCAGTATTATAATAAGAAAAGCTTACCCGCACTGCCCCCTGTCCTGCTGTTCCCAGGGCCCGGTGCATGAGGGGTGCGCAGTGACCCCCGGTGCGGACCGAAATGTCATAGTTCTCCGACAGGGCATCACCCACCAGCGCAGAATCACAATTGCCCAGGTTAAAGGTTACGATGGGACAGCGCAGTCTCCATCTGAAATCCCCATAAACCACAAGGCCGTCAATGTCCGTGACCTGCCGGTAAAATGACCACATAAGCCCCAGTTCCCTTTCTCTGATCACATCCATTCCGGTCTTGTTGATAAAATCCACAGCCGCTCCCAGCCCGGCGATCCCGTGGCCGTTTTGTGTACCGGCTTCCAGGGCGACGGGCATGTCCGCAGGATGTTCTCTCTGGAAGGTCTTTATTCCGCTTCCCCCGGTAAGCAGGGGACGGACGTCCACTCCCTCCCTGACGTAAAGACCGCCGGTTCCCTGGGGTCCCAGCATGCTTTTATGGCCGGTAAAGCACAAAATACTGATCTTCATCTGCTCCACATCAATGTCAAAAATCCCGGCAGTCTGGGAAGCGTCCACAATAAAAAGCAGGTCATGATCTGCGGCGATTCTTCCGATGGCTTTTATATCAAGAAGATTCCCCGTAAGATTTGACCCGTGGGTACAGATGATGGCTCTGGTATGTTTTCGGATAGCTTTTGCGAAAGCCTCCGGTTCCACCATTCCGTATTCATCTGCGGGCAGCAGTGTAAGCTCCACACCTTTGGCTTCCATTTCATATAAGGGTCTCAGTACCGAATTATGTTCCAGCACCGTCGAGATCACATGGTCTCCCTTTTTAAGAGTTCCCTTAATGGCAATATTCAGGCTTTCTGTTGAATTGGCTGTAAAAGCAATACGACTCGGATCCGTTCCGTGAAAAAAGGCCGCCAGCAGCTCTCTTACTTCAAAAACATTCCTTGAAGCCTTAAGGGATGCGTGATTGACGCCCCTTCCTGCATTTCCCAGAGACCGCATTGCCCCTGCCACTGCCTCCACCACCGGATCCGGTTTTCTTATGGTGGTGGCAGCATTATCAAGATAAATCATGGTCACCTCCGCCGCCTGTCTCTGCCATTTATCTCATAATACCTGGCTTTTGCCTTATACATCCTTGTATCTGACAATCTGGCAAAGTCCGTTATGGTTTTGTCTTTTTCTGGAAATTCAGAACAGCTCACATATCCATATGCTGTACTTAAAGGCATGTCGTTGCTGCCGGACCATTCTTCCTGGATCTTTTCAAATTCTTTTAACTGGATTTCCAGGTTCCCCTGACAAGAATCCAGGAGTACCACAAATTCATCTCCCCCGATCCTGTAGGTCTTCCCTTTTTCGCCAAAGCACTGTTCTATGCACCTGGCCGCGCCGATGATCAGTTTATCCCCTGCTTCATGACCGCAGGTATCATTGATCTCCTTTAAGCCGTTTAAATCTATGGAAATGTAAGTCAGGTCATCCAGCAGAGGTTCACTTCCCAGTCTCTCCATATCTTCTTCATAGACCCGCCGGTTAAAAAAACCTGTCATGACATCTATATCCGCATTATCCTCCTCTTCCACGATGCGCTCGGCCAGTATCTTTTTCAGCCGGAGAAAGCTGATTCCCAGAACAAACTGAAATACAAAAAAAATGGAAGTATTGATGATGGAAGCCAGACTGCCCGATACTGCCACGATCATGTACAGCATAAGAGTGTCCGCTATGATGGTTATTGCGCCATAGGCTGCCGGAAACATATAAAAAATCAGGGGAATGGTCAATGAAAACGTCATAAATATCGTAGAGTCTATCACACCATACTTTGCTGCGTCCGACCAGGTGACGAGCATAGCCCAGCCAAAAAAGAAAACTGTACAAAGGGGATTCGCAATATTAAGCAGGACATAGCGATGATTAACGTCTTTTCTTACATAGAGATAAAGGAATAAATAAATCACTGCCACACTCAGCAGAGAGATATAATAAGCCCGGTATTTCCACAGATCATTTCCATACAAAGATAAATTAATCGTAGAATAGATCAGCATGACGATTTCCAGGGTACTCACCAAAGCAAGTGCTGTGAGTGAGATTCCCATAGATGAGCTGTATATTCCTGCCAGTATCCGGTTTCTTTTGTTTATTGGTTTTTTATTATCCATTTAAGACCCCGTCAGTTTTTGTCTTCTCTGATACCCATCCGGTTAATCTGGGCAGCGATATATCCTGCTCCGTAACCATTGTCTATATTTACTACCGCCACGCCGTTGGCGCAGGAATTGATCATGG
Organism: Eubacterium sp.; assembly: GCA_017433295.1. Classification (GTDB taxonomy): domain Bacteria; phylum Bacillota; class Clostridia; order Lachnospirales; family Lachnospiraceae; genus Anaerobutyricum. The sequence continues at coordinate 5,456 of JAFRHL010000013.1, forward strand.
TAAGAAGGGCAGACAGGCCATGCATACTGGCACCGTATCCCACAGAGGTGGGAACCGCGATCACCGGTTTATCCACCAGGCCGCCGATCACACTGGCCAGGGCACCCTCCATGCCCGCCACGGCAATCACACAATTTGCCCTCTGCAGTTCCCCTGTATGGGCTAAAAGGCGGTGGATACCTGCCACACCCGCATCATAGATCCTTTCCACCCTTGCTCCGAAATACTCGGCTGTCCGGGCAGCTTCCTCGGCCACGGGGATGTCCGCAGTGCCGGCGGAGCAGACTACGATGAGCCCCTTCCTTTCTTTGCCCGGTTTCTCATATTTCAATATCCGGGATACCGGATCATATTCGATCTCGGGTATCAGGCCGGCAATCAGCTCATATTGTTCCTTCGTCGCCCTGGTGCCGAACACTTCTCCATCAGCATCATACAGGGACTGATAAATCCGGCTTAAGAATTCATCCGGTTTGCCGCTGCAGAATACCACCTCGGGAAACCCCGACCGGATTTTCCTGTGGGTATCGAGCTTGGCGTAATTCCCCACTTCTTCATAGGGTGCCCTTTTAAAGAAGGCTTCTGTCTCCTCAAGAGATAATTCTCCCTTTTTAAAGTTTTCAAGAATCTCTCTGGTATCCATTCCAAATTATCCCTTCTTCTGATCAATGTTTCCCGGGTCAAAGATCAATTCTTTCAGTGTCCTGAACAGATGATCCGATTCCACGGGCTTGGTAAGATGGGCATCCATTCCCGCCTGCAGAGACCGCTGCACATCCTCGTCAAAGGCATTGGCTGTCAGGGCAATAATGGGTATTTTCCTTGCGTCCGGCCTGTCCATTGCCCGGATCGCTTCAGCCGCTTCCAGGCCATCCATCACCGGCATGCGGATATCCATCAGAATTGCCGCATAGGTGCCCGGCTGACTCTTTCCGTACAAATCCACGGCTATCTTACCGTTTTCAGCATGGTCTGCTTCTATCCCTTCCATGGAGAGGATATCCATCATGATCTCTGCATTGATCTCCGTATCCTCCGCCAGAAGGATACGGCACTCACTGAGTGTCTCTTCCTCATCCGCTTTCGGCTCTTTCATACTGCCGGGGCCTGGGATATTATCCTCCGGGGATTCCGTGGAGTCACAGTTTTTCAGTGTAATTACCACTGTAAATTCGGTGCCGGCTCCTTTTTCCGAATCCACACTGATGCTGCCGTTCATTATATCCACGAGATTTTTCGTTATGGCCATGCCCAGGCCCGTACTGCCGTATTTATTTTTACGGCTGCTGTCCTCCTGGGAAAAGGGTTCAAATATCTTCGGGAGATACTCTTTGTCCATTCCGATTCCCGTGTCACGTATCGAAAACTTAATGGTGGACTGGTCCTCAAATACAGCAGTCCTTTCAATGGTCATTGTGACATTTCCCGGGGCGTCGGTAAATTTCACAGCATTGCTCAGTATATTGATGAGGACCTCTTTGAGCCTCATATCATCACCGATATAACAGTCATCCATATTGCTTATAATATGACATTCATAGGTCAGGCCCTTGTCACTGCACTGGGACATGACCATAGTATTGATCTGCTCAATCATTCCGCCGAAGGAAAACTGTTCTTTCCTCAATGAAATCTTTCCGGATTCAATACGGCTCATGTCAAGTATGTCATTGATCAGCCCCAGCAGGTGGCGGGCACTTCCGCCGGTCTTCTCCAGATATTCCCTGGTCTGGGCCGACAGATTCTCGTCATGCAATGCCAGCTCGTTCAGGCCGATAATTGCATTCATCGGGGTACGGATCTCATGGCTCATGTTGGAAAGAAATGCTGTTTTTGCCTGATTGGCTTCTTCCGCCAGGCTTAAAGCCCGGGCCAGAGCTTCATTTCTGGCCAGAGCCTCCCGCATTTCCTCATCGATCACCGTCAGGCCCAGCCCCACCGCATGGACCATATGATCATCCCGGTCCTCTGCCCGGCGCACTCCGGCCATACGAATCATCTCATAATATTCCCGCCCGTTTCTCCGGGCCAGATAACGGTAGGCAATGATGGGCTGATCTGCAAGACTCTTACGAATATTATCCGGCTCAATAAAAATCAGAAAGCCCTCTCTGTAATTCTCCGTGACGCTGTGCATTGCATACCAGGTAAATCTCTCAAGGTAAGGAAAATGAATCCCCTCACCGGTCTGTTCCTTATCTTCCGGGTCGCTGCGGTAGCAGATCCCTTCATCCTCATCCAGGTTGACATAATATACACTCCGGTAATCAGAGGCCATGGCTGTGATCATACTGTTAGCCTGGGTGCGGGCGTGGGTCACATATTCCCGCACATCATTTTTCAGCACAAAAATACGATTTCCCAGAACCTGGATCTCATCATCAGCCTGCATATCCTTAACCGGAGCATCCTTTCCTTCTTTTCCATCAGAAAGCTCACCGGTAAGCTCGTCCAGATCATCTGCCAGTTCTGTCAGGTTCTGATTAATCACATTCATGCGCCGGCTGTACTGACGGGAAATAAAAGCTGTAATCCCGATACCGATGATCATAAACAGGGCGCAGGCTATGATAATGATCTTTGCATTCTTATTGAGATGGGCATCATACCAGTCAGCCTGAAAATCAGCGGCCACCACTCCGGCTACTTTCCCCGAAGAGTCAAAAACCGGACTGTAGGCACTGTAAAAGTGTCCGAAATCATCAACATAGGACTTTTCATCCACGGTAGGGGTCCCCTGCCCTGCTTTCCGCAGTGCTTCCGTGTCATGGATCAGCTTTCCGTACTGACCCTTTTCATCCCCTGAGGGACCAATGACCACCATAAAGGAGCCATCTGCCGTCTCCCGGATAGCATAAACATACTCCAGACCGATGTTGCTTTGAAAACAGACGAGAGTATTCTTCAGCGAATCATAGCCCGGCGTTCCCCGGTCTGCGATAGATACCTGCTCCAGCTGATCGCCGTCCATCATATCGGCAGCAGTGTTGACCACATCCAGCATACGGCCGTCAATCAGCTCTTTCATGGCAAGCTTTGACTGGTGCATCAGAAGCGTGCCCAGGATCAGATTCATTATAAGCAATAATACAACCACCAGAAGTATAATCTTAGTCTGTAGCTTCATTTTCTTCAAAGTCATGGGTCTGCCCCCTTATATTATGCATGAAGATCAGTACTTTTTTATTATAATAGCACAAATTATGCCATTTTTGTGGCTTTTTTTATAAAAGATACTCTTTCATTTTTCCCATAAGGCTTCTCGCGTCCTCCAGTCCGGCCTTATACAGGGTCAGGAGTTTCTCTTTATCCTTCTCCAGCCTCCCCACCTCTATCTTGGTCCGGGGCCGGATAATAAATACCCTTCCCGCGGTTTCTTCCTTCGCCAGGAAATCCAGAGTTTCATTATAACGGATATGCCGGTCGGCCATTTTCTCAAGGAATGCCTTTGAACGGGGATATCTTAATTTCATCAGCTTCATCATACTGTTAGCCTCCTTACGATAAGAGGCGTCCCTGGTAAGGATGACAACATTTTTACTGTTGCCGTCCTGAATGGACCTGCGTATGGGTATACTGTCAGCAACTCCTCCATCCAGATAGGAATGTCCTTTTACCACCAGAGTCCTGGAGATCAGGGGCAGGGAGCTGGAAGCCCGGATCATCCACATCTGTTTGTCCATGTCCCGAACCCTGAGATACCTTGCTTCCCCGGTATCCACATCCGTAGCCACCGCGTAAAACTTTCCCTGATATTTCTTAAAGGTTTCATAATCAAAGGGCTCATAAACATTCGGGATCTGGGAATACAGCAGGTCCACACCGAAAAAATCGCCGGTCTTCAAAAAACTCTTCATGCTGCAGTAATCCGGGTCATCCAGATAGTTAATTGACGCCCGAAGAGCCCTTCCCGGCTGCTTTGCAATAAAGCTGCCCGCATGACAGCTGCCGGCGGACACGCCGTATATACTGGAAAACTCAATCCCTTCTTCCATAAAGACATCCAGCACGCCTGCCGTGTAAATACCTCTCATTCCTCCGCCTTCCAGGATCAATCCTGCCTGATACATATCATGCACCTGCCTTTCTGTATATTCAGATAATGACCTGCTGTCTTGATAACTCCCTCACAGCCTGTCTCTTACATTTTCCTGCCATGACCTGTTCATACAGGTCTGCACATCTTAAATCCATTTGATATAATATAAGCTCCCCGGGACTGTTTTTAAGAAGGCTGATCCCCTCCGCCGGTCTCTGGATCACCGGAATATCAGAGCTTTTTCTCATGGTCTTTAAAAGGCCGGATGCCTCCTTCCGGAATCCCAGCACCCGGGCATAGGGTACCTTAAGGTCTCCTGCATATTCGGGAACAGCCTCTTTCCCGATTTTAAGCAGTATATGAAGAAGAGCTCTTCTTAAAGCCGCGTCTGTGCGGTTTTTTGTATGAAGTATATCCACCATCTCAGGAAGCGTCTTTCCGGGAAGATATCGCTTCTGTATCCGCTGAAACAGCTCATGGTCCACTCCGAAGCAGCCTTCCTCCAGATTCAGGACCGCATAATCCAGCAGGGGCATCAGGTCTTCCCAGGTCACATACTCATGCCTGTCAATATGCTCCAGAAACAGATCTGCAGCCGGTCCCAGGTAAGGCTTTAGCTTGTTTATGGCAAGATCTTTGTCTGTACCTTCAAAAACAGCCTTCCGGATGGCGGTCGCCGAAGAAAACCCTCTTCCCGGATCCGGGTCATGATAGCCCGGTCCCTGTCTTAGGACCGCAACAGGTTCCATGGAAGGGTCTTCCCTTTTTAGAGCTTTCAGGTATTCCAGACCCAGAATATGATTCGGTTCTTTAAGAAAACGATCCGCTTCTTCCTCCTTGATAAAACCGAAAGTCTTTTCGGACAGGATACGGCCTGCTGCCAGGCTCCTGGCCGAAGGATAAGAAGCCCCCTGTCTGAGGTAGTCCTGAAGGAGGTTCCGGTAGGGGTCCTCTTCCTCACAGAATAATTCCACATAGGGCCGGTATTCCTCCAGGCTTCCCCATTCACTGCCGAAGGAAAGATGATCCACACAGTGAAGGCCTGCCAGAAGCTTGACCCCTGCTGTGGCAAAATACTCGGCGCTGGCCGTGGCATAAAGGGCCGGCAGCTCGATCACCAGGTCTGCGCCGCCCATGAGGGCCATCCTGGTCCGTAAATACTTATCTGCACAGGCCGGATCTCCCCGCTGAACAAAGTCACCGCTCATGACCACGACAATGTAATCCGCCCCGGTCAGCTTCCTGGTCTGTTCAATATGATAGCCATGTCCCGAATGAAATGGATTATACTCTGCGATGATTCCCGCTGCTTTCATATTCTTTTCTCCAAAACATGTTTTCAACTTTTATATTATATCCAATTCCTCAGCGGGAAACAACAGTCTTTTTGAAAGTTCCCGGACAGGTTTCCCTGCGTCCTTTCTGATGATACAAAGAAAGGCATTTGTCACAGATTTATTTTCAAACATAATAATAGTTTGTTAAAAATGAAATAGTTTTATATATCAAAAATAATACGTTTGTGTCCCGGAAGCAAAAAAACTATCATTTATATGCAAGATAAACCCTTCACATTTTAAAAAAAAGCGGTATAATAACGACGGATATCAATATAATTGGTGAAATATTGCATTTCGCCGGTTATTCTATGCCGAAGTCATGATCCCGTATCTGCTCCGGCCGGTAATTACATATTTTTAAAGGAGAAAAAACATGAAGGTATTAGTAATTAACTGTGGAAGTTCTTCCCTTAAGTACCAGGTGATTGATTCCGACACTGAGAATGTTTTAGCCAAGGGTTTATGCGAGCGTATCGGTATCGACGGTGTTCTTACCTATCAGAAGCCCGGCATCGACAAGATTAAGTTTGAAGCCCCCATGCCAAAGCATCGCCAGGCTGTTGAGCTGGTATTAAAGCAGCTCATGGATCCCGAGGTTGGTGTGATCAAGTCCATTGACGAGATCCAGGCAGTGGGCCATCGTATGGTACACGGCGGCGAGAAGTTCGCATGCTCCACATTACTTACCGATGAAGTGCTGCAAACTGTTGAGTCCTGCAATGACCTTGCTCCTCTCCACAATCCTCCCACACTGGTCGGCGTGAATGCCTGCAAGGAGCTTATGCCCACCACACCCATGGTTGGCGTTTTCGACACCGCATTCCATCAGACCATGCCGGCTGAGGCTTACATTTACGGTGTTCCCTACGAGTACTATGAGAAATATACACTGCGCCGCTTCGGCTTCCACGGAACCTCCCACAGATTCGTATCCCAGAGGGTTGCTGAAATCTTAGGCAAAAAGCCGGAAGATCTCAAGATCATTGTATGCCACCTTGGTAACGGTTCCTCCATCACAGCCGTAGATCACGGCAAGAGTGTTGATACCTCCATGGGCCTTACCCCCCTCGGCGGCGTGATCATGGGAACCCGCTGCGGCGATATTGATCCCACCGTTGTTGAATATGTCGCTCAGAAAGAGGATCTTTCCCTTGAGGAAGCCATGGCCGTTATGAACAAGAAGTCCGGTGTTCTCGGCATCTCCGGAGTATCCTCCGATTTCCGTGATCTGGAAGAAGCAGCTGCCAATGGAAATGAAAGAGCAGACCTGGCTCTTAAGACCTTCGTTCACACCGTAGTTAAGACCGTAGGAAGCTATGTGGCAGTAATGAATGGTGTGGATGTCATCGTCTTTACAGCAGGTATCGGAGAGAACGACACCGCAATCCGCGCTTCTGTACTTGAGCATTTCGGCTATCTTGGAGTAACCCTTGATCCGGTTGCCAACGATGTACACGGCAAAGAGAGAATCATCTCCACGAAAGATTCAAAGGTAACGGCAATGGTTGTTCCCACCAACGAAGAACTGGCCATCTGCCGCGATACAGTTGAGATCGTTACAAAGAAGGTTGTGGAAGAAGCAGTTAAAGAAGTGCTTAAGTAAGATATTATAATTAAACAGCACCCTAACCGTCAGGATTCATTTTCATGTAGCTTATACATGGAATCCTGACGGTTTTCTGTTTTGAGGGGTTCTGCAGGACAAGTTGCGTTTTGGTAGGGATTTATCAAATTTCTTCACTATCTGCCCCTTCATTTTCAACAATCATAACAGGTTACCTGTATCTATTAAACAGCCTGCCTGCAGGCAAACCTCTTTGCATTTTAGAAACACAGCCGGAAATGGCCCCATATATTTCAACGGGTGACTTTGCACCGCAGGAAAACAGAGACAAAAGATTTATCAAAAGTCCCCAATTTCCGAGGAGCAACGGAACCCGGGGAAATATATGGGGCCACTTCCGGCGTCTTTCTATGAATACAAGGTCTGTTTACCGATACAAAAACCTATTCTCCCACTCCGTATACTTCTTTAGCGAATCGCTCCAGAACGGGAATCGCTCTTTTTACCTTCTCGGTATCAATGCAGTATGCCATGCGGAAATATCCGGGGCAGCCGAAATTATCGGCGGGCACCAGGATCAGGTCATACTCCTTTGCCTTCATGCAGAAAGCTTTGGCATCCTCCTCCAGGGCTTTGGGGAAGATATAGAAGGTCCCGCCTGGTTTTACAACTTCAAAACCTATACGGGTCAGGGCATCATACAGGAGGTTCATATTTGTCTCATAAACGCTTAAATCGCTGGTCTGATCGATGACTTCTGCCACGGCCAGCTGAACACTGGAGGACGGACAGTTGTGGCCGATGCCCCGGCTGATCTGGCCGCAGATGGCGGAGATGATCCCGGCATCCCTGCATCTGGGGTTTGCTGCCACGTAGCCGATACGCTCTCCGGGCAGACTCAGGCTCTTTGAAAAAGAATAGCAGGAAAGGCTGTTATCGTAAAACTTTGTTACATAAGGATGATCGGCCCCCTTAAAGACGATCTCCCGGTAAGGCTCGTCACTGATCAGGAATATATCATGACCAAATTCCCCCTGCTTTGCATAAAGGATATCCGCCAGTTTCTCTATGGTGGCTGTACTGTAGGCTATTCCGGAAGGATTATTGGGAGTATTAATAAGGACTGCGGCCACGTTCTCATTCAGCATTTCCTCAAAGGCCTCGAAATTGATCTGGAAATCCCTGGTGTTGGCTGGAACCACCTTAAGGACTGCCCCTGTATCGTTAATATAGGGTGTGTATTCCGGGAAAAACGGAGCAAAGGTCAGCACCTCATCTCCCGGTTTAGTCACACAGCGGGCTGCATGGGCAATGGCTCCGGCCGCTCCGGAGGTCATAAAAATATGCTTCGCCTCATAATCCATGTCAAATCTTCTGTTCAGGCTGTCAGCCACTGTCTTTCTGACCGACTCTATTCCCAGGGAGGGACTGTATCCGTGAACTGCCATGGGATCACCTTCGGAAAGCAGTTTTATGGCTGCATTGGTATAGTCATCGGTACAGGGGACGCTGGGATTACCCAGGCTGAAGTCAAAAACGTTCTCATAACCAATTTCCCTGCCTCTTTCATTGGCATATTCACTTAATACACGAATGATGTTTTTTCCCTGAAGCATTGCCTTATACCGTTCATTAATCATTTTTAACTCTTCCTTTCTTGTTTTCTCCAGATCGTTTCCAGAATTATCCATCGGAGTCGCCTCTGCGACGTCCGGATCATTTCAACGAATTTATTTAATTGTACACCAAAAAACATGATCTATCTATAAAAATCTTTGTGTATTTCCTTGAAAACATAATATCTTTAATTATTTTTAGCTTTAAAGCAGCAAATTATTGACATTTTTTGTATGTCAGTATAAAATAATAATACCGAAAGATAATTAAAGGAGACGTACATATGTATACCAGTAGTTTTTCCATCGGCTTTATCGGATTGGGACTCATGGGCGGTTCCATTGCCAGAACCATTCGCAGGATCCATCCGGACAGCTTTATCGCAGCTTATGACACGGACACGGTTTCCATCAGGGCAGCCTTATCTGATCAGGTGGTGAATGAATATTATGATAAGATTGACGACCGTTTCTCTACCTGTGACATCATTTTCCTGTGCGCGCCGGTATCCGTTAATGTGGAGAATATCGGCAAGCTTAAGACTTTTATCCCTGAGAATGTACTGATCACGGATGTGGGCAGTGTCAAGGCCCCCATGCAGGCAGCGGTAAAGGAGCTGGGCATGGAGCAGCAGTTTATCGGAGGACACCCCATGGTGGGTTCGGAGCAGACCGGTTATATTAATTCCAGTGAGTACCTGATTGAGAACGCCTATTATTTTATCACGCCCAGCAGTGTGACCCAGTTCAGGCATACAGCCATGTTCTCCTCCTTCATACAGGGGCTTGGAGCCCTGGCAGTGACTTTGCCGCCGGAACAGCATGACTTTATCACGGCTTCTTTAAGCCATGTACCCCATATTATTGCGGCAGAGCTGGTACACCTGGTGGAAAGGGGGGACAGCAGCAACGGTATGCTTAAGCAGCTGGCCGCCGGAGGTTTTAAGAGTATGACCCGGATCGCCTCCTCCTCTCCCATCATGTGGGAGCAGATCTGCATGAACAATAAGGCAAATATCATAGAACTTTTATCGGATATGATCTCAGACCTTGAGGGAGTGATTACCCACCTGAAAGAAGGGGACAACCTTTTTATCAATGACTATTTCCGGACAGCCGGCCAATACCGCAATTCCGTTCCTGAGCATGCTGTAGGCCTCTTTGACAAGGTCCATAAGGTATATATCGACATCCCTGATGAGCCCGGTACCATAGCCAATGTCACACTGCAGCTGGCGCTGAATAATATCAGCATTAAAAACCTGGGAATCGTATATAACAGGGAGGAGGAAGGTGCTCTGGAGATAGAGTTTTATCATGATGATGACTGTGTGAGAGCAGCAGAGGTGCTGGAGAAGAGAAATTACAGAGTATTTTTAAGATAACCTAAAAAACCGCCGAACACCGGCGGTTTTTCTTATTATGAGCCTGACGGCACACGCTTCTGATATACAAAATGATATTACAATAAACCCATCAGCTTATAAAGCAGGCGATACAGCTCTTTGCAGTCTTCTCCGGAAAAGTCGACACTCTGCTCTATCTTCAGGGGTATCTCCGCGGCCTCGCTCCTCAGCCTCTCCCCCTTTTCAGTAATAGAAACGATCAGGTTTCTCTCATCCCGGGTGGAACGGTTCCGGTTCACATATCCTTTCTGTTCAAGCTTTTTTAATACCGGGGTCAGGGTTCCTGAATCAAGAAATAACTGCTTACCCAGTTCTTTCACATTGAGTTCCTTTTTCTCCCAGAGCACCAGCATGGTGATATATTGTGTGTAGGTCAGATTAAGTTTATCGAGATGTGGTTTATACTTTCGAACAATCTCTTTTGAACAGGCATATAAGGGAAAACAAATCTGGTTCTCCAGCTTTAACCTGTCAATTCTGGAATCGTCCATCGTAAATGTCCTCCTGATGGTTTCGTAACATATAATGTCTCTTACCTATATAATTTATATCATATTACTAAAAAAAGCAATGTTTTATTTAGTATATTGGACAAAATAGTGCATTTGTAGTCTCAAGGAGACAGGGGACGGTTCTCCGTCTCCTGTCTCCTCCCTGTCTCCTAAATCAGAAGAAGATGCCGCAAATGGCGGCATCTTCCCTGTGCTTCATATTGTTTCCTGTGTGATGTTCAATAGTACTTCTTGCTGCCCCAAAGATTCGCCTTCTTAAGATCCAGGTATTGCTGGTAGGCTTCCTCCAGGATCTGCTTCTCATTGGGAAAACGAAGCAGATGATATGCTTCATGATACTTGTAATAACCGGAATCTACAAAATACTCCTCCCGCTGGGGTCTGGAATAATAGCTTTCGCCCATCATAAGATACCAGTGGACATCCTTTACTACCACATCATGGGCAGTATTAAAGGTGTACTGGCTCTTACCCACATACCGTATAATGGATGCCCGGGCTCCGGTTTCTTCCTTTACTTCACGCAAAGCGGTCTCTTTGTACTCTTCACCTTCCTCGACAGTTCCTTTGGGAAGCACCCACCCTTCATACTTGTTCTTGTAATTCTTATACAGAAGAAGGATCTTCCCCCGAAATATTACCACACCACCACAGCTTGTTGCCTTGATCATTCCATCATTTTCCTCCTATGCAAACAATACCGGTGTGTATTACACTTGTATTAATTATAGCAAATAAGGAAATAATATGCAAGGGAATGGAGAGTTTATTTATTATCTCCTTTTCTGTAGTCCTTATACATTTCGTTCTCGTAGTATGAATCGAATATCTCATCGGCGATGGGCGCGGCCACTTCACTGCCTGCTCCCCCGTTTTCCACCAGGACGCATACCACAAGGTCGGGATCCTCAATATTGGAAAAGCCCACAAACCAGGAATGGTCCTCATCCCCGCCGTGCTCTGCAGTCCCTGTCTTTCCCGCCACGGTATATTTGTCTGTTTTTAAAGCCCTTCCCGTCCCTTCTGTCACGACTTCTCTTAAGAGCTTCTGCATGATCTTTGCATCAGAATCATCCGCAAGCCGTTTCCACTTTTCAGGTTTAACCCGGGAGACAATGGATCCATCCGCGCTTTCTATGTGATCCACCAGGGTCGGCTTCATCAGCACCCCGTCGTTGGCAACGGCGCACATGATGAGGGCATTATGGAAAGGTGTGACCAGAGTATCGCCCTGACCAATGGAAGCCTGGGGAATCTGACTTTTATCCGACTTGATGTTAAGTCCCAGCCGGCTCCTTTTTACCGGCAGGTCAAAGGGTATCCCCGAGTCAAAAAGGAATCTCTGATTCAGATTTATAAACTTTCTCAGATTAAGCTTACTTCCTATGGTTACAAAGGCAGTATTGCAGGAATGGGCAAAGGCGTAGGAAAGATCCTCCTTGCCATGCTCGGCACCACCGTAACATTTGATGCGGACACTGTTGACTATGGTCTCTCCTTTGCACTTATATTTGAAATTCTGGTAAGTACCAGGATTTTCCTCTATATACTCCAGAGCTGTCAGGGTTTTATAGGTGGAGCCCGGGGGATACATACCTGAAATGGCCCGGTTTACAAGAATACTGCTGCCCTCGGTGTTGATGTCCTCCCAGTCCTCATCCAGAGTATTCGGATCAAAATCGGGCTTGGATACCATGGCTCTGACCCTGCCAGTTTTCGGTTCGATGGCAATGATGCTTCCACGTCTTCCTTCCATCTCCTGATATGCCCTTTTCTGCAGACGGGTATCAAGAGTGGTATACAGTGTATCTCCGGTGTTCTTTTTCCCGGTAATTCCCTTTTTAAACTGTTCAAGAAGTTTCTCATGGGAGGTCAGCATTTCATAATTATAGGATGATTCCAATCCTCCTTTACCATGCCTGTTGTATCCGACCACATGGGCAAACATATTCTCATAAGGGTAATAACGGTATTCATCTCCCTCATCATTTACCTTCGTGCTGGCCAGTATCTTATCGTTGGCACTTTTTATACTTCCCTTTTTAATATTTTCGGCCAGAGCTGTTGTCCTTTTATTGTAGGGACTGGTGATCACAGCGCTGGAGTCATAAATCGTAAAATGAACCAGGTAGACGATCAGCCCCGCAAACAGGGCGATGATCATAAAGCTTGTATAGAGCATATAGCGATTTGTCCTGAGACATCGTCCGCTCCTGGGCACAAAGATGCTCTCCAGCTTTTTCACTTTGGACAGGTCGGTCCGGGGACTTCTTTCCAGCTCAATATATTCCGGCTCCATCTCACTATCCTGACTGCCGTCAGACGAATAATAATCATCCCTTCTCTTCGCTTGCTCCGCCTGTTCCAGCACAATATCCCGGTTGCTCTTCCTCCGTCCGAAAGGAAGACGGTCTCTAAGCCTGGTTTTGTTCTTCCCGCTGTAGTCCCTGTTCTTCTTTCTCATCATTATCATCCTCTTTATATGCAATCATAAATACGCCCTGCATTATGGCAAATATGATCAGGGTACTGGCCACAGAGCTCCCGCCATAGCTGATCAGGGGCAGGGTCACCCCGGTGGAGGGGATAAATTTCGTAACCCCTCCCATGGTCAGGAATACCTGAAAAATAAAACAGATGGAAAAGCCATAGGCAACCAGCTTGTAGAACCTTTCCTCCACATCCATGGCGATCATCAGAAAATGCACAAAAATCCCCAGATAGATCAGGATCAGGCAGATGGCAAAAAAGACGCCCAGTTCCTCAGCGATGGCCGCAAAGATAAAATCACTGGACACCACGGGAATATCTCCCGGCCGTCCCTGGGTAAGTCCCAGGCCGAACCAGCCTCCTGTCCCGATGGCAAAAAGAGACTGGGTGATCTGGTAGCCCCTGCCCTCAATAATGGACCAGGGATCCCTCCAGGCCTGGAAACGGACCCTGACATGGGCGAAAAGCTGGTAAGCCAGCCGGGCTGCCAGTGCTCCTCCTGTAAAGCCCCCCAACAGATACACCAGCCTGCCGGTGGCTGCATAGCACATAAAAATATATATCACAAAATATAGTAATGCCCCTCCAAGATCCTTCTCCAGGATCAGGACCATCACATGGCAGGCAGAAAAAATACTGGTTCCGAGCACCGTCTTAAAATCAGCTTTTTTCTCCAGCATGGCGGCAATAAAGAAAACAAAGGCAATCTTTACAAATTCGGAGGGCTGGAAGGCAACAGGCCCGAATGATATCCAGTTGGTGGAACCGTTTTTGGTAGTGCCTATGACAAAAACCGTTGAGAGCAAAAGAAAACCCACTATGCCATAGACCCACCGGAGTTTCTTAAGCCAGTAGGCCTTCTCCACAAAGAAGGGAACGATCAGTACTGCCAGGGAGCAGGCCACCACGATGACAAACTGCTTTACTGCCTGGTCAAAGGATAACCTGGTGAGCATGACAAAACCAATGAACAGGAGGAAACAGGTGTGGTTCATCATGATCCTGGAAGAATCAACGTAAATGTGAGCATAAATAAAGATCAGCACCTTGAAGAAGACCGCCTGGGCCAGATACAGTATGATCACCCTGGTGTCAAAGGTCTTACAGAACAAAACCCCGTAACAGATAAAATGAAAGATGAACATAAACAGCTCCTGCCGGTTCATCCTCTTTATCTGCCGTTCCTGTGAGGAAGGAAGGAATACGGTAAAACATGACAGGGCATAAATGGCGCACATGATCATAAATATGTAATTAGAACCTGTAGAAATAATATTCAGCATATTTTATCACCTTTTTATGTCCGAAAGGCTGTCCCTGTCGGGCAGCAGCCCCTTGTATTATAAAGACCGGAACTGCCCCTCTTCCCAGATAAGACATTTTTCCATGACTTCTTCTACAATCCCTTGTCCGGCCAGATAAAAGTCAAAAACCAGATCTGTCCTTCCATTGAGAAGATCGTGGATATCGCTTCCGACCCGGTCAAGGGGCTGATGAGACCAGATTTTGTTATAACAGTAATCACAATGGGTACTTACCGGCAGTTTCCTGCCCTGCCGGTCCTCAAGCCACAGATTTTTACTTTGATGATCACATTTTCCTGCAGCCTTCTTCTGGCACTGGGCTGTGACCATCAGCGGTATACGCCCGTATACCAGGAGTTCTCTGCATAACCCGGGATCCTCTATCCCCATGTATTCACCGGTATCAAGCTCCGGAGAAAGCTGGAATCTGCCAATCCCCGTAATCCGGCGCGAAACCTCCAGAGACTCCCGGTTCCACTGGTAGAAGGAAGCACCCGCAATCCTTTCCCCTTTAAAGCCGGTAAGCTTTTTCAGCCAGAAAGCCTCATTGATATTGTGAACATAGATCCCGTCCCAGAAAAGGGAAGTACAGATATCCTCAAAACTGCCCCTGCCGGACCTCATGACAGATGGGAGAGACAACAGAGCCCTTTTCCCGCTCTCCCGGATCCGGCGGTTCAGGTCCCCCAGTTCCTCTTCCTTCCAGACATCAGCCGGAAGACATATCCCTGTATAATAATCCAGAGAAAGACACTCGTTAAGCACCTTCCTGTCATAGATGAATGCTGTTTTGCCGGGTGCAGGAACCAGGTCTTCCTTAACTGTCACAGTCCCTGTCCCTGTTCCTGACCGGACGGGCAGTTCTTTTCTCTTATCCCTGTCATACCTGGAACCCATTTTCTTCTCCAGCAGGAGAAAAGCCTCCTGACGAAGTCCTTTCAGGACTGACAGAGGTATGAAACAGTTATCCTCAAGAATGACGGAAAGATCTATCATTTCAAAGGGAGTTTCCCCGGTCTTGTGGAACTGTTTACTGACATCCGCTTCCGATATGGCCTTCTTTTTTGCCGGTTCAGCTTCTGCCCCCTCCAGGCTTACGGGCACACCGCCGGAACTTAATGTGACCCGGGTGGGCCTGCCGCGCCGGATCTCCACCTTCCCTTCCGCCGGAAGGGTCATCCTCTTATGGATAATCTCTTTTTGAATCTTTTCAGCAAGGAGTGAATTTCTCCTTCGATAGACCGGCATGGAAGCCTTAAGCCCCCTGCTGTCTGCTATATTGAGGTCAGCCACTTTCCCGGATCCGGGTTCTTTTGGAACTGTCAGCACCAGCTCCCGGTCCTTCCCCCGGGGGATAACCAGCAGGTCCCTGGGTTGAAGTGTATCAAAGAGACGTATCCTGACCTTATGTCTGCTTACTTTAAGGATCTCTCCTATCTGTCTTCCCAGGTTCTTCTGGGTGTGCAGTGCCATCATGGACGCACCGTTATGACGGTTCCAGTATCCGACGGTGAATCCTCCCCGGCAGTAAAGCTCTTCCAGCGTGTTGAGATCTTCTTCCTCAACCCGGAAATGCTCCGGATGCCCCTGGGTCTTCAGCTCTTTATAGAGATCAAGGTATTTCCGGTAAATCGATGTTACCCCTGCTACATATTCCACATTCTTCATGCGGCCTTCTATCTTAAGGGAATCAAATCCTCTCTCCACCAGCTCGGGCAGATATTCCAGCGAGCACAGATCCCGAAGACTTAAGAAACAGGCCTCCTGTCCTGCGGCATTCTTATAGGGAAGCCTGCAGGGCTGGGCACACCTGCCCCGGTTGCCGCTGCGGCCGCCGTAAAAGCTGCTGAGCAGGCACTGTCCGGAATAACAATAGCATAAAGCTCCATGAACGAAGACTTCAAGCTCCAGCCCGGACTCCTTTTTTATCAGTGTCAGTTCTTCAAGAGACAGCTCCCTTGCCGGAACGACCCTGGTCATACCCATCTTCCCGGCTGCCAGGGCTCCTGCAGGATGGGTGATGGTCATCTGGGTGCTTCCATGGACCTCCATGTCGGGAAAATTCTTACGAATGAAAGAAGCAGTCCCCAAATCCTGTACTATCACACCATCCAGTCCTGCTTCATAATATGGCTGCAAAAAGCCATACAATATATGATTTATTTCATCCTCTTTCATCAGGGTATTCACGGTAAGGTAGAGACGACGGCCATAAAAATGGGCATAATGCAGGGCATCCGCCAGCTCCTCATCCGCAAGGTTGCGGGCGTAAGCCCTGGCCCCAAATCGCTGTCCCCCCATATAGACCGCATCCGCCCCGGCCTTTATGGCTGCTTTGAGGTGTTCAAAGGAACCGGCCGGTGCCAGCAGCTCCGGCAGCTTAAACCTGTCTTGCATTACGTGTCTCCAGGTCAATGATTCTTTTTTGCAGCTCATTGACCTTTGTCTTATACTCGATCACCAGTTTACTGGCAGTATCATTACGCATATCCTTATCCACGATCTCCTGCTTCAGGCGGTAGAGCTCCTGTTCGTTCTCCATATGCTCCTGCTTGATCACCTTAAGCTCATCCTGAAGCTTGAAGAGCTCCTCGGCGATATTCAGAGAGAGAAGAATATTCTTGTACTCCCCGGAAAGCTTTCCGTAATTGTTCTGAATCTTTATCTCCCTGAGCTTGCTGTCCACATAGGCTGCCACCCGCTGCATATGGGCTTCACTCTCAGAGCCTGACAAAATGTAAACCTTCCCGTCAATTACTACTGAAATCTTTTTCTTATCCATTTTATCCCCCGCGTGTTCATTAATAAATGATCTCCGGGACTTCCAGTCCCAGATGTCTGTAAGCATGCTCAGTAAGAACCCTTCCCCTGGGCGTTCTTTTTATTAATCCTGTTTGTATCAGATAAGGTTCACAGACATCCTCAATGGTCCCCGCATCCTCGCCGATGGAAGCGGCAAGGGTATCCAGTCCCACAGGACGTCCTCCGAACTTATCGATCATGGCAAATAAAATATTCCGGTCCGTATTATCCAGGCCCAGGCTGTCAATCTCCAGCAGGTTTAAAGCCTCATTGGCCACATCCCTGGTGACCTTCCCGTCAAATCTCACCTGGGCAAAATCCCTGACTCTTTTTAACAGCCGGTTTGCGAGCCTCGGGGTCCCCCGGCTCCGCCGGCCGATCTCTGCCGCCCCGGAATCATCGATCTCTACTTCCAGAAGACGGGCTGACCTTTTTACAATGACGGTCAGTTCCTCCTCTGTATAAAACTCCAGTCTCTGCATCACACCGAACCGGTCCCGCAGAGGTGCTGTGAGCATTCCGGCTCTGGTGGTGGCTCCCACCAGGGTAAATCTTGGAAGGTCAAGCCGGATGGACTTGGCCGAGGCTCCCTTGCCTATGATGATATCAATGGCAAAGTCCTCCATGGCGGGATAAAGAACCTCTTCCACCTGGCGGTTCAACCTGTGGATCTCGTCGATAAAGAGGACATCTCCGTCAGAAAGGTTGTTTAATATTGCTGCAATATCTCCCGGCTTCTCTATGGCGGGACCCGATGTGATCTTCAGCTGGCTTCCCATCTCATTGGCAATGATCCCCGCAAGGGTCGTCTTGCCCAGTCCCGGCGGCCCGAATAAAAGGACATGGTCCAGGGCTTCTCCCCGAAGTCTTGCGGCGGAAATAAAAACCCCCAGATTCTTCTTGACTTTCTCCTGGCCGATATATTCTGTTAGCTTTACGGGACGGAGACTGCCTTCCTGGATAATATCCTCTTCTTTCAGCTCCGTGCTAATGATCCTGTCCATGTATGTCTTCCTTTATATCCCCTGGGAAATGATCTGTAATGCCTTCTTAAGCAGTTCTCCGGCATCCATATCCGATGCCCCCTTTACCTTGTGAACGGCCCGATAGGCCTCACCATTGGAATAGCCCAGGGCTGTCAGGGCTTCCATGGTATCCATGATCTGGTCGCTGTCATTGTCCCCGGACGTCCCGGGGCTTTCACCGACAGCAACGGCCTCCACAGATTCAAGGTCCGTAAGCTTAAGCTTGTCCTTTAGCTCCATGATCACCCTTTTGGCTCCCTTGGGACCAATGCCCGGTGTCCGGGCAATGCTCTTTGCATCATCACTGAAGACAGCGTAATAAAGCTCCTCCACCGTGAGGGTGGATAAAATGGACATGGCCGCCTTGGGACCGATGCCATTCACTCCGAGAAGTATCCCGAAAACAGTAAGCTCCTCTCTGCTTTCAAAGCCGTATAGGGCCATGATATCCTCCCGGACATAAAAATGCGTATAAAGCATCATCTCCTGTCCCCGGCCGGCCCCGGCCGCTGTTCTTCCGGTGACCTTTATCCGGTAACCGATCCCATGGTTATCGATCACGATATTCTCATTATCCGTATAGGCAACCATGCCTTTCACAAATGAAATCAAATCTTTCTCTCCTGTCCGGGAACTCACGTTCCTAAGGGATAATAACATAAATCAGCGGAAATTACAATGTGAAAAGCATAGAGGGATTTAAAGCTTGCAGCGTGAAAGAAGCTATTTTGACATATTTACGAATCCCTGATACAATTTTAAATAGATTTCTTGAAACTATGAAAAGGAAGGTCCATTATGATAACAAAGCAATCTTTTTACAGGACTTCTTCCGGGAACCTCCCTGATGACAGTAACCGCTTTCTTTATATAGATATCGAAACCACGGGTCTTTCCGCCGGCAGCTCCATGATCTACATGATCGGCTGCGGATATCTGACGGGCCGGGGACCTGACCGGGGGCTTACGCTTATCCAGTGGTTTAATGATGACGCAGTCAGCGAAGAAATGATCCTTAAGGTTTTCCGTGACCTGCTTGCCGAAAAGGAGCGGACCCTGGTTACCTTTAACGGTGACAGCTTCGACCTGCCCTATCTCCGGCAGCGCTTTCAGCTTCTTGATCTTCCCCTGGCGGAGACAGTCAGATCTTATCCTACCATTGACCTTTACCGCATTCTTAAGCCCTTCCGTAATCTTTTCAGTTTGCCCCGGGGAAGACAGAAGAACTGGGAAATCTTCATGGGAATCAGCAGAGAGGATACCATGAGCGGCCGTGATCTCATCAAGATCTACAAAAACTGGCTTGCCGGCCGGGATCCGGCTGCAAAAGACATGCTGTTTTTACATAACTATGAAGATATCTGCCATTTATACAGGCTTTCCCCCCTGATGGCCCTGGCCGATGTGACAGAAGGAGCTTTCTTACATTGTGAGGCCCGGCTGTCTTCCCGGGATCCTGCCGCAGATGAGAAGGAAGCAGTCTTTTCCTGCTTCCTTAAAACACCTCTGCCTATGGGCTTTACCCTTAAAAGCTCCAGAGGCAAACTTACAGCCTGTAAGGACAGGATCATGATAAAACTCCCCCCGGTCACCGGTTCTATGAAGCATTTTTTCCGGGATTACAATAACTATTACTATCTTCCCCTGGAAGACCGGGCAATCCATAAGAGTGTGGGGATCTATGTGGAAAAGCAGCATCGCAGGAAATGCAGTGCATCAGACTGTTACGTTAAAAAATATGGGGTTTTTCTTCCCCTTCCCTATAAGATGGAGGACAGGCATTTTACCTCATTCAGACCTGATTATTCTTCTCAAGAATACTACGTTGAAATAGATGAACTGCTCTCGGCAGAACAGGAACAGCTTAGAGAATATCTTGCCGGACAGGTGCGCTTTCTTCTGTTTTCAAAGAAGCTTAGGGACAGAACTGTTACACAGTTGAAAGATTGAGGTATTTATGATATGATTATGAAATGGAAAAGGTATTAATAATTGTTTTGAGGTGAACATAATGAGAGAACGTACCAATGAATCTGCCGAAAATTATCTGGAGACTATCCTGATCCTGAGTGAAAGGCTTCCGGTAGTACGCTCCGTTGATATTGCCAATGAACTGGATTTTAAAAAGTCCAGTGTCAGTATAGCCATGAAAAACCTTCGGGAAAAGAAACATATCACTATGACCTCAGCGGGATATATTTACCTGACCGAAGAAGGCAGGACTATAGCAGAGATGATCTATGAACGGCATAAGCTTCTGTCAAAGTGCCTTGAGAAGCTTGGTGTTGAGAAAGAGACGGCGGATAAGGATGCCTGCCGGATCGAACATGTTATCAGCATAGAAAGCTTTGAAGCCATCAAGCGGTATACGACAAAGCTCTGGAATTCGTAATTCGATAAATTATGGGGAGCCATCAAAGGCTCCCCTTTTCATTTAATCAGTTTCTCCCCCGGCAGGCCAGCATATCCTCCGCCAGGATTCCGTATCCCCGGGCCGGATCATTTACCATCACATGGGTAACTGCCCCCGCCAGTTTTCCCTCCTGTATGATGGGGCTGCCGCTTAGTCCCTGGATAATACCCCCTGTCATATTAAGGAGTCTTTCATCTGTGACCCGGATGCCAAGGGTCTTCTGCCTGTCTTTTTTATCCGGCCATATCTTTTCTATCTCAATTGTATAATCCTGGCTTTTTCCGGAAATACTTGTTCTTAAGAAAGCTTTTCCCTTTTTGACCTGGGATTTTGATGCCACAGTCAGGAGATCTTTTTCACCCCTGTCACAGATTCCCGCGCTGTTATCCCTCGGGCTGATCCCGGGCCTCCTTTTCAGACTGCCCCGTATCCCCAGTGGGGAATTCGTGCTGACAGAGCCAAGATAGCTGCCGGGAGAATAATCAACACTTCCTACGATCTCGCCGGGATGCCGGGCAGCACCTTTGATCACTGTGGATATGTCTGCCCTGCAGATGCATCCGCCTGAAATGTCCATGGGTACTCCCAGATCATAGTCACTGATCCCGTGTCCCAGGGCAAGAAAGCTGCCATCCGGGCAAATGCATGTGATGGTCCCGATCCCCTGGGTATCACTGCGCACCCAGGCCCCGATCTGCCATGTATCGTTCTTTCCTGAATATACCGGCCTGATCCTGATCTTCTGTTTTTCTCCCTTTCGCATTATTGTAAAAAGGACTTCCTTCTCCCGGTTCTTTTTCAGAAAATCCATCAGTTCCCGCCGGCTGTTCATATCCTGATTATCTGCTTTGAGGATATAATCTCCGGCCATGAGCTTTTTGCCGGAAGGGTCGCTCTTCTTTATCCCGTCAGAATCCTCAAGCTCCTGGGTGCCCAGCACCAGCAGACCTCTGGTCCGGATGTAGATTCCCACAGGTTCTCCGGAAACATAGACCTGGGGGGATTCGGCGTGGACAGGAATATGGATAACGACCTGCAAAGCCAGAATCATCAGCAGAAGCTTCCGTATCCCATTTGTTTTTTTCATAAAAAACCTCCATACTGATAAATGACTTAAAAAAGTTACACTCATAGTATGGAGATAAGATGTCTGATCCAAACAGACAGAATATTCTACCTGACGAAGTATTCAGCTCTTTTTACATTTTTGCCAGTTTTTTCATTTCACGGGCATTGGCAAGCACGGTATCGGTGATCCGGACTCCGCCAAGCATTCTGGCCAGCTCATGGACCGATTCGTCGTCGTTCAGCAGGCATATTCTGCTGATGGTGGAATTTTCGTCACTGGTTTTTTCAATCAGAAAATGTGAATCCGCCATGGCGGCTATCTGGGGCAGATGGGTGATGGCAATGACCTGACGGTCCTTAGCCAGCCCGGCAAGTCTCTCTGAAACCTTCTGAGCCGTCCTTCCGCTGATTCCCGTGTCTATCTCATCGAATATGAGGGTCTCGATCTGTTCTTCTCCGGCCAGGATTGATTTCACCGCCAGCATAATCCGGGAAAGTTCTCCTCCCGAGGCGATCTCATGAAGGGGTCTTACCGGAAGACCCGGGTTGGTTGAGATCATAAAGCAGACCCTGTCCGTTCCGTCTGCGCTGAAATGATCCGTTTCCGAAAAAGCGATCTCGAATCTCACATCCTTGAAATTCAAATCGAGCAGGGCTGCTCCTACAGCTTCCGCCAGAGGCTTTGCCGCGCTTTCTCTCAGGTCATGGAGCCTCTTACAAAGGGCCGTAAGTTTTTTCTCGGAGGCCGCTGCTTCCTTCTTCAGGGCACTGATCTCCTCATCATGGTTGAGGAGCTGCTCATACCTGGCCCTGCTTTTATCCCTGTAGGCAAAAATCTTCGGTATACTGTCACCGTATCTGGCTTTCAGATGGTTGATCTGATCCAGGCGTTCTTCTGTATCATGGTAGGCCTGCTCATCGAACTCCATGGAGGACATGTAATCAGAGAGCTCCCTGTTAAGATCATTCAGAAGGGTATCCACCGTGGAAGCCTGCTCCATCAGAGAAAGGACTGCCTCATCATAATCAGAAGCATCGGAAAGAAAACGTATGGCGCTGCCCATCCGGTCTGAGGCGCTGTCACTGCCCTTGCCGGTCAGCTCATAGGCTTTCCCGCAGGCGGAAAGAATATCCCTGGCGTGTGATATTTTCTCAAAAAAGCTTTCCAGTTCTTCGTCTTCTCCTTCCCTTAGGGAGGCCGCTTCAATATCCCGGATCTCATACTGAAGAAATTCCATCTCCCGCAGTCTTTCTTCCTCACCGATATCCTGTTCCGATAATCTGTGCTTAAGCTCCTGATACCTATGGTATTCCCAGGCCACCTGCTCTTTCACGGGGTAAATATTTCCCTTGTCATAGCTGTCCAGTATCTTTAAATGATTGACCGGCTTTAATAAGAGCTGGTTTTCATGCTGGCCGCTTAAGTCCAGAAGGAAAGGAGACAGCTCTTTTAAACGGCTTAAGGTGATGTTGCAGCCGTTTACCTTATTTACCACTCTCTGATTCGTGATCCTCCGTGAGATAATGATCTCACCCTCTTCAAAGGGGATCTCATAGTCACAAAGCAGCTTTTTTACCATCTCATTATCTGTGTGAAATACCAGCTCGATTAGAGCCAGATCACTGCCCTCGCGAATCATGTCTTTGGGTATTTTCCCTCCCAGGGCAGACTGGATGGAGCCGATGAGGACAGATTTTCCTGCTCCTGTTTCTCCTGTCAGTATATTCAGATGATCTGTAAAATCGATGTCTGCTTCTTCGATCAGCGCAAGATTCTTTACATGAAGATTAATAAGCATTCTATCCTCCCAACATACTATATCCGGGCGGTCCCGGCTGCCGCTCAGGCTGATCCCTTTATGATCTGGTCCAGCTCAAGCATGACCTCCGGTACCAGGGACGCCTGCTTGATAACGCATAGAATAGTATCATCCCCGGCAATACTCCCCACGATTCCCTTTATGGCTATGGAATCTATGGCCGCCGCGCAGGCCATGGCCATGCCGGACACCGTCTTTATCACCAGGATATTCTCCGCCTCCTCCATGTGCAGGATCGCTTCGGAAAGCACCCTGCGGTATTTACTGGAAACATGAAGGTTTTCCCTCAGTATGGGAGCATATTTGGGTCTTCCGTTCTCTCCGGTGACCTTTGTAAGCTTCAGCTCCCGGATATCCCTTGAAATGGTACCCTGGGTTGAAGAAAAGCCTGCCCTTTTCAGATAGCCTGCCAGCTCCTCCTGCGTCTCAATATCATAATTCTTAATAAGCTCTAAAATCTTTTCCTGACGTTTTCCTTTCATACTGTCCCTCTGTCAAACCAGCTTTTCTTTTAAAATCTTTGTGAAACCTACTTCTCTTGTCTTGATAAAGGGTGTCACCTCTTCTGCCCTGCGGATCCTGACCTGATCACCCGTCCTGATATGGATCCCTTCTTTTCCGTCAAATGAAACCACCGCCTGCTCCTTTTTTGTTCCCCGCAGGTCCTCCACCTCTATGGTGACGGTATCTTCCTTGGCCAGCACAACGCTTCTGGTGGCCAGGGAATGGGGACAGACAGGGGTGATAACGAAGTTCTTACATGTGGGATTGATGATGGGGCCGCCGGCGGACAGGTTATAGCCGGTGGCTCCGGTGGGAGTACAGACGATCACACCATCAGCCCGGTAACTGTCGCTTAGGGTATCGTTGATCAGTACGGAAAATCCGGTTGCCCGGCCGAAATCCGCATGGCTGACCACCACATCATTCAAAACTGTGTAGGATATCAGACACTCTCCCTCTCGGTAGACATCCGCCCGGAGCATGATCCTCTTTTCCAGCTGGTAATGATCGGCCATCAGGTCATCAATGGCCATATCCAGCTCATGGACATCGATTTCAGCAAGAAAACCCAGTCTTCCCCGGTTAATACCCAGAAGCGGTATGTTGCTGCCGATGAGACGGCTTGCTGCGTTTAATATGGTGCCGTCTCCGCCGATCACCAGGATGCACTCTGTCCCCTCGGGGATCTCTATGGGCTCCGTATCATCCTTCTTGTAGGCATGACATATCTGGCAGGAGGCGCCCCGGCTTTCCAGCATGGAACGTACATGGCCCGACAGGGCCAGCTTTTTATCTTTTTGTTTATTGGTAATAATCAGAAAATTTTTCATTTTTATATATCTTTTATTATCGGGCGAGCGCTTCATGGGAAGCTTTTACCACTAAAGCCGCCTCTTCCTCACTGATCTTATGGGCACCGGGCATATTCGTAAGATGCAGAAGATACTCTATGTTCCCCTCCGGGCCCTTTATGGGGGAATAATCCAGATGAAGCAGGGAGAAGCCGATGGATACTGCATACTGCATGATCAACCGGATCACCTCTTCATGGACCCGGGTGTCTCTCACAACGCCCTTTTTCCCGACCTTGTCCCTTCCTGCTTCAAATTGCGGTTTAATCAGGCAGACCACCTCCGCCTCCTCATTTAAACAGTTTTTTACCGGAATCAGAATTTTGGTCAGGGAAATAAAGGATACGTCGATGGAAGCAAAGTCGATCTTCTCGCCGATATCCTCCGGCCTGACGTAACGCATATTGGTTTTTTCCATGCAGACTACTCTGGGGTCGCTGCGAAGCTTCCAGTCCAGCTGCCCTCTGCCCACATCAACCGAATAGACCCTGGCCGCCCCGTTTTGAAGCATGCAGTCGGTAAAACCTCCGGTGGAAGCTCCCACATCCATGCATATCCTGTCCGTAAGTTCCAGACCGAACCGGTCTACAGCCTTCTCAAGCTTCAGGCCGCCCCGGCTGACATATGGCAGGGCCGTGCCCTTTACCTCAACAGTCTCCGCTTCCTTTTCATCAAAGCCCGTCCCGGCCTTATCTTCCTTCTGTCCCTGAACATAAACGATGCCGGACATGATCATGGCTTTTGCTTTTTCCCGGGAGGGGGCCAGGCCTTTTTCCACCAGAATGATATCCAGCCTTTTTTTCATGGTCTTTCTCCTTTTATCTGTCTTAATACCTCCTGCCGGTAAGGGCCAGCAGCAGCTCTTTAAGAAAATCATTTTTTCCGGAAAGCTGATCAAAGGCTTCGATGGCCTCCATGGTCAGTCTCTTCTGATCCAGCCCGGCCTGCTCAATTCCCACCAGAGAAACATAGGTATTCTTTTCGTTCTTTTTATCACTTCCCACCGGTTTCCCCAGTTGGCTGGAGGAAGCAGTACAGTCCAGAATATCATCCTGTATCTGAAAGGCCACTCCCACCTTATCGGCAATGGCTTCCACCATCTTTATCTCTTTCTCCGGCGCTCCTGCCAGAATGGCTCCGATCATCATGGCACATTCGATCAGGGCTGCCGTCTTATTCTTATGGATGAACAGAAGCTTGTCCATGCTGATGGCGCAGCCTTCACTTTCCACATCCGCTGTCTGCCCTCCGATCATGCCGTAAATGCCGGGCTTTGCGGCCAGTACCTGAAAGGCCCTGGCTGTGCGGATGTCTCTTTCGGTTCCGTTGAAAGCCCCGGAGGCAGTTTCAAAAGCATAGTTAAGAAGAGCATCTCCTGCCAGAATGGCCATAGCTTCTCCGTAGATCACATGGGCGGTTTTCCTTCCCCGTCGGTAATCATCATTATCAAGGGCAGGAAGGTCATCATGGATCAGTGAATAGGTATGGATCATCTCAATGGCCGCCATGAAGGGTTCAATAAGGTCCCTGTCCTGCCCGCCGTACATTCGATAGGTCTCATCCATCAATAAGGGGCGAAGGCGCTTGCCCCCGGCTTTCATGGTATAATTCATGGCAGAAAGAACTGTTTTCTGCCATCCTTTTTCCTCCGGAAGAAAACGGCAGACGATCTCCTCAGTCCTTCTGGTTCTCGACAGAAGCTCTTCCTTCATCATATCCTGCATTCTGTTCCTCCTGCAATATCTGTATTTCTTTTTCTGTTTTATCCAGGGCCCTGCCGCATTTATCCAGCAGCTTCATGCCCTTTTTATAGTATGCCATGGAATCCGACAGGGAGAGGGAGGGGTCTTCCATCTGTTCAAGGATTCTGTCCAGTTCTCCGAAGGCATCTTCTATAGAAAACTTATTTCCAGCCATATCAAACCTCGCGAATCATTTAATTATTATCAGGATCAGGCAGGGGGACTGCCCGGATCTGTCCATCTGCGAATATCAGGGTAAAAGCCTGTCCCGCTGTCAGCTGGCTTACAGAGCTGATGGGATGGCCCCGGTCATCCTGGGCAAATACATAGCCTCCCCTCAGTCTTTCCGAAGGGGAAAGGGCAGTCAGCTTTCCGGAAAGAATATCCATTCTGTGTTTCTTTTCCGACAGAATCTGCTCCATCTTAACATGAAGAGCTGTCTTCAGGCCGGTAAGCCGCATCTGCTGTTTTAACAGCATAGCTCCCGGATGCCTGGCATCCAGAAGTCTTCTGCATCTTTCATATCTCTGGCGGTATCCGTCTGTCTTCCGCTCCATCATAAGATCCAGGGATACTCTGTACTGGGTGATCTGCTGGAGGATGGAGTAAATATCCGGTATGGCCAGTTCACAGGCTGCTGAGGGTGTGGCCGCCCGCACATCGGCGCAATAATCCGCAATGGTCATATCGATTTCATGACCGGTTCCTGAAATTACAGGGGTCTTTGCGGCGAAAATGGCATCGGCCACCTCTCGTTCATTAAAGGCCCAGAGATCCTCAATGGATCCTCCGCCCCTTCCTATGATGATGATATCCACATCATTCCGGTCAAAATAACGTATTCCTTCTGCTATGGTCTTTGCAGCCCCTTCCCCCTGGACCCTGGCGGGATAAAGGATCAGCTGGACAAAGGGATTCCTTCTTCCGGCAATGCTGGTAATATCTTTAATGGCTGCCCCGGTCGGGGCTGTAACGATCCCGATACGTTCCGGATAGGGAGGAAGCTCTTTCTTCCTTTCAAAGTCAAAATAGCCTGCCGCATACAGTTCCTTTTTTAGCTCTTCATAACGGATATACAGCTCTCCCAGTCCGTCAGAAACGATCTTCCTGGCATAGAGCTGGTAGGTACCGTCCCTTCCATAGACCGTAATGTTACCGCTGGCTGTCACCTGCTGTCCGTTTTCCATCCTGAAATTCAGTCCACCGGCCCGGTCCGACGAAAACATGATGCAGCGGATAGAGGCTCCGGCATCCTTGAGCGTAAAATAAATATGCCCTGAAGAATGGTACTTACAGTTGGATACCTCACCTTTTATGCTAATGTTCCTAAGAGCGTAATCCCCGTCAAATATTCTCCTGATATAAGAATTGACCTGGGATACGGAAAAAACTCTTTTCATTTAAAAAGACTCCGTCACAGTCAAAATCTCCCCGCTGATGAAAAGCCTTACATGCGGTCATAAAGGCATGTAAGGCTGTTCGTCTCATGCCAGCTTGGCCAGTACCCCGTTGATAAATCTGGGAGCCTCTTCGCTGCAATAGATCTTGGCGATCTCCACAGCTTCATTAATAGCCACGCCGGTGGGTATATCTTCGTCCTCAAGGATCTCATAAACTGCCAGTCGTAAAATAGCCAGCTCGGCCTTCCCCAGGCGGCTGATACGCCAGCCGTCACATATCTCCATGATCTTTGCGTCATATCCGGAAAGTCCTGAGATGACTGCCTTCAGCTTATCCCTGATATAGGTCTCATCTGTTTCTTCTATTTCCTGCCGGTCTGAAAAATAGTCATCCACCTGTTCCCAGAGCTCCTCCGGGGTATTGAATTCCAGCCGGAACAACAGAAGGAATATGGTTTCCCTCAGCTTTCGTCTTGTCATCTTCATGACGGTTCCTCCATTATTTCTGTCCTTCGTCCATCTGAACCCCTGCGATGCGGATGTTCACATCAATGACAGTGAGACCTGTCATGGTCTCGATGGCATTCTTGACTTTCTCCTGGACTTCCCGGGATGTTTTCGGGATACTGACGCCATAATTAAGCACAAGGCTGAGTTTAACCTCTACTTCTTCTCCCAGGATCTCAACCTTTACTCCGCTTGACAGGTTCTTCATCCCCAGTTTGCTCACGATCTCATTGGTAATATTCCCGGACATCTTGGCTACCCCGTCCACCTCGGTGGCTGCCAGTCCTGCTATGACAGCGATCACTTCATCGGCTATCTGGACCTGTCCAATCTCCTCAACTTTATATGAATGGTTTAATTTATCCTTTTCCATCGGAAATCCTCCTGTATAGTTATTATTTTGAGACTTATCCGCCTCTTTGATACCGGCAGCACCGGCATGAGAGTTTATTTTATTATAACCATACACGGGATCTTTTGCAACCAAAAAGGAGGATTTCCTTTTTTGATTATTTTTCTTACCTCTTATCCGGGGTTGAGACCCGCATCCGGCTGATTACAATCTGGCTGACCTGATAGCCGGTTTTCCTGGTTACGATATCTTCTATCTGGGCCCTGTCAGACTGGTCCAGATCCTTATAGTTCAGGATCACATCAATACTGTCTTCGCCGATGGAAACCACTGCCTGGCCATAGCCTTTGGATTTCAACAGCTGTTCAATGGCGGCTTCCTTTTCTATAACATCCGCCAGCCTTTCCAGCCTTGCTGCAGCCTCCTGTTTGGCGTCCTCTGACAGTTTGTCGTTTTCGATGATCTGGTTTAGGGCATCCTTTGTCTTTGAATGGGTCTGCTCCCGTTCCATTTTTGCCCCTGCAATATACTCACCCACCTGGGCCTGTGTCAGGACCGCATCGCCGATGGTCTCTTCATCCTCTACCTTAGCAGGGTCATCAACCTTCTCACTGATCAAACTGTCGGCGTCGGAAATATCAAGGCTGCCGGCAGAAACCATTGTCTCTTCTTCTTTCTTTTCCTCTGCCGCCCCCTTACTTTGCTCTGTTTTCCCAGATGTTTTTTCTTTTGCTGCTTTTTCTTTCCCGCTGTCCTTCTTTTCTCCGACGGCCCTATTCTGACCTGTCACTTTCTGTCCGGTATTCTGGCTTATGGTAGGAATATCATTCTGGGTAAAATTCAGATATCCTGCTATTGCGATCAGCACAGCAAGAGATGTGATGGCTATCTGATTTTTATGAAACATTTTTTTCATGGCTGGTCCTCCATCTTTAAGATTGCTATACGGTCTGCGGATATTCCGTAAACTGACTGGGCTGCCTGCAGAACGCGGGATGCGACCCTGTTGCTGCCTGCTCCTTCACAAATGATCAGCAGACCTGATATTTCCGGTGACATTTCTTTGATTACGTAGGGAGCACGGCTTCCATTTTTATCCGACAAAATGGTTTCCTCCCCTTCTTTTATACTGTCTGAATTCTTACTGTCACTGCCTTCAGATTCACTCTGCCCGGCCTCCTCTCTGGAATAATCCTTGTTTAATACTGCCTCACCTGATGACCGTAATGTGATCATCACCTCCACTTTTCCTACCCCCTCCACAGTTTGTAGAATCTGCTTTAATCTATTCTCCTGCTGTCTGATATATTCCTGATCATAATAGCTTTTTACGGATGAATCTTCTCCCCCCTTCTTTCCGGTCTCCCCAGATAAGCCGGATTTTTTTATAGGAAAGCTGCTGACAAGGAGAAAAATGCCGCATATCGCCAGAATTGCGATCCTGGCAGGACCGATATCCTTTAAAGACAGTTTATTAAGCTTATTATTCATATGAATCTCCATTCTGCCGCCCCCTGGGGGCAGCATAACAATAAGACAGGGGTTTCGTTGCTTATGCATGATTCTATGTGTTTTCAACAAAGATATGCTCTGGCTCTAACTGATACAATACCGAAAGATCATTTCTGAAACTGTCTATTTTTGTCTCTTCCTCAGGAGAATGGTCTGCATGAATGGTCAGATAAAGGTCCCGGATCCTTCCATCGCTTTCCGAGAGTTCAAGCCTGGTGTTATGAATGTCAAGACCCGCGGATTGTCCCATGGTTTTGATTTGTCCCATTATCATATTCTCATATTCCTGAATAAGCCTGTCTTTTCCCCGGTCCATCTGGTTTTCCTCCAGGGACCGCAATTCGCAGGAAATGGAGGAACGGAGATAAGCTGCATCAAATATATCCTGCATGCCTGCCAGGCGTATCAGTGGAAGGATCAGGCAGAAAAGCATGAGAAAACCTGTAAATAACCTCACATATTTTTCAAAACCCGATCTTTCCAGGAGAATACTTAAGATGCAGAGTAGAATATCCAGATATAAAACCATTTTTATCCAGCTTCTGAAATAATCAGCCATTTTCCATATCCTCTTATACAGCTATATCATCCGGTTTGTTACCATGGTAGTCAGGGCAATCACAAGAACCAGCAGGGCAACAGCCATTGTCAGTCCGTACATCATCAGGAATCCGCATTTCCCGGCTGTATGGATGCCCTCGGTAAACCTGTGGTCAGATACCGGTTCCAGCAGGATGGTCAGGATTACATTGAACAAAACATATAGAAGCATTTTCGATAAAGGAACTGCCAGCACTGCCAGCAGGAAAAGAATAACCGACACTCCAAGGGTATTTTTTATCATCAGTCCGGAGGCAATGACGGTTCCGGCCACAGTCTGCATGGCAGAACCTGCACCGGGAATCACCCCTGCCAGGTGGGAAAGAAGTCCCGTCCTGGTCAGGTCAAAGGAAGGAGCCAGCATACTCTCCAGCAGGTGAGCGCCGAAAAAGAGAAAGAACAGGAGCCTGATCCCCCTGTAGAGGGCTTCATATAATACATGACACAGCTTTGAAAGGTACTGCTTCCTGGTGATCTGCTGAAACAACTGCAGAACAAAGTAATACTGAATTCCCGGCAGAAAAATGTGGATGAGGATCCAGTTTAAGAACAGGACCAGGATCATGTAGTATTCATAAAAAGCGATCCCCGCGGTCAGACTTCCGCTGGCTGTAACGGCAGCCGTATATACCGGGATCAGGATCTTCATAAGCCCCGACAGATGCAGGATCGTTGAACGAAACAATTCTGTCATTATCCTGAAATTTGAAAACAGAGCCATAAAGAGGATGATCCAGGAGACCATGAAACTGCTTTCCCCTGCCGCCGGATTCGGGAAGGCCGATGCAAGCACCGAAAAAATCGCAGAAAAAACTGCTATGCATATGATTTCCCTGTACAGGACCCCAGAGACACGTATTTCATAGCTGACAGTTTCAAGAAACCATGTTAGAAGGCAGTCAGCGGCTTCCTTCCATTTCATGGAACGGATAAGGCCAAAGAGGTCTTTAAAATCAGGATAATCATAATCTTCTTCCACCAGATGCAGTTCCTCTGATAAGGCTCCGATGTCAATGGTGTCCGAAGCTTGCTTCTTATCCGATGCCTGCAGGGTCCTGCCTGAGCAGGGCACCTGCTTTGCAAAAGCCGGAACAGGACCGTAAAAAAGCCGTAGAATGCCTGCTACTATCATAAATAGGATGATCCTGTTTATATTTTTTTTAAGCACTTCTCACCACCCGCCTATAAGACCTGATCCATCATTTCAAACAGAGAATTAAGCATGGGAATACTTAAGATCAGTATGGAAAGTTTTCCTGCCAGCTCAATCTGGTATGCCACGGATTTATAGCCCATATCCTCACATAATCCGGATGAAATACGGGAAACGAAGGATATCCCCAGCAGCTTATAAAGAAGCCTCAGATAGGTATCACTGATCCCCACTTTCTGACTGACACCGTCAAGAAAGGTGAGGATCTCCCTGAGTCTTGAGACCAGAAAACCATTCATGACCAGGGCCAGACCCAGCAGAACAATTATCCCGTATTCTTTCCTGGCCTGTCCCGCAATGACAGCAAGCAGGGCCCCTAAAACCCCTGCCAGTGCAATCTTAAACGTGATCATAAGATCCAGATCCCTCCCCTGTTACCATATAAATCTCCCCTTGTCTCCGCCGGACCGGGCCTTAAGGCGGGGATCCTGGCTAAAGTGTAAAAAGGTCATGGATATCCTGAAACAGGCTGCTGATGCATGGAATGATCCAGGACAGGACGATAAATAATCCTGCCAGTCCCACCATAAATGCCTGTTCCTCCCTGCCGGACTGCTTTAAGACCTGTGACAGGATGGTAACCAGTATACCTACTGCTGCTATTTTAAACAAAAGCTCAATTGTCATTTTCCTGCCCTCATCTTACAAACCTCATCAGATCAGGATGATGATCACCAATATGCTCATTGCCGTACAAAAGATCCTGATAACCTTTTCTCTGTTTTTCAGTTCCTTTCTTAAAGACATCACATCATTCATCAGCTCAGTGGAGAAACGTCCGGCACAATCTCTCTGCAGGGTGTGATCACCGGTCAGGATGGCTTCTCCAAATCGAAAGAAAAGTTTTCTTTCTTCCGCTGTCAGTTCATTTCCCGGGTACCACTCCAGCAGCTGTTCAAATATCTCAAGATAATCCTGATCCGGTTTCTCCTCAAGGATTCGTCCCAGCTGCAAGAAGAAGAGCCGCCAGGCGGATTCTGTTTTCCCGGATAATCGGGCGGCCAGGTCAGTAAGGGGTATTTTCCTGTGTCTGACCTCCGAATCCATCAGGCAGAACAGATGATTTCCTTCCTGCAGGAGGGCAATGTGTTCTTTATAGGGCCGAAGAATCCAAAGGCCTGTCAGATAACCGGCCATTATGATGAGCACGGCACCTGCCAGCTTCACAGGATCCTTCCCTTCTCATCATAAACCACTGTCATTCTCTCTCCTCCTCTTTTCTTTTTGATCACAAGATAACGGCGGAAGGGCCGGTCTTTAAGGTAGGGTCCCAGGCCGGGTTTCTCCAGGACTTCTTCCGGATCCCTGCCATGGACGGTAATAAGGAGGCTGCAGCCGCTGTTCCTTATAACTTTCATTGCTTCAATATCCTCCCTGCTGCCGATCTCATCCGCTGCGATGATTTCCGGATTCATGGACCGGACCATCAGCAGCATCCCCTCTGCCTTGGGGCACCGGTCCAGTACATCGGTTCTTTTTCCAAGATAAAAGCTTTCTCCCTCCCGGGTAACATCCGCTAGCTCCCCCCTCTCATCCACAACAGATACCCTTTTTCCAGGAAAAGATCCGAAACCGTCTGACAGATGCCGGATCAGGTCACGAAGAAGGGTTGTCTTGCCAAAGCCGGGAGGAGAAATGATCATGGTATCAGGAAAGAGCTCATTCTCGACAAGAAGGTTTAAAACAGACCTGCAGCAGCCTGGCATCTGTCTGGCCACACGGATATTCATGGATGTGATATCCCTGATCTGCCGGCATCCTTCCGAGTCTGTATAAACTCTCCCGCACAGGCCCGCCCGGTGGCCGCCGGGCAGGGTGATAAAGCCTTCCTTCAGCTCCTCCCTGCATGCGTAGGCAGAATATCCGCTGATCTTCTGAAAAGTGATATTAAGCATTTCCCGGCTGATGACGGACTCTGTCAGAAAGCATTCCTTATATGTACAAATCAGCTGTACTGGACGGTTTATCCTGAATCTTATCTCCTCCAGTGAATCCCAAAGACCGGCTTTATCCAGGACCCGTCCGACGGTTTCAGGGAGAAATGGCCGGATCTGGACGGCGGGCGAAGAGTCATTCAATTCGCTTCATCTCCTTCTTGTCTAAGTTTTATTCTATATATATGAAACAAGCAGTGAGATATGAATGATTTTAGAAAGTGTATCTTCCTGTAAAAGAAAAAAGAACTTCTTTATGAAGCTCTTTTTATTGAAAATACCGATTCATTATATTAAACTAAGTAATAAGAAAAAACCACAGCAATCACACAGATATGACAAGGAGATTACCATGGTTTCAACAAAGGGACGTTACGCATTAAGAGTCATGATCGACATGGCCGAACGACATACAGACACCTATATACCTTTAAAAGATATTGCTGATAAACAGCAGATATCCCTGAAATATCTTGAAGCGATCATCAAGCTTTTAGTCAGGGCAAAACTGGTCAAGGGGCTTCGCGGAAAAGGCGGCGGCTATAAACTGACCAGGAAGCCGGAAGAATACACCATAGGAGAGATCCTGGAGCTGACTGAAGGAGACCTGTCTCCGGTAGCCTGCCTGACAGATCACGCCGATGCCTGCGACCGGGCTGATAGCTGCCCCACTCTCCCCATGTGGAAAAAGCTGAAGCAGCTGGAGCACGATTTTTATTACGGCATCACTCTGGAAGACCTGATGACTCCAATGACTCCCGATGCCTGGGAAAAGCATCAGTAGGTCGCCCTGGGATTCTTTTCCGTCACCGGAAGCCCTGCCTCCATCAGGGCCCCTATGATCTTCTTTTTATGATCTTCCCCAAAGGCCTCCATGGTAATGGTCAGCTCCACGGAGCTGTTACGGTTCACACTCACAAACTGGTTATGCTCCAGACGGATGATATTTCCCTGCTCTTCGGCAATGATCCCTGCCACCTTATTAAGCTGTCCGGGCACATCCGGAAGCAGAATGGAAACCGTAAAGATACGGGATCTCTGGATCAGTCCGTTCTGCACCACGGAAGAAAGGGTAATAATATCCATATTTCCGCCGCTTAAGACCGAAACGACCTTTTTGTTCTCCGGCGCCAGATGTTTCAGGGCAGCCACGGTAAGCAGGCCGGAATTCTCCACCAGCAGTTTGTGGTTCTCCAGTATATCCAGGAAGGCCACAATGAGCTCATCATCCTCGATGGTGATCACACTGTCCAGGTTTTCCTGAAGATAGGGGAATATCTTCTCCCCCGGTGTCTTGACCGCAGTACCGTCAGCAATGGTGTTTACCTTATCCAGAGTCACCACATGCCCCCGGGCCAGAGACTCGGTAAGACAGCAGGCGCCGGCAGGTTCCACACCGATGACCCGGATCTTGGGGTTGAGCATCCTGGCCAGGGTGGAAATACCCGTGGCAAGACCGCCTCCACCCACAGGCACCAGGATAATATCCACTGTGGGCAGCTCTTTTACGATCTCCATGGCTATGGATCCCTGTCCGGTGGCCACCTCCAGATCATCAAAGGGATGGATAAAGGTCAGGCCCTCCTCATCTGCCAGTTCCAGGGCCTTATCACAGGCTTCATCATACACATTGCCAAAAAGGATCACCTCTGCTCCCAGGGCCCTGGTGCGGTTGACTTTAAGAAGGGGTGTCGTTACCGGCATCACGATCTTTGCCGGGGCACCGAATCTTTTTGCGGCGTAGGCCACACCCTGGGCATGATTTCCGGCGGAGGCGGTAACCAGGCCCCTTTTCTTTTCTTCTTCAGAAAGAGTGCTTATCTTGTAGTAAGCTCCCCGGATCTTATAAGCGCCGGTGAGCTGAAGATTCTCCGGCTTAAAATACACTTTATTTCCCGTATTTCTGGAAAAGAAGTCACTCTGGATCAGGTTTGTGGGAAGGACCACCTCCTGAACCCGTTCATAGGCTTCTTCAAATTTATCCAGTGATAATTTTTCAAGCATTATTTTTCTCCTATACAGTCAGATCTATTCTTCATCCGGGCCGTCCCCGGCATTCTCATGATTTTCTTCCGAACCCTCCCGGGGTCTTTCAAAGAGAGCGTTTACAAAGGAATCCGGATCAAACTTCTGAAGATCATCGATCTGCTCCCCGACCCCGATATATTTCACGGGGATCCCCATTTCTGCCTGGATGGCAATGGCGATACCGCCCTTGGCGGTGCCGTCAAGCTTGGTGAGGACAATACCGGATACATCTGTCACTTCCTTGAACTGCCTGGCCTGAACAACAGCATTCTGGCCTGTGGTGGAGTCAAGGACGATCAGGGTCTCAAGATAAGCCTCGGGATATTCTCTTTCAATGACACGGCGGATCTTACCCAGTTCATTCATCAGGTTCTTCTTATTGTGGAGACGGCCGGCAGTATCCACCAGCAATATGTCTGCATTTCTCGACCGGGCTGCCTGACAGGCATCAAATACAACTGCCGCCGGGTCAGCGCCTTCCTGATGAGCTATGATATCAACGCCTGCCCTTGACGCCCACTCGGTCAGCTGCTCAATGGCCGCAGCCCTGAAGGTATCTGCCGCAGCCATGATGACCTTTTTGTTCCGGGCCTTAAGCTGGGATGCCAGTTTTCCTATGGTAGTAGTTTTTCCCACACCGTTCACACCGATAATCAGGACCACGGATGTCCTGTCCTCATAATCGTAGGCATCCTCTGAGACCTCCATCTGGTCCTTTATGATATCGATAAGGAGCTTCTGGCAGGCTGCCGGTTCCTTGATCTTTTCTTCCTTTACCCGGTCCTTAAGATCTTCTATTATGTTCATGGTGGTCTCCACACCCAGATCCCCCATGATCAGGACCTCTTCCAGTTCCTCATAAAAATCATCATCTATTTTGGAAAACCCATGAAAAATAGAATCCAGGCCGGAAGCGATACTGTCTCTGGTTTTGGTCAGTCCACTGACCAGTCTGCTGAAAAATCCCATACCTTTCTCCTCCTTAAATTCAATGCGGGATCATACCGGCGATTATGAATCAAGTTCGCTTTTTTGCGAACCGGGCCGGCTGCAGGAGAGCTGCTTAAACATTTCATGCATCCAGTTCTTTGTCAATAAGGTCCACGGAGATCAGGGTGGAGATTCCCTTCTCCTGCATAGTTATACCATAAAGCGCGTCCGCTGCTGTCATGGTACCCCGGCGGTGGGTAATGACAATAAACTGGGTATCTCCTGCTAATTTCTTTAAATACTTTGAAAATCGTACAATATTGGCATCGTCCAGTGCCGCCTCTATCTCGTCCAGTAAACAGAAGGGCGAAGGCTTTAACTGCTGAATGGCAAAAAGAAGGGCTATCGCGGTGAGGGCTCTTTCTCCTCCGGATAAGAGCAGGATATTCTGCAGTTTTTTGCCCGGCGGCTGGGCCACAATCCTGATACCGCATTCCAGGATATTCTCCTGGTCCATCAGCTCAAGATCCGCCTTTCCACCCTCAAAAAGATCTCTGAATACATTCTGGAAGGCTGTCCTGATCTGGGCAAACTGGTCTGTGAAAAGCTCTTTCATGGCCGTATTCAGATCGCGGATCATATTCTTGAGGTTCTCTTCAGCCTTACTGATATCATCATACTGGCCTTTCATGAACTCATAGCGTTCTCCGACCTCTTTGTATTCTTCGATGGCATTGATATTTACATTCCCCAGCTGTCTGACCTTCCGCACGGTTTCCTTTTGTTCTTTGCGATAGCCGGCGACATCTGCCGGACTAATGTCGTACCTTTTGAACTCCAGAGCATAATTATATGTGATCTCATAATTATCCCACATATGATTGATCTGATTCTCAAGACTTTCCCCGATCTTTTCCAGCCGGCTTTTCATCCGGTCAGCTTCCTTCTCCAGCAGGATCAGCCTTTCATTTTTCTCGTTGAGCTGGTCAAAGATCCGGCTCTGTTTTGCCTGCAGGTCTTTTTGTCCCTCCCGCAGTTTTACAAGATCCTCCGTCAAAGCCTGGATAGTCTTCGTTAATTCCTGGATCCGTCCCTCGATGACAGCTGTTTCTTCAGAAAGCTTCCGGTTGGCCAGGATCAGTGCTTCTGTTTCCTTTTCATTTTCTTTCTGCTGGTTTTTCAACGTCTCCTTTTCCTGGCGGAGACGGATGTCTTCTGCCTTACGGAACTCTATCTGCTGTTCCTTCTTTGAAATGTCAAGCAGGAGGGCATTTTTTTCTTCTTCCTGCCGGCCGATTTTCTGATCCAGTTCCTCCATCTGCCTGTTCAGCCGGTCAATCACATCATGATTCTCTTCGTGAAGTTTTTCGCTGGTTTCCTGCTCCTTTGCCAGCTGCTCCATCTGTGACAGAATGTCATTCAGCTGCCTGCGCAGCATCTTATGTTCTGCCTTAAGGGACAGAATGGCCTTATCCAGGTCTTCCCTGCGCCTTTTTACTTCCGGCAGCTTCTGAGACAGGTCATGAAGACGGAGCCTCCATGCGGAAAGCTCCTCGGAGACATCCTCCAGTTCTTTGGAGACCTTCTTTCTTTCCGCCTTCAGGGCCGCGATCTCTTCCTGTAATCTCCGGCAGCTTTCACCCTTGTCATTCATTTTTATCTTGCATTCTTCTACTTCACGTTTTCTCCCCAGCAGGTTGCCCGCATGGCGAAAGGCGCCGCCGGTGATGGCGCCGCCGGGATTTAGCAGTTCACCGTCCAGGGTGACAATGCGAAGGCTGAAGTTATTCTTCCGGTTCAAAAACAGGGCGTGGTCGATGGTGTCCACAACTACGGTCCTGCCCAGCAGGGATACAACCAGGTCTACATACCTGGCATCTGTTTTTACCAGGCTGCTGGCCACCCCGATAACACCCTCTTCCTCTAAAACATAGGGAGAAATGGTAATGTTTCTCTTCCTGATATTAGAAAGGGGGAGGAAAGTCGCCCGTCCCTTACGGTTTCTTTTCAGCCAGGCAATCATTTCTTTGGCTGTGCCGTTATCCTCCGTGACGATGTTCTGCAGTGCTCCGCCCAGGGCAATCTCAATGGCAGTCTCATATTTCTTATCCATGGTCAGGATATCCGCCACTACTCCCAGGATTCCGGGATGGGACTTCTTCTGTTCCATAACATGACGGATGGACTGCTGGTAACCATCATATCTTTCCGAAATATTTCTCAGGGTTTCGTACTGGGATCTTGCCCGCAGAAGTTCATGGTTCTCCTGATCCAGTTCTTTGTTGCAGACCCGCTCTCTTTCGCGAAGATCATCCTTCCTTCCGGACAGGTCTTCTTCCTTCCGGGAGTATTCTTCCTCTTTCTCTTTGACCAGGGCATATTCTTCTTTGAAAGCATCTACCTGATCCTGGTATTCCTTACGCTCTGACTGAAAAGCCAGAAGCCGGCTGGCATATTCCGCATTCCGGATATTCAGCTGCTCTTCCATGGTCTGGTAGCGGCCCATTTTTTCCTTGGTATCAGAATCATTACTGATTATGGAGAAAAGTCTGTCCCTTTCTCCCTGGGCTTCTCTGCTTATGGCTTCCTTACGCTTTTTTAAAACCTCGATCTCCAGCTCCTGGTCTTCCAGCTTCCGGCCCAGCTCATCACATTTTGCGGACAGGTCTTTCAGTCCCGCTTCATTTCCGGCCAGCTCCTCCGCCTTCTTCAGCTCCTCCGCCCGGGCATTCTCCGCCAGTTCCCTGTAATGGTCCATAAGCCTCATATTAGACCGGACTTTGAGTGTCAGTTCCTGCTTATGCTTTTCCAGAGACTCACGGCTTTGAAGATTTTCTTCTCTCAGACCCGAGAGTTGTTCGGTTCTGTCAGTCAGTTCCTTCAGTTCCTGTCCAAGGCTGGTATTTTGTTCCCTGATATGGGTTACAGCCAGGCGGGTATCCTCCAGATCCTTCTCTGTAATGGCATACTGGCGGTTAAGCTGGCTTTCTTCCTGTTTAAGCCGGGCCTGATCGTAGAGAAATAAATGCAGGTCCAGGTCTTTTTCCTTCTCCTTAAGGCGCAAAAACTCTTTCGCTTTTTTGCTCTGGCTCTCCAGGGGTCCTACCCTCTGTTCCAGTTCCTTCAATATATCCGTGACGCGCTCCAGATTCTGCCGTTCCTGCTCCAGGGACTTTTCTGTCAGGGCACGGTTCTTTTTATACTTGGCGATTCCTGCCGCTTCGTCAAAAAGCTCCCGGCTGTCCTCGATCTTGCCGCTTAGGATCTTCTCCACCTGCCCCTGTCCGATAATGGAATATCCTTCCTTACCGATTCCGGTGTCATAGAATAGTTCCACTATATCCCTTCTGCGGCAGGTACTTCCGTTGATCAGATACTCGCTTTCTCCGGAGCGGTAAACCCTCCTGGCCACCTTGACCTGATCATAGTCCAGGTTGATCCTGCGGTCAGAATTATCAAAGACCATGGCCACATAGGCAAAACCAAGGGGTTTCCGATTTTCGGTTCCGGAAAAGATCACATCCTCCATTCTGGAGCCTCGAAGCTGCTTTGCGCTCTGTTCACCCAGAACCCAGCGGACAGCATCACCGATATTGCTCTTTCCACTGCCGTTGGGGCCTACGATACCCGTGATACCATGGGGGAATTCAAAAGTAAGCTTATTTGCAAAGGATTTAAATCCATTAATTTCGATACTTTGTAAATGCATTCTTCCTTATCCCTTTTCCTGCTGCCTGCGAAGCATGAGGATGGTCTGATATGCAGCGATCTGCTCTGCTCCTTTCTTTGTCTTGCCCACACCACCGGCATAGGCTTTCTCTCCGATAAAGACCTTTACTTCAAACTCCTTGTTATGGTCCGGTCCCTTCTCTCCCAGGAGCTTATAGGTGAGCTTTCCGCTTTCCCCGGCCTGGACGATCTCCTGCAGAATGGTCTTGGCATCATAAAAGAGACTCTTGTCCTCAACATCCTTTAACAGGTTTTCGTGAATAAACCCGGCAGCCTTATCCAGTCCTCCGTCCAGATAGATTGCTCCTATCACAGCCTCAAAGGCGTCTGACAGGATAGAGTCCCTCTCCCTGCCTCCGGTCAGGTCCTCTCCCTTGCTTAAGAGCAGGTAGCGGCCAAGGGAAATATCTCTGGCGCAGATAGCCAGAGTATATTCACAAACCAGGCTGGAGCGGAGTTT
The DNA here is from genome assembly GCA_017433295.1 of Eubacterium sp. Classification (GTDB taxonomy): domain Bacteria; phylum Bacillota; class Clostridia; order Lachnospirales; family Lachnospiraceae; genus Anaerobutyricum. The sequence continues at coordinate 46,617 of JAFRHL010000013.1, forward strand.
GGTCAGCTTCCCCTCATCCCGGTCCGGATACTCGCGAAAAAGATAATCCGAGATGGTAAGTTCCAGCACTGCGTCTCCCAGAAACTCCAGCCGCTCGTTATTGCTTTTTTTATTTTTTTTATGTTCATTGGCATATGAGCTGTGGGTCAGGGCCAGCAAAAGAAGATTCTTATCTTTAAAGCTGTAACCGATGATCTCCTCCAGCTCATGAAATTTTATCGGTTTCATACACGGATACGCTCCCCTGTTTTTATACTGTGACGCGGCTTGTCCCCGGTCCCTTCCTGTTTTCCGGCGACTTCTTCCTCCTTTACCGGGCGGGCAAAGCGCTCGCGTATCTTTTCATTGATATTCTCCTCTTTAAAGGAAAGGCACTGGAAAATGGCGTTCTTCGTCTCCTTGGCCTTTGAGCTGCCGTGGATCTTCACCACCAGGCCCTTAAGCCCCAGCAGGGGTGCTCCGCCATACTCGCTGGCGTCAAAGGCCTTTAATGTTTCTTTAAGGGCCGGCTTGGCCAGCAGTCCGCCTATCTTGCCTCTGGTTGAGGACATCATTCCTTCTTTGATCACGTGGATCAGAGTAGCAGCAAGGCCTTCCATCAGCTTTAATATCACATTGCCCGTAAAAGCTTCCGTAACAATAACATCCGCAGTACCTTTAGGGATATCCCTGGCTTCGATACTGCCGGTAAAATTGATATCACTGCATTCCTTAAGCAGGGGGTAGGTTTCCTTTACAAGGGCATTCCCCTTGGCCTCCTCCTCCCCGATATTGACGATAGCGACTTTGGGTTTCTTTACTCCCACCACGTGCTCCATATAGATAGAGCCCATCTGGGCAAACTGGAGAAGATGCTCCGGTCTTGCGTCAACATTTGCCCCGCAGTCGATAAGGAGGGATACCCCCTTCTCGGTGGGGATCAGGGGAGCCAGAGGTGCCCGTTTTACTCCCCGGCATTTTCCCACCAGGACCTGTCCTCCTACCAGGACGGCCCCTGAGCTGCCCGCAGAGATAAAGGCATCGCAGTCACCGGCCTTTACTGAGCGGAGACCCATGACCATGGAGGAATTTTTTTTCTTCTTTATGGCAATTGCCGGCGACTCATCACAGCTGATCTCCTCTGTGGTGTGAGTGATGGTTATCTGGTCCGCAGGATATTCATATTTGGCAAGCTCTTTCCGGATCTTGTCCTGATCTCCGAAAAAATGAATCTTGATATCTTTTCTTTCATTAATGGCTTCCACCGCGCCCTTGACGATTTCTCCCGGCGCATTATCACCGCCCATGGCATCCAGGGCTATGGTAGTTCTTATACTCATAGGATTACTTCCTTTCACTTGGATAGATCTGATGTTACAATCACTAATCACCTGAAATGTCCGTCAAGTACAAACGTAAGTCTGCTGTTGTCGGACATTTCAGATGATTACTGAATGAATATAATACCATATCCTGAGTTATTTTGCAAATTTCATTCCGATATGCATCAATATCTTTGACAGGCTTTGCTTCCTTCGCTGGACAGATGTTTACCGTCCCGCCCTCAACCCCGGCGATTTTGATCTTTGAAATCTGATACCAGCTTCCGGTAGACCGTAAAATACATGGTGGTAAAACATGCCGTCCCGCCGATAAAGTTGGAAATGGGCTCTGCCAGGAACACTCCATCCACCCCAAATCCCAGATGGGGAAGGAGGATAGTCAGAGGTACCACAATGATAGCTTTCCTCAGGATGGAGAAAAAAATGGCTCTTTTGGAGAAGCCCAGACCGGTAAAGGTGGCCTGGCCGGAAAACTGCAGGGCCATAAAACAGAATCCGAAAAAGTGGATCAGGATGGGCCTTACACCATGGGTAAGCATGGCGGTATCATTGGTAAATATGTGTAAAAACATTCCGGGTTTCAGGAGGATCACCAGCCAGATCCCTACTGTATATATAATTCCAAGAAATGACATAAAGCGGATTCCTTCCCTGACCCGCTCCTTCTCACCGGCTCCGAAGTTAAAGCCCAGCACCGGCTGGGCTCCGCTGGTAAGGCCGTGAATTGGCAGGGAACAGATCTCCCGTATGGAATTGATCACTGTCATAACCCCCACGTAGAGGTCTCCCAGATTTCCGCCCCAGGACTTTAAGGTCACATTGCAGACCACCTGCACCAGGCAATTGGTCCCCTGGACCATAAAACCGGCCGTACCGAGACCTGTGATCCTTTTTACGATCCGGCCTTCGGGCTTCATGGCTCTCCTTTTCAGATGGATCACAGCCCGTCTTCCTCTGAGAAAGCGGATGACCCAGACGGCAGAAAATGTCTGGCTGATGACAGTTGCCAGGGCCGCCCCCGCAATACCCATATGGAAACCGAAGATAAAGACCGGGTCCAGGATCAGATTGAGGATGGCGCCGAAGACTGTGGTCAGCATCCCGATGGTGGGATAACCCTGGGCATTGATATAGCCGTTCATCCCCGTGGCGATCATGGAGCAGGGTGTTCCCAGAAGATAGATCTTCAGATAGGCATCCGCATAGCTGTAGGTTGCGTCGCTGGCACCGAAAAGATACATTACCGGCCTGCGAAATATATAACAGAGAATCATCAGAAGCAGGGAACTGACTGCCAGAAGAAAAAAGGAATTACCCATGATCTTCTCGGCTTCTCCTCTTCGTCCTGCTCCCCTGGCAATGGAAAAAAGGGGTGTGCCGCCGTTGCCGAACAAATTGGTGAAGGCCGCGATCAGCGTGGTCAGCGGGAAAACAAGTCCCACTCCCGTCAGAGCCAGACTTCCCACATCCTTAAGATGTCCGATATAGATCCGGTCCACTACATTATATAATAACTGTACCAGTTGGGCCAGCATCAGCGGAACTGCCTGAACAATAATGATCCCTGACACTTTTCCCTTTGAAAAATCATTTGTCAATGTACCTGTGCCCCCGTTTCATTTGTGCCTCCGGTTCATCTGTGCCCCGGTTCCATCTGTGCCCCGGTTCCATTTGTGTCCCGGTTCATCTGGCGTCACGGTCCTTTACGGCATAAAAAACGCAATAAGTCAGTCCTCAAATGCCTTAATAATGATGTCTGCACACTTATCCACTCCCAGACTGCCGCTGTTTAAAGACAAATCATAATTCTTAGATTTTCCCCATTCCTGTCCGGTAAAATATTGATAATTGATGCTTCTTCTGACATCCATATTATGAATCCGGTTCTTATCCCTGAGAACCACATCCCCGTAGAGTTCCCGGATCCTCTCCTGCTTTGTCTCTTCATCCGCGTAAAGGAATACCTTCAGGCAGTCTCTTCTGTCTTTTAAGATGTAGTCGGCGCCAACCCCTACGATCACACAGGGTTCCCGGTCGGCAAATTCCCTGATGACCTTTTTCCTGGCTTCCCAGAGTCTTAGTACCGGCGAGTTCCCTTCTTCCATATAATCAACAAAGCTATAGGCGAAGCGGTCATCGGCCGAGGGAGAAAACTCACCATATTCCTCCACATATCTTTCGTTAAGGCCGGACTCCTTTGCAGCCTCCCGGATGATATCCCTGTCATAATACATAATACCCAGCTCTTTAGCCACCTTTTTCCCTATGGTCCTTCCGCCGCTGCCGAATTCCCTGCTGATGGTAATGATGTTTTTCTTCATATTCTGTTCTCCATTCTGCCGCCTTATAGCCGGTGGCTGTATTCCTGCTAACTGATCCATGTCACCGGATTACCGGTAATGTCTTTTTTGTCCCGCAGGGGCTTTCCATCTGCTGTATCCGGATATCCCAGGATCATCCCTCCTGTGATAAATTCATCCTCAGTAAGCCCGAGATCTTCCATGCATCCCCTGACAGTATCATTATCTGTCAGCCAGTGAAGCTGGTTGATATAACAAGATCCAAGATCCAGGGCATTGGCCGCGATCATCATATTCTCCAGTGCGCAGGCACTGTCAGCCATGGCATTTCCGTAACCTGTTTTGTTGGCGGTCACCACCAGGACCGGGGCGCCATAATGGAAAACATAATCCCCTCTTTTTGAGGCTATGATCGATTTTCTCAGGGATTTATAAGTATCTTTTTTTACCCCCATCCCGGCAAATGCCTGGCAGACGATTCCGGCAAGCGCTTCCAATATTTGCTGATTCTCTATCACAATGAAATGGGTTGTCTGGCTGTTTCCTCCACAGGGCGCGACCCTTCCCGCCTCAAGGATTTTCTCAACCAGTCCATGGGGTACCGGGTCTTTTCTTAACTTTCTCGTACTTCTTCTTGTAAAAATAGCTTCCAGTGTATCCATATCTGTCTCCATTACAAATCATTCTGCGCCATCATACCAAATTCTTCGCAGAGTGCCGCAAACCTCTTCTTTTCCTTATCTTTTACCGCCTTGGACAGATCATTCATACAGTGATGGATAACATCGGCATCCTTCAGGACCTCATCCATGGGACTGTCCACCACAAGCTTATCATCGTGATGGTAGATCATGGAACAAATCTGCTCCGTTTCCTTTTCACTTGTGAGCTTCAGTTCCTCCAGGATCTTTTTTGCAAGATCAGCCCCTTTATGAGCATGATCATCATAGGAACCTGTCTTATAAGCATGAAGATCGTGAAGCATGGCTGCCATGGAACAAAGCTCCGGATCAAATCCACGTTTTCTTGCGATCATAGTTGCAGCCAGCGACACCCCATAGAGGTGAGCTATGGCACCGGTGCGTTTTCCTGCGTTTTCCATTCTTTCTAACTCTTCATCAACATATTGCCGAAGCTGCTTTAATCTGCTCATAATAACCCTCCTTCCGGCTGTTCAAATGTGCTGTTGTTCAACTGGATTTTACCATATCGCCCATCCGATTTCCACAAAAAAGATTGGCGGGGCTCCTTTCTTATCTTTCTGCCCCGTAAAAAGCGAACTTACATCAACCTTTTCCTAAAAGGGACCCATGGCCCAGATGACTGCCCCGGAGGAAGTCCCCACCATGAACCAGGAATCACAAGGCCGACTATCATGGCCCGGGTAATTGTCTTGTTTGCTGAGCCATAGAAGACTATCTTAAAGAGAAAACAATTAACAGACATATATAAAAAGAGGTCCTCACATATTGTGAAAACCCCTTGATTATCAGCCGTATTCAAAAATCAGTCAACAGCAATGATCTCTTTTTTGTTGTAAGATCCACATGCCTTACATACTCTGTGAGGCATTGTTAATGCACCGCATTTACTGCACTTTACCAGTGTCGGAGCAGTCATCTTCCAGTTTGCTCTGCGGCGGTCTCTTCTTCCTTTGGAAGATTTATTCTTAGGACAAATTGACATGGTCACACCTCCTCTTACGCAATATTAAAACAGACGTACGATGTATATTCCGGTCGATCATAACACAGATATATCAGGAATCTGAATTAAATTCCTTAAATATATCCCGGATGGCTGCCATACGCGGATCTCCCACTGAACGGTCACAGCTGCAGGAACTGTGGTTCAGGTTAGTCCCGCAGACGCTGCACAATCCTTTACAATCTTCTTTACAAAGAACCTTCGTAGGGAGTGCAACCACAATCTCGTCAGAAACAAGCTTGTCCACATCCAGTATACATCCGTCCAGAAAACTATACTCATCAGGATCAGTTAAATCTGAATCAGAAGAGTCATGATCCGGAGCGTCTGATGTTCCATCTGATGCCTGATATGGCTTAACCCTGGTATCAATGTGAATGGGAAAAGGAATCTCTACCTCATCCAGACACCGGTCACAGGGCATCAGCAGATTCACCCTGGTCTCGCCCTCAAGCAGAAGTCTTCCTGCCTTATTGGAAACTGTCAGAACAAAGGGTTCTTTATAACTGACAGGATAACTGGTATGTGTCAGTTCCAGCTTCTCAAACTCCGGACAGACCTTATATTGTCTGATAACAGATGGATTAGCCAAGATCTCCGATATATTGATTCTCACAATATCAGCAACCTTTCGTACTCATACTCTTGCTATTATACACATCCGCATTTTCTTTGTCAAGCAATAATTCATACGGACTGTATTAATTGAATATACTGTTTTGAAGTCAGGAATGCATAAAATGTTGATTTGTGGGGGTGGTTTTGGTTTTGCCAGGTAAACGCAGCAGAGGAGGGGTATATGTCTGAAAGTGACTTTGCACCGCAGGAAATCATAGACAAAAACTGCCAAATGACTTCAATTTCCGAGGAGGAACGGAACTTGCAGACATAGTCCCCCTCGTTCTCTGCGTCTGTCTGGCCAAACAAACCCCCCATAAATTAGCATTCATCAAGGAGAAATCACATGGTTCAAACCAGATCCCTATATAGAAATTCCATGGCTGCCCTGTGTATAGCCGCATTATTAATGCTTCTGCTCTTTTCAGAGGACGTATCCCTATATGCCACCCAGGGATTAGAGCTGTGGGCATACTCTGTTCTTCCGGTTCTTTTTCCTTCCATCATCCTGTCAAAATTCTGGATCTATTATCAGGTTCCGGAAGAGCTGATCCAAACTTCCCGGAGATTATTCAGAAGAAAGTCTCTTTTGTCTGAGACCTTGCCCCTGATGATCCTCGGTCTATGCTCCGGTCTTCCCATCGGAGCCATATATGTCAGACATTTTTATGAGAATGGCTTACTGCCCCGGAGGGCTGCTGAAAGACTGCTCCCCTTATGCTCCTTCGTGAGCCCTGTTTTTCTGTTGGGATATGTTTACAGACTGCTTGGAGAATCCCTCTGGCAAACAACAAAAAAACAGTGGCACATTATGCTTTTTTGTCTCTATGCGCCACTGATCTTATTATACATTGTAATGATCCTGCAGGAAAAGAAAGCGAATTACCGCTGCCGGCCTTCCGGTGCCCATCCTTCTGTCAGGAAATGTGCAGAGGGAAAAGGCTCCATTCGGCAGATATGGCTTTCATCCCTGGAAATTATAGCTACCATCGGAATTTATATCATGCTGTTCTCCATCCTCTTCGGATTATCAGAAAAGCTTCCCGTATCCGGCTCTGTGCCCTTTTTGTTTTTCCTCTCTAATCTGGAGGTCACAACAGGAAGCCAGTTTATCATCACCGCCCGGATTGGAGGACATATGCTGTCTTCTGCACTCCTTTTATCTGCTCTGTCTCTGGGAGGGTTGTGCAGTCTGGCCCAGATTGGCAGCGTAGTAAGCGGTTCCGGTCTCTCCATAAAACCTTATGTACGCTTAAAGCTGATGTCTGCCCTGTTGACAGTGCTGCTCTGCCTTCTTCTTTTGTAGATTTCTAAAACGAAAAAGAACGGATCACTGGCCTGCCGGCTCTTCCTTTTTCTCAAAATCCTCTTTGCTGCGTGCGGATTTACCGTTGTAGCCCAACTGGAGATCTATCTCGTGTTTATTCTCAAGGATCTGCTTATGGTCTTCCTTTAACTTACTGATCACAGCGTCGAAGTATTTCTTTTCCTGGTCGATCATGCTGCTGTAAAGATACTCCATCCCGCCCATCATGCTCTGGGTGTATTCCAGAGCACCGTTCTGGAGTGTGCGGGCTGTCTCTCTGGCATTGGCCATAATGTCATCAGCCTCTGCATTGGCATGATCCAGGATCTCCTGGGCACGCATATTGGCCAGATTCACGATCTCATTGTCATCAATAAGAATTCCGGCTTCCTTGGCCGCATCCTGAACGATCTTCTCCCCCTTGGAACGGGCATCCGCCAGAATAGACTCTCTGGTAGCCAGAACCTGCCGGCTTTCACTCAGTTCCCTGGGCAGCTGGTCTCTGAGTTCATCCAGCATGGCCATAAGCTCCTCCCGGTTTACCTTAATCATGCTTCCGCCGCCGAGCACTCCTGTGGTCTTGCAGTTGTCAATATACACTTCAATTTCTTCGATCAGCTGTTCAACGTTCATTTTTATCCTCCATAATCTTATTATATATCCTTAACCGGATCTGGTCCGGTACAAATGCAGTGATATCTCCATGAAAGGCAAGCAGTTCCCTTACCGAACTGGAGCTGACAAAGGAATACTCCGGGCTGGTTGTCAAAAATAAAGTATCTACCCGGGGATTCAGCTTCCGGTTGGTCTGGGCCATGACCAGCTCGTAATCAAAATCCGCGCCTGACCTGATTCCCCTGACGATGACGCCGGCTCCCGTCTTCTCGCAAAAATCCACCACCAGGCCGTCAAAGGCTGTGATCTCAACATTGGACAGACCGGAAGTGACCTCTTTAAGCATCTCCAGTCTTTCCTCAAGATCAAACAGAGGCTTCTTGGTATAATTGGTGAGAACTCCCACCACCAGCTTGTCAAAGGCTGCCGAAGCCCGGCGGATCATATCTATATGTCCATAGGTGACCGGGTCAAAGGATCCCGGATAAACAGCAATACTCATGTGTGAGCTTCCTTTATAATAAATGTATGCTTATTGGTCTTATATCTTTTTTCCCTGCTGATTACAAAGCCTGTCCCCTCAAGCCATGGAAAATCTGTTTCAAGATCAGACTCGACTATGATGACCGTATCATCATGGCAGAGAAAAGAAGTTGCCGGAAAGGATAGCACCTTCTGTTCCCAGCCTTTCCCATAGGGGGGATCCATAAAAATATAATCAAACTGCGTCTCCCGGCTCTCCAGCAGGCACAGGGCAGTCATGACATCCTTCTGAATCAGATCTGCCTGTTCTTCCAGATGGGTATGGCGGAGATTCTCCCTGATACAGGAAGCAGCCCTGCGGTTATTCTCCACGAATACCGCCTCCTTCGCTCCCCGGCTTAAAGCCTCGATACCTATGGCCCCGCTGCCGGCGAAAAGATCCAGAAAAAGGCTGCCTTCAATACGGAAGGACAGTATATTAAACAAGGTCTCTTTAATTCGGTCTGTGGTGGGCCTCGTGGCAGTACCCTCGATGGTCTTCAGCTTTAAATGTCTGGCCTTGCCGGCAATCACTCTCATAAAGCAGCCGCCTTTCGAAAGAACGCAATCTCAGACGCAGACTTGTCGTGACACCGGTCGTGCGAGAAGTGCGAAATCAGGGAATGTGTTTACTATTATTCTACAATATGTATCATTTTTGTCAAGTATATTAGCAAAGGGGGCACTACAGATTTCTGGCAAAATTGAGGCTCTCATCCAGAGAGTACTGCCCCACCTCAAGGAAATTAAAACCTGTTCCCCTTAAATGGTCAACAGCCTCAGAAGCTGCTTTTAAGATATCCGCATTGGAATAAATGTCTCCCAGGGCAAAATTCATGGTACCGCTCTGTTTTGTGCCGAAAAACTCTCCCGGCCCCCTGAGCTTCAGATCTTCTCCGGCTATATAAAAACCATCATTGGATCTTCCCACCACCGACAATCTCTCAAGGGCTTCCTCCTGATCCGATCCGGAAATAAAGATACAATAGGACTGGGCTTTTCCTCTTCCCACCCTGCCCCGCAGCTGGTGGAGCTGGGCAAGTCCGAATCTTTCCGCATTCTCGATGAGCATCACGGTGGCATTGGGCACATCGATCCCCACCTCAACCACGGTGGTGGAAACCAGGACTTTTATCTCTCCTGCGGCAAACCTATCCATGATGTCATTCTTCTGATCCGCCGACATCCTGCCGTTTAAGCTTTCCACACTGATTTCCGGAGGCAGATTCCGGGCCAGCATCCCGGTATACTGTGTGACATTCTCCACATCCATGGTCTCATTTTCTTCTATCATGGGACAGATCACGAAGGCCTGATGTCCGGCCTCCACTTCCTTCTTAATAAAGTTCCAGGCAGTCATTCTGGCACTCTGCTTCACAACGCAGTTCTTTATAGGCAGCCTGGAGGCAGGCATTTCATCCATGATACTCACATCCAGATCCCGGTAAAGGATGATCCCCAGGGTCCTGGGAATGGGAGTGGCACTCATGATCAGAACGTGGGGTTCCCTTCCCTTATTAAATAAAGCATCTCTTTGTTTTACACCGAAACGGTGCTGTTCGTCCGTCACCACCAGGGCCAGGTTTTTATATGTGACATTTTCCTGGATCAGGGCATGGGTTCCCACGATCAGATCCAGCTCTCCCGTCTCCAGTTTCTTTCTGATCTCCTTCTTTTCAGAAGCCTTCCCGGATCCTGTCAGCAGGCCCACCCGGACACCCTCCTTTCCAAGCATGGCGGTAAAGGTCTCATAATGCTGCCGGGCCAGTACCTCTGTGGGTGCCATCAGGGCTGCCTGGTAGCCTGCTTTCACCGCTGCCAGCATTGCCGCCATGGCCACAACGGTCTTTCCCGAACCCACATCTCCCTGCACCAGGCGGTTCATGGCCATGGTACCTGAAAGGTCATTCCGGATATCCTTAAGGGTCCTTTTCTGAGCCCCGGTTAGTTCATAGGGAAGCGAGTCCAAAAAAGAGGAAATGCTTTCATCCATTTCTATAACATAATGGTTTAATGCCTGGTTTTCCCTTTCCTTTACCAGCTCCAGGGCACTGAAGAAGCGGAAAAACTCGTCAAAAATAATTCTCTTTTTTGCCTCCATCAGATTATCGGTCCCTGACGGAAAATGTACCTCTTTCAGTGCCCGGTTTTCATCCCACAGGTCATAATAGTCTCTAATCTGTTCAGGTAGAAACTCCCGGGCATAATAAAGGTCAAATGCAGCCGCAATGGCCTTCTGAAGAGTTTTATTGGAGAGGCCGGCAGTCAGGGGGTAGACCGGCTGAAAGGTCTCTGTGAGCTTCTCATATTTTTCAGGGCTGTTGATTTCCGGCTGTTCCAGCATGATCCTGCCGTCCTTGAAAACAGGGGTTCCTGTAAATATAAATCTTTCCCCCTGTTTTAAAGTGTTCTTAAGATAAGGCATATTAAACCATCGAAGAAAAATCTGGCCGGACTGGTCCGCCGCCAGGCATGTAATAAGCTTCAGCCTCCGCACCGCCCGAAGGACGGGAGGCGATGCAACCTGACAGCAGATGGAGCACCTGACTCCTGTACGGACTTCTGAAACAAGTACCGGATCCGGGTAAGTGGTATAACATCTGGGATAATGATGAACCAGGTCCTCCACCGACTCTATATGAAGTTTAAGCAATAATTTCTGGGTCTTCTCCCCGATCCCCTTTATTTCTCTGACCGATGTCATCCCTTCTCCTTTTGAAATCGTCTTTTTCTGTTTACAGATACCCACTTTCCCGGGCAGGCCGGACTTATATACAAAAAACCGGGAGAGGTTTAGCTGCACCCCTCCCGGCATCTTTATAATGATAATTATTCCACTGAAATCAGATAGTAATAGATGGGCTGGCCGCCGAAGCTGATTTCCACTTCCACGTTTTCATACTGGTCCTGGATCCTGTCCCCGATGGTCTCAGCGCGTTCTTCTGTCGAATCATCCCCGTAATAGATGGTTACGAGCTCTGTATCCTCGTCTATCATACTCCCGATCAGTTCCAGAGCAGTCTCATCGACATCTTTACCCACAACAGAAATTCCATCATCATTGATTCCCATGATATCACCATCATGGATCTCCAGGCCGTTGACAGAAGTATCCCTCACGGCATAGGTGATCTGTCCGGTACGGACTTCACCGCAGGCTTCCATCATGGCTTCTTTATTCTCTTCTACACTGACATCAGGCATATAGCCAATCATGGCAGCGATCCCCTGGGGAATCGTTTTGGTGGGAAGGACGATGATATTCTTGTCTTCCGTCAGGTCTCTTGCCTGTTCCGCCGCCAGGATGATATTCTTATTATTGGGAAGGATAAAAATATTTTTCGCATTGACCTGGTCAATGGCGTTAAGCATGTCCTCTGTACTGGGGTTCATGGTCTGACCGCCTTCGATCAGATAATCTGCGCCCAGTCCCTTGAAGATATCCGTAAGCCCTTCACCAATGGATACCGAGATGAATCCCGTTTCCTTCTCCGGCTCGGCTTTTTCGGTTTTCTGTCTGGCCAGTTCTTCCTCTCTGGCTTCCTCCAGTCTCTGGGAAGCAGCCACCCGTTCCGCATCCTTGATCAGTTTCTCCTGATGTTCCAGACGCATATTATCTACCTTCATATTAGAAAGGGCGCCGTAGGTAAGTCCCTTCTCAAAGGCCTGTCCCGGATGATTGGTATGCACATGGATCTTGCAGATTTCCTCATCGGCCACCAGTACCAGAGAATCACCGATGGACAGGAGGAACTTTTTAAGTTCTTTCTCCTCCTCCGCAGACATCTCTTTATCGAGCATAATGATAAACTCTGTACAATAGCCGAACTTAATATCTTTCTCCTCAAGGGGTTCCGTTGAAACAGAGGATGCCGGTCCGCCTGCAGCGATTCCTTCTGAGATCACAACCTCGGTAACCTTGCCGGTCAGCGCATCCAGTACTCCCTGGAGAACCTCCATCAGTCCCTGGCCGCCGGAATCCACAACTCCCGCTTCCTTTAATACCGGAAGCATGTCCGGTGTCTTCGCCAGTACCTCATATCCATAGTTAACGATCTCCTGGCAGTAGGGAATCAGGTCCATGTCAGAATCACAAAGTTCAGTTGCCTTTTGGGACATGGCCTTGGCCACCGTGAGGATCGTCCCTTCTTTTGGCTTCATTACCGCCTTATAGGCTGTCTCCACAGCCCGCTCAAAGCCGGCGGATATTTCTTCCTTGCCAATGCTTTCCTTTTTGGAGATCACTTTTGTAAATCCCCGGAAAAGCTGGGACAGGATCACGCCCGAATTCCCTCTGGCTCCCCGGAGGGATCCGTTGCTTATGGCCTTGCACAGGGCGGGGATGGTCGGATCGTTCAGTTTCTGGACCTCCCTGGCTGCAGACAAAATGGTTAAGGACATATTGGTTCCGGTATCACCGTCCGGTACCGGAAATACGTTTAACTCGTTAATATATTCTTTTTGTGCATTAATACGATTTGCGCCAGCCAGAAAAAGCTTCTGGAACTTTATGGCATCTATGTTGTGAGTGCTCACAGCATTTCCTCCTTTTATCATCTATATCAGTCAACGATGCGGACACCCTCCACATATACATTGATCTTTTCCACTGTCATATCGGTCAGGGTCTCTAATTTGTACTTTACATTTTCAATCAGATTCTCGGTAACAGTTGCAATGGAAACACCATACACCACAATAATATGAAAGTCAATCTCAATCTTATTCTCGTTTATCTTAACATGAACGCCCTTGGTAAGATTGTCCCTCTTAAGAAGCTTTACTAATCCGTCCCTTTTACTGACTGAAGCCATACCCACGATTCCAAAGCATTCCAGGGCATTCATGCCCGCGTACTGCGCAATTACTTCTTCATCTATAACGATCTGGCCATAATCTGTAATAATCTGTCCCCTCATATAGAATACCTCCGAAATATAAACTGATCCGGCAGCCTTGCTACCCGTCCGTCTTATCAATCAAACATTTATATTATACCCTTTTTTCTCCAAAAAAGGAATAAGAAATCATCACAAATATCAGTGTGGTAACATAACTTAAACTATAAGGAGTCATAAACAGGAGCTTTGTTATGAAAAAAGTATGTGGATTTGCCCTGATTTTTTTCTCTCTGGGCATGTTATGCGCCTGCCTCCTGAATGGCCCTGCTGAAAAGACCCTGCTGATCCTCGGATTCATGACGGCAGGAGTCCTGCTTTTCAGATCTCCCTGTTCCTGCGGTAAGTGACCGTCCCCTTCCCCGGGCCCGGTGTTGTAAATCAAAGCAATCGAAAAAAAGAGGGAATCAATGATTCCCTCATATCTTTCATGCCAATAATACTATGCAAGTGTGATCTTGCCGTTCCGTGCAGATCTTAAACAGGATGTACAAACATACATTCTCTTGGAAGCTCCGTTCACATCAACCCTTACGGACTTAATGTTAGACTTCCACATCTTGTTAGATCTTCTATGAGAATGGCTCACCTTGATACCGAAATGAGCACCTTTGTCACAAATAGCGCATCTTGCCATGGTCGCACCTCCTCGCTGGTAAACTTAAGCCCTAAAGACTTACAACGAGTCTATACTATCAGAAATGAAATGAAAAAGCAAGTAAAATTTTATATTTCTTCTCTGACGGGTTCGCTGGAAATGTCAGCCGACTTAACAGCCCTGTCCATCTCACTATTTCCCCGGCCTCTGCTGCTGATGAGTGATGATACCTTGTTCACGGCATCCGGAACCAGGTCAAGAACTTTGGTCACGGCATCCTGATTACGGACATTGACAAGCCTGGTCTCCCCGTTCTTAATGACAAGGATCGCGCTGGGAGACATCTTTCCTCCGATTCCGCCGGCTCCTGAATCTGATTTATCCTTGCCGAAAGCGCCGGCTCCCATGCCGAAGGATACATCCACCAGGGGCAGAATAATGGTATCTCCGATCACCTGGGGCTCACCCACCACTGTTTTTGTGGATATGACCTGGTCCATACCTTTAAATAATGATTGCACAGTCTGATCAAAATGATTATTCTCCATAACGTCCTCCTGAAATTCAATAATATCAATACCGGTCTCTTCCAGCCCGGTTTATGCGCTGAACTTTTTACTACTATACTTTATATAAAAAGAAATCTCCCGGCTGTTATTTATTACGCCATACCTTTATCAGATCTCTGATATTCTTATCCAGCAGCAGCCAGACAATAAGATATAATAAGAATACCGGTCTGACCAGTCCCTTACCATGACAGTCAGCCTCGAAGCATTTCTCCTGGAAGTCAGGCTGAAGCCTGAATCTCTTTCCGTAAAGGGGGTAAAAGGAAGCAGCAAAGGCAGTAACGTAACCTGTAACCGCAGGATCATCAAAACCGAATCTCATCCACCCCTTAAGCTTCCTGGGCAGAATATGTGAGAGAAGCTTGCGGACAGCCTGCCACAGTCTGCTGATCACCGGACCCAAATGATACTCTTCATAAGAAGATCTCAGCCCCTTCAGCTTTTCCATGGCGCCGGTAAGCTTCCGTCCCGGATTTATGTCTGATAAGCCCTTTCTGGTTTTTTTGCCGTTCCCGGAACCTCCTTTGCTTTTATTACTCGAGGCTTTCTCCTTCGGGACTTCCTTCTCCGGGGCTTCCTCCTCCGGGGCTTCCTCCTTCCGGGCTTTCTCCTCCAGGGAAGCCGCAGATAATTCTTCCTTTTCTTTCAAATCTGACCCGGCCTTCTTTTTACTTTTTTCCGCTTCCTTTTTTGCCTTCCTCTTCCGCTTTTCTTCCTTTGCCTCCAGAAATTCCGGGTCGTTGCCCAGCACCTGGAATCCGAAAATCTTTAACCGGTATTCGAGAGCCTGATTTATGTAAGCAACAGAAAAAACCACTGCTCTCAAAAACCAGGTTATCCGGGCCTGTCCCCAAAGAGGAGTTTCTACCTCTTTTTTCAGCTCAAACTGATATCGGAAAGGAGTGAAAAGTATAAGGAGAAGGAGGGCGAGCAGAAACAGGAGTATACACCCCAATATCTTCAGCAGGATCACTAATATATGCAGCAAAACACTCCTCCTGCAGGTTCAAGACCTGCTTAATAAGCTTGCAGGTAATTCTTCATGTCTGATATTACATTTTCAGTATACCCACTTTTCGTGATCTCCATTACAATATCATAGGCCTCATTTCTCGATCCGGCCAGTCCTAAAAGTCTCAGGGACGAGTCCCTGTATAAGGGCAGTCCGTATTCCCGGCTGCTTAATATGTACATGAGTTCGTCCTGTTTTAAAGCTGTGGTCACCGCATACCAGACCTTATATGAGGGTTTTTCCCCTTTTTCCAGTGCCTCTAATATCTCCGGGGCCTTATGGGCGATTCCCCCGGCAATCATTACATGGTCAGATATCATCATGGTCTCACCTTTATCAATCAACCTGAAATCATTTCACATGGGTATGAGTAAATAAATGTTCATTACAATACTCATAATTCCCATTACATTTGGAACAGAAGCGGAACTCCAGATCGGGGTCATCCTCCTCGGTCCGTCCGCAGACTGCACATCTGTGCCTGGCCGTTCCTTCAACCTTTTGAACCTTCTTTCTGTATGTCCGTTTCCTTTTTACCTCCCGGGGAGATATCTTTTTATAATTCCTGGAAGAAAAATAAAACAGGATAAAGTTCAACAGACTGACCACAATACTGATCCTCGTCCCCATTCCTCCCTGTACAAAGGAAAAAGCCAGAAGAACGATATCAAGCAAAGCCAGCCATTTTATCTTTATGGGCAGGATCCCGTAAAGATATAGCTGCATATCGGGAAAAATTGCCGCATAAGCCAGAAATAAAGAAAGGGTCACATAATATGTATCCATAAAAATATAAGGAGAAGGATAAATGGCATATACGATAAAAGCCGCCGCAAGGGTTCCCAGTACTCCGCAGAATACGTACATATTAAACCGGAATGCGCCCCATACCTGGACCAGCGACTCACCGATACTGTAATACAGCAGCAGAATAAAAATCAGAAAGATAATATTGGTGCCGGATGTTACAGCCAGAAATGTGACCACTCTCCAGGGTTCCCCATGCAGTACCATGTAGGGATTGAGTGCAAAGTTGACATAAAACTTATCGGAAATAAAATTCATTACCGCGCCGAATCCGTACAACACTACAATATATAATGGCAGATTGCGGAGGGCATACCGGCCGAATCTGCGCTCCAGCTTGTTTAACCAGTTCATAAAAATCCTCCATAAAAATAACAGGGCAGAAGCTGCCGGGGATTGCCCCGGAAGCTTCCGGACCCCGCATCTCCGCTACCGCTCCGGTCGGTGCTTCTGCTTCTCAGAGTCGTCCACTGGACGACTGCACCCCCCAAATCTGTTCAGACATACTTTCTATATTATAAAGAATATCATGTGCTTTGTCAAACTTAAATAAAGGAGGTATCCGGCCGGATAAACTGCTATTTTTGTCCCGGCAATAATAGGATCATCCCTTCCGGAATAGTAATATCATAGAGACAGCGGTTGCTTTTTAAAAGCTCCGCCGGACTCCCCTGATATTTCTCAAGTATATGACCGATGGTTTCACCCTTTTTGACCACATGGGGTACCAGCTGTGTTTCCCCGGCAGGGGTATCCATGGGAACACAGATTTCTTCACCGGGCTGTAAATTATAAATATCCACGAAGGGATTCAGCGCCAGTAATATCCTGACCCTGGTATGATATTTCTTTGCAATACTATATAAGGTATCCCCCGGTTCAATCACATGAACAGGACCGGGACAGCTTTTCGGGGCACAGGAGCCCAGATAAACCTTTTTATCCATGAGCCACCTCTGAAAAATTCTTTATTATACTTATATATATGAGAAGGACATGGCCCATGTCACATTATGACCGCCAGATTTTCCCACAGGATTTTTGTCGGATATTTGTTGATTTTTGTCGAGGGTTCCCCTATAATATTCACATTCGATATGATAAGGAGTTGAAGGATTCATGGATTTTTCATTGGGAATCGATATTGGATCTACAACGGTAAAGGTCTCTGTTATTGACAGAACACATAAGATCCTTTTTTCAGATTATAAAAGACACTTTGCCAATATAAAAGAAACTTTGCAGGGCCTGCTTATGGATGCCCGGGACAGCCTTGGTAATCTTACGGTTCATCCCACTGTAACCGGCTCCGGAGGCATGGCTATTTCCGAATACCTGCACATTCCCTTCTGCCAGGAGGTGGTATGTGTTTCGGAAGCCCTGCAGGATTATGAGCCCAAGACCGATGTTGCCATCGAGCTGGGGGGAGAAGATGCCAAAATCATATATTTTGACGGGAACGGCATTGAACAGAGGATGAACGGTGTCTGTGCCGGCGGTACAGGTTCTTTTATAGACCAGATGGCCAGCCTGCTGCAGACAGACGCTGCCGGTCTGAATGAACTGGCCCGCGATTATGATACCATATATCCCATTGCAGCCCGATGTGGTGTTTTTGCCAAAACGGATATCCAGCCCCTCATCAATGAAGGGGCCACCCGGGAGAACCTTTCTGTTTCCATCTTTCAGGCCGTGGTCAACCAGACCATCAGCGGGCTGGCCTGCGGAAAGCCCATCAAAGGCCATGTGGCTTTTCTTGGAGGACCCCTTCATTTCCTGCCCGAACTGAAAAATGCCTTTATCCGTACCCTGGAGCTGGATGAGGACCATATCATTGATCCGCCCCACTCCCATCTTTTTGCGGCCACCGGAGCGGCATTGAATGCCAAGGAAGACTGTACCCTCTCCCTTGATGAACTGCTGGAATATTTTAAGTCCGATATTAAGCTGGCAATAGAAGTCGAAAGGATGCAGCCTCTGTTTGCCGACCAGAAAGCCTATGATGATTTCACCCGGGACCATAACCGTTTCTCAGTGAAAAAAGGCTCTCTTTCTACATATGAGGGAAAATGTTATCTGGGTATTGATGCCGGTTCCACCACCACCAAGCTGGCCCTGATCGGTGAAGACGGTTCTTTGCTCTACCGTTTTTATGATAATAATAACGGCAGCCCTTTAAAGACCACCATCCGGTCCATCAGAGAGCTGAAAAAGCTGCTGCCGGAAAAGGCAGTGATTGCCGGATCCTGTTCCACAGGCTACGGGGAGGCCCTGATCAAAGCCGCCCTCAACCTGGATCATGGTGAGGTGGAAACCATGGCCCACTACTATGCCGCCGCCTTTTTTGAGCCGGATGTGGACTGCATCCTGGACATCGGCGGTCAGGACATGAAATGCATAAAAATTAAAAACAATGCCGTGGACAATGTACTGCTCAACGAAGCCTGCTCCTCAGGCTGCGGATCCTTTATTGAGACATTTGCCCGGTCCCTGAACTATACTGTATCTGATTTTGCAAAGGTGGCCTTGTTTGCTCCCTCTCCCATCGATCTGGGATCCCGTTGTACAGTATTCATGAATTCCAAGGTAAAGCAGGCGCAGAAGGAAGGTGCGTCCGTCGGTGATATTTCCGCCGGTCTTGCCTACTCCGTGATTCGTAATGCCCTGCTGAAGGTAATTAAACTGACTGACCCCAAACAGCTGGGGAAAAAGATCGTTGTCCAGGGGGGAACCTTTTACAATGACGCGGTTTTGAGGGCTTTTGAACTTATTTCGGGATGCCGGGCCGTTAGACCTGATATTGCCGGGATCATGGGAGCTTTCGGGGCTGCCCTGATAGCAAGGGAAAGAGACGAAGAGGATTATAAGACTACAATGCTGCCGCTGGATGAAATCCTTGCCCTCTCCTACGATACGGAAATGAGCCGGTGCCAGCACTGCAACAACCATTGCATCCTGACGGTCAATGACTTCGGAAACGGACGGAAATTCATCTCGGGAAACCGTTGTGAACGCGGCCTGGGACTGGAGAAGAAAAGTGATGCTATCCCCAATCTCTATGATTTCAAATACAAACGAACCTTTGCCTATAAATCTCTGCCTTTAGCGGAAGCGCCCCGGGGCGTGATCGGTATTCCCAGGGTCCTTAATATTTATGAGAATTATCCCTTCTGGCATACATTTTTTACTAATCTGGGATTCAGAGTGATGATATCACCCAGGTCTTCCCGGAAAATCTATGAGCTTGGCATAGAGTCCATTCCCAGTGAATCCGAGTGTTATCCTGCCAAGATCGCCCACGGGCATGTTATGTGGCTGCTGAAGAAAGGGATCCATACTATCTTCTACCCCTGCATACCCTATGAGGTCAATGAGACAGAAGGATCCAACAACCATTACAACTGTCCCATCGTGACTTCCTATGCGGAAAATATCAAAAACAACATGGAGGAGCTGCAGGATCCTTCCGTGAACTTTATGCATCCCTTCCTGGCCCTGGACAATGCCGAGGCCCTGAAGGTGCGTCTTTTTGACGAACTCTCCCTGCATTATGATGTCACCCGGGAAGAGGTCTCCCTGGCTGTGGAAGCGGCTTATGCCGAGAGGGAACAGGTCAGGGCAGATATCCGGACAAAGGGGGAGGAGACTCTGACCTGGCTGGCGGAAACCGGCAATATGGGCATCGTCCTTTGCGGCAGGCCCTACCATGTGGATCCTGAGATCAACCATGGCATCCCGGAGCTGATTACTTCCTACGGCATCGCCGTTCTCTCAGAGGATTCCATCAGCCACCTGGGCAAAGTGGAGCGCCCCCTCATCGTCTCCGACCAGTGGATGTACCACTCCAGACTATACGGGGCCGCCAACTACGCCAAAAAGAATCCCCAACTGGAGGTCATCCAGCTGAATTCCTTCGGCTGCGGTCTTGATGCGGTCACCACCGATGCGGTAAATGATATCCTGTCAAAGTCAGGCCGTATATACACCGTGCTGAAAATTGATGAGGTGAATAACCTGGGGGCCGCCAGAATCCGGATCCGGTCCCTGATTGCCGCCGTTAAGATACGCCAGAAAAAGAATATCCGGCCCAGGGTGGTTCCGGCCAATATCAAACGGGTGGAATTCACCAAAGAAATGAAGAAAGATTATACCATACTGGTACCCCAGATGTCGCCCATCCACTTTAACCTGCTGGATCCTGTTTTCAGGCAAAGCGGCTATAATGTGGAGATTCTTCCCCAGATGGGCCGTACAGCCGTTGATACCGGCTTAAAATATGTAAATAACGATGCCTGCTATCCTTCTCTTATTGTGGTGGGCCAGATCATGACCGCCCTCACCTCAGGCAAATATGACCTGAATAAAACAGCCGTGATCATCACCCAGACAGGAGGAGGCTGCCGGGCCACCAATTATATAGGCTTTATCAGAAGAGCCCTGGAGAAAAACGGCATGGGCCAGATCCCCGTTATCAGCCTGAGCGTCCAGGGCATTGAGAAAAACGAAGGCTTTAAGTTTACCCTGCCCATGCTGAGCCGGATGCTGCAGGCAATTGTTTACGGCGACCTCTTCATGAGGATGGTATACCGGGTAAGACCCTACGAGAAAGTGAAGGGCTCCACCAACCACCTGCACAAGGTATGGGAAAGACGCTGTATCAAGTCACTGCAAAAGGCCCGTTACGGTGAATTCAGAAGAAACATTAAAAGGATGATACGGGATTTTGATACCCTGCCCATTACCGACGAGCGCAAGCCCCGGGTAGGCATCGTAGGTGAGATCCTGGTTAAATTCCTGCCGGATGCCAACAACCATCTGGTAGAACTGCTGGAATCGGAAGGCGCCGAGGCAGTCATGCCTGACCTCCTGGACTTCCTCTTCTACAGCTTTTATAACGCCAACTTTAAATCAGAATATCTTGGCAAGCCCACCTTGACAGCCCGGCTATGCAATGCCGGAATCAATCTCATCGAACTCTACAGGGGATTCTTGAGAAAGGAACTGGAAAAGAGCAGCCGCTTTGATCCGCCGCCCCATATCAAAACCCTGGCGGAGTACGCCGCCCCCATCGTATCCCTGGGCAACCAGACCGGCGAGGGCTGGTTCTTAACCGGTGAGATGGTGGAACTGATCGAGGGAGGTGCCCAGAACATTGTCTGCACCCAGCCCTTTGCCTGCCTGCCCAACCATGTGGTGGGGAAGGGGGTCATCAAGGAGCTGCGGCGCAAGTACCCCCAGTCCAATATCGTGGCCATTGATTATGACCCGGGAGCCAGCGAGGTGAATCAGATTAACCGGATCAAACTGATGCTGTCCACGGCCCAGAAGAATATGCAGGGGTGATGTGGTATTAAAAAAACAGTCTGTTCCAGAGGTATCTGACGGCACATGGGCTCAGAAATGGACTGCTTAATCATTCATGACATCCATTTTTGCGGACTCTGCTACGCAAAACTCGCTTCGCTCAGACAAGCGGCAGAGTCCAAAATGTCTGTCATTTCGATGATAAGCAGTTGCCATTTCTTCACACAGTACCGGTCAGATATCCTCCGGAATACAGACTGATTTAACTAATAACAATGGTTCTTCCTCATCTATTAGTATTTACGCTTTAAATATTGACGATACCATGATATAATAATAGATAATAAGCCTTTAAGAAAGGATGTCTGTTATGCCTGATACCGCCTCGTATTCAAATCTTGATCTGCAACAATTCTA